>NZ_PNEC01000044.1 GCF_005886345.1 Pseudoalteromonas phenolica
TGAACGTGAAGAAGCAGAGCGTTTAGCGCGTGAGGCTGAAGCGGCTGAGCAGGCTCGATTAGAAGCTGAAAGACTAGAGCAAGAACGCATTGCTAAAGAACAAGCCGAACGTGAAGAAGCAGAGCGTTTAGCGCGTGAAGCAGAAGCGGCTGAGCAAGCACGTTTAGAAGCTGAAAGACTAGAGCAAGAACGCATTGCTAAAGAGCAAGCAGAACGTGAAGAAGCAGAGCGTTTAGCGCGTGAGGCAGAAGCGGCTGAGCAGGCTCGATTAGAAGCCGAGAAATTAGCAGAAGAAAAAGCCAAAGCGGAAAAGCCTAAAAAAGAAGGTTTCTTCTCTCGTCTTAAAAAAGGTCTTTTAAAGACAAAAGCAAATATTGGTTCTGGTTTTGCGGCTATCTTTAAAGGTAAGAAAATTGATGATGAGCTTTTTGAAGATCTAGAAACGCAACTGCTTACCGCTGATTTAGGTGTCGATACCACCATGAAGCTAATCGACAACCTGACAGATGCCGCTGACAGGAAGCAGCTCAAAGATGGTGAAGCACTTTACGACTTAATGAAGCAAGAAATGTCAGAAATGCTGAAAGTTGCAGAAAAGCCATTAGAAATTAATGCGGATAAAAAACCATTTGTGATTTTAATGGTGGGCGTAAACGGTGTTGGTAAAACAACGACAATTGGTAAGCTTGCCAAGCAGTTCCAACAAGAAGGCAAGTCAGTGATGTTAGCAGCAGGTGACACTTTCCGTGCAGCAGCTGTTGAGCAGCTACAAGTTTGGGGTGAACGTAACGATATTCCAGTTGTTGCCCAGCATACAGGCGCTGATAGTGCATCAGTGGTGTTTGATGCTTTCCAAGCAGCAAAAGCACGTTCTGTTGATGTGTTAATTGCAGATACTGCGGGTCGTCTTCAGAATAAAGATAACTTAATGCAAGAACTTGAAAAAATTGCGCGTGTTATGAAAAAGCTGGACCCTGATGCGCCACATGAAGTCATGCTGACCATCGATGCAGGTACTGGTCAAAATGCCATCAGCCAAGTTAACTTATTTAATAAAGCGGTCGGTTTAACAGGTATCACCTTAACTAAACTAGATGGTACCGCGAAAGGTGGTGTTATCTTTGCTGTTGCCGATAAGTTCCAGATCCCTATTCGTTATATTGGCGTAGGTGAAGGCATTGATGACTTGAGAACTTTCAAGAGTGATGATTTTATCGAGGCGTTATTTAGCCAAGACGATTAACAAAGGAATAAAAGGGAGTGTTTACTCCCTTTTTGGTCTCAAAATAATAAAAGATAGTGAAGGCCTGACATGATCCGATTTGAAAATGTAAGTAAAACTTACTCTGGTGGTCATAGAGCGTTAGAAAAAGTCAGTTTTGAATTAGCTGATGGTGAGTTAGCGTTTTTAACTGGCCACAGTGGAGCTGGTAAAAGTACGCTGTTAAAGCTTATTAGCGTCATGGAAAGGCCGTCAGCGGGTCATGTATACATTAATGGCGTTAACTTGAACGTTGTGAAAAATCGACAAATTCCCTACGTACGCCGTGATATTGGGATTATTTTCCAAAACCATCGGCTGCTAGATAGGTATAACGTGTTTGATAATGTGGCGCTGCCATTAGTGATTGAAGGGATGCACCACAAAAATATCACCAAACGTGTTCATGCTGCGTTAGATAAAGTGGGACTTTTAAATAAAGTAAAATGTCAGCCCAGTACATTATCAGGTGGTGAGCAGCAACGTGTCGGGATTGCGCGTGCTATCGTAAATTCTCCACCTTTATTACTTGCTGATGAGCCAACGGGTAACTTAGACCCAGAATTATCAATGGAAATTCTCAAGCTGTTCGAAGATTTTAATCGGCATGGCACCGCTGTGTTAATCGCCACCCATGACTTGGGGTTAATCGCTAGAATGAAGTATCGAAGCCTCACTTTGGATCATGGTCGCTTAATCACAGATCCATTAGCGCAGGAGGTGCTATGAGTTTACTTTTTAAAAGTCGTAACTCCCAAGGTGGCAGCAATAACCGTAATGGCATTAGCGCACTGTACTTTTCGCTACTGAACTTTATTCGCCAAGGCATAAATAGTTTAGGTGAGATGTGGCGAACGCCAATCGCCTCTTTAATGACTATTTTGGTACTAGGGTTGAGCTTAACCTTACCAGCGACTTTATATGTGGTCGTGAAAAACGTACAACAAGTGAGCAGCGGGTTTAGTGATGCCGCTGAGATATCATTATTCGTAAAGGAAGAGCTCAATGATGCGCAAACGCAGACATTGGTAAAACGTTTAGCACTTTATCCAGAGATTGAAAGCGTCAGCTATATTTCAAAGTCCCAAGCGCTCAAAGAATTTAAACAGGTTTCAGGCTTTGGGCAGGCGCTAGACTACTTAGATGAAAACCCATTGCCGAATGTGGTGTTAGTGACGCCGACCGTGCGTTACAGAAAACCTCAAGCTGCTCAGCAACTCCTGACTAAACTTGAAGCTGAGAGAGAGGTCGAATTCGGTAAGTTAGATATTGCTTGGTTAGAGCGTTTGAACGCACTATTAAGCCTTTTAAAAGAAAGTGTATTTACAGTGGGACTGTTATTACTCAGTGCAGTGATACTTATTATAGGTAATACAATTCGCTTATCTATCATGGACAAGAAAGAAGAGATTCAAGTTTTAAAGCTGGTTGGTGCAACAAATGCCTTTATTCATACGCCATTTATCTGGACTGGTATATGGTATGGCGTAATAGGTGGATTTGTCGCATTCATGAGTGTAGTCATGATGCTTTGGTGGCTAGAGTCAGCAGTGGCTATGGTTGCAGGTGTGTATCAAAGTAATTTTGTATTAATCGGCTTAAATGGCAACGAGCTGTTAATTTTACTCTCATTGGCAATTGGGCTTGGCTTTAGTGGTTCTTATATTTCGGTTAGAAAATACATTAAAGATATAGAGCCAGACAGAGTCTAATTGAAGATAAATAGAGAGTGCTAAAATTAGCACTCTCAGCAACTTTTATGAGCTTAAGTGTCATTTATCTGTCATACCATTTCGTTAAATTCACAACTTGAAACACTTTTAAATTTATTTCAACAATTACTTTTTCTATATTTATCATTGGTTTATTTTTTTAATTACAAAATTGAATAAAACTTCTTGCAATTTAGAACAGAAAAGTATTATATAGGCGTTAGCACTCTTTGGGTTAGAGTGCTAAAATCAGCTAAAATGTTTATCACTGAGGTGAAAAATGAGTAACGATATTTACGCAATGGCCCTGACAACAGGACAACAAAGCGCAAGTTTAGATGGCTACTTACAAACTGTAGGCCAAATTCCTATGCTTGATGCTGAGCAAGAGAAAGCACTAGCGACTCGCTTACATCAAGATGGTGATTTAGAAGCTGCTAAGCAACTTATTGTTTCTCACCTTCGCTTTGTAGCGCACATCGCAAAAAGCTATGCGGGTTATGGCCTGCCGCAAGCCGATTTAATCCAAGAAGGAAACATTGGTTTAATGAAAGCGGTAAAACGCTTTAACCCTGAAGTGGGTGTTCGCCTAGTTTCATTTGCTGTTCACTGGATAAAAGCTGAGATCCATGAATATGTATTGAAAAACTGGCGTATCGTAAAAGTTGCGACAACTAAAGCGCAACGTAAATTATTCTTCAATCTACGTAAGAATAAAAAGCGTCTAGGTTGGTTTAACCAAGACGAAGTGGCGACTGTTGCTAACGAGTTAGGTGTAAGTGAAAAAGAAGTACGTGAGATGGAGTCGCGTATGAGTGGTCAAGATATGGGCTTCGACTTAACATCTGATGATAATGATGATGCTCCAGCAAGTAACTTCTCTCCAGTACAATACTTAACAGATAACAGTGGTGATTTGGCTGATGTGGTTGAAGAAGAGCAATGGCAAGAGCAATCTCAAAATCGCTTATTTGCAGCATTAAAAACCTTAGATGAGCGCTCTCAAGATATTATTAGCTCTCGTTGGTTAGCTGATGAAAAGGCTACCTTACAAGACTTAGCTGCTAAATATAATGTGTCAGCTGAGCGAGTCAGACAGCTTGAAAAGTCAGCGATGAAGAAGCTGCAATCAGCAATGCACTAAAATAGAATAAATTTCATAAAATGCCGCTATCTTTAGCGGCATTTTTTATGCCTGTTATAAAGCATAGAGTTGTCAGTTAAATTAGAAATGCTAGAAAGCTACATTTGAGCTTACAAGTGTTCGCTAATTGATTATAATGTTATGCTGATTTAAATAGGAGTATGGGTTTTGTTAGCTGTTTTACGTGTAATAGCTATGGCGCTATTTATTGTGTTGAGTTGTGTTTTTGGTTTATTGCTCTCAATCATTAGGCCGTTTCATAGAAACAATGTGCATATTATTGCTAGCTGGTTTGGCAAAATGTCGACAGTGGTAGGGGTTAAGTTAGAAATTAATGTCGATCCCAGTGCTCAAAAAGTTGGCCCAGCCATTTATGTCGCAAACCACCAGAACAACTATGACCTATTTACTCTACCTGCAGCAGTTCCTGAAAATACCGTGAGTATGGGTAAACACAGCTTAAAGTGGATCCCATTTTTTGGTCAGCTTTATTGGCTATCGGGTAACATTCTAATTGACCGAGGTAATCGTTCTAAAGCAATGGGTACCTTAGGTAAGTCAGTCGCAAAGATAAAAGATAATGGTTTATCTGTTTGGATGTTCCCAGAGGGCACCCGAAGCTATGGCCGAGGCTTATTACCTTTTAAAACCGGTGCATTTCATACCGCGATGAATGCAGATGTGCCTGTGGTACCGGTTTGTATGAATTCAACCCATGATTGTATTAAGCTAAATCGTTGGGACAATGGTACAATCTATATTGATGTATTGGCACCGATCACCCTTGATAAAGAAATCAGTGCCAGAGACCATGCTAGTGCAACACATGCTCTGATGGCTGAACGTATTGCACAACTTGATGACAAGGTAAAAGAAGATAATGGAAAACTGGCGCGAAATTAGTGAAGACATCGTAGAATCTTTAATTGAAGATGGCTCTTCAACTGAAAAACTATACGAAGTTGAACATCACTTTGTAAGTGAAGATTTTAAGCAATTAGAAGAAGCGGCTTTAGCTGCATTTAAACTTGGCTATGACGTAGAAGACCCAGCAGAGCTTGAGCTTGAAGATGGCAGTAAAATATGGGGCTTTGATGTTGTTGTTGAAGCAGAGTTAGACGTTGACGTTATTATGGAAGACGTTGATAAGTTAGCTGCGCTTGCTATTGAGTGCAGAGTTGAATATGACGGTTGGGGCACTTACTTCCAAGAGTAGGTTGAACTCACAAGAAGTTATGAAAAGGAGCGAAAGCTCCTTTTTTAATGCATATATTGTAAGATTTTACTAGGGAGAATGTATTAAATTTCGTCTAAAAGATAGACGGGTTGCGCTGAAAAATGATACAAACCACTCTTGTATCTAATTTGTTAAATTTATGTGCTTATGCTGGTTTCTTTGCCAATATCTGAATTGCAACCTGGGATGTTTGTAGATAGTGTATGCAAACAGCGCAGCGATGCCAAAATAAAAATAAAATCTCGCGGTATGGTACGAGATCAGGGGATTATTGCCCAGTTGCTTTCTAAAGGCGTGATGGAGCTAAAAATAGATTTTTCTCAAAGTGATATTGAAGTTCCGGAAAAGTATCGGCCAGCAGCAAAACAAAAAGAAAGCGAGACACCTAAAGAAGAAGCTCACTCAGGAATAAAGAAAACAGTTATACCTGCGGTTGCAGAAAAATCTTTAGAGCAGGAATTTGCTAAGGCAAGTCAACAATTTGATCAACATTCTCAGCAATTAAAAAATTTATACAATGATCTAACCATAGGTGCAAAGCTCGATGTTTCTCTGCTTAATCAGGTTAGCAATGAAATAGTAGACTCAGTTTTACGTAACAGTAATGCGATGGCTATTTTGAGTCGCTTAAAAGACAAAGATGGTTATAACTGGCGTCACATGATCAATTGCACCATTTTAATGAGTGTGTTTGCTAAATACCTAGGCATTAAAAATGAGCAAATTCAGCAGTTAGCACTCGGCGCTATGTTACATGATGTAGGCCATACAAAATTACCCCAAGGGATCATTAATAAAACCGAAAACCTCAATGAATTAGAATTTAAAGCACTAAAGAAACATGTAGTGCAATCATTAGGGTTGGTGAAAGGGGAGTCAGGAATAAGTCCGCTTGTGATGGATATGATTTTAAATCATCATGAAAGGGTGGACGGCTCTGGTTATCCAAGAGGTCTATCGGGTTCAAAAATCAGTAAACCTGCCAGAATGATGGCCATTGTAGATGTTTATGATGCAATGACATCAGAGCGACCTCATCAAAACGGGGAAGAGCCCATTCACGTTTTACGCTATTTACTGGCAAATAAGCATCAATTCGATGCACAGTTAGTTCAAAAGTTTATTAAGTGCTTAGGGGTACATCCTGTTGGCACCATTGTGCGTTTAACCAATGATAGGTTGGCACTTGTGCTTGAAGGGAATAAAAAATCGCCTATGAAACCTAAAGTGAAAGTATTCTATAACACTAAGCACAGGCATCATATCACAGGCAAAGATCTGGATTTACATGCAGTTGAAGATGAAATAAAAGTTGTTGCTAGTATTAGACCCAGTGATTACGAACTCAATTTATCCCGCCTGTTAAGGTCTCATCTTTTAGTTTAGGTGTTTCAGAACGAGTTAGAGCTTGCCATTTTGCAGATAATACCGCGCCGAGTTGACAGCTTGTCATCATAATCAGCCATAGAATAGTGCCCTGTTCAGTGTGAAGTGCAAAACAGCTAAAGGCCAAAGAAACGAGCGCCGCTAAAATCGTGCCTAACCAGAAAAGGTTGATAGGATTATCACATTGTCCTGCTTTATTACAGGCGCAGTAATTGGCTTTACAAAAGCAATAAACACTTAAGCCTGCAAACATCAAAGAGACTAGAATAAGCATGACGAACATGATGAAGGCTCCATTTTATGTTCCTTTAAAAGATAAGGCTTAGTTTAAAAAGGAGCCGAAAGATTGTCAATCTAAATGAGAATTAATATTATTTAATTCTAGAAACGGTAGCCAATATGAATGCCACCAATAGATTTCACCTTTTCAGTGTCAGCTTGTTCGCAGAAAATAAAACATTCACCATCTTCTTCTTTTACGCCAAAACTCGCGCCCACATAAAAGCCTTTTTTACCTTGATTACTGAAGTAATAATTTGCTTTTGCGACTAAGAATCCGTCACTTGCATAGGCAGCTTGTTGTCCAAAGGTAAGTCCTAAATCGACATGATTGTTTAATTGATACTCATAGCCAAATGCATAGCCAATAATACCTATTGAGGCAAATGCGCTATGCTTCTCATTTATATCATATGTGTATTTTGCGCCAAGAACCCCACCATGTTCAAAGTGGCCAGCACCAAAAGACCAAGATGAATTATCATTTGCATGACTTGAAAGGCTGACGATAGATATTGTTGATACGAGTAATAGTTGTTTAAGCATGGTAAATCCATTTGTTATTTTTATTGTCGATGAGTGTATCAGTTTGTTGATTTTTTAGAAACAAAAACGCGAGCCTAGGCTCGCGTTTTCTGTGGTGTTAGCAATGATTAGAAGTGGTATTACAAACTCTCAATCTTCGCTTTTTGCTCAAGTAATTTGGCTTTAGCATCAGAGTATTCGGCTAGCTTATCTTTCTCTTTAGCAAGTACCGCTTCTGGCGCGTTGTTAACGAATTTCTCGTTAGCTAACTTGTTTTGAACCTGTGCTAAGCCTTTCTCTGCTTTCTCAAGCTGCTTCGCGATACGAGCTAATTCAGCTTCAACATCGATTAGGCCAGCCATTGGGATCATGATCTCAAGGTTACCAACATAAGATGTTGCACACGCTGGTGCATCGTCTTTGTTATCAAGAAGCGTAAACGCTTCAAGCTTAGCAAGTGACGCTAAGAATGCTTTGTTATCCGTTAAGCGGCGCTTGTCTTCGTCAGACGCATTAGCGAGCAATACCGATAATGGTTTGCTTGGGCTGATATCCATTTCACCACGAATGTTACGAATAGCAAGAATGAACTGCTTAACCCATTCTAGGTCGTCCATCGCTTGGCTATCAACATTTGCTTCATTGTATGCAGGGAAACCTTGAACCATGATGCTAGTGCCTGCGGTTTCGATACCTGCAAGCGGTGCAACACGTTGCCAAATCGTTTCTGTGATGTATGGCATTAACGGGTGCATTAAGCGAAGTAGGCTTTCTAATACTGTGATCAAGGTATGACGAGTACCACGTTGCTGTGCTTCGTTACCTTTAAACAATACTGGTTTAGTAAGTTCTAGGTACCAGTCACAGAATTGGTTCCAAGTGAACTCATAAATGGTGTTTGCAGCTAGGTCAAAACGGTAGTTTTCTAGATGTTCAGTATAGGTTTTAACAGTTGCTTCAAATTGGCCTAAGATCCAGCGATCAGCGAGTGAGTATTGTTTTTCAGCATCTGTAGCGAAGCCACAGTCTTGCTCTTCTGTATTCATTAATACGTAACGGCTTGCGTTCCATAGTTTGTTACAGAAGTTACGGTAACCTTCAAGGCGGTTCATATCCCAGTTGATATCACGACCTGTTGAAGCCATTGCAGCAAGGGTGAAACGCAGTGCGTCTGTACCGTGTGCTTCAATCCCGTTTTCGAATGTTATACGGGTATTCTTCTCAATCTTTTTCGCTAGCTGTGGCTGCATCATGTTACCAGTGCGCTTTTCAACTAGGCTTTCAAGGTCGATACCGTCAATCATGTCGATAGGATCAAGTACGTTACCTTTCGACTTAGACATCTTATCGCCGTTTTCATCACGTATAAGGCCTGTTACGTAAACGGTTTTAAATGGTACTTGCGGCTTGCCGTCTTCATCTTTGATAAAGTGCATGGTCATCATGATCATACGCGCAACCCAGAAGAAGATGATGTCGAAACCTGTTACCAATACGTCTGACGGGTGGAAAGTTTTTAAATCGTCAGTGTTTGCAGGCCAGCCTTGCGTTGAGAAAGTCCAAAGCGCAGACGAGAACCAGGTATCTAACACGTCTTCATCTTGCTTAAGTGCAACATCATCTGCAAGGTTGTTATCGCGGCGTACTTCAGCTTCGTCACGACCAACGTATACGTTACCTTCGTTGTCGTACCAAGCAGGGATTCGGTGACCCCACCAAAGCTGACGTGAAATACACCAGTCCTGAACGTCGTTCATCCACGAGAAGTACATGTTCTCGTATTGCTGAGGTACGAACTTAATGTCGCCATTTTTAACGGCTTCTTTCGCAGGCTCAGCTAGAGGTGCTACGCGCACGTACCACTGATCAGTAAGAAGCGGTTCAATCACTACGCCAGAACGGTCACCGTAAGGTACAGTTAGGCTGTGATCTTCAATTTTTTCTAACAGGCCAAGTTCTTCAAATTCGCTCACAATCGCTTTACGTGCATCAAAGCGGTCAAGGCCATGTAGGCGCTCAGGAATTGGCGCATCTAATTCAAGCTCTTTACCGTCGAATGTGTAGCTTTCGCCTTCGCTTAATACCGCAGCATCTTTGTTGAAGATGTTAATCATTGGTAGTTGGTGACGTTTACCTACTTCGTTATCGTTAAAATCGTGGGCAGGCGTGATTTTCACACAACCTGTGCCTTTTTCCATGTCTGCATGTTCATCGGCAACAATTGGAATACGACGGTTTACGATAGGCAGTAAAATTTCTTTACCGATCAGATCTTGGTAGCGCTCATCATCTGGGTTTACTGCCACACCTGTGTCACCAAGCATGGTTTCAGGACGTGTGGTCGCAACAATGATGTAGTCTTTACCGTCTTTGGTTTTTACGCCGTCAGCAAGTGGGTAACGTAGATTCCACATGTGACCTTGTTTGTCTTTGTTTTCAACTTCAAGATCAGAAATCGCAGTGTGTAGTTTAGGATCCCAGTTAACTAGGCGCTTACCACGGTAGATTAAGTCTTCTTTGTGAAGGCGTACGAATACTTCTTTAACCGCTTCAGAAAGGCCTTCGTCCATAGTGAAACGCTCACGGTCCCAATCTACAGAAGCGCCTAAACGACGTAATTGTTTAGTGATAGTGCCACCAGAGTGGTTTTTCCACTCCCAAATTTTATCGATAAATGCTTCGCGGCCGAGGTCGTGACGTGTTTTACCTTCTTCAGCAGCTAACTTACGCTCAACAAGCATTTGTGTTGCGATACCTGCGTGGTCAGTACCTACTTGCCAAAGCGTGTTGTTACCTTGCATGCGCTTATAACGAGTCAGCGTATCCATGATAGTGTCCTGGAAAGCGTGCCCCATATGTAGGCTACCTGTGACATTCGGTGGCGGTATCATAATTGAGTATGCTTCGCCTTTACCTGATGGTTTAAAGTAACCATTGTCTTCCCAGCCTTTATATAAAGACTGTTCTATATCTTGTGGATTATAGGTTTTATCCATTTCACAGAACCTTAATTAGTGCTTAATTTTCAATTTCTTGAGTTGAAATGTTGGCGCCGAGCTGACGTAAGTGCACAAAGCGCTGACGAGCGGCTTGCTTGGCGTTTTGCTCCGTCGGTACAAAATCATATACCTGACTGAAACGTCTTATAAAGTCGGGTAGAGTGGTGGCTAAATTAATTAGCACATTGCGTCTACCAACAGGGGGTGTTTGGCCAATCTCGACAGGGGCGCCGCCTTTGGGGCCTTCGCCTTGCAGGTTGTGGGGCACAAAACTATCGGGTTCGAAACACCATAATTGCTCATCAATTAGATGGGCGTCATCAATCGAATCGACGTAGATAAACACACGATGGCCAGCTCTAAACTGCTTAGCAGCAGCGCGAGCGGCAAGATCAAAATGAGCCGGGATAGATACTTCCGGCTCATTATTTTGTTTTAACACATAAAATCGTGCGTTGATGGTCATAAATTCGCTTCAAATTACATATTTTAACGGTTTTAAAGGGTTAAAATAAGCGTTCAAAATAAACCCGCATTTTGACACAGAACGAACTGACCATCAATCACTCACAGCGGTTAATCTGCTTGGGTTTCAGTTGGTCCAACACGATTTAATAGGTATTGTGTCAACATAGGTACAGGTCGACCTGTCGCACCTTTGTTTTTACCGCTCTTCCAAGCTGTACCTGCAATGTCTAAGTGTGCCCAATTGTACTTTTTGGTGAACTTAGATAAGAAGCATGCTGCTGTGATAGTGCCCGCTGCACGACCACCCAAGTTTGTGAAGTCAGCGAATGGACTTTCAAGTTGCTCGTGATAGTCATCCCATAGTGGTAGTTGCCATGCACGGTCGCCACTTTGC
Source organism: Pseudoalteromonas phenolica (assembly GCF_005886345.1). Classification (GTDB taxonomy): domain Bacteria; phylum Pseudomonadota; class Gammaproteobacteria; order Enterobacterales; family Alteromonadaceae; genus Pseudoalteromonas; species Pseudoalteromonas phenolica_A. The sequence continues at coordinate 11,406 of NZ_PNEC01000044.1, forward strand.
TCAGATGCTTTTAATAAGTCATGGGCAAGTGGGTTGTGATTTGACAGTAAACCAGTTGCATGTGCACCCAGTGCAACGATACAGGCACCTGTCAGAGTTGCTACATCCACCACGATTTCAGGTTCGAATGCTTCAACATAAGTAAGTGCGTCACATAATACTAGGCGACCTTCTGCATCTGTGTTTAAAACTTCAACCGTTTGACCTGACATAGTAGTGAGGATGTCGCCTGGGCGATAGGCGTTTGAGCTTGGCATGTTTTCACAGCCAGCTAATACACCAATGACATTTATTGGTAATTGAAGCTCTGCAACTGTGCGCATTAAACCTAGTACGCCTGCAGCACCACCCATGTCATATTTCATTTCGTCCATGGCTTCGCCAGGTTTGATTGAAATACCACCTGAATCGAACGTCAGACCTTTACCAACAAAAACAACTGGTGCTTGTTCTTCAGGTGCACCATTGTAGTGGATAACTGACATGACTGATTCGTTATCACTGCCACGGCCAACCGCAAGGTATGAGTGCATACCTAATTCTTCCATTTCTTTTTCACCGACTAGGTTCACAGAAATGTTGTCAAAAGATTCTAATTCTTGGGCTTGCTCACCTAAGTAACGAGGATTACAGATGTTTGGTGGCATATTAGCAACGTCTTTACACAGTTTTGCACCTGCAGCAACGGCAAGACCATGCTCAATGGCGCTTTCGCCAATGGTTAACTCGCGACGTGTAGGTACGTTGAATACGATTTTACGTAGTGGGCGACGTGGATCTGTTTTTTTACTTTTTAACTGATTAAATGTATATAAGCAGTCTTGTGTTGTTTCTACTGCTTGACGTACTTTCCAGTAAGTATCACGACCTTTAACATGTTGCTCAGTTAAGAAGCACACCGCTTCCATCGAACCTGTTTCATTTAATGTGTTGATCGTTTTAGAGATGATTTGTTTATATTGTTTATCATCTAGTTCACGTTCTTTACCGCAACCAACAAGTAGTACTCGCTCACTTAAGATATTTGGAACGTGATGAAGTAGTAATACTTGACCAGGCTTACCTTCTAAATCACCACGACGTAGTAAATTTGAAATGTAACCTTCACTGATCTTATCCAGCTGCTCACCGATTGGAGACAAACGACGCGGCTCATATACGCCAACTACAATACAGGCACTGCGTTGTTTTTCGGGGCTACCACTTTTTACGCTGAATTCCATTGTGACTCCTGAGTCTAAATTATGTCTTTTTGAACTTTATCTGTCTTCGCTTATCCATATCATAAATGCATGATTATCTAATATGCTTAGTATGATATTTGGTTTTGATGACATATAATAAACTGACTAAAATAATCAGTTTACTCAATTTTTCCTACTATTCCAGTGAAACACGATGTTTTATAGGGGCATATTTTGCTAATTTTTCGCTACCTAACAGCTGAAGTCTTGAAGTCGCAAATTGCTGTCTTTCTCACTTTAATGACTATTTTTGTCTCACAAAAGTTTGTCAGAATACTAAGTGATGCAAGTGATGGTGGCACACCAAGCAATTTAATTCTTTCTTATTTGGCGCTTAAACTTCCTCAATTGGCGGTTTATATACTCCCTTTAAGTTTATTTTTGGGGATTATTTTGGCTTACAGCCGTATTTATGCCGACAGTGAAATGACCGTGCTTAAAGCGTGTGGCGTGAGTGAGTGGTATGTAGTGCGTGTAACGCTGGTATCGAGTGTGGTTTTTGCTTCATTAGCGGGATTGCTAAGTATGTATGTGGCACCTTGGGCGAATGAAAAAGAATATCAGCTAAAAGAACAAGCTGAAGCAGATGCGGGGTTGTCGAGTTTAAGGGCTGGGCGTTTTCAGCAAACAGGTAACGAAAAAGCCGTGGTATTTATCCATGATATCAACCAGCAGGGTAGAGAATTAAATAAAGTGTTTGTAGCACAGCTACCCGATAAAGAGTCTTCACAAGCAGCGCGCTTAGTATATGCACAAACCGGGCGTGTAATTGAACAAGAAAGTGGTGAGCAACAATTACAATTGGATAGCGGCTTTCGTTTCGAAACCGACGGCCAAAGCCAAGCTTTGAGTAAAACAGAGTTTAGTACTTACCAAGTACAGATCCAAGAGCAAGAGATAGAGCACCAGCGTCGCAAGTTAGAAGCTATTCCATCAATGCAGTTACTTGAACTGGGCACGCCGGAAGCCATTGCACAATTTCAGCTTCGTCTTTCTACACCTATTTCGATTATTTTACTTACTTTGATGGCTGTTCCTTTGAGTGTGGTAAACCCAAGGCAAGGGAAGTTTGCTAAGTTGGTACCTGCCATTGGCTTATATCTAGGTTATTTTATTCTTCTCAATGCGGGTAAGTTTTTAGTGGCAGAAGGAAAAGTACCTACTGCGGTAGGGCTGTGGTGGATACATATTAGTGCACTGTTCATCGGTGTTTACTTAATAGCAAAAGGCCGTCCATTTGGCGTCTGGTTGCGTTCATTATTTGCTAAGCGAGCACAAACAGCATGATGAAAACGTTAGATTGGTATTTAGGCCGTAGTATCTTACAAACAACCAGTTTTGCATTGCTGGTTTTTGTTGGTATCAATACGCTGATTAAGTTTATTGAGCAATTAAAGTCAGTAGGCCGTGGCACTTATGATATTGCTGCTGCTTTACTTTACACTTTATATAGCATGCCTTCAGACATTGTGGTGTTTTTCCCTATGGCTGCGCTGATAGGTGGTTTGATGGGGTTAGGTGCGTTGGCATCGAGTAGTGAGCTGGTTGTTATGCAAGCTGCTGGTTGGTCAAGGCTACAAATAATTGGTTCTGTCATGAAAACGGCAATCATTCTGGCGCTCTGTATGATGGCGTTAGGTGAGTGGGGGGTGCCACAGTCAGAAAAGATGGCGAAGCAGATCCGAAATCATGCCATATATGGTGGAGAAGTCTTTAACGCGCAACAAGGAGTATGGGCTAAAGATGGTAATAACTTTATCAATATCGGAAATGTAGAGCAAACAGGCGACCTGAAAGATGTCAGTATTTATCATTTTGATGATTCATTGGCATTAAAAAAAGTCACGCGTGTGGAGACCGCAAAAAGTGTTTCTCAAGGGTGGCAGTTTCAAGGCGTAGAAGAAATGACGGTAGCAGATGAGCAAATTACCACTCAATATAGTGAGTCAATGCTCTATGCTTCCCAGCTCACAGCTGAGAAGCTAGATGTGGTTTCTGTAGATCCTGAATCATTGTCTTTTAAAGGCTTGATGTCATACTTAGCTTACTTAGCTCAAAATGATCAAGATACTAGTACTTATGATTTGGCGTTGTGGCGAAAAGTGATGCAGCCTCTAACAATCGCTGTGATGTTACTGGTTGCACTGTCATTTATTTTTGGTCCTCTGCGTTCTGTTAGTATGGGGGCACGCATTATTATGGGAGTTGTAACAGGCTTAGCATTTCATTTAAGTAATGAGATTTTTGGGCCTATTGTTATGGTTTATAACGTCCCTGCATTTATCGGCGCTGCGATGCCGGCCGTACTGTTTGTATTGGTGGCAACCGTTTTATTGAAGCGTCAACAGTAGAGCGTTGAATTTACAAGCGTAAAAAAGCCAGCATTTGCTGGCTTTTTTCTTTAGAAGGCTTTGATTAATGATCTCTAGAAACTGATAAGTTAGCTAAAGCTATGAGTGCTTGTTTGTAATCAGACTCAGGTAAAATATTTAAATAGTTGATTGCTTTTTGTGCTTCATCACGCGCTTTTTCCATCGCAAAATCAAGTGCTTTTGTGTCAGATAAGGTTGCCAGAATGTCATCTAAAAACTGCATGCCATTACCCGTTTCAATGGCTTCTCGAATTTGCGTAACTTGTTGCTCAGAGCCTTTTTGCATTGCATAAATAAGCGGTAATGTAGGTTTGCCTTCAGCTAAGTCATCACCTAGGTTTTTACCCATTTGCTCAGCGTTCGCGCTGTAATCTAAAACATCATCGACAAGTTGGAAGGCTGTGCCTAAGTGCATACCATATAGTTTTAAGGCGTCTTGCACTTCAATGCTTTGCTCAAGTACAACAGCCGGTAGTTGAGTGGCAGCTTCAAACAGTTTTGCAGTCTTACTGTAAATAACCTGCATATAACTCTGCTCAGTGGTATCAGGGTCATTACAGTTCATTAATTGCAGCACTTCACCTTCAGCGATGACATTGGTTGCATCTGCTAAGATTTGCATAACTTGCATGTTTTGTAAGCCGACCATAAGTTGAAATGAGCGCGTGTAAATAAAGTCACCGACTAAAACACTTGCCGCATTTCCAAACTCTGCATTTGCTGTAGGTTCGCCTCTTCTAAGCGCTGACTCATCTACTACATCATCATGGAGTAGGGTCGCAGTATGAATAAATTCGACGATTGTTGCTAGGGTTATATGCTTGTTGTCATTACAACCAAGCGCACGGGCAGCAAGTAGGGTAAGCATTGGTCTAATGCGCTTTCCGCCACTATTCACGATGTATAAGCCTAGCTGATTTACTAGTGCGACATCTGATTGCATTTGTGCATGAATAAGTTGATTGACGTCTTGCATGTCATCTGCAATTAACGTCTGGATAGCTTTGATATCCATCTTGCTCCGAGCCAAGTTTGGTAATGATAAAACGCGCGAATTGTACTACAAAAATTACGTAAGCTCGATAATTAGTCGTGAATGAGATCAAAAAAACTATTAAATTAATGGTTTGCCTATTTGTTGAGCTGTAATGAGGGCGTTTTGTTATTACTCCAGAGAGCTAAATTCAGGTTATTTGAAAGCTGAGAAATCAACGAAAAATAGCTTTGGTTTGTAGGGATTTTTCGATAGACTGTCACGAAATAGTAATTCGCCCTCGTCGTAGCTAATTTTTATGCAAAATCTACAAAAATAGGGTTGCGTGAAGTTTCACATTAGCGTAAACTTCGCGCCCTATTGAAGAATATTAAGTTGCGTCGATTTGAGGGCGCACAACGGAGTTAAATATGTACGCGGTTTTCCAAAGTGGTGGTAAACAGCACCGTGTGACTGAAGGTCAAACAATTCGTCTAGAAAAACTAGACGTTGAGACTGGTGCAGCAGTTGAGTTCGATTCAGTACTTTTAGTTGCTGATGGTGAGAAAATCGAGATCGGTGCACCGTTTGTAAACGGTGGTAAAGTGACAGCTGAAGTTGTTTCACACGGTCGCGGTGAGAAAGTTAAGATTGTTAAGTTTAGACGTCGTAAGCATTCTCGTAAGCAGATGGGCCACCGTCAGTGGTTCACTGAAGTTAAAATCACTGGCATTAGCGCTTAATTTTTAGAGGTACAGAAAGATGGCACATAAGAAGGCAGCTGGTAGTACTCGTAACGGTCGCGATTCAGAAAGTAAACGCCTAGGTGTTAAACGTTTCGGCGGCGAATCAGTTTTAGCGGGTAGCATCATTGTTCGTCAACGTGGTACTAAGTTCCACGCTGGTTCTAACGCAGGTATCGGTAAAGACCACACTATCTTTGCAAAAGCAGATGGTAAAGTAGTTTTCGAAACTAAAGGTCCTTTAAACCGTAAATACGTTAGCATCGTTGCTGAGTAATCGGTAAAGATTCAGAAAAACCCCGCTACGGCGGGGTTTTTTTTTGTATGTAACTTATTTTAGGTCTTTATCTAGCAACACAACTCTGGCGAGCAGGAAGCAATTGCTTGAGTTATAATTTGCTATCAGACCTCCCAAAACAGAGAGAAACCATGAAGTTTGTCGATGAAGTTGTAATTAGAGCTGAAGCTGGCGACGGCGGCAGTGGCATAGTGTCATTTCGCCGTGAAAAATATGTTCCTGATGGTGGCCCTGATGGCGGTGATGGTGGTGATGGCGGTAGCGTTTATCTCGTTGCTGATGAAAACTGGAATACATTGATAGACTATCAGTTTGAGCGATTCCATCGTGCAGAACGAGGCACAAATGGCCAATCGCGTAACTGTACAGGCAAAAAAGGTGCTGATCTTTTCCTAAAAGTACCTGTAGGTACACGTGTAACCGACGAAGATACTGAAGAGTGTTTAGGTGATTTAACACAACACGGTCAAAAGCTGCTTGTTGCTAAAGGCGGTTTCCATGGTTTAGGTAACACGCGTTTTAAATCGAGTGTAAACCGAGCGCCAAGACAAAAAACATTAGGTACGCCAGGTGAAGTTCGTAACCTCAAGTTAGAGCTCATGTTACTTGCTGATGTTGGACTACTTGGCCTTCCAAACGCTGGCAAGTCAACGTTTATCAGAAGCGTTTCTGCTGCAAAGCCTAAAGTTGCGGATTATCCGTTTACAACCCTAGTACCAAACCTTGGTGTTGTTCGCCCTGAAGCGAGTAAATCATTTGTGATTGCTGATATTCCAGGTCTTATTGAAGGTGCTTCAGATGGTGCAGGACTTGGCATTCGTTTCTTAAAGCACCTAGAGCGTTGTCGTGTGTTATTACACATTGTTGACGTTATGCCAATAGATGGTACAGATCCGGTTGATAATGCTTTCTCTATCATCAACGAATTACATCAGTACAGTCCAAAATTAGCGGATAAACCTCGTTGGTTAGTGCTTAATAAGATTGACCTACTTCCTGAAGATGAAGTAGAAGAAACTTGTGAACGCATCGCAGAAGAGTTAGATGCCGAAGTTGTATATTGTATTTCAGCTGCAAACAAAAAGAATACTCAACTGCTGTGCTATGACATCATGGCGTTACTTGAGAGTATGCCTAAAGATAAGTTTGAAGAAGAGCAAGCGGAAGAAGAAGTTGAGTTCAAGTGGGATACTTACCATCGTGAAGCAAAGAAAAATGCGCAGGACGATGACTGGGATGACGACTGGGACGAAGATGATTATGATGTAGAAGTTATCTACGAGAGATAACTTTTAAGAAAAGGGCTTTTATAGCCCTTTTTTAATACTAAATGCTTAGGGGGCGATAATGATTATTTCTATGATTGCAGCAATGGCGAATGATCGAATTATTGGCGATGACAATCAGATGCCATGGCATCTACCAGCTGATCTGCAACATTTTAAACGTGTCACCATGGACAAGCCAGTAGTCATGGGGCGAAAAACATTTGAATCAATAGGGCGCCCATTACCTGGGCGTCGTAATATTGTGATAACCAGAAATGCAACTTATAAGGCAGATGGAATCGAGGTTGTTTCAAGCCCTGAAGCGGCTTTGGCATTACTAGAAGGTATCGAAGAAATAATGGTTATAGGTGGTGGCAATATTTACAGCCAATTTCTACCACTGGCAGAACGCTTGTATTTAACCTTTATAGAATTGACAGTTCCTGGTGATACTCAATTCCCTGACTATGAAAAAGATTACACATGGGTAGAAATAGAGTCTGAGGTTCATCAATCAGATGAAAGAAATAAGTATGGCTATACCTTTGTAACTTTACAGAAAAAGTTATGAGTTTGTTGCGGTAGATTATATTGATTGCTACAATTATAGGCGTATTCTGTTACGAACAAAGTATTAAAGGGTCGACGAAATGAAATTATCTACCGCACTAGTATCAGCTTCGCTGGTTGTTGCGTCTTTTTCTTTTAGCTTTTCAGCACAAGCGAATGAACAATTAGCTTTATCATTGTGTGAATATGTCGCTGCAAACGATAAAGGTGGTTTGCGTAAAAAGCTTAAAAGCTCTCGTCTAAAAATAAGGAATATTTTCGATGGCGTTATGTGTAATGGTAACAACCTATTACGTCACGCGATTGCAAGTAATGCGGTAGATGCCGGCGGGTATATTGTTAAGAACTTACCAAAAAGTAAGTTAGCGGATGGCGCTGACATTGCTTGGGCTGAAGGTAACGGTCACGGCGGCTCAGCTTTAATTGGCGCAATTAAGGCGCGTGCTGGTTTATAAAAAGCACTAAGTTCGGAAAACTCAAAAAGCCAGAAGATACTTCTTCTGGCTTTTTTGTTTTTTATATGGACTAAAACACAGAAGTCGAATAATTCGGTGCGCTTTTCAATCAGTTAGTTTAAAAGATAAACATAAATTAAGTGGGTTGAGGAAAGCTGCATATTCTATGAGCATTTGACAATAATTTACTATAAAAGTGTTTGACTTATTTTCGTAAGCCTTTATTATACGCATCCACAAGACGGAGAGGTGGCCGAGTGGCTGAAGGCGCTCCCCTGCTAAGGGAGTATAGGGTTTGTAGCCCTATCGAGGGTTCGAATCCCTCCTTCTCCGCCATTAATTATTGTCTTGTAAGACGGACGCGTAGCTCAGCTGGATAGAGTACCTGGCTACGAACCAGGCGGTCGGAGGTTCGAATCCTCCCGCGTCCGCCACTTCCTCAAGGTGGTTAAATATATGGGTATCCTAGGTTGGGATGTAAATTTAAATCAAATACGGACGCGTAGCTCAGCTGGATAGAGTACCTGGCTACGAACCAGGCGGTCGGAGGTTCGAATCCTCCCGCGTCCGCCACTTTCTCAAAGTGGTTAAATATATGGGTATCCTAGGTTGGGATGTAAAGTTAAATCAAATACGGACGCGTAGCTCAGCTGGATAGAGTACCTGGCTACGAACCAGGCGGTCGGAGGTTCGAATCCTCCCGCGTCCGCCATCTTCCTCAGATGGTTAAAATAGAGAATTTGATATACGGACGCGTAGCTCAGCTGGATAGAGTACCTGGCTACGAACCAGGCGGTCGGAGGTTCGAATCCTCCCGCGTCCGCCACATCAAAAAATTGATGAGAGAAATAACCGACGAAAGTCGGTTTTTTTATGCCTGAAATTTAGATCCTACTCTGTTATAGCTAGCCAGCTGTCGAAGGTTCACTCTCCACAAAGCAAGTCCCGCGTCCGCCACATCAAACTTTGATGTGAGAAATAACCATTGAACGTCGGTTTTTTATGCCTAAAATTTAG
>NZ_PNEC01000045.1 GCF_005886345.1 Pseudoalteromonas phenolica
AAAGTGGTTTTAGCGCAGAAGCTAATATGAACTGAAGTAGAAGTTTTAGAATTATCAGATTTTTTCCAGATTTAAAGCAAAGTGACAAGATAAGCGATATCGCGAAATCGATTCACCTTGCGCAAAGGAAATGAGTGCTACGCACTTGTCATTAACCCTTTGCACGTAAAGTATTTCCTGGTGACTATAGCGTTTTGGAACCACCTGACCCCATGCCGAACTCAGAAGTGAAACGAAACAGCGTCGATGATAGTGTGGGCTTCCCATGTGAAAGTAGAACATCGCCAGGGCCTAATTTTAAATATAAGAATACAAACAAATTCAAAGAATTTGCTTAGTGATCATAGCGTTTTGGACCCACCTGACCCCATGCCGAACTCAGAAGTGAAACGAAACAGCGTCGATGATAGTGTGGGCTTCCCATGTGAAAGTAGAACATTGCTAGGCACCAAATTTAGACCCCAGCTCGATATAGTTGGGGTTTTTTCGTTTTAGCCTTAGAAATAAAATCTAAAATTATCATTCACTTTTCATCTAAACATAGTGATAATTTCATCCCCCAGACAGCGAGCAAAATTAAAAGGTCACAATGAATTATCTTCCCCTTAATGAATTCAAAAAAGCTTGGGTGTTTAGGCATCAAGACTTGGAAATAGCCCCGACTGATCTTGAAAAGATTAAACTGATGTCTCCGACACGTTCAGCTGTGCTTTGGTCTACTATGGTTAGTCGAGAAAAAGATCACCCGGACTTTTTCACTGAAAATGAATGGGCGGGGAAAGCGAATTCATGGCAAGAAAATTTGAACTGGGAAAAAGACTGGGAGGCGGGATTAGAAGAGCTACCAGAGAGCATAAATGAATTTCTAAAGTGGGAAAGTAATACAACGGTCTATTTTTGCTTAAATAGAGATTGTGTGATTGAAACCCAGTTTGATGTTTTCAAACGTTGTTGGCAAAACTTTATGTTTCTTGCTGACGGCTGTTTGTTGCTTGGTAAAAAGCGCGATACAGTTGCACAGTTCTTAGAAAATGGTGATGTAAAACTGGGCAATAAACCTAAGGGCTAGCAGTAATACGTTGCACATGCTATAAAAACTGAAGTAACCGAAGAAGGGGATGTCAGTGCAGAGTGTGCAACAAGCTCAGCTATGGAACGATGAAAAAGAGCGGTTAATTTTTGCTGAGCTGGTAAATGTTTTCTACGCCAGAGAAATTCCAGCACTTGCTGCTGTTCATAACGAGAAGAAACTGCGTAAGTCGTTGGCTAGTTTGCCCTTCTATGTAGAACGCGCTGCACGGCATATAGTGCAAGGTGATATTCCGTTAGAATTAGATTCGCAAAATGGCGGTTGGCTTGCAACTCAAAAAAAACTTCCTTCTCAAGATCTAGAGCAAAACGCTTCATTTTATAAAAAACATGCTAAAACAGGGTTGGTTATTCCTGTACTAAAAGAGCATACAGGTTATCAATCCTTGATCTTAGATTGTATTGATCAAGTTGACAAAAATAGTTTTCATAGCAACTTAAGCGGATGGTTTTTCTTTTCAGGGGCCTCTCAATCCAACCCTAATCTACAAGTGCTAAAGCCAAGTAAACAGGTCATGACAGCAGCCTGCTGTGGTCACCAATGGCAATTTAATAAAGCAGTGCCACCAAGAAGGCTTAGTTTGCGCGAGATGCTATTAGCCAGTATGATCAATTGGAAAAATGTTCGTTCTATTAAACGTAATGTTTGATTAATTTGTTATTGGGAAGTGCAGTTTTGCGTATATTTCAGTTTCTACTTCTTAGCCTTGCGCTATTTCTTCAGTATAAATTTTGGTTCGGCCATAATGGTATGCAAGATTATACGCGCTTGAAAAGTGTTGTAGATACGCATCAAGTAGCGAATGAGAAATTAATTAAACGAAATAAGCTATTAAAAGCAGATATTGACGATCTTAAACTTGGTTTAGAAGGCGTTGAAGAAAGAGCAAGACATGAGCTTGGTATGATCAAGCCAAATGAAACCTTCATTAGAGTCTTACCGAATAAGTAACATGAATAATTCTCCTATTATTGCTGCTGTTGTACCAGCTGCAGGTGTTGGCAGCCGTATGCAAGCTGAGATCCCAAAGCAGTATTTAAAAATAAATAATAAGTCTATTTTAGAGCACACAGTTAATAAGCTCAGCTCTATGGGTGAGCTTAACACTATAATGTTAGCGATTAACCCTGAAGATACACTATTTCATACTCAACAATTTAGTACGACCAAAGTGCAAACTACTGAAGGTGGTAAAGAGCGAGCAGATTCAGTTTTAAACGCGCTAAATGCACTTGAAACGCTAAATCCAGATTGGGTTTTAGTACATGATGCTGCAAGACCAATAGTGCAAATTGTTGATATTCAAAACTTGATTGCTAGCTGCTTTGAAAAGCAAGAAGGCGGTATACTTGCAGCTAAGGTAAAAGACACGATTAAGCGTGGGCAGCAATATAGCGAAGAGACCGTACCTCGTGCTGATTTATGGCAGGCACTTACACCTCAGTTATTTCCCTATCAGGCATTAAAAGATGCTCTGAAGTCCTGTTTATCAGAATCCAAACTTATTACGGATGAAGCTTCAGCCATGGAACTGCAAGGTAAGCCAGTGTTACTCGTTGAAGGGCGCAGTGATAATATTAAAATTACCACGCCAGAAGATTTACGCTTAGCCGCGTTTTTACTAAAAGAGCAGGAAGAAGAAAATGATTAGAATTGGTCACGGTTTTGATGTACATAAATTCGGTGGTGAAGGCCCGTTAACGATCTGCGGTGAGAAAATTCCTTTTGAGCAAGGCTTTATTGCGCACTCTGATGGTGATGTTGCTATTCATGCTTTATGTGATGCTTTACTCGGTGCAATGGCACTTGGCGACATTGGTAAACATTTTCCAGATACGTCTGCAGAGTTTGAAAATATAGACAGCCGAATTTTGCTCAGACAAGTGATGGAACAGGTTACAGCGCTTGGTTATAAGCTTGGTAACTGCGATGTGACTATTGTTGCGCAAGCACCAAAAATGAGACCACATATTGATAACATGCGCGCCAACCTAGCTGCTGATTGTAGGGCAGAGCTGACTCAGGTAAATGTGAAAGCTACAACGACAGAAAAACTGGGTTTCGAAGGCCGTAAAGAAGGTATTTCAGCCCATGCAGTTGTGTTATTGGTTAAAGCATAATGGAATTGCACTATCTGTATGGCAAGCCTGAAGCAGTCGCTGATTTTAAAAGTCAGCCAGAAGACTTCATTGTAGATGAAATACTGGATATCGAACTGACCGGCGAAGGTGAACATGTCTGTTTGCATATTATTAAAAAACAGATAAACACCTTAGATGTCGCTAAGAAAATCGCAAAACAAGCTGGAACACACGCAAAAAATGTCAGCTATGCGGGACTGAAAGATCGCCATGGTGTTTGCAGTCAGTGGTTTAGTGTACCTGTCCCCATAAAGAAAGACGTTGATTTTACAGAACTAAACGATGACTTTATTTTTGTTGCTCAGCAAAAGCGGCATAATCGAAAACTTAGAACAGGTTGTCACTCTGGAAATCGCTTTACGATCACCTTACGGAACATTGATAAGCTGTTAGATATTTTGTCACGCATTAATGCGGTGCGTCAGGGCGTGCCAAACTACTTTGGCGAGCAACGCTTTGGTCATGATGGTCATAACCTTACTATGGCTGAGCGTATGTTTGCGGGTGAACATATTCGCGATAGAAAGTTACGTAGTCTTGTTATTTCTGCTGCGCGCTCGCACATTTTCAATCAGCTTGTGAGTATGCGAGTTAAAGAGCATGGCTTAGCTAAGACCTGGCATAGAGAAATCTTTATGCTAGACGGCTCTAATGCGTTCTTTGAAGATGATATCAGCGATGAAAACATCGCAAGGTTAACCTCTGGAGATATTTGCTTGTCGGCGCCTCTGGTCGGTAAAGGTGAAAAAGGGTTAATTGCGCAAGAAAAAGAGTTTCTTGAAGCCTTTAGTGCTTGGCATCATGGCCTTGCCGAATTAGGATTAAAAAATGAGCGCCGTGCTCTAAGATTGATCCCCATAGATCTAGAAGTGAAAACCTTGTCGTTAGACAGTATCGAATTACGCTTTGCATTACCTAAAGGGACATTCGCCACAGCAGTACTTAGAGAGCTAGTTAATTACGTTGATGTGAATAAAAGCGCATTTGCAAATAAGGAAGAACGATGAAGATTTTACTAAGTAACGACGATGGAGTTCATGCAAAAGGGATATCTGTATTGTATGAAGCCTTGAGCAAAATTGCCAATGTGATCGTTATTGCCCCAGACAGAAACTGTAGTGGTGCAAGTAACTCTTTGACGTTGTTAAATCCATTGCGTGCAACACAATTAGAAAATGGTTTTTACTCAGTAAATGGCACACCGACAGATTGTGTTCATCTTGGTGTAAACCAGCTTTTAGATGAAGAGCCAGACCTAGTTGTGGCAGGTATTAACAATGGGGCTAACTTGGGTGATGATACACTTTATTCAGGTACTGTCGCAGCTGCCACAGAAGGGCGTCATTTGGGGTTGCCAGCAATTGCTGTTTCTCTTTGCTCAAAAAAAGAGGCGCATTACGAAACCGCAGCTGAAGTGGTGGTGCAAATAATCAAACAATTAAGCTCTCATCCGCTTCCTAAAGATCAAATTATCAATATTAATGTGCCAGATATTCCTTTAGCAGAGTTAAAAGGGATTAAGGTAACGCGTTTAGGCGCACGTCATAAAGCCGACACCATGACTGAACAAATTGATCCTTGGGGCCGAAGTGTTTTTTGGTATGGCTCGCTTGGCTCTGAAAGTGATGCAGGCGAAGGCACTGACTTCTATGCTGTTAATCAAGGCTATGCTGCAGTGACACCACTTAAGGTTGATATGACAGCGCATGAGAGTATCGAGGCAATGTCTTCTTGGCTGGAAGGAGCTAACTAAGTGCTTGGCAATTATGCCCGCAGTGCAGATGCTTTAGCTGAGCAATTAAAAGCATCGGGAGTACAAGATAAAAAGGTGCTACAGGTAATCAAAGATACCCCCCGACACCTTTTTATCGATGATGTGTTAAAACACAAAGCCTATGAAAATACGGCATTGCCCATAGGTAATGGGCAAACTATTTCTCAACCATTTATTGTTGCAAAGATGACAGAAATTTTGCGACAAGTTGGTGTGAAAGGAAAAGTGCTTGAGATAGGCACTGGCTCTGGTTACCAAAGCGCGGTGTTAGCACAAGTGTTCGAGCAAGTGTTTAGCGTTGAGCGAATTAAATCACTTCAGTGGCAAGCAAAGCGACGTTTACATCAATTAGATTTATATAATGTTTCTATGAAGCATGGCGATGGTTGGCAAGGTTGGCAAACGAAAGGGCCGTTTTCTGGGATTATTGTCACTGCAGCGGCAAAATCACTACCTCAAGCTTTACTTGAACAACTTGATGATGATGGCGCATTATTGGTTCCTATTGGTGAAGAAGAGCAAGTGTTAACGCTTGTTGTACGAAAAGGTGAGCAATTTATTGAGCATAAAATGGCACCGGTACGTTTTGTCCCGTTAATAGCAGGAGAAATTTCGCTATGATCTTGCTTAACCTCTTCTTATCTTGTTATTTTTATTAAATTAATCGTCAACTTTACTGGGTAAGTGAATGCAAGCAGTGAACATGTTCATTATTTTGTTACTAATTGTGTTCATTGCAGGGTGTTCATCAACCCACAAGCCTGCGCCTGTTACTTCACTAACTTACGCTGATTCTTTGTCTTCACGAAAGATAATTATCAAGAATAATCGGTACACGGTGCAAAAAGGCGATACGCTGTTTGCCATCGCTTTTACCGCCAATAGGGACGTTCGAACGATCGCAGCCCTGAATAATATCACCCCCCCATACACAATTTTTCCTGGTCAAAAGTTAGTACTAGCTAAACCTAAAACGCGCAATAAAAAAAGCACTACAAGCAAAGTTGTTAAAACAAAGACTATTGATAAGAAACAAAAAAATAACAACTTGGTAAAAAAAGATCTTGCGAAGCCAAAACAACGGGAGTATGTTCAAAAACAAGCCACTCAAAAAGTAAACACAGCAGCATCGAAAAAGAATGGCAAAATTGATTGGCAATGGCCGGCCCAAGGGCAAATAACCAAGCGCTTTTCTAACAAAGAGCAAGGTTATAAAGGCTTGCAGATCAAAAACAAATTAGGAACATCAGTAAGTGCGGCAGCAGCAGGGACAGTCGTATACGCAGGAAGCGCGTTGAGAGGGTATGGTAATTTAATCATCCTGAAACACAGTGATGATTACCTAAGTGCCTATGCTCACAACGATCGACTACTTGTTCGGGAGCAGCAAAAAGTTAAAGCTGGGCAGAAAATTGCCGAAATGGGAAATACGGATGCAACGCAAACGGCTTTGAGGTTTGAGATTCGCTTTAAAGGTCAAGCGGTAAATCCAAAGAAGTACTTACCCTGAATGCTTTATTACTGACTGTATGATGGATTAATACCACTCACTCGCTTGGGAGGATGATATGGCTCAAACAGCAAAGAAAGAGACTAAGAAACTAGTTACTGCAGAAGCTGAAGAAGCAGTATTAGATGACGAAAAAATGGAACTTTTGGAAGATGTCGAAACGGAAGATGATGTTTTTGCAAAAGAAGAAACTGTTAAAAACTTAGATGCGACTCAGTTGTATTTAGGTGAAATTGGTTTTTCCCCTCTATTAAGTGCTGAAGAAGAAGTATATTTCGCGCGAAAAGCACTTAAAGGCTGTGAGGCTTCTCGCAAACGTATGATCGAAAGTAACTTGAGACTAGTGGTTAAAATTGCTCGTCGTTACAATAATCGTGGCCTAGCACTGTTAGATTTAATTGAAGAAGGCAATTTGGGCTTGATCAGAGCAGTTGAAAAATTTGACCCAGAACGAGGCTTTCGATTTTCAACTTATGCAACGTGGTGGATAAGACAAACCATCGAACGTGCGATAATGAACCAAACTCGTACTATCCGCCTGCCAATTCATGTTGTTAAAGAACTTAATGTTTACCTTAGGACAGCTCGTGAACTGACACAAAAGCTAGACCATGAGCCAACAGCAGAAGAAATTGCTGAATGCTTAGACCGCCCGGTTGAAGATGTCACTAAAATGCTTCGTCTGAACGAAAAAATCACCTCAGTTGATACCCCAATAGGTGGTGAGAATGATAAAGCGCTGTTAGATATTATTGCTGATGAAAAGGGTCATGGCCCTGAGAATGAAGTACAAAGTAATGATATCAATAAGCACATTGTGGATTGGCTTGGTGAGCTTAACCCTAAGCAACGTGAAGTGTTAGCAAGACGTTTTGGTTTACTTGGATATGAACCTTCAACATTAGAAGATGTAGGCAGAGAAATTGGTTTAACACGCGAGCGTGTAAGACAAATTCAAGTCGAAGCTCTAAGGCGGTTAAAAGACATTCTGCAGCATGAAGGCTTAAATATTGATAGCTTGTTTGAACAGCAATAAGCTTAATTTAATAATAAAAAACCACTTCAATTGAAGTGGTTTTTTATTACCTATAATTGACTGATTAATTGAGTAAGCCTTTTAATTTATAGAGTAACTCATGCGCCTGGCGGGGGGTCAGATCATCAGGTTCAATGTGCGCCAGTTGTCGCTCAACCTCAGATTCTTGCATAACTGGCTCAAATGGTAACTGACCTTGTGACTGAGTGATTGGCTTTTGTTCGTCAATCACACTTTCATGTTGCTCTAAGCGCTTTAACTTCTCTTTCGCCATGGCTAGAACTGGTTTTGGTACACCGGCGAGCCCTGCGACCTGCAGACCAAAACTTTTACTCGCAGCACCATCTAATACCGTGTGCTTAAAGGCAATCGTATCGTTGTGTTCTACCGCATCTAAATGCACGTTTACAAGCCCTGTTTGTTGCTCTGCAAGCTCCGTTAGCTCAAAGTAATGTGTCGCAAAGAGGGTTTTAGCATTGAGCTTACTCGCTAGGTAGTCGGCGGTTGCATAGGCCAAAGATAAACCATCGTAGGTGCTGGTACCACGGCCGATTTCATCCATTAACACCAATGAGTTTTCGGTCGCATTGTTTAGAATTGTAGCGGTCTCGGTCATTTCAACCATGAAGGTTGAGCGACCAGAAGCAAGATCATCACTCGCGCCAATTCGTGTAAATATACGGTCTATGTGGCCGATACTCGCTTCACTTGCTGGTACATAAGAGCCAATATGTGCCATTAAAGTGATAAGCGCAGTTTGACGCATATAAGTCGATTTACCGCCCATGTTAGGACCTGTGATGATCAACATTTTACGTTGCTCATTGAGTTTCACGGGGTTGGCAATGAATGGCTCTTGACTAACATGTTCAACAACTGGGTGGCGACCATCAATGATGTCGATGCCACTTTCTAGCGTTAATTCTGGTTTACAGTAATCGAGCGTTTGTGCTCGCTCAGCTAAGGTATTTAATACGTCTAAGTCAGCGAGTGCTGCAGACATTAATTGTAGTTGCTCTAGGTAAGGCGCAATGTATTCGAATAACTGCTCGTACAATTGTTTTTCAAGTGCAAGGGCTTTGCTCTGACTGCCTAATACTTTGTCTTCATGCTCTTTTAGTTCAGGAATGATATAACGCTCGTTATTTTTAAGCGTTTGGCGACGAATATATTCAGGTGGTACTAGGTGAGAGTTGGCACGGCTGATTTCGATGTAAAAGCCATGCACCTTGTTGTAGCCAATCTTAAGTGTACTTATTCCAGTACGCTCACGTTCACGCACTTCTAATTTTTCAAGAATATCTGTGGCACCTTGACTCAGTGCTCGCCACTCATCAAGTTCAGCGTTATAGCCAGTAGCAATTACGCCACCATCGCGGATCAGTACGGGCGGATTATCAATAATCGCTTGCTCTAAGAGTGACTGTAACTTAGGTAATATAGGAGATTGATCACAGATCAACTTTATACGTGGATCGGCTGCTTCATCGAGTAAAGCATGCAGCGGTGCAAGGGCTTGTAAGGCTCCGCGTAAACGTGTTAAATCGCGAGGACGGGCAGTACATAGTGCAAGACGAGCGACCACACGTTCAATATCGCCAATATGTCTTAAGCTGTCATAGAGCTCCATACAAATTTGGCTGTTGATCAAGCTGGCAATGGCATTTAGTCGGGCATTTAATTCGTTGCGATCACGTACCGGTGTATGGATACGGCGCTTTAATAAACGAGAGCCCATTGGTGTCGCGGTTTTATCTAATACTTGTGCTAGGGTGTTTTCGATCCCGCCAGATAGATTGACTGTCAGTTCTAAGTTTTTACGGGTTGCCGCATCTAAGATCACCGCATGTTCGTTTTTCTCAAGGGTAATGGCACGAATATGCGGCAGAGCAATGCGTTGTGTATCTTTAACATATTGCATCACACAGCCAGCAGCGATTAAGCCTGTATGGGCTTTTTCAACGCCAAAGCCGATTAGATCTTGTGTACCGAACTGCTGGCAAAGCAAATGTTTAGCTGTATCTAAATCAAACTCCCAATCAGGGCGGCGACGACCGCCTTTGACTTGCTCAAGTAAAAATAGATTTTGGAATGACTCCGGGTAGAGTAATTCTGCGGGCTGCAGGCGCTGTAACGTCGAAACCAATGCTTCATCGGTGTTTAGTTCAACAATGTTAAAACGGCCTGAGTTAATATCAAGATAAGCGACGCCGTATCGGCCTTGTTTATTTTGATAAACGCTGGCAAGTAAGTTGTCTTGACGCTCTTGTAACAAAGCTTCATCACTAACCGTACCCGGTGTGACAATACGCACCACTTTTCGCTCAACCGGCCCTTTGCTGGTTGCAGGATCGCCAACTTGCTCACAAATCGCCACTGACTCACCCATTTGCACTAGGCGAGCAAGATAGTTTTCTACAGCATGATAAGGCACACCCGCCATTGGTATAGGGGCGCCGCCCGCTTTACCGCGATGGGTTTGTGAAATATCAAGCAGTTGAGCGGCACGAATCGCATCATCAAAGAACAATTCATAAAAATCACCCATGCGATAAAACAGTAAAATATCTTGATGATCTGCTTTGATCCGCAGATATTGCTGCATCATGGGAGTTTGTTGTTTTATAGTATGTTCTGAATATAAATCTATCGACATGCAATGACCTAAAAGGATAATGATGGAGCTACAGCAACAAGTGAGTACTCTAGCGTCAAAGTTGGGCGCTATTTTAGCTGATAAACGACTGACGATCACTACCGCTGAATCATGTACAGGCGGAGGAGTGAGTTATGCGCTTACCGATACATCGGGCAGTTCACGATATATTGACCGCTGCTTTGTCACCTACAGTAATGAAGCTAAGCAGGTATTGCTGGGGGTAACTGAAAGTACCTTACAGGAACACGGTGCAGTCAGTGAACAAACCGTGTTAGAAATGTGTGCAGGCGCTGCAAAAGCTGCCAATGCAGACCTTGCTATTGCAATTTCGGGAGTCGCTGGGCCTACAGGAGGCAGTGATGAAAAACCGGTAGGTACTGTATGGTTTGGCCTATTTTTGTCGGGAAAACAGCATACCTATCATTGTGTTTTTACTGGAAATAGAGCAGAAGTTAGAGAGCAAGCTATTGTTTTTTCTTTAGAAAAATCAATTGAGCTATTAAATTCATAAAAATATGCTTGATACTGTAATTTCATACAGTATACTTACTGGCATTACGCAAGATTGGAGAAGCAAATGAACGACAATAAACAAAAGGCACTAGATGCCGCGTTATCACAAATTGAACGCCAATTTGGTAAAGGTTCAATCATGAAACTAGGTGATAGCCAAGCGTTAGACATTGAAGCAATTTCTACTGGCTCACTAGGTATTGATATCGCATTAGGCATAGGTGGTTTACCAACTGGTCGTATTGTCGAGATTTATGGTCCTGAATCATCAGGTAAAACAACGCTTACTCTTCAAGTTATTGCCGAAGCCCAAAAGCAAGGTAAAACATGTGCATTCGTTGATGCTGAGCATGCATTAGATCCAGTCTATGCAGAAAAGCTGGGTGTTAATGTTGACGAGCTGCTTGTTTCTCAGCCTGACACGGGTGAGCAAGCATTAGAAATCTGTGACATGCTAGTTCGTTCAGGTGCAGTAGATGTGGTGATTGTTGACTCGGTAGCAGCACTAACGCCTAAAGCTGAAATTGAAGGTGATATGGGTGATGCACACGTTGGTCTTCAAGCGCGTCTAATGTCACAAGCTTTGCGTAAGCTAACTGCTAATATCAAACGTTCAAATACGCTTTGTATCTTCATCAACCAAATTCGTATGAAAATAGGTGTGATGTTCGGTAACCCAGAAACAACGACAGGTGGTAATGCGCTTAAGTTCTACTCATCAGTACGTATTGATATTCGTCGTATTGGCTCAGTGAAAGATGGCGATGAAGTAGTGGGTAACGAAACACGAGTTAAAGTTGTTAAGAACAAAGTTGCACCGCCATTTAAGCAAGCTGAATTTATTATCATGTATGGTCAAGGTATCTCTAAAGAAGGTGAATTAATTGACCTAGGTGTGAAGCACAAACTGGTTGAAAAATCAGGTGCATGGTACAGCTACAACGGCAGCAAAGTAGGTCAAGGTAAGTCTAACTCAATTAAATTCTTAAAAGAGAACGTTGAGATCGCTAACGAGATTGAAGGCAAGCTAAGAGATATGCTTTTACTTCAAGCGACTATCCAGCCTGAAGAAGGTGAAGATAAAGGTCTAGCGGAAGGCGCAGAGCTTTAACCGCCAACTAAATTCAGAATATCAAACAACATCTCCAAAGCCTGCTTAGCAGGCTTTTTTTGTATCTAAACATCTTTCAGTCATGAGTGTCTTAATGTGTGACTAGCGCTCACTGTCAAGTTTAAAACGTGCTTTTATGTACTTTACTCGCATTCTATTTATTTGCTTGAGAGCGTGACTCTAGATTTAAAACTTAACCATTGTCACATTATTCCTATTATAAGAAATAAACAGATTAAGATGACAGGGATAAACTGTTTCATTTTTCTCGAGCGCCATGATTCACGCTACAAATATGAAATTAAGAAGTGACTTGTTGCATCAATCAAGAGCACCCTGTTGAGGGCAAATACGGTATTAACTTATTATGGGGTGCCTTTTATTGTAAGGACAAAATGCAGATCATATCAAAAGAGCGACTTATAAAAGGGTGATCTGAAATATGAAGCAGCTTCTTAAACATGCAAAAAAATCAGTATTAAAATGTAAAAAAGCCGAGCTTAGCTCGGCTTTGATATAAGAGACCTAATAAGTGGGGAGAGCTTATTTATATTGCGCGTCTAGTGTTACACCTGAGAACGTGCTGTAAGCTCTAAGACCGATATGCCAAGTACCTGCTTGTGGGTTTGTGAAAGTACAAGTTTCAGCATTACCGTTTTTATAAGGGCGACAATCGTAAGAAGACGTTGTAGGCTGGCTACCTTGTCTTACGTACAGGTCAGCATCACCAGAGCCACCTGAAATAGTAACAGTGAAGCTTGTCATACCTGCTGGAATATCAACTGTTTTACGAACCCAGTTGCTGCGGCTTGCAGATAGGTTTGTTTCAGTAATACCACCTGGCTGAGGACCAACAGAACCAGCTGTTAAATCACCTTTTAAGCTAACACCTGAGTACGCAGAGTAACCATTAAGCATTACATGGTAAGTACCTGCAGCTGGGTTATCAATTGAACATACTTCGTTGTTACCTGTTTTATAAGGACGACACTCGTATGATGATGTAGTTGGCTTGCTACCCGCTTTCACATACATATCAGCATCACCAGTACCACCACTCATAGTGAAGGTAACTTTGCTTGTATTTGCAGGAATTTCCATAGTGAAGAAATCTTGTGCATTTCGAGCGCCGCTTAGGCCTGTTTTAGCTACACCATCTGCAAGTACGTTATCACCTACTGGTGGAGGCGTTGTACCACCTGAAGCTTCAGCTACGGCAGCTGCCGCATCAACAATACCCGTACCACAGTTGTTACATGTAGCAGCAAAGCTCTTAGTTGTGCTCTTTAAGATAGACTCAACTTCGTCTGGCGTTGCAGAAGGTTTAGCTTGCTTGATAAGTGCCGCTACACCAGCAACGTGAGGTGCCGCCATAGATGTACCCTGAGAGTAAGAGTAGCTATCTGAGCTTGGCGTGCTAGAACCTGAATTGTAGGTAGAAAGAACACCTTCTGGGTCATTTGCGAAGCTTTGTGCGCCGCCAGGAGCTGCAACATCAATGTTAGAGCCGTAGTTTGAGTAGTAAGCACGACCGCCGTTACGACCAACAGATGCAACGTTAACTACGCCAGAACAGTTACCAGGGTTATAGTTTGCAGAGTTATCGTTATCGTTACCTGCAGCGATTACCACAACAGCACCGTTTGCACGGGCTTGGTTGATTGCGTTTTGTGTGGTTGAACTACAAGAACCACTACCACCTAAACTCATATTGATAACATCAGCTGGGTTCGGGTTAGCTGGAACGCCAGAAACAGAGCCACCTGCAGCCCAAATAATACCGTCAGCGATATCAGAAGTTAAACCACCACACTTACCAAGTACACGTACAGGCACAACTTTAGAGTCATAAGCAACACCAACAACACCTTCGCCGTTGTTTGCTACTGCCGCTACTGTACCTGCAACGTGAGTACCGTGCCAGCTTGAGCTGCGCGCACTGTGTGTGTAACCACATTCATTTGCCGAAACCGCATCGCCTGGGTCACGTGCATCTGAATCACGGCCGCCACCATCGTTTGCCACAGAAAGATTAGAGATCATGTCGTAACCAGGTAGTAGGTTAGCATTTAGATCAGCGTGAGGACGGTAACCAGTATCAAGAACAGCTACAGTTACGCCAGCACCTGTTGCGTTATCCCATGCTGCAGGCGCGTTGATACCAGCCGCATTTTCAAAGTAGTGCCACTGATCAGAGTAACGCGGATCGCTTGGAGTTGCTGTAGGTTGTAACATTTGGTCAATTTCGATGTATTCAACGTTACCTGACGCTGCAATTTCTTGCATTAGAGCATTGGCTTCAAGAGCAGAAAGCTTCTTATTAACACGCATAACGTGGTGATTGCTTAGTGCCATTGCTCTAACGTACTGAGGCGTTACATTTGCTTTTTTGCTTTTGAAGTTTTTAACAAAAGATTTTGCACGTTGGTTCATCATTGCTGGAGACATTTCGCCAAGATCAGCAGACATTAGCATTTGTTGTTGTGAGCTGTCTTTGTACTTGATGATGAATTGTGTACCAAAGTTAGATTGATGTTTAAGTTTTACCGCTGTTTGGCTTTGCGAAGGCGCATTGAATTGCTCTAGAGAAGGAAGAGCAGCTGCTGAACCGGCTACCATAGCAGATGCCATTGCTAGGCTAAGTGCACCTAATTTGAATGTTTTTTTATTTGTCATAATTTTTCCCAATAGTCACTTGTTGTTTTTATTCGCCAAACTGCGGCGAGAAAGAAAGGTAAAATAAAAGTTAACAAAGTAAAAGTATTGAAAAGGTTATTTAACTATTTGAAATAGTTATAACGGGATGGCTAAACGTCTTCTGGTGTTTTAATGGTATTGATTATTATAGTTTTTTTAAATTTTTATGATTATTTTCATGGTGCTTTTTGAATGTAAACGCTTGTAAATGAGGGGGTAATACTTAGTTAAATTTATGCTTGTTTGCACAAAAGAGCGACCATCAGGGTATAATCCTCCCTCATTTCGCTAATACAGAGAAAAATATGTTGCAATACGATGTGGTGATTATTGGTGCAGGTGCTGCGGGTTTAATGTGTGCCGCACAAGTAGGCTATCGTGGCAGACGCGTCGCAGTCATTGATATGGGTAAAAAACCAGGTCGTAAAATACTCATCAGTGGAGGAGGACGTTGCAACTTTACTAATGAAGGGGCAAGTCCATCTAATTATTTATGCGACAATCCTCATTTTGTGAAATCGTGTTTAAGTCGTTATACCCAACATGATTTTATTGAGCTGGTTGATCGTCATGGTCTTGCATATCACCATAAAACGCTTGGTCAGCTATTTTGCGACAATAGCGCACAAGATATCGTTGATATTTTAATGACTGAATGTGATTGGGCGGGGGTTGAGCTACACCTAAGAAATGAAGTACTAGATGTTTCCTTGTTAGAAAATGGCGGTTATCAAGTGACTACCTCTGATAAAGTTTTTTCTTGCAAGTCGTTAGTTATTGCTTCTGGTGGATTAACCATGCCTAAACTTGGCGCTACGCCAATTGGCTATAAAATCGCAGAGCAATTTAATTTAAAAGTGTTGCCGACTATGGCTGCACTGGTGCCCTTTACCTTACATGAACATGATAAAACGCGTTTTGATGGTTTATCAGGTGTGAGCATTTCATGTTTAGTCTCGAGTGAATGCGGCACTAAATTTAGAGAAAATATTTTATTCACTCACCGCGGTTTATCAGGGCCGGCCATTTTGCAAATATCATCGTTTTGGCGAGCTGGGCAAGCGGTGACGATTAACTTATTGCCTGATCTCCAATTAGATGAAGCTATTCACCAATGGCGCAAAGAGCAAGGCAATAAGTCTTTAAAGAATGCCTTGTCTAACATTTTGCCAAAGCGCTTTGTTGAAGTGTTGATCAACGAACACGCGATTCCTGACAAAGCGTTGAATCAATTAACACACACAGAAATTGATGAAATTGCAAAATACATTCACCAGTGGCAGATCAAACCCAATGGCACAGAAGGCTACAGAACAGCTGAGGTAACCCTAGGCGGTGTTGATACCGATGAGTTAAGCTCAAAGACATTTGAATCGAAAAAGCAAAAAGGTTTGTATTTTATTGGTGAAGTAACCGATGTGACTGGTTGGCTAGGGGGCTATAACTTTCAGTATGCGTGGAGTTGCGGCTGGGCATGTGGGCAGGCTTGTTAGTTTTTCGGCATAAATAACGGCCTACAAAACTACAGATTGGGTATTCAATAGTAGCTGATAAAATTACTCATTTCACCTTGCGCAAAAGTTACCTTGCCGCCATAAATGACGACCTACAGATAACAAAACCATCACCTGTAGGTTGTGCTTTAGCCAACAACTTATTGATTTAATGCCACACTCACAAGGGAAGCTTAAACTAATATATTTAACTCATTATTCAATGCCATTGCTGCAGAACGATTAGGCGCATTTAACTTTTCTAAAATTTTCGCAACATGGTTCTTCACCGTATATTGGCTGATACCTAAGATCATACCAATCTCACCGTTGGTTTTACCCGATGATATCCAATCTAACACTTCTTTCTCACGTCCTGTAAGTAAGTGGATCGGTGATTTATAAGCTCTCATAGACTCATACCTAAAGAGTTGTGCTTTATGTAGATAAGGTAAAATGAGCTCGATTAGATAAGACGCTGGGGCTGATGCATTTGAGCGTTTGTTATTAAAGGCCACCAAAGTCACAAATCCAGAGTCTTGGTTATCTAAATCATATGTCGCGATATCAGATAACGGGTTTCTCGCTTTTGTATAGCTTTTTAGTAAGTTAATATTATTTAGTTTATTGCAACTGATGCTTTTGAGCAGTTGTTGTTGCAGATCTGGTGAAAATGCGACGGCATAATCAGCTTTTACAGACAAGTCAGATTTGTCAATTAGTGCGATGTATAGCGCTTCCTTTTCAGCAAAAAACATAACCTCTTCAAAAGTAGTGAGATCAAAAGAACGGTCCTTAATAGATGTTTTTAACAGCTCTATGGCCTTTAAAATACTTGATAGCTCTTCAGTACAACCTAAAAACATGTGCATTCTCCTTAAAATACGATGTCAAGGTAATGAATTTATTCATATTAATTCTGCAGGCGGTGCAGTTACTAAATTCAAATTTAATTAATCGCGTGATTAATTAAAGCATGAATGCGGAATTGATAGCAATTAAAAGTGAAGAAATTGTGAATGAAAAAGAATAAATTATTGATTTTGAGTAATTGTCATAAAACTGGGTGGGAAACGAGCAAAGTAAGACCGTATAGACGGATATTAGTAATTTTTATGTAATCTAATAACACAGTTGAGTGAGGTAATGACAGGTGATTCAAGATCTCTGATTTTGCAACATCAGTGATAGATGGTCCTATCAGACTATACGATCTGTCAACATATATGGTTAGACTTAACAGGTGATTGAAAGGGATCAAGGTGTAATATGATTGAAAGATTACGACGACCATCGTCATGGCCATTTTATTTTACTGTGCTGATTTATGCTTCATTGATTTGGTTACAAGGCCTCTCGAATTCATTGTTGCAAATAGTTCATGAATTTGAGATCGCATTAACGATGGCATTAGGCTCTTTTGTGGCCGGTGGAACAGCTTTAGGTGGGGGAGCGGTCGCATTTCCTGTGATGACCAAGGTTTTAGCCATAGAGCCTGCTACAGCTAAAGTGTTTTCTCTGGCGATACAGAGCTTTGGTATGACTGCGGCAGCAATCACTATTTTTTGTCGTCGTATTCCTATTTATACCAACATCGTTTTTATGGCATTGCCTATGTCGGCTTTAGGCGTGGCAATCAGTTTGTTGTATGTAGCCCCATTCGTGCCGAGATTATTGGTTAAATCGATTTTCAGTTTTCTACTCTTGTGTTTTGCTATTACCATGGTGCTGCGCTGGTGGCGAAAAGCGCATCATCAACCCAGTGCTGAGCATATAAAGCCTAGCTTAGGACGCTTTTTATTAGTTGGGTTTGTTGGCGGTATTGCTAGCGGTTTAGTGGGGTCTGGTTCGGATATCGCATTATTTGCTTTGCTTATCATTGCCTACCAAGCCGACATCAAAAAAGCGACCGCAACCTCTGTAGTAGTGATGGCATTTACTTCATTGGTGGGCAGCGCCATTAATGCTTGGCATCTCAATGCAATTACGCCTGAAATAGAACAATATTTATTGGCCGCAATTCCTATTGTTGTTGTTGGCGCACCACTCGGGGCTTATGTTTGTTCAAAAGTGAAAGTTGGCCAACTAGTGAGTTTTTTACTGTTGTTAATCAGCCTAGAGGTATTCTTTACAGGTTATGAACTATGGCAGCAGTAAAAGCAATCATCAACTGGCACTCGCAATCAAGAGAGTTAGCATAAGTATCTATTCTATAAATACAAAATAAACTTCAGTTGACTAAATAATGAACTTTATATTTAATTAACCAGTTGGTTAATTAAATATAAAGAGAATAAAATGACAACAAAAGTTACTCGAGGAAGACCTGTTTGCGAAAACAAAAAAGCGGAACAAAAGGCTAAGCTGGTTATTGCCGCACAGCATTTACTCAACATGAAGTCGTATAGCCAGATCACCATTCGAGAGATAGCTGCCGAAGCAAAAGTAAACTCAGCGATGATCAAATATTACTTCGATAGCAAAGAAGGCCTATTCGTAGAGTTGATCCAAGCCTTGGCAGACGAGCAATTTTCTCATTTTGATGATTTGCATGCACAAGCTCGGCCTGTTTATCACTTTATGCGTCAGTTCAATCAAATCCTGCAAACGAACCCCGGATTTGTGCATTTATTAGCGGAAGAAATTCTAAATAAAACCACGCCATTAGCGCAGGCTTTTATGAGTGCGTTTCCAGAGCGAGTGTCACAATTTTTACCTGAGTTAATCAAACAAGAAGTTGGCATTGATGATCATAAAACAGCCAAGCTAGCGGCTTTTTCACTGATGACACAATTGGTGTCACCTTACATTTTTAAAACACTACGCCAGCAAGCTTGGCAAATTGAAGACGCCGATATACAAAGCGAACAGCGTGTAAAGGAATTATATCTACAGTTTATTTTTGGCTTAAAGGAGCAACAAACTCATGAGGTGGAATTTTAGTGCAAGAAGGAACTTGCCTATCGCAGTGGCGATTGGCGTTCTATTAGTTGTCATCATAGTTAAATTAAATGCGTCAATGCAGCATCAGCCTGCGACTGATGACGGTCAATTAGCGCATTATCAGTTGCTCAATCAGCGAGCAATAAAGCCAGAAATAGTGGGCTTTGGACGCGTAGAGCCAAATATTAAATTTAATAGTATTGCCGAAGTGTCGGGTAAAATTACCTATGTGCATCCAGCGCTAAAAAAAGGCGAGTTATTTGAGCAAGGCTCTTTATTACTAACTATAGATGACAGTGATTACCAACTCCAACTGGCAAAAGCCAATGCCAACTTAGCTGCAGCAGAGGTCGAACTTGCAGCCAAGAAGACCGCACAATTGAATAATGCGCTCGACATTAAACTTAGCCACAATAAGCTCAAAATAGCGCAAAGCGAATACGAGCGCTTAGCGCGTTTACTTAAGCAAAAAAGCATATCTCAAAATGAGCTAGATAGAGCCCAGCAACAAGTGTTATTGCAACAGCAAGACTTGCAACGTAACGAAAATACCAAAAGCTTGTTGCCGTTAGAGATCAAAGCTCTACAGGCGGGAGTCAATAAAGCCCAAGCCGATGTGAAACAAGCAGAGCTTGCGATTGAACGTACACAAGTTCGTCTGCCATTTACGGGACGTATTCATAAAGTTAATATTGAGCAATCGCAATGGGTCACCATGGGCATGCCATTATTCAGTGCCAGCGATGTGGCGCAAGTACAAATAAATGCCCAATTCACCTTTAACAGCTTTCATCAATTTACGGGATTCTTTCAACGTCCACCTAATATTACAACGGTATCTGCCCAAGGTATGGCCGCCTATTTTGACGAACAAGGTTTGCAAGCTCAGGTAGAGTTATTGGGTCATGAAGGTATGCGCTGGCAGGCTAAAATTGCTCGTATGAGTGATGAAATAGACCCACAAAGCCAAACTGTTGGGGTGGTTGTCACCATTGACGATAGTTATAAAAATATCGAGCTGGCAAACAAGCCGCCCCTATTGGCAGGTATGCGCGTAAAAGTAACATTATTAGCCACAGAGCAAAACTTCATTGCGGTGCCGAGGGCGGTAGTAAAAGGTCGCTATGCGCTTTTAGCCGATGCACAAAACACATTACAAAAACTTGATACGCGTAGTGCGCTGAAGCAGCAAAATTATTTCTTATTTCAAGATGAAAAGTTAGTAGGTGCGAAACTGATCACCACAGATCTGTTTCCTGTGATCGCAGGCAGTAAATTACAGTTAGTGCCAGAAAATGCCGTATTGGCGGTGACATCAGTGAAGGAGCTGTAATAATGATCCGCTTTTTTGCTGCACACCCCACAGCAGCCAATATCTTGATGTTGCTGTTTATCGTGATTGGCTTAGTCAGCTTACCGCAAATACACCGTGAAACTTTACCTAAAATCAACCAGTACCAGCTCGATATCGTGGTGCCTTACCCCGGAGCCAGTGCAGAAAACGTCGAACAAAAGATCTGTTTAAGTCTAGAGAGTGCCTTAGATGGGATCAGCTTTTTAGAAGAAAAACATTGTGTGGCAAGACAAAATGTTGGCCAGATGACGGTCAAAATGTTTGAACAAGGTGACTTTGAACAGTTCAGTACTGACGTTAGAAATGCCATCGATACCATAGATGATTTTCCTGTTCAGGTTGAGCAATGGACCATCAATGAACGAGGACGTACACAAGATGTGGTGAGTGTCGCAGTCACCACTCATGCGGCACAAAATGGAGCAGACAACGGTTTATCGCGCGTTGAGTTAAAAGCCTTAGCTGAGCAAGTTAAAGTGACTTTACTGCGCCATCCAGACATTCCGATTGTTGAAATCAACGACTTTTCGAAACATCAACTGCGTGTGACAGCATCGCAAGACGCGCTGCAACAATACGGCATGAGCTTGCAAACCTTGAGTCAGCGTTTAACTGCGCAGAATATCGAACTGCCGCTCGGTGTGCTCGAAACTTCAGAAGCCGACACGCAAATTCGTATTAAAGACGAACGTCGCTCTGCGGAGCAGTTGGCAGATGTAGTAGTGAGCACAGGCACACAAGGTAATCATGTGCGCATCGCTGATTTAGGGCAAGTGAGCGATACGTTTGAACGCGATGAAAAGCAGATCTTTTTTAACGGTGTGCCAGCGGCCATAATCACCATTAAAAAGAACACCAATGAAGATAGCTTGCGAGTGTTACATGCCACCGAAGCGGTGCTGGCAAAGTTACAAACCAGTTTGCCTAGTGGGGTGCATTTAACCTTGACCAACGACAACACCAGTTTAGTTAAAGACAGGATCAACCTGTTGCTCACCAATGCGTGGCAAGGTTTGTTGTTGGTATTTTTTGTAATGTGGCTGTTTTTCTCTTTTAAATATGCGTTTTGGGTGGTGATGGGTCTACCTGTGTCATTTTTAGCGAGTTTCTTTCTAATGATGCACTTAGGGATCTCAATCAATATGCTCTCTATGGTGGCGCTGTTATTGGCGCTTGGGATCTTAATGGATGATGCCATCGTGATCGCCGAGTCTATTGGATCGCACATTGAAAAAGGCTTAAAAGTGCAAGATGCTGTGCTTCAAGGCACTAAAGTCGTCTTGCCAGGGGTGTGTTCTTCGTTTGTCACTACGTTATGTATTTTTGTTGGTTTGATCTTTATTGAGGGCAATTTAGGGCAGATCTTAAAAGTGATCCCCATTGTGCTTATTTC
Organism: Pseudoalteromonas phenolica; assembly: GCF_005886345.1. Taxonomy (GTDB): domain Bacteria; phylum Pseudomonadota; class Gammaproteobacteria; order Enterobacterales; family Alteromonadaceae; genus Pseudoalteromonas; species Pseudoalteromonas phenolica_A. The sequence goes on from NZ_PNEC01000045.1 coordinate 21,715, forward strand.
TGTTATCACCGTTTCTTTGATTGAAGCCTTCTTCATTTTGCCGAACCACTTAAGTCACGCCCTACAAAGTAAAAGCAAAGACGGAAAATGGGCACAACGTGTTGGTGCTATTCGGGCTCGTTTTGAAACTAAGTTTACCCATTGGAATCAGCAGATATTGCATTTGAACCATGTGTTGATCCGCTATCGCTACTTGGTGTTCGGTACGGTGATCGCCACCTTTTTATTGTCTCTGAGTATGTTGATTTCTGGCGTGCTGAAATTTACCGCGTTCCCTGATATTGATGGTGATGTATTACAAGCGCGTTTGTTAATGCCAAATGGCACGCCGTTGGTTAAAACCCAGCAAACCATGCGAAAGATTGAGCAAGCTTTGGCGCGCACCAATGCAAAACTCAGCGAGCAAGAAGACGGCGAGTTGGTGATTGCCAGCACGGTGGTGTATGGGCAAAACCCAGACTACCAAGATCAAGGGGCCAACTTGGCTTATATTTCAGTGGATTTACTCAGTGCAGAGCAGCGCAATACTCACTTACAGGCCTTTTCGGATCTATGGCGCAAAGAATTAGGTGATGTGCCAGAGGCGCTGAGTTTATCGTTTAAAGAACCAAAATTGGGACCTCAGGGCAGAGCGGTCGATATTCGTTTGCAGTCTGACGACATAGAACAGTTGAGTCGGGCAGCCTATGAGCTAAAAAACTGGTTAAAGGGTTATCCTGGAGTGCAAAATATTACCGACGATTTGAGGCCGGGCAAACCTGAGTTTACCTTGACGCTTAAACCGGATGCATTAGTTACGGGCATTACCTCTGCGGACATAGCGCAGCAACTTAGGCCAGCATTTCAAGGCAGCAAATTATCTGACATTCATGTTGGGCTCGAAAATTACGAAGTGACAGTAAAACTGGCAGCGCAAAGCATGGACGAATACAGAGATTTTGATAACTTTCTGATTATTCATCCAAAAAGCCAAGTTGCCATTCCCTTAGCTGCGCTAGTTAATATCGAGCAAACCAGAGGGCTTGCGGTGATCAACCGCGTGAATAATATGCCGACGGTTTCTGTATTCGCTGATATCGACAGTGAGCTTAATACCGCCTCTGCGGTGGTCAAAGATGTCGAAAAACGCTGGCTGTCTGAGCTCAATTCACGCTTTCCCGATATGGCTTACAGTATTGAAGGTGAAGTCAAAAATGCGGGGATCACCCAGTCGTCTATGCGCCGCGCTATGTTACTCGGCATGATAGGTATTTTCTTGCTGTTGGCTTTGCAATTCCAAAGTTATATTGAGCCTTTAATTGTCATGGTGTCTATTCCGTTTGCCATGATAGGCGTTATTTTAGGTCACTTTATTATGGGAATTAACTTCTCGATGCCCTCGCTAATGGGCTTTATTTCGTTGGCAGGTATTGTTGTTAATGATTCAATTTTGTTAGTGCAATTTGTGAAGCGTCGTGTCAAAGAGGGTTTGTCAGTACATGATGCTGCCGCTCAAGCAAGTCACGACCGTTTTCGTGCGGTGGTGTTAACATCAGTGACCACAATAGCGGGTATGACGCCATTATTGTTCGAAACTAGTTTGCAGGCGCAGATCTTAATTCCGCTGGCGACCAGCATTGTGTTTGGTATTTTAGCCTCCACTTGTTTGGTACTGCTGGTGTTACCTTGTTTGTATAGCATTTTAGAAGACTTTGGGGTAGCAAAGCCTTATCACAGTCATCATGGTATAGACTCGAGCAATGCGGTTAAGGAGCACGGGTTAGATGGTAATGTAAAAGTTAACGTAGTTGTAAAATCAATTTAAACCGAGTAACAAAATTTAAAGGCCACAGCGAGGCAAACCGCTGTGGCTTTTTTAGCTGAGAAAAAAAGAGCCCTGTCGGGCTCAAACACTAGGCTTAATTAGCGTTGGATGGTTGAAATGAATGGATTTAAGACTAAATAGCTTGGGAGCGACCTGATAGTTGTTTTATCAAATCAATATCGGTATTGCCTATCATGTCGATAGGCAGAGAGATTTTTTTATCTATGATCTTTTTTGCGGCCATAAAATCTTTAGCCGTGTTAATGCAATCTGCTGCGATGATTCGGCCTTGCTTTAAATACCACAATGAAAAACTGTTTGATGAATGTTGACGTAATACAGTGTTGTCATAGCCATGATTTAAGCCTGCGATCTGAATTTTACAGTCGTATTGATCAGACCAAAACCAAGGCACTGACGACGTCACCGCCTGATGTTTACCACATATAGTCGCAGCAGCAGTTTTTGCTTGTGCTAACGCATTTGGCACAGATTCAATACGTGTTGCGATACCACTGTGATGCTCAATACCTATGGTGCAATCGCCTGCAGCATAAATATTTTTATCTGTGGTTTGGCATAGTTCATTGACCACAATGCCATTTTGCTCCACCAGTAATCCAGCTTGTTCAGCAAGCTCAGTGTTAATTTCGGCGCCAATACCAACAATGACTAAATCGGCATTAAAATACTGCTCAGGAGCGTCTAATTGGGTAAGTGTTTTACAACGCACCCCAGTCACGGTTTGCTCACCGGTGAATGCTAAAACTTGTGTGTTGGTATGTATATCTACGCCCTGTTGTTGGTGAAGCTGCTGATAAAACTCAGAAATAAACGGGGCGGTAACGCGAGCAAGCAATCTCGGCGCTTGCTCTAGTAGTGTTATTTGATGGCCCATTTTATTGAGTACAGCAGCGGTTTCTAAACCAATGTAGCCGCCTCCAACCATCAAAATACGTTGTTTATCTGTGCTAAGCCGTGTGGCTAACTGTTCAATATCTTTCAGGGTTTTTATATAAAAAACATTATTTAATTCACTGCCTGAACAAGTGATTTTACGCGCCCGACTGCCCGTGCACAGTAGCAAATGGTCATAGCTTAGGCGCTCACCATTTTGCAGTACCACACTTTGTAAAGCGGGCTCTATTCTTGCCACTCGAGTGCGTAATTTTAGGGTGATGTTATCTTTTTGGTAGGCTTGCTCAGGTCTTATTAATAAGCCTTTTTCATCTACCTGACCCAATAAATAATTTTTAGAAAGCGGTGGGCGATGATAGGGCAAGCTGTGTTCATCACTGATCAAAACAATTTCGTCAGTCCAGCCTTCTTTCCTTAAGCTAATACACGCTTGCGCGCCAGCATGTCCGCCGCCAATGATGATGCATCTTGCCATGATGTTATCCCTTAATTTTGTGGCTAAAGCTCAGATTATCCAGGGCTAGTATTGAGATTCTGGTAATCTTACTTGCAAGCCATGGTGTTCATCAGACACTAAAACCTGGCAACTTAGACGACTTAACTCCGTCGGCTCTGAGACCATTTCTAGCATATCTGCTTCACTACTATTTGGTTCGTTTACTTTACCTTGCCAGTCGTCAGTTAAATAACAATGACAAGTTGCGCAACTACCTGAACCACCACACTCAGCTTCAATGCCGTCGATCATGTTTTCCATCGCGGCTTGCATTAAAGAAGTCCCTGCTGGCACATCTATGGTGGTTTCATTGCCGCTAAAATCAATAAAAGTAATATCAGGCATAACGACTCCTACACAGAAAAACGACTAAGTTGATTAATTTCAGCCAAGATAGCCGCCGGATCGGCTTCTAGTTGACTGTCCATTGTGGTATTCCAGCGGTTTAAAAAGCCACAAATGGCGATAACTGCAGAGATCTCAATCACTGCCGCTTCACTAAAGTGCTTACCTAAGTTGTCATAATGGTGTTTTTCTAGATGAGCAGGCGAGGTGCTTGCAGCAAATGCAAAGCGAAGTGCTGCGCGTTCAGCATCGTCATATAAAATGCTGGTTTCAAATTCAAATGCGGCCAACACCTTGGCACGATTCACATTCACGCGACTAGCAATATGCGAGAAATGCCCCTGACAATATTGGCACCCCGCAGCATTAGAACTAATGGTGGCAATCGCCCATTTTAGTTCTGTGCTGATGTGTTCAAATTGGCTTAAGCATCCAAACAACTGCCCAAATGCTTTAGCTAGCATAGGGTTTTTAGCCATGGTCAAAATGCCGTTTGGAATAAACCCTAGATTGTTCTCAATGCCCTGCAAAATGGGCTCTAACTCAGGAATATCAGCGCGACTAACCGGGCTGACTAAGTGGTTTTTAGTTTGCTGCATTGCAGTCTTCCTAACTGTGATAGCGAACCATCAAGGTATAGCTAAGCGTAGAACATTCCTATAGTCCCAACGGACCAAGGCCATAGTCCACAGGGGCTATATGGCTATAACAACATTCCCTGTAAGGTTTTTAATAGATTCAAACTGAACCCGAACATTCGCGGCATCGCTTACTATTCAAAGCAAATAAGTCGTGGCTGAAGGATTTGCAAAGACTAGACAGGAAACTAGCATGATTGAAGAACTAATCGACTTTATAAACAACGAATTACTTGAAGGTGCGGCACCTGATTTAGATCAGCACACACCGCTTTTAGAGCTAGGTATTTTAAATTCACTATCGATGGTGAGATTATTGGCGCATGTAGATCAGCGCTACGGTGCGAAGATCCCTGAGCACGATATTACCCCGGTGCATTTTGAGAATATAGAAACACTTGCAGCGCTTATTAACACCTTAAGCGCAAAAGATGAGATGCAGGCTGAGCAATCGGTATCTGAGCTAGAGCGCCTGGTGAAATTACAAGAAAGCTATGGCATTCAGAGTGAGTTGGTGGATGCGGGTGAAGGCTTTAAGCAGCACGTATTGCGAGTCAAAGGCGATGGCCCTTTATGGATTTTACTCCCTGCACTTGGCAACCCTTCAACATCTTGGTCTTCAACGCTGCGTTCAGTACAAGGTCGTCACAATGCTGTGGCGCTTGATTTAGCGGGTTTTGGGTTGAGCCAAAGTGCCAATGAAGCGCCATCTTATGTTGATCATGTTGAGTTTACATTGCAATACCTTGCAACGCTTGAAGAGCAAGAGTGGGTGCTGGTGGCGAACTCAGCAGGCAGCATGATCGCAACTGAGATTGCACGTCGTTTCCCTGAGAAAGTAAAAGCCCTGGTTTGTAGTGGCTTTGGTTTAGTTGAAGACGTCGAAAACTGGTGGGGCGATTTAAAGAAAATGTCGTCGAACCCAGAGCAATTCTTGGCAGCCGCTTATTACCACCCACCAAAGATGACACCAGCCTTAGAGTCATTACTTGATGATGTTCTGTCTCGCCCTGCCTATCACAGCTTCTTAGATGACTATGCGCGTCAATCTATCGCGAAAACCTTTGATGGGGTGATGGTACCTACTTTATTTGTGGCAGGTAACCACGACCAAATTATTCCACCAGAATGGAGTGAAAAAGCCGCTGAGCTACTTGATAACGCCAGTGTTACTCGCCTTTCTCGCTGTGGTCACTTCTCGGCTTCTGAACGCCCAGAAGAATTTGTTTGGGTAGTGGAAGATTTCTTAAATAGGGAAGCAATGTAATGGATCAGTTTAAAAGTTACGACGTTGTTATTATTGGCAGTGGCCCAGCAGGCAGCTTATGCGGTATAGAGTGTCGCAAAAAAGGCTTATCGGTTTTATGTATTGAAAAAGACGAGTTTCCGCGCTTTCACATTGGCGAATCACTAACTGGTAATGCGGGGCAGATCATACGTGATCTCGGTTTGGCGGATGAAATGAATGCAGCAGGCTTCCCAGACAAACCCGGTGTGAACGTGATTGGTTCACTATCAAAAAATGAGTTCTTTATTCCTATCTTAGCGCCAACTTGGCAGGTACGTCGTAGCGATTTTGATAACATGCTAAAGCGAAGAGCCCTAGAGCATGGCGTTGAATATCAGCAAGGCTTAGTTAAAGACGTGATCAAGCATGAAGAAAAAGTGGTTGGTGCGATTTATAAAGCCGATGGCGTTGAGCATCAAGTACGCTCAAAGGTACTGGTAGATGCCAGTGGTCAAAATACCTTTTTATCGCGCAAGGGCATTGCAGGAAAACGTGAAATCGAGTTCTTTTCACAGCAGATCGCTTCTTTTGCACATTATAAAAATGTTGAGCGCGATTTACCGCCTTTCTCAACGAATACCACCATTTTATATTCAAAGCAGTATCACTGGTCGTGGATCATTCCAATCTCGCCAGACACAGACAGTCTAGGAATAGTGATCCCGAAAGACTTGTACTACAAAGAGTGTAAAAACCCAGACGATGCCATCGAATGGGGTATGGAGCATATCAGTCCGGAGATCAGACGCCGTTTCAAAAACGCAGAGCGCGTAGGGGAATCGCAATCTATGGCAGACTTCTCTTACCGTATTGAGCCGTTTGTCGGTGATGGTTGGTTGTGTATCGGTGACGCACATCGATTCTTAGATCCAATTTTCTCTTATGGCGTGTCATTCGCCATGAAAGAGGGTATTAAAGCTGCCGATGCAATTAAAAGTGCCATCGATGGTAACGATTGGAAAACGCCTTTCTACGAATATCGCGATTGGAGTAATGGCGGTCAGCAAATTGCTGCAGATCTTATTCGTTACTTCTGGATCTACCCAATTTTCTTTGGCTATCAAATGCAAAACCCTGATTTACGCGATGAAGTCATCCGTCTATTAGGTGGCTGTTGCTTTGATTGTGAAGGATGGAAAGCCCCGACCATCTTTAGAAATGCCATTGAAGAATACGACCGCAAACAAATGGCTGGTTGAGGATAGATCATGAACTTTGCGTGGAATGAGGATCAGCTCGCATTACATGAGCACGCCTTGAGCTTTGCACGAGATCTCGACTTTTCGAAGATCTCTGCAGGTGAGTTTCCAATGGAAGCTTGGCAATCACTGGGTGAGTTTGGCTACTACGGTTTACCCGTAGATAGCCGCTACTCACCTTGTGGCAGTGGTTTTGACATTTTAACCACAGTTAAAATTTTAGAGGGTCTTGGTCAAGGTTGTGCAGATACCGGCATTTTATTTGCCGGTGCTGCACACACCTTTGCTTGCGTTATGCCGATTTATGAACATGGCAGTGAAACACTAAAACATGAGTTATTACCGGCGCTTACCAGTGGTGAGAAGATTGCGGCAAATGCCATTTCTGAAGCTGAAGCAGGCTCAGATATTGGCAAATTAACCACCAAGGCAACCAGAGAGGGTGATTACTACGTCATCAATGGCGCTAAGTCTTATGTGACTAATGGCAGTGTGGCCGACTACTTTGTTCTCTATGCGACCACCAACCCTAAGTTTGGCTACTTAGGTCAAACGGCCTTTGTTGTGCCTGCTGATTTACCTGGCATTGAAGTAGGAAAAAGCTACAAAAAGTTAGGGCTTGATTCGGCGCAGCTCAACCAAGTGTTTTTTGATGAGGTAAAAGTGCATAAGGACTATGTACTAGGCAGTGAAGGGCAAGGCGCGCGTATTTTTGCCGCTTCTATGGATTGGGAGCGTTGTTGTTTATTTGCTTTATTTATTGGTGTGATGCAGAACGATTTAGAGCGCTGCATTGAGTTTGCCAATACCCGCAAGCAGGGCGATAAAACCATCAGTAAATTTCAGGCAGTGTCACATCGTATTGCCGATATGGAAGTACGTTTGCAAAGTGCGCGCTTACTACTGTATTTCGCGGCTTGGCAAAAGTCGCAAGACGTTGATAACACCAAAGCAGTGGCATCAAGTAAGTTAGCCATCAGCGAAGCGTTTGTGCAATCGGGTATTGACGCCATTCGTATTCATGGCGCGGCCGGTTATTTACAAGAAAGCGGCATAGATAGCAGCATTCGTGATGCCCTAGGGTCGGTGTTGTTCTCAGGCACATCTGATATTCAACGAGAACTCATTTGCAATAGGTTGGGCCTACTATGAAATTGCTCAATCAAGTATTAACTCAAGGCTTAGTGCGTGCAGGTGAACAAGCTCTGGCAGTGAGCGATAGCACAGAGTCGTATAGTTATGGTGAATTACAACTCAGGGCGACTCAAATTGCTGTGCTGCTGCAAAAAATTGGCGTTAAAGCGGGTGATAGAGTGGGGCTTTGGTGTGATAAGTCATGTCGAGCACTGGCTGGCATGTTGGCGGTGAGTAAACTCAATGCCGTTTATGTACCAATCGATCCAATGAATCCGAAAGTGCGTGTGGATATTATTCGTCAAGACTGCGACATGAAGGTATTGATCACCAATAAAGCTAAGTTTAGTCAATATCAGCGCGGTGATAATGCTTTATGCGACTTTGTGGTATTAGACGAAGATGCGCTAATAAGCTCAGTATTGCATGTGCACACGTGGCAACATATTACTGCTCAGCAACCAAGCCAGCTCAACTTACCAAAACAGGGTAAAAGTACAGACTTGGCGTATATGCTTTACACCTCTGGCTCAACTGGCGTGCCAAAAGGCGTCAAAATCAGTCATGAAAATGCCCTTGCCTTTATTGAATGGTCGGCGACTAAACTCAATGCAACAGTGCAAGATCGTTTTGCCAATCATGCCCCTTGGCATTTTGATTTATCGGTGCTTGATATTTATGTGGCTTTATTATCAGGCGCAAGTGTTCATTTGGTATCTGAAATCGACAGCTATGTGGCACAAAAATTAGTGTCATTTGTGGCCCAAAAGCAGATCAGTGTTTGGTATTCAGTGCCTACTGCACTGGTGATGATGCTAGAAGCTGAGGCTGACTTTGCTGAGCGTTGCCAGCAGCTTAGAGCCATTATTTTTGCTGGTGAAGCTTTTGCGATTAAACCGCTTAAACACCTTCGTGAAGCGTTTCCCGATGCCGAGCTTTACAACTTTTATGGCCCGACTGAAACCAATGTATGTAGTTACTACAAAGTTCCTCGGGTAGTACCAGACAAGCTGCCTATAGGTTACCCAGCCAGCAATGCTTTGCTATCCATTTGTGATGAACAAGGTAAAGCACTGCCTGTGGGCGAGCAAGGGTTTGTTACTGTAATTGGCCCGACTGTTTTCAGCGGTTATTGGGGACGCGCAGATCTGCAATCAGAAGCTTATAACACAGGTGATATCGGCTATTTCAATGAGTTGGGAGAGTTGATGTATGTCGGTCGTCAAGATCATATGGTGAAAGTGAATGGTTATCGGGTTCATCTTGGTGAAGTTGAACGCGCTATTTACCAGCATCCAGCAGTAAAAGAGTGTTTAGTTGAGCTCAGCAGCCAAAAAACACTCCATGCGCATATTGCCGTAGAGGGGGATGCGCCGTCTTTATTAACCCTAAAAATTCACTGTGCCAAACGTTTACCTAAATACATGTTGCCAGAGCAGGTGATAGTGCACGATGCACTGCCTCGTAATCGCAACGGAAAATTATCGCGTCAATGCTTATCTGGGTTGTCTGCTCAATCGGGATCTGAAAACAACGTACAGAACACGATGAGCGAGGCGTAACACGCTTGCATCCGCAGGCACCTCCTAGTTAAACAAGGAATGAAAAATGAGAAAAAAAATCGCAGTCATCGGTGCTGGTTTATCAGGCATTGCCGCCATCAAACAGCTTACAGACGGGGGCCATGAGGTTGTCTGTTTTGAAAAAGCAGAAAGCTTTGGTGGTGTATTTGCCGATAAAAAAATCTATGAAGATTTGCACCTAACCATTTCTAATTACTTTATGGCGTATTCAGATTATGTGCCGAGTCAGCAAAAGCTGAAGTTCTGGTCTAAAAAAGAATACGTTAACTACTTAGGCGAATATCTTGCCCGCTTCGAATTAGGTCAATACATTCATTACGATCACGAAGTACGAAAGGTAGAAAAGCAAGCAGGAAAATGGCAGGTCACCACAAAACATGGCATGGCTGAACAAACTGACACCTTTGACATGGTTGCCGTTTGCTCGGGTCATTTCCAAAAGCCAAAACTGCCTGAGCTTGCTGGTTTAGACATGTTCGAGGGCGAAATTGAGCACTCGAATGATTACCGCGATAAGCACAAATATGCCGGTAAACGTGTGTTATGTGTAGGTTTGGGTGAAAGTAGTGCCGACATTACTTCTGAGATTTCAGAAGTTGCGAGCAAATGTATCTTATCGCTGCGCCGTTACCCTGCGGTGGCACCACGCTATATGGCGTTCCAAGAAGATCCTTACTTCACCATAGATACCAGCTGGTTAACATCACGCATCGTGAATAAATTACCACATCGTTATCATGGTGGGATCACGAAAGGCATTTTCAATAAGTATGTGAATAGCCGTAACGATCATGTGCGGATCAGAGGTGAGTGGCTGAAAAAATCAGGCCCTTCTCACCATCAAGCCGTCACTAAAAATGAGCGACTATTCAGGCCAATCGCCGATGGCAAAGTAGTCCCTAACATTGGTGGCATTATGCGTTTTGAAAAAAACGCCGTGGTGTTTCAAGATGGCACGCGTGAAGAAATTGATGCCGTAGTATTTTGCACAGGCTATCAACTGAGCTTCCCATTTTTAGATGTCAGCATCAGCAATATGCGTGACTTGTACAAACAAATGTTTATTCCTGAAATGGGTGACTCACTGTCGTTTATCGGTTTTGTTCGTCCGCAACAAGGGGGCATTCCGGTTATTGCTGAAATGCAATGTCGTTACTTATCACAGCTGGCCAGTGGCGAGAAGTTATTACCGCCGCTATCAGAAATGGTCGACATCATTAAATACGATACCGAGCACTGGCAGACGGAGTATAAGATCACCCCACATGTGGCCTCTTTGGTGAACTACTGCCATTACATGGATTCTATGGCAAAGCTGGTTGGCTGCATGCCTGAGATCCCTAGCTTGTTTAAAGATCCACTGTTGCGCGTAAAGCTATTGCATAACCCGCAGTTTGCAGCGCAATACCGTTTAGATGGCCCAAATAAAATGACTCATACAGCGCGCTCGTTCTTATTAGGCTTTCCAAATATCAGTTCTTGGCCACGCATCATTCATTTTGAGTTGGCTTTGATCACCCAAAAACTACTCTCACGTTTACGCCTTGATGGCTTACGTGAGCTTAGTAAATAGCTGCTCAGGGACGGGAAAACGTTATGATCCGACTAACCGATGAGTGCTTGTGCAATCTAAATGATGCGTTGCAACCACACCGCTTTAATTTAAGTCGTTTAAGCCATTTGCAAAAAATCATCTTAGGCACCGATGGCACAGTAACCCAATTAATCGAAAGTATTGTCGATGAAAAGTTGGTGGTGAATAAACTGTTTGAAGCCGATGTTGATAGTGACACGATCGCCACAACGTCGAGCGAACAACAAGCTGAAACACATTGCCAAAGGCGGGTTATTTTATTGCAAGGCGAGACCTCAGGCTTGCCATACCTGTATGCCGACTCCTTGGTTTATCACGGAAACATGAACGTGAATTTTTCTCGCGCCCTGACTCATTCTCAGATCCCCATTGGCAAAGCTTGGGAAAAGTTTCAGGTTGAAACCTATAAAACCTTGCTGTCATGGGGATTTGAATATGCCAATGAGCTAGCACCTCACTTTGCGATTTCAAGCCATGATTTGGTGTTGTATCGCACCTACTTGGTGTTCTCTCAGGGTAAAAAGATCTTCCGGATCACCGAAAAGTTTCCTTTCGTTTGGTATCTGCAATCAGAGCAATTCACAGCGAGTGCAGCGACCACTGCAACACCAACTTTAGTCAGCGGAATTTGAGCAATGAAAAATACAGACAGCGTCGTGGCGCAACCACAAATCAATTTAGACATTAACAAACTGACTCCGAGTATTCCTCACATCCCATTTAACAGCGAAGACGGGCAGCTGTTTTTTTGGGGTGAGGAATACCACCTAATTATCGAGTCTCTATCAAAGAAGTACGGAGATATCTACTCGGTTGAAACAGCCAAGGGCAATTTGGTGGTATTAAACGGCTATCAATACATCAAAGAAGCATTGGTCACACAGAATGATGTGTTTAATGTACGAGCCGACTATAAAATTCTGCAAGTGGCACCACAAAAGCACTTTTTAGAGTTAGAAGCTGGCGAGCCTTGGCAGGTGCACCGTAAAGTATTTGCCCATGCCATGCGTGAATATTTTGCCACGCGCTGGGATAACATTGAGCAATGGATGACCACTGAAATTGAGGATATCGCAGCGGTATGGCAAGCCGATGAGGGCAAGCCATTTGACCCGAATCGTGAAGTGTCAATTAAGCTTGCTAGTTTTTTACATAAGGTCATGTTTGATGATCGCTTTGGTGAGTTTGAAAAAGGCCTGTTTGACGAGAAAAGCTTAAGTTGGTTACCAAATGGCTTTATTAACAGCACGCGTTACGAGTTGATGCCTACTGAGCTGCAAGAGAAATATTACGCTCAGTATGGTGATGCGATTGAAAAGTTTAGCGGTAACTTGAACGCTCTTGATCAATACGTGTCATTCAATGTTGACCGTCGTAAAGCCGATTATAAACCGGGCGAGTATCGTGATTTATGTGATTATTTGTTTGCTGCAAATGACAGTGTCGATGCGCAAACGAAAGCTGCTTTAAACATTGATGAAAAAGAAATTGTCATCGGTTCACTGACTCAAGTCGCGGGAGCTGGTGGCGGTGTTGGAGCATTTGCGATGCGCTGGGCGTTGTTGTACTTGGCTGCTTTTCCAAAACAGCAGCAGCGTGTACAAAAAGAACTCGATGAAGTGGTGGGTAAAAACGCGGTGCCATTGAATAAGCACAAAGCGGATCTGCCTTATACACAGGCGTTTATCAGTGAGGTATTGCGCCATTGTTCAATTACATCTATGCCTGCGGCCAACTATGCAACCAGCAAAGACACGCTATTAGACGGTTACTTTCTTGCCGAAGGCACGCCATTGGTGATTAATAATTACAGTATTACACGAGATGAAACGCTGTGGGAAAACCCGCATGAATTTATGCCTGAACGCTTTTTAGATGAAGATGGCGAGTTGAGCAAAAAGCAATTGGGTAAGGCTTTCCCATTTGGTTTAGGACAGCGCCGCTGCTTGGGTGAACATTTTGGTAAATACATCATTCATACCTTGTTTGCTCAGTTAGCGCATAAGTTTGAATTTAGTCTGCCTGAAGGGAAGCAAGCTAATCTTAAAGCGATTTCAGGGGTGTTCTTAGTGCCTGAAGAAGTCGAAATCGTGTCTAAATCGCGCAACGTCTAATTCATTTTCATACGCATACATAAAGGCCGCGCACTTGATAAAGTGCGCGGCCTTTTTTATATGAATTAAGTTTTTATTTTATATTTAACATTTTTGTAACTTTGAGTTTTTATTCTATTCTAAGTAATTGATGTTTTTACTTAAGGAAAGAATATGAACAATAATAAATGGCTTTTTGCCCCGCTACTGCTGAGCGCAGCCTCGGCTTTTGCACTACCACAGTGCCCGCAACCACAATTGATGGAGCAGCGTTTTGAAGCGCCCAGCTTTGAAACCGGAAAATATAAAAATTGGTCAAATCGTTTTATTACTTGGCTGCCAAGCTTTCATATGATCCATGATGAAATTGTCGCGGTAGGTAAACCCGTCACAGTAACTGCTAAGTTTGATTACGGCAGTGTGGCGCATAAAGACTTAGAGTTTGAAACAGTGAAGTTCTATATTCGTGGCCAAAATGACGCACAGTGGCAATATCTATCGACAGCGACCACAAACAGCGATGGTAAAGCGACCTTGTCTTTACCGGGCATGTCTGCAGGCCAATACCGTATTTATGCGGGCGTACCAGCTGATGGCACTGGCACAGAAGGTTTCTTAACGGTCGTAGAGCCAAATACAGAAGCGGTATTATTCGACATTGATGGCACATTAACAGAGTCTGATGCTGAGCAAATTGGTGATTACACAGGCATAGATTATGCTGATGCAAAGGACGAGGCTTATACGCTAGCGCGTAGCTATTTGGATTTAGGTTATCAGCCTATTTATCTTACTGCGCGTGTTTATTGGTATGCCAAAGGTACGCGCAAATGGCTATCTTGGATGGGCTTGCCTCAAGGTTATCTGCGCACATCGCTAAGTAATGAAACTAGCTTATTTCGTACTGCAGAATACAAGACAGAGCAGATCAACAAACTTGAAGCGAATGGCATTAAAATTGTGCGCGCCTATGGCAATGCAAAAACGGATGCTGAAGCATTCATCAAATCAGGTCTAAGTGCCTCTCAAAGTTTTACCATAGGTAAAGATGCGGGGTATTACGGTACAACGCCGATTTTAAATAACAGTTACGCCGATCATATTGTAACTCACGTGAACAACTTCCCGAACGCGAATTGCCAGTAATAAAGTTACTAACTCCAGCCCTGAGTTCCTCCCCAATCACTTAGGGCTGTTATCAAAACCTCACTTATATTATTTAAATTTTAATTAACATTGTTGTAACTTTAGAGTTTTAGCTCTACTATGCGCATGATTTTTATTGGCTTAAGGATATGAGCTGGACCACCAACCCTCCAAATAGAAGACTCAATTAGGAGGATTGGTATAAAAAGCTTATTAAGCCTGTTCTATAAGGAAAATTATGAATATCAAAAAACTGAGTATTGGTCTGGCACTGCTAGGTGCGACATCAGCAAGTGCATTCACGCAACTAGGTGGCGGTGGCATTATGCCAATGGGTCATGAATGGCTCACACGTACCGCTGCATTAGAGTTATTAGACCAAGAGCACATCATTCAAACCGATCCCAATGATCCTCGATATCACTGGCAGCAAGGCCTGGCGAAGCGCACTGACTTAACTGCGGCGTATAATGAAGTACAGCGAATACAAGCTAAAAGTAATAACAATACAAGTTACCAACCTAAGTATGATGATATCTATGCAGCCATTGTGGGTGAACGTTGGGTTGATATTGCTGGGTTTAATGTGACGAATGCCAGTACGGATCCGACTGGACCAAACTGCTTTAGTGCAATTTCGCAAGAACCTGCCGATCTGCAACAAGATCACTTTATGCGCCGTTATGATGACATAGGTGGTCAAGGTGGTGTAGATGCCGCTTACCGCGGTCAAAAGCGCTTTATTGAACACTTTGTTAATGCCGCAATGGCAGAGCAAAAGCGTATTCAAGTGTGGGATGGCGGAGGCTATTCAGCTAAAACAGAAGTGGATCATAACTATTTCTTGTTTGGTCGAGCGGTGCACTTATTCCAAGACTCATTTAGCCCGGAACATACAGTACGTTTACCAGCGGATAACTACGAAAAAGTATGGCAAGTAAAAGCTTATTTATGTTCAGAAGGTGCTGAGCAGCACACACATGATACCAAAGATGTGCTCGACTTCAGCAGTGGTGATGTGATCTGGCAAGAAAATATTCGCCTTGATTCAGGGTGGGATTCATATTCTGCAAGTAATATGAAGCCTGTTGCGCTGGTGGCACTAGAGGCAAGTAAAGACTTATGGGCGGCATTCATTCGTACAATGGCCTTAGACAAGAGTGCACGTGAAGCTTATGCCAGACAAGAAGCGCAAACCTTGGTAGACAATTGGTTGTCGTTTGATGAACAAGCGATGCTTGCATGGTATGACAATCAACAGCATAGAGACCATACCTATGTACTCGCCCCAGGTGAAAGCGGTATTGGTAAAACACTTGAAGCTTGTATGGGAGAGTTGAAGGTAGGCACAACCAATCAAGCAGAGCGTGTTGCGCAATTAGATGCTGAGCGTCGCCAGTGCTTATATAACATTGAAGCAGAACCTGGATATGCAGATCTGTACGATGATTATATGGGAATGCCATATAACTGGCGCTGGAAGTCACTTACTTGGCAAACACCACCAAATGACTGGCAACCGACTAAGCAGCAAGCTGACAGTGGCAAAGCGGTTGTGATCAAGTCTGCTGTAGATGATAAGGCGCTGTCGGTATCTGTTTTAAATAATAATGAGCGCTTAACCACAGTACAGAATAACCCTGTGGAGTGGTTAAAAGTACCAGCAAGTGAAGGGCGTTACTATTTACGAAGTCGCCAAGCGCCTGCATTGTTTTTTAGCTATAGTGGGTCTTCATCAGGGTATGGCAAATTATGGGACTCGCCAAAACAAGCGGAGTACGAGTTCGTTTATCAAGGAGGCGTATGGAATATTAAAAATACCTACTGGCAGCAGTATTTTTGGTATAACCAAGATAAGCAGCGTCCACAATTAACTTCGACAGGCAGTGCAGATAAACAGCACTCAAAGTGGATTTTAGAGTAGTTTTGCGCTTCTTTTTAAGAGCTTGCTAAATACCTAGCGGGTTTCAAAAGGCACGAAGTCAACAACGTGCCTTTTGAGAGATAAAGGAGTCAGTTAGAACTGACCGCTTAACAGTAAAGTAAAGCGCGGTGAGCGTTCAAAGCGACGATCTTCGTATTGTGAAATACCATTTTCAGTAAATAAGCCGTCGTGTCGAGTTCTGATATTTCTGGTTTTACGGCTTAGTAAACGGTCGCCTTTGAGGGTTAATTTTAAGTTTGATGGCAATTTATAGTTTAGCTCCATGCTCGCCCACAACTTGTATTCTAACGTACTGGTATAGTCGAAGCGAGTAAAGGGCGAAGTACCTCTATCTTGTAGTGTCATGCTCCAATCAAGGTTTTCGATAGGGCCTGTTTGATTGATTTTAACTTGCCATTCATTATCGCTAAGTCTCGCTATTTTGTTGTCTTGACCTGTAAATGGGTCACGCATATTAGTATCACGCCAAGTATAACTGGCGCTGATCATAGTATTTGGTAGGCCAATGACGTCTAAACCAAAATCAGTTTCAAGCTCAACACCATATTCTTTGGCGCTGTCGACATTACCTTCACCTGAGTAGCTAACTAATGGGATCTCAACAATGAGATCGGTGATTTTATGATAATACGGCGTCAGCGTTAGGCTACCGCTAGTTGCTTGAAATTGTCGCTCAAAACTAACAGACAACTCGTCTCTGACTTCTGGGCGTAAGTTTGGATTGGTTTCTTCTAATCGCTGTTCTTCTCGGTTAAAGCGAGGTACAAAGTCATTTAATCTTAATTGACTCACGGTACGCTCTAAATTGGTACGTAACTGAATATCGTCACTTAAATCATGGCGAAAGTTAATACGTGGTTTTAAGTAATTAAATGAACGCGTTGATCCACTGGTTGCTTGCTCAAATGTGTCGGTTTGCAGGCTAAAATCAGTAGCAACATCCAGTTTTGAATACTCGTAAACCAAAGAAGCCTGTAGGTTCGTTGCTTGAGATATTGAATAGTTATAGTGACTAAAGCCTTCATAGCGGGTTTCTTTGATGTCATTAAGTTCTGTAGAATGATAAACATCATCTTGGCTGTCGATGAATTGAAGGTTTTCATCGAGTTTATTAATAGCAAGCTCAACGCCTGAGTCGAAGCTATGTTGCTTGTCGAGTGCATATTTCCAACTTCCTCTCACGACGCTTTCTGACTCTCTGTAAAGTCGGGGAAGTTGGTATCCCGCAGTGGTGCTGCCATCGTCATTGATAATGGTCTGCCAAAGTTGATCATTGGCTTTACTGCGGTTTTCGATAAAGAGTAGTTTCAAGCTGTGTTTATCGTTAATTTTATGACTGATATCTCCACTAATTTCCCATTCTCGTAGGCCCCAATCAAATGTCAGGTTATCCGCCGTTGTGGTGTTGTCCGCAAGTTGTATATACGTAGAATCAAAGTCGCTATCTAGATAGATTTTTTTATACATGCTGTTCAGCGTCATGGAGGTGCTGTTGGAGTGTTTGTAACTGAGCTTGTTGCTGAATATGTCTTCGCGGAACCAATTTTTACGTACGCGCTTGTAGTGTTTCGTCGGTTCATTGTCGGCAGAGCTAAACAGCTCATTGATTTTGACTTTCGTGGGATAAAGCTTTCTTTCAAAACCAAAGCGATACGTTAAATCGCCTTCACCACCACTTAATACTAAAGAGCCTAACGGTTTACCCTGCATAGAGTCTGTTTTCGTGACCCCAATATTCCATAGTACCGCGGTGCTGATGTCGTCTTTGAGCATGACGTTGATAATTAAACCGTTACTTTGTACATCAAGACCGGATACTGAGCCTCTGATCAGCTCAATGTAATCAACATCTTTGGCTTGAATGTTATCAATCTCACTTTTTATGCTATTACCTTTACCCGATACGCGTTGTCGATTAATTAATATTTGCTCGCCTGACGAGCCAAAACCTCGGGTTTCATTGTTGTTATTCATGGCTAACAGTAGGTTGTTGGCACCTGGAATTTTTTCTAAGATATCTCGCAGGTTCTGTGGTGAAAATGGCGTGAAGAAACTCTCGTCGTAAGTATCAATGTTAGCGGCTGTGTTGTTGCTTACATCATCATTGGCACAGCTTGCTTGGCTGTTAAAAAACAAAGTCAGTGCAGTTGCAACCACACTTAATTTTAAAAGACGAGATGTGAAAAGGCGTTTCATGATAATTCCCTCAATGGCGTTTGAGTTCATATTAGGAGGGCGAGCCAAGGTAAAATAGACACAAAAAGTAAAACTCTCAGTAGGATCTTTTTACAAAAGTTTACTTAAGAAAATGTAAGGTCTGGGGTAGGGTAACGCGTGTGTAAAAAGGAGTACCGAATTATGAGCATCAAACCTAAATTGTTAATCGTGGAAGACGAAGCCAGTATTTTACGCGGCTTGACCGACTTATTTATTTTCCATGGTTTTGAGGTCGACAGTGAAATAGATGGCAAGCAAGGGTTAGAAGCCGCGTTGCAAGGTCATTATCACTGTGTGATTTTAGATGTGATGCTGCCGAGTATGAATGGTTTTGAGATCTGTAATGCGCTACGCCAACACTCGCAAAGCCAAGCGATTTTGATGCTGACTGCTAAAAACAGTGAAGAAGATATCATCAATGGTCTGACTTTGGGGGCTGATGATTATTTAGCTAAACCATTTTCGACGTCCGAGCTGGTTTTAAGGGTTAAAGCCTTAGTGCGTCGTTCAGGGTGGAGCCCCGAAGACAGTAAACTAATCATTTGCGATCAGGTAGAGATCTGCACTCAGAGTTTAACTGGCCAATCGTTTAACCAAACGGTGCGCTATACCCGTCGTGAAGTAGAAATCTTAAACTATTTGAGCCAGCAAAAAGCGCCAGTTTCACGCTGCGAACTGTTAAGAGAAGTGTGGGGGTATAAGTCAACGGATCACATTGATACTCGAACGGTTGATATTCATATAGCCAAGTTACGCAAGAAAATTGAACCTGATCCTAAAGCGCCAAAATACCTAGTGACCCTGCGTGGTGAAGGGTATCAATTATTCGGGCAGGCTTCTTGATGAAAGCATTCTTAAAACCTTCACCTTTGCTCAATTATCAACAGCGTTTAAAAAGGCTAAGAATTTTCACGCTGAGCTTTTTCTTGCTGTTGTTTATTCCTGTGTCCTTGGTTTGTGTGTTTGTGTTTCAGCAATTTCAGCAAGAGCAAATCGTTAAATACCAAAAACATGCAACCAAGCTCAGCGACATTATTAATAAACGGCTATTTAAACAAGCGATTATTACCAACTCGGTTTCTCCCACGGAGTTTGATTATTACCAGTATGCTTACAACCCAGAAACCAAAAAGGTCACGCGACAAGTATCTCCGCTTGCTGATCCAGAAAGTTTTCAGCGTTATGAAGGTTTAGTGGGGTTCTTTCAAATAGATGCACAAGGGCGTTTTAATAGCCCTATGTGGCCTGATGTGATCCAAGCGGATGATGTTTTCTCTGAAAAAGAAGCTCAAAAAGAAAGCCTCAAAATGGCACGTGGTTTATACGATGTAGTGATGCGTTCAGAGCAGGTAAAAACTTTAATTAATAATGGCTTTATCGTACAACCTGAAAAATATGAAGCGATAGAAGACGTACCTGATTACTTTATTTTTTATCGTGCAGTCACGGTGAGTGATGAAGTAAAAATGCAAGGCTACGTGCTAGATAAGCAGCGCTATTTACTCGGACTTATTATGGAAGTGATGACCAATAAGCGTCCTAATGCATTTCTCGGATTGACTATCAGTGATAAGAAAGGTCATGCCGAAGATGCGTTTATTGTTTCCAAGATGCTGAAAAATGGGGACATGGACGTACAGCTACAAGCGTCGTTACCGGCAAAGTTGATGCAAGTTCACCTGAAAGAAAGCAAATTGCACTGGCCGTTTCCATCTTATTGTATTTCATTTTCAACTAAGGCGTTTGGCACCAGTAGTCTGGCCTTGTATGGGTTAGGGTTAATGGGGGTCTTATTACTGACCATTGCACTTGGTTGCTATGGTTTTTATGCTTTGGGCAAACGTCAGTTAAAGTTAGCCGAGCAACGTTTAAACTTTGTTTCGTCGGTGAGTCATGAATTAAAAACCCCCCTAACATCCATTCGTATGTATTCAGAAATGCTGAAGTCTGGGCAAATTTTATCTGAGCAACATCGCAGTGATTACTACGAGTTTATATTTAGTGAGAGTGAACGTTTGTCTCGCCTCATAGATAATATCCTGCAGCTCTCAAAGCTTAGTCAGCCTGCACATAATGTTGAGCCGAACTGGGTAAAATTGAGCATATTGAATGACGTTATCCAATCAAAAGTATCGTCGTTATTGGTGAAAAACGACTTTGCTCTCAATATTAACCAGCCTTTTGAGCATCCAGACTGTGCATTGCTATGGGTTGACATGGATGCCTTTGCGCAAGTGGTGATTAATATTACCGATAACGCAGTGAAGTTCTTTGATCAAGCCAAGATCAATGATGTTGAGAGACAAAAAATCGATTTCAATTTTCATTATTCTAAGCAGCAGCCAGAGTTTATTCAGTTACAAATACGTGATTATGGCTTTGGTATTAGTGAAGAGCAGCAAGAAAAACTGTTTGAGCTGTTTTACCGTGGCGGCAATGAATTAACCCGAGCGACCCAAGGTACGGGGATTGGTTTGGCTTTGGTTAAAGAGCTCATTAATGCCCAACAAGGTAAAGTAACGGTTGAGAGAATGCAGCCCGGTCTGGCTTTAAATATTATCTTTAAATTTAAGTTTGAAGATAATTAAGTTACAAAAGATAAAAATAAAAGTAGTCTTGTTTTAAGGCTGCTTTTTATTTTGTCTTTTTTCTTGGGTATCAAGTGATCGACTTACTGTCAATTTACATACTACAATTCCTAAGATAACACCTTATTTTACTCCTTAATTCATCAAATAAGTGTTTCTGACATCGCAGAGTTAGCCCATAATACTCAGCCTGAACTAATCTTAATATAAGCCTCTGGGTTTCATGAGTAGACCTCAATAGAGAAAATTAGTTAAAAACTAAACTGAATCATTGGCCAGTAATTCCTATGACAAAACCCGCAACACAATATATTGCAAGGCAGGCAATACTCGATGCAACTAAGCAAGTTTTTGCTTATGAATTATTATATCGAGACTCACATAACAATGCTTTTCCTATTGGTGTGAGTGATGAGCAAGCAACAGGGAGAGTGTTTTTTAATTCACTTATATTAGTAGGGAAAGAAAAGCTAGTTGCGAATCATTGTGCGTTTGTAAATTTATCCGACACCACATTACTACAAGAAATTCCAAAGCTTTTAAAGCCAGATAATTTAGTTTTAGAAATTGTCGAGCGCTCACAAAATATCGAGCAATTGCTTACGATTGTTAAGACCTTACGTAAACAACATTATAAATTTGCGCTTGATGACTATGATTGCGATCCACGCTGGGAACCTTTGCTGCCGCATATGTCCTATGTGAAGTTAGAATTAGAGCAGCCAATCTTAAAAACAACCTTATTAGTGAAAAAGCTGAAGCGTTTATACCCTAAAATGAAGATAGTGGTTGAGCGTATAGAAACGTATGAAGAGTTTGAATATCTAAAAAAGGCGGGAGTTGATTATTTTCAGGGATACTTTTTTGCTAAGCCTGAAATGCTGACCCATGGCAATGTTGAACCTTCTAAGCTGGTGGTTTTAGATTTATTAAAATCAACTGCACAAACTAATCTGTGCTTTAAAGATATTGAAAAGAAAATAGCGAAAGATTTAAGTCTAACCGCACGTATTTTAAAGTTAGTAAATGCTCGCTCTGGTTTAGATAAATTAGAAATGAAATCGATTTCACAAGCGGTTGTTTATTTAGGTGAAGAAGCTTTAAGGCAATTTGTTCGTGTTTTAGCGCTCAGTGAATTGGGTGTAGATAAGCCATCCGAGCTCACAAAGTATGGTTTGATGCGCGCTAAGTTTATGGAGCTATTTCTAGAACCTGGTGGTGAAGAAATGGCAGAGCAGGGTTATCTTATCGGTTTGATGTCTGTGTTAGGCGCTGTTTTAGATATGGACCTGACGACCATCATTAGTGAGTTCTCATTAGATAGTACCCTAAGTGGTGCTTTGCTAAATTATAAAGGCTTATTGGGTGGTGCTCTCAAGGTCGCAATAGCTATTGAGAAAAATGACTGGCAAGAAGCAGAAAGCGTATTAGCTGTAGTGCGTCCAGCAACACCTGTTAGCAATTTACATCACTTGGCCACTGAAAGTCGGACCTATGCAGATGAGGTTTTTGCTGTTGTCTCAAAAAATAGCTAACCTGAGCTGCGCATAAG
>NZ_PNEC01000046.1 GCF_005886345.1 Pseudoalteromonas phenolica
ACCAACTGAGCTAAGGGGGAAGCGTGTCTCTCAACGGGGCGAAATATTAATGACCCCTTGCCAAGGTGTCAACAAATAAAATGACAGAAAGTTAAAAAATCCGTTTATCCGCTGGTTTTATATTCGATTTGTCGATTTTTTAGTGGAAGTTCGACCATTGAAATAAAGAAAAATCCTGAAAGCCCTTTTTTTGTTGTAGTTAAAATGAATAAAAATGCTTTTTTTGAACATCTAAAGTGAGATTTAGTCTTAAAGGCTTAAATTTTAACTTTTTAACTTGATCTTACTTTTATTTGTTCTATGGGATCAGGATCGCAAAAATGCAAAGTATATTGTTTGTTACATTTATTCGTTTTGTGCAGAAAATAGACATATAAAATTGTTTGATAGCATAAAATTTATGATATGTGTTTATTTAGTCTTTTAAAATAAGGGGTTACATAAAGATTCAATAACTTAAATCGCTTGTAGAACGTCTGTTCATAACAGTAAAGTTATCAACAGACGAACAAAATGATCATTTCTTGTCACATTTATGAAACAAAGATCCTTTTCCACAGGTGTGTTTCTGATCTTTTGATCGCGCTATAAGTCTTTATTTTATTAGCTTTATGACACTTACCCACAGAATCTGTGGATAACATTGTTTATTAATCTTTAAAAAGTATTGCAAAGCCATATATGTCGGGCTTTGGGAGCTTTGCAATACTTTTTGCTAAATTTTTTTAGTTCAATAAAAACAATGGGTTGCTGTTTTTTGTTCTGGTTTGTGTGGTTTTTACTCATTGCAGTATTTTTTATAGTCAAATAAGCGTCATACTTGTGCAAAAAAATCTCAGTGGCTACTAAAGCGACAGGTTAGTAAGTGCTTATGGAAGGTGTTTTTGTGCCTTTTTGGTGCATAGCTTGGTCTAAATGATTCAAAAGCGAAGATCTCAGAGTTGAATTAATATTTATTGTTGATAAAAGATCACGATCCTCTGGGTTTAGTTTTCATGATGATCTAGAATGCTCAATCCACTGGTCGGGCTTATCTTAAGGTTTCTATTTAATATGGCATCAGCGCAGCAGTCTCAAGTCTCCAATGACATCCTTGAAGGGGACATCCCGTCCACACTCAAACGTATGACCATTCCCATGATATTTGGCATGATCACGCTGATGATGTTCAATTTAGTCGATACTTTCTTTATCAGTATGTTAGGGACTGAAGAGCTTGCTGCTGTCAGTTTTACTTTCCCTGTTACTTTCACTGTGATTAGTCTTGCAATAGGTTTAGGTATCGGCACGTCTGCAGTAATTGCCAAAGCTCTGGGTGCGAATAAAGTAGAAGAGGCAAAGTTTGATGCCACTATTGCACTTTTATTATCAGCAGTGATGGTATTCTTATTGTCTTTATTTGGCTTTTTAATGATAGAGCCGATTTTCAAACTACTCGGTGCTCACGCTGAAGTCATGCCACATATATATGACTATATGTCTATTTGGTTCTTGGGTAGCGTATTCTTAATCACACCTATGATTGGTAATTCAGTACTACGTGCCAGTGGTGATACTAAAACGCCAAGTATTATTATGGGTGCAGCGGGTTTGATAAATGCGATCCTCGACCCTCTTCTTATTTTTGGTATAGGCCCATTCCCTGAACTAGGTGTTCAAGGTGCCGCGATTGCCAGTGTCATTGCTTGGTCTGTGGCTGTAGGTATTATCTTTTATTTACTTGCAGTGAAAAAGCGCCTGCTCAGTGTAAGCCCTGGAGAGCAGGGCGTTATGCAGGCAGTTAAGAAAATCCTAAAAATTGGTTTTCCTGCTGCAGGCGCGAATATGCTGACACCTATCGCCATGGCTGTTATGACAGCGATTGTAGCAACTTATGGACCTGAAGCGGTTGCAGCTTTTGGGGTAGGCAGCCGTATTGAATCTATCGCGAGTTTAGTGGTACTTGCATTGTCGATGACATTACCGCCCTTTGTCAGTCAAAATTATGGGGCGCAGAACTATCAGCGTGTGACAGAAGCCTATAAAACTACATTGAAGTTCGTAATGGTTTGGCAGTTTGCTATTTATATCGTATTACTCATTTGTTCAGGCTTAATTAGTCAAACCTTTGGTGCTGAAAAAGAAGTTCAACGCATCATTGAGCTGTTTATTTATATCATGCCATTGAGCTACGGTTTTCAAGGGGTGATCATTTTAAGTAATTCTTCATTCAATGCGCTTCACAAACCAATGAATGCCTTGTTACTGAGCGTGATCAGATTGTTTGTGTTTTTCGTACCATTCGCTTATTTAGGATCGCATTTAGCAGGTCTGAAAGGGTTATTTATTGGTGCTGCAATCGGTAATTTGGTCACAGCCATTGTCGCCTACAATTGGTTCTGCGCGAGCTTAAACCGAATGCAATCTGTGCCTGAGCAGGAATTAAAACATGACTGATGTATTTAAACTTCACTCTGAATTTTCACCAAATGGTGACCAGCCAACGGCTATCGCGCAACTTTGTGACGGCTTAGATTCTGGCCTTGCGCATCAAACTTTGCTAGGGGCAACGGGTACGGGTAAAACCTTTACCATGGCGAATATAATCAGCAACCTGAACCGCCCGACAATTATACTCGCTCACAATAAAACCTTGGCGGCACAGCTATATGGAGAGATGAAAGAGTTCTTTCCTGAAAATGCAGTAGAGTATTTTGTTTCATATTATGACTACTATCAGCCTGAAGCTTATGTGGTGGCAAGTGACACCTTTATAGAAAAAGATGCGTCGATAAATGAACACATTGAACAGATGCGTTTATCAGCAACCAAAGCCTTATTAGAGAGGCGCGATACCATTATTGTTGCGTCTGTGTCGGCGATTTATGGTCTGGGCGATCCTGATTCTTATATGCAAATGATGTTACTGCTGAAAGTAGGGGATACAGTTGACCAACGTGATATTCTTCGAAAGTTAGCAGAGCTACAATATACTCGAAACGACATAGATTTTAGTCGAGGTACTTATCGTGTTCGTGGTGAAGTCATCGATATTTTCCCTGCTGAATCTGTTGATATCGGTGTTCGCGTTGAATTATTTGATGACGAAATTGAGCGTTTGAGTTTATTTGATCCACTTACTGGTGCCATTGAAAAGCATATTGTTCGTGCAACTATCTATCCAAAAACGCACTATGTTACTCCTCGTGAGAAAATCTTAGATGCGATCGATAAAATTAAAGCCGAACTAAAAGATAGAAGAAAACAATTACTCGATGGAAATCGTTTAATTGAAGAGCAAAGGGTTGCTCAGCGTACACAATACGATATTGAAATGATGACCGAGCTTGGTTATTGCTCTGGCATCGAAAACTATAGCCGCTATCTTTCTGGCCGTGCGCCTGGCGAGCCGCCTCCAACGTTACTCGATTATTTGCCTGATGATGCGCTAATGATCATCGATGAGTCTCATGTGACCGTCTCTCAAGTGGGCGCCATGTATAAAGGGGATAGAAGCCGTAAAGAAAACTTAGTTGAATACGGGTTCCGTTTGCCATCGGCCATGGACAACCGACCGCTAAAATTCGATGAGTTTGAAGCAATTTCACCACAGACTATTTATGTATCAGCGACACCCGGCGATTACGAATTAGAGAAATCAAATGGCGACGTGGCTGAGCAGGTTATTCGCCCGACGGGCTTACTTGATCCTAAATTAGAAGTACGCCCAGTTGGCTCACAAGTGGACGACTTACTCTCTGAGATTTATAAACGTGTAGAGAAGAAAGAGCGCGTCTTGGTGACCACATTAACCAAGCGTATGGCTGAAGACTTAACAGATTATCTTAATGACCATGATGTGAAGGTGCGTTATTTACACTCGGATATTGATACCGTTGAGCGTATGGAGATTATCCGCGATTTACGTAAAGGCGTATTTGATGTGCTAGTAGGTATTAACTTACTTAGAGAAGGTCTGGATATGCCAGAAGTGTCTCTTGTCGCAATACTCGATGCAGACAAAGAAGGCTTCTTACGCTCTGCGCGCTCATTAATACAGACAATTGGTCGAGCGGCACGTCACTTAAATGGTAAAGCAATTTTATATGGTGATGTGATCACCAAGTCGATGAAAAAAGCCATTGAAGAAACCGAACGTCGTCGCTCAATACAAGAAGCTTATAATGAAAAACACGGCATAGTGCCAACGGCATTGAATAAGAAAATCACGGATGTGATGGATGTTGGTGAAAGTGTCGATGAGTCATCAAGTTCACCTGTGTCAGCAAAAGTCGCTGAGCCTAAAGCGGGTTATCTAGATCCGAAGCAAATTGCAGAGCAGATCAGCGCACTTGAAACACAAATGATGCATCATGCTAGAGAGCTAGAGTTTGAAAAAGCGGCCAAGTTACGTGATGAAATCCATCAATTACAGCAGCAATTGATCGATGCTTAGTAATTCTTCGTTTTAACACTCAAAAATAATCAAAAGAGTGAAAAAGTCATGACAGAGAAGAAGGCTCTGAATGTATTGGGCAGTGAATTACAGCTGTGTTGTAGTGATCCATTAACCGGGTTTATGAGGGACGGGTTCTGCAACACAAATCATCTTAATATCGGTACTCATGTTGTGTGTGCAGTTGTAACAGAAGCGTTTTTAACGTTTACACGCTTAAGAGGCAACGACCTAAGTACGCCGATACCTGAATATGGTTTTCCAGGGTTAAAACCCGGTGATGGCTGGTGCTTATGTGCATTACGCTGGAAAGAAGCATATGAAGCAGGCGTTGCGCCACCGGTAAAGCTTCATGCAACTCATGAGAAAGTTCTGGACTACATATCGCTTGATGCCCTTAAAGCACATAGTAGAGACTAACTAGCCCGATTTACAAAAAAGGTTAACTTGAGAGTTAACCTTTTCATTGTTGATTATCAGATTTAAAAGCGGTAGCTTAAACCAACACCTAATGTTGATGTATCTAAATCACCCATATCCATGTACTGATATGAGGCATTAATACCTAAACCATTGCTGAAATCATACTCCCAGCCTAGCTCTGCAAACAAGCCAACACCGTCATCTGAGTTTAGTACTTTGCTATTTTGCTTAATATCGTAGTCGTAAAAGTTAACACCTAACTTTGCATATAAGCTGTTATTTTTAGTTAAGGCATACTCACCTTTACCGGCAAACACTAAGTTGCTGTACTCAAGTTTATTTGCATCTAAATTAAACAGCGGCTTGTCGTTATTTTTACATGTGAATTTATTATCGTCGATGTCTGTACATTCCCAGTCGTCAGCTTCGCTACCGCCGTTTAAGCCGACTTCTAAAGCTAACATTGGTGAAAACTGGTAATTGTAATAAAGATACGCTTGGCCTACACCGTCACCGTCTTTACTTGAGCCTTTATATTCAGCACCACCGCCTGATAGCTGAACACCCACTTTGTGTTTTTCTTCAGATGCATGAGCTTGGCCCATTAGAGCCGTTGATGATAGTAAAGCCATTAATAAAAGTGCGCGAGTTTTCATGATGAACATTCCTGTTTGATTTTGATGTGCTCATAGTAGAGCGCAAGCTTGTTAGAGTCTGTTGGAGGAATGTCAGCGGTTGTAGGCGGAATGTATGAGAATGTGAAAAAGTGTCAAATGAGATGTGTAGATATTTCAATTGCTTATATTTATAGCAAACGTTCTCATAGTTTGACTGAGTTGCTCATAAATGTCTTGGGAAATGGGGTTACGTAGACTTTGACTGCGTATCAAAGCAACATTAGCTCCGGGTAGAGTGGGCAACTCAGCGTTACTTAACACGCTATAGTCAGCGGCAGATATATTTGCGATTGCACCAACGGCAACACCTTGCTTTACCAAACCCAGTAAAGCCGCAAGGCTGCTACAACTCGCGACGACTTGAAAAGGAATTTTTGCTTTCATGAGTCCTTCAATGGCACCTTGGTGAAAGCGACAATCTGGTTGAAATACAGCAATAGGCAGAGGTGATTTAAGGTGAGAGCTGTGCTCTGGGTTATACACCCACACCCCTTTGTCTTGGTATATGAGCTGACCTTCTTCGGAGTCGGGGGAGCGGGTAATAAGCCCAAGATCTAAATCGCCCGCATCCAGCAATTGTTTGATTTTAAAACTCGGTAAACAGGTTACTCTTAAGTCTAGGTTACTGAACTGTGCATGCAGGAGCTTAATCAGCTCAGGTAAAAGGTTGTCGGCATAATCATCTGGGCAACCCAGTCTGAGCAGCGTATTGCTCGCACTGTGACGCATCGTCTGTAAAGTTTCATCATGGAGCTGTAATAGCTGGTTAGCATAGTGACTAAACTGGCGACCATCTTGGCTTAGAGTTAATAACCGGCCTTGTTTTTCAAATAGGCATTTACCGACATCTTCTTCGAGCTTTTTCATCTGCATACTCACGGCAGCTTGGGTGCGATGCACCTGTTTTGCTGCGCGAGTAAAACTGCCTGTTTCTATAAAAGCTAAAAAACTACGTAGCGCGTCAATATCCATTATCAGTACCTATTCGAATTTCTTATAGGTTGTATAAAAATAATCAGTTAGTCAAGGTTTATAAAAATACTTAACCTGAGCTCAGGTTATTTTCATTGACATTAAACCACGATACAGCAGTTAACAAGGAAATCATTTATGCAGCTATATATCGCTAATAAAAATTACTCGACTTGGTCATTAAGAGCCTGGCTTATGCTAGAAAAGTCAGGTATTAGTTTTGAAGAGACTAAGCTCAATTTAGAAACACTTGAATTTTTTAGCACGCTTAAAAATATCACACCAACAGCGAAAGTCCCATGTTTGGTAGATGGTGATAGCCTTGTGTGGGAATCTCTCGCAATTTGTGAGTATATAAGTGAAACTTATTTATCAGGGAAAGGCTGGCCGAGTGAGAAGAGCCAAAGGGCAAAAGCCAGAGCGCTTGCCTCTGAAATGCATGCAGGGTTTAACGCTTTACGTAACGAAATGCCGATGAATATCCGTGCGAAGCGTAAACTTGTCTTAAGCGAACAAGCGCAGCGCGATATTCAACGTATTGAGCAAATATTCATGGAGCAATATGAGCAACATCGAGGCTGGTTATTTGGTGAGTGGTCTATCGTGGATGCCATGTATGCGCCAGTGGTGTTACGTTTTCAGACTTATGGCATTGAACTTAATGAGTTGGCAACCGCCTATATGCAGCGAGTGCTTGAGTGTCCAGCTTTGCAAAAGTGGGTCAAAGCAGCCCTTGAAGAAACTGAATGGGTGGAAATGGATGAGGCTGGAGAAGATATTCTTTAACGTTCACTATACGCCATTAGCCCACTCATTTTGTTCTAACCAAAATATTTTGCCAAAGCCTGCGATAAAGCGGGCTCTTACCATATTCAATTCCCAAATATGAAAGTCGGTTAGATTCTTATATTGCTCGCTACTTGGGAAGTGTTCAACAAATTGGCTGATTAAATTCTCACTATCAGCTCTAGCAAGTTTAGTAGCCTCAGCGACGAGAGTTAAGCGCGACATTTGTGGGTCATTAAAGTCTTGTTGCTCAAATACCGTTAGAGATAATTTGTTGTCATGAGACAAGTTTTTAGCGTGCTGAGCTATATCGCTAATGAATAGATAGACTTGTCCCTTGGTATTAGCAAAAAACTGTACTGTTGAACCAAACGGGAAGCCTGGCAAAGTATTTGAATGAGTAGAGAGCACCGCAATCTTAGCGTTGGCGAGTAGCTGCTTGGCTTCTATCAGGGCTTGTTCGCGCATAGCGCTCTCCTTGTTTATACAAATGTTACTTCGGCTCGACAACCTTGTTCAGGGTTACTTTGTAATGAGAATTGCCAATGGTATTTTGCACAAATATCTTCAACGATTTGTAAACCCACACCAAACCCTTCATAACCTCTGGGCTTTTCATCAAGTCCTATACCTGAATCTATCACGACGACACCTGATTGACTGACGAATAAATCAACTTCGCCATCAAAGGTACAGTTTATGGCATTGTCTAATAGATTATATACAAGCGTCTGCAACAGGATTGCTTCACAGTTTATCTCAAAAGGTTCTTGTAATTGCCAATGTAAAGTGACTTGATTCGCCTGACATTTACTTTGTAGGGGGGCAATGAGCATTTCAACCCACCTATTATCGAGTGTAATTGGAGTAGGCGCTAGCACTGATTCTCTGGCCAAACACAAAAAGGTGTGAATTAATTCATTCACGTTATCTAAAGCTTTATTAATACCTTTCAATTGTTTATTGTCGCCATGTCGCTTTTGTAACACAGACACATTACCCTTAATGGCCATCATAGGTGTTCGCAATTCATGGCTGACATAGCGAGTAAAGGTTTGCTCTCGATGGAGCATTTGTTTCATCCGTTGGCGATAATGGTTCACAGCCGTCTCGATGTGGTAGATCTCCGCGCAACTTTTCTCATTGACAATGTCTGTATCTAAATCATCTTTGTTTTTATCGCTGATATGATGCACTAAATCCTGAAGCGGTTTTGCTAAACGGCCCGCTTGAACACGGATCAGATACGTTGCGAGTAAAAAAAGTAAACCACCAGCACCGGCAAAAATAACCTCAACTTTTAATAAATCAGCATCACTCCACTCAATTGGGTTCACATCCTCAACGGCATAATAGGTGTGTGTCTGATCATCAAAAGCGGCTGCATATACACTAAATTCACTGTCATCATCAAACTGGAAAGTTTGTACACCCGTCCAACCCTCTGAGATAGCGGCTTGTATCTTTTGGGGTAAAGATGAGTAATCTTTGTAGAGTGTTAGGAGTGGGTTTATCTCTATCTCAGGTGTTTCGGTCGTTGCAAACTGTTTAAAATGATGGGGGGCAATAATACTGAGTCTCTGTTCACTACTTCTATTTTCGGTATACATAATGGCAGAGCTCAATATCAATGTATAAATTGAGATAAGCATAATTGCGCCGAGCCATGTTGCTCTAAAAAGCTGTTGTTTAAGCGTTTTCATCTGTGATCAACTTATAGCCAAACTTAGGTACGGTTATTAGCATGTCTTGCTCGAATGGTTTATCAAGTGCTTTACGCAATTGGTAAATATGTCGGCGTAATAGATCTTGGTCCGGTACATCATCGGGCCAAAGTGCCTGCTCAATGGTCTCTCGAGTAACTGGGTTTGGGCTCTGATGAGCTAATGTCAGTAAAATTTTATAGCCACTGGGATTGAGCTTGATTGACTGACCGGCTCGGCTGACTGTTCGAGTATTTAAATCAATCATTAATGAACCCACATTTAATTGTGTTTTAAAACCAACGCCTTGGGTGCGTCTGATAACCGCTTTGATCCTGGCTTCTAAGAGCATAAGATCAAAGGGCTTAATGATGTAGTCATCCGCACCGCAATTTAAGCCACCTAGCATGTCTTGTTGGGTATCTCGGGCTGTAAGCATGATGATTGGGGTATTGTTTCCTTGTGCGCGTAAGCGTTTACAAATTTCGATGCCGTCGAGACCAGGCAGCATGATGTCTAAAATAATACAGTCATAGCGATTAGCGCAGGCCAATTGCAGCCCCATAATGCCATTGGCTGCATAGTCTAATTCGTACTGTTCTTCTTCAAAGTAGTCGAAGATGGTCTCAGCGACTTGCTGAGAATCTTCGACCAATAAAATGCTCAGCGACTTTTCTGTGTGCACGTCAGTAGCACCCCTTTTTGACTCGTGTTAATGGTTAAGCAGGTATGCGTGCTGGGTAAAGTGAGTATCTCTTTTTGTGTATGTGTCAGCACTAAATAGCTTTGTTTCTGAGTATTAAGTATGTCTGATAGTTCAGCAACTTGCTCAATTAATTGTGCTTTGCCACAACTGTAGAAGCGTGCTGAAAATGGTCGTTTTTCTATATAGAAAACAGGCACCGAAGGGCAAGGCTTCGCAATCACTTCGAGTAGTTCGATTTCAGAGTACTTACTATGCCAGCCTTTAATAACAGCTGTGATGATTAAACTATATATTGCTAAACAAACTAGACCTATAGTCAAAAACTGCTTATCAGCCTTTGTTTGCAATACGGGTTTACTTGACACAGCTAGCTGTTTTTCATGTGAAAACACGATGGTCATCAGTAGTGCAAATGCAGGTAAGCCAGGAAGCACGTAGGCGGATAAAATATTACTCGCCAGTGTAAACAACAGCATTGGTGCAATGGCCCAAGCAATCAGGTAGCGATTCAGATTTATTTTGCATAAAGCTTTTAGTTGTTTCGGTGCGGTGAGTAATTTGAAGATTAAAATAAACGACCAAGGGCATGCCACACCTAGCCAGAATAGCCAGATAGTGCCTTTAGTTTCTAGATGAGCACTGCCATATAAGTCACCTTGCCAACCTGGTTCTAAAAAGCGTTGAATATGCTCGCCAATAATGAAGTAATTTATAAAGCCCGGCGTCTTTTGCTCAGCAAGTAGATACCATGGCGCAAAAGTTACGATAAAGACAGTGAGCCCTAACACCCAAGGTAACGATTTAATGGCATTGAATAACTGATTTTGCCAAATAGCCCAAACGACAAGGGCAATCCCTATAATAACAACGGCAACAGGACCTTTGATAAGCATGCCTAGTCCACATGCGAAGAAGAAAACAAGGCCTGCAAGACGGCTTTTTTCTGTGTAACAGAGCCAAAAGCTGGTCATGGCTAAGGTACTTGCAAAAAGGAGTGCCGGATCGGTCATCACCATGCTGGTGGCGATAAAAAAGCCCAGACACGTTACCAAAATAAAACTGCTATATATGGCAAGAGTGTGACCTAGAATACGTTTGGTAAATGCGAAAAGTAATGCAACTGTTGCCGCGCCCATTAACCAATGTGCAAAGCGCGCGCTCCATTCATTGATACCAAATATCTCAAAGCTGAGAGCGGTGATCCAAGTATGGGCAGGAGGCTTGCCCCAAAACGGCACATTGATATCAAACCAAGGGGTGATCCAATCTTGGCTTTGCACCATTAATCTGGCTATCTCTGCATATCTTGCCTCTGTTGTATCGTACAGCGGATACATGCCCAATGTGAATAATCTGATTAATAGCAGTAGGGCAGTAATGACCAACAAGCAATGACTAAACCTCATGTCGCTGCTCCGCAGTGTGACAAGGTTTATAATGCTCTGTCATGACTAAGTAGATAGGTCGTTGTTTTGCTTCGGTAAACAGCCTTGCTATATATTCCCCTAGAATGCCAATCGCCAGTAATTGCACTCCACCTAGGGCGAGCATCGTGAGCATCATACTCGGGTAACCTTGCACGACTTCGCCGAATATCAGTGTTTTTATCATAACCCAAGCGGCAAAAATAAATGCATACAAAGATACTAATGCCCCCATCCAAGTTGCGAAACGCAGCGGTTTGACACTAAACGAGGTGATCCCTGACAGGGCAAGTTTGATAAGTTGAAAGTAGTTCCACTTGGTGGTGCCTGCAGCGCGTTCGGGGCGTTCAAATTCTAAAGTTATTTGTTTAAACCCCGGCCAACTCATCAAGCCTTTCATGTAGCGATTGCGTTCTGGGAGCTGCTTAATTGCCTCAACGACATTACGAGATAATAACCTGAAATCTCCGACATCCTCAGCAACAGGACTGTCTGATACCCAATTTAGAAGGCGATAAAAAGCATGCGCACTGGCTACTTTGAACCAAGACTCTCCTTGACGGCTTGCGCGTTTCATATTGACTACGTCGGCGCCTTGCTGCCACGCTTCAATCATCTCTGGGAGCAATTCAGGCGGGTCTTGTAAATCAGCATCAAGTAGCACCACCGCATCACCTTTTGCATGTTCAAGGCCAGCTGTTACGGCAGCTTCTTTGCCAAAGTTGCGGCTCAGTTGTAAGCACCGAACATCACAGAATTGGTGAGTGAGACTTTGTAGAATTTGCCATGAGTCGTCGTGACTGCCGTCATCAATGTACACAAGTTCGATATGACACTGTTTAATGCCTGCACTCACTGAGCATACTCTGTGATGAAATGCTCTAAGCACCTCTTGCTCGTTAAATACAGGCACAATGAGGCTAATAACAGGCTTGTTTTGAGTGGCTTCTTTTTGCTGCTCAATGAATCCTTTTCTGCGAGATTGTGCTTCACTAGAGGGGCTCAGCTTAACCAATGAAAGTGGTGTCATTTTGACTACTCCTAATTGTTCAATACGCACAGTCTAAACAGGAGAATGTCGAAAAAATGTCTACATGTACTCACTTAGCTTTAGACATTTTTTAG
Organism: Pseudoalteromonas phenolica; assembly: GCF_005886345.1. Taxonomy (GTDB): domain Bacteria; phylum Pseudomonadota; class Gammaproteobacteria; order Enterobacterales; family Alteromonadaceae; genus Pseudoalteromonas; species Pseudoalteromonas phenolica_A. Next base: position 12,252 of record NZ_PNEC01000046.1, read on the forward strand.
ACCGGTCTAAACGTACTCTTCAGTGGTGTTTGTCATTTTGGAGATAGATGTTTGGGTCAGCAGTTTATTAAATTTGCCATGGTGGGGGTCCTCGGTTTTGTCACCGATCTCTTGATTTTTTATCTTCTGGTTTTTATGAATATAGAGAGTTTGGTTGCACGGGTATGTGCTTTTTGGTGCGCCACAATAGTGACTTGGTTGGGTTATCGTCTTTTTACTTTTGCAGCTTATGATTCAGATTGGTTTAAACAACTTATTCGGCATCTATCGGTGAGTCATTTATTTGGGTTGATGAATATCAGTGTGTTTTATTGCCTTAGTTTGATTGTGCCACTCTTTTTGGCTTTTTTGGTGGGCACGACAATAGCTATGCTTGGGAATTATACTTTTAGTAAGTTTTGGGTATTTTCTGAAAAACATGAAAAAGCCGCAACCTGAAAGGTCACGGCTTAGCACTACTTTTACATGTTGAAGTGACGATTAAAGAAGTTAGTGATCGTCTGATGTAAGTGTGTTTGTACTTTTTTACCACGCAAGCTGTGCTTAGACCCTGGGTAAGTCATCATTTCAAATGGCTTAGCATCGTCTTGCAGTTGCTTAAATAGCTTAGTTGCGTGTGTAAATAATACGTTGTCATCGGCCATACCATGATAGATCATCAGTGGACCTTTTAGGCCATCAGCATACGGGAATACAGCGCTCATTTCGTAGCCTTTTGCATTTGTCGCAGGGTGACCTAAATAACGCTCAGTGTAGTGTGTGTCATACAGTGCCCAATCAGTTACTGGTGCACCAGAAACACCCGCTTGGAAGTAGTCGCCTGCTTTGAACATGGTCATAAGCGCCATGTAACCACCGTAACTGTGACCATAGATACCAATGCGGTTTGCATCGACATAATCTAGTGTGCGTAAGAACTCAACGCCGCGGATCTGATCTTGTACTTCAACTTCGCCTAAGTACTTGTAGATAGGATCTTCAAACTTTTTACCACGATTGTAAGAGCCGCGGTTATCTAATTGGAAGATCACAAAACCTTGCTGTGCCATGTATTGGAAGTATAAGTTTTTGCTACGCCAGCTATTAGTTACACGTTGCGCGTGTGGACCGCCGTAAACGTTTACCATAACAGGGTGTTTCTTACCTTTTTCCATGTTCGCAGGTTTAAAGATACGGTAGTGCATCAGCTGACCGTCTTCTGCTTTTAGTGTGCCGTACTCGGGCTCAACTAAGTTGCTTAGGTAAGGTGTCAGAGGGTGTTTGTCATCTAGCTTGTTTTCTTCTAACCAAGTGATGAAATCACCGTTTACTTTACGTAAAGCAACTGAACTTGGTTTGTTTACTGATGAGCTCTTATCGATAAAGGTTTTCGCATCTTTTGCAACAACTACACTGTGGAAGCTGCCAGGTTGAGTGATGCGCGTGATATGACCTTTTTTGAATAGCGGTACGCTGTAAAGGTGGCTTTCTAATGGCGTATCTTTACGACCAGAGAAGTAAACAATGCCTTTTTTCTCATCGATTGCCTTGATGCTTTCAACGATCCAATCACCTTTCGTGATTTGGCGAATAAGCGTGCCGTCTGTGCGATATAAGTAAAGGTGCTTAAAGCCATCGCGCTCTGAGGCCCAAACAAAATGCTTTTTGTCTTTTAAGAAGCGTAGGTCAAAGTGTAGGTTAATCCACGTATCGCTGGTTTCAGCCAGTGCCACTTTTTGTGTTTTGCGCTTGCTGTCGTAAAAACGTAATTCGAGCTTTTGCTGAGAGCGGTTTTGCCATTGGTAAGACAGTGTTTTATTGTCTTTTAACCACTTAGCGCGAGCAATATAAATATCTTTGTCTTTGCCAAGTTCAACCCAATCCACTTTTTGGTCATTCAGCTTTACCACACCCAGTTCAATTTCTACATTTGGTGTGCCTGTGAAGGGATAACGTTGATTGAATAGCTTTACTTCGTCAGCGTAAATTTCGTTACGTATGGCCTCTTGTACTGAGCTTTCGTCAATGCGGGTAAAAGCAATCTTGCTCTCATCACCTGACCACCAGTAACCCGTCATACGGCTCATTTCTTCTTGCGCGACGAACTCAGCCATACCATTTTTAATGGTGCCGCCACCGTCTTTACTTAATTGAATTTCTTTACCTGAACTCAACTCTAGGGCATACAGGTTTTGCTCACGAATGAAGGAAACAAAGTTACCTTTTGGCGAGAAACGGGCATCGGTCTCAAACGCTTCAGTGTTAGTTAGCTTTCGGCTTTTGCCCGATGCAATTTGGTAGTAGTACAAGTCGCCATTAAGTGGGAAAAGCAATGCTTTACCATCTGCTGACCATTTGTATTCTAAAATACCACGACCAAAAATACGCTGGCGTTCACGACGTGCTTTTTCTTCGTCTGATAAGGTTTCAGGACCTGAGAAGAGCGCTTGAGAGTCAACTAATAGGCGATTTGTGTTGTCTTTTAAGTTGTATTCCCATAAATCATAACGGTTGTAGTCATCTACTTTACCTTGTAGATAAGTAACACGACTGCCGTCAGGAGAAAACTTAAGTTGCACAGGGGCTTTACCAGCCAAACCTGGATCATCAAAAATACGCTCAAGGGTTAATGGTTGAGCAACGGCTGTGGTTACAGCGGCCATTAACGGTAAGCTTAGCGCCATTGATTTGAATGTAATGCGCACAAAATCACCTTGTTAGTTATTAAAAGTAGAGCGATGGTAGCCTCAAGCATGGGCATTGGCAATGTATTAGGATAAAGTGAGTAGTATAATTAGAAGAGGATTTCAATCATGGCATTTGAATTAGCGCCTGAATTACAACGAGATTGCATTGAATTGGCCGATTGGTCACTGTGTAAAGTACTCTTGATGAACGACAGTCAGTACCCTTGGTTTATTCTAGTCCCCCGTGTAGAAGATTGCCGTGAAATCATTGATTTAGATGAAGCACTACAAACTCAGTTTTGGCAAGAGTCGGCACAGCTAAGCCGTACATTACAAGCGGTATTTAGTCCAGATAAGCTCAATGTCGCCGCGCTAGGTAATATGGTCCCTCAGCTACATGTTCATCATATCGCTCGCTTTACCAATGATGTTGCTTGGCCAAAGCCTGTATGGGGGCTTCATCCTGCTAAGCCTTACACCGACGAGCAAATTGCTGAGCTGAAGAAGGTGTTCTAGTTTTTAAATTAAGGTGTAGGAGTTAATTATGAGTCGAGAGTATAAGTATCAAAATGAAACCGGCACTAAAATCGGCAAGTGGTATTTAAATCGACTCGACTATTTTGAGTTTTATGGTTTTCCCGGTGAGTGGAAAATAAAAGCGAAGTGCTTAGTCTGCTTAGGCTTGTCAATTTGGCTAACTAAACTCTTGCAGATTCTTTTAGCACCTATTTTTCTATGGGCGGCGTATGTGTCAGTCCGTACTCTTGTTATTTTGATAGAGAAAAAGTGTCGTTACCGTGGTTATTTTCTGTTTCCTAAAAAGATAATCGATTTTTTGAGAGAATATCGAAAGGATGTGGATGTAACAGATTTTGATAGTCTATCTACAGCTGAAAAATCAGGACAGGAAACACAAATTGCAAAGCGAACATTGACCCGAAAATATAAAGGTTAGTTACGCAAGCATAGTAGAAGTTAATACGTTGTGGCTTCTGGCACTTTTGTTGATCTACTTTTGTTTAGTTTCCTGATTCTTCACAGTTTCTTACTGAGTGAAAATTATTATTGTTATGAGATAAAAGTTGCTAAAGGGCTTTTTATATGACTATATTTTTGCTTAGAGCTTCATACTTTATTGATATAGATTTGTTAACTTTATCCCTAACTTAGTTAATACTAGTGGTATAAAAATAATACAGTACGCTTTGCGCGTATCACCTGTTACTCGAGGGACTCAGCTTATGTCTACAGAAAATGCATTATTGACCATCCTAATCGATAGGATTAACAACGACACTTTGGTGTTACCAACCTTACCTGAAATTGCAGTTAAAGTTAGACAAGCTGCAGATGATCCAGAAGTAAACTTGATGCAAATGGCTGATGTGATTTCACAAGATCCAGCACTTGCTGCACGCATGATTAAAGTAGCAAACAGTGCGTTTATGGGACGCTCATTGAAGGTTAACACCCTAAATCAAGCTGTAACGCGTATTGGTTTGAGACAAATCAAGAATATAGCAACAGCAATGGCAATGGAGCAGCTGTTTGTTTCGAATAATAAGTTGATAAAAGCATATATGGACAAAGCCTGGCAGCAAACCTTAAAGGTAGCTTGCCAAGCGATTACCTGTATGGACTTTTATTTACGCGTTAACAAACACACGTCACTCAACAAAGATACCATTACACTCGCATCGCTAGTATTTAATATTGGTGTTTTACCAATATTAACAGAAGCTGAGCGTCACCCAGAAGTATTTGCAAACCCGAGCTTCTTAGCGCATGCAATCCAGAAACTTGCGGGAAAAATTGGTGGCTCTATTATGCGTGAGTGGGGCTTTACAGATGAATTTGTAGAAGTTGCAGAAAGCTGGTCGAACCCAAATTACAAGCCTGATCATGCTTGCTATGTCGATTTCATTCGTATTGGTGCGATTGCTGAAGGCATTTTACAAGTATCAGACAAAGCCGGTTCACTTCAAATTTATGAAGACAAAGGCGTGATCCGCTCATTAGAAATGTTTACCAGTGATGAGTATTTATCAACACTTGAAGATGTGAAGAGTATGTTTGATTAACATTACCTCAAAACAAAAAAGCCATTCATATTTGAATGGCTTTTTTGTTACATCTAAGTTGAGCTTGATATTTAAGCAATTTGCTTCTCGGCTAGATTAAGCTCCATGGTAGCTTTTAGTAAACGGTAAAGGTTAATTGAAGCATCAATTTCTTCTTTACGGTTTGTTAAACTTTCAATATTTAAGCCTAATGGTACGTCTAAGTGACCACAGCTTTGAATAATTAAGTCTAAGTTCTCACGACAAATACGGATTGATTCGCTTAAAGTGTTTTGCGAGTCAAGCATGCGCCACTTTGTTGCTTCTGGTACTGAAATCCCCAGCCACTCCATAAATTGTAGTGTTTTTTCACCACCACAAGGGGTAAAAGTAAGAATGATCCTTTTTGGCTCAATACCTTGCTGGCGGCAGTTGCGGGCATAACTTGTAATTAAATCAATAGTAGCCTGTGCGTTATAAACAGCTTGAGAAATAAAGAATTCACACCCTTGAGCCGTTTTTTCAATTAAGCGTTCATGCTCATTTCGTTTACTGGCGTGACGCTCGGCAATTGTGACACCACCTAAGAAAAAGTCGTCTTTGTGCTGTGCAATGGTCTCATATGCATTCGGTAAGCTTAATTTTACTTCACCGTTTGATGATGGACTGCCGACTAAGACTAGGTTCTTTAGATCATGCTTGGTTTTGGTAGTTTCAAGCCATTGATTAAATTCGCTCGCTTCCCGTTGTGCCACACTTTTATAAGTGATGACATCTAGTTGAGATAACTCTTTTACAAGTTGGCTATACTCACACGGATCTACAGTATGTTTGAACGGAAAAGGGCGTGGCACCTGTGTACGACTACTTTCATCTTGAATGTCGTAGATCACTACACCGTCATATTCAATTTCATGTAATCGACCAAGTAGCTTTTTTGCGATGGTTTTAACTTGTGCTTCATCAGTTCCCATTTTAGGCGGTGTAGTACCAATTAAATATACACCTTGATTCGGGTCAGATATTTTCTCTTGTAGTGATAAAGCCATGGTCCTCATTCCCATCTGTAATGCTAGTGAGGTAAATATAGCAGCCATTTAGACGTCTAGATAGATTTTTTTCATGAAACTTATTCAAACACTATGAATTTATCTCATGTTTACAATCAACCCGGATGTTCACTGAGTAATTAATAGATATATTTATTTACATAAATATTGCTTTCTAAAGCGAGAATAGTGGCAATTTATTGCATAATTAATCGGTTTGTAGCAAAGCTACATGATTAAAATAATAGTAATTAGGGACACGTATGAAATTTAAACTTTTGGCAACCAGCCTTGCAGTGACTTTAGCACTGTCAGGTTGTATGAGTAACAATGCACAGACAAGCAATACAGCAAATGCCTCTGTTGCATCAGCATCTGTTGAGAACAAAGTATTTGCACAAGACTATGTACTAGAAGAATTAGAAAATGGTCTTCGTGTGATGGTCGTTAAAACGGATTACCCTGATGTTGTATCGCTACAAATTCCGGTTTCAGTAGGCTCTCGAAATGAAATTGAAGCGGGTAAAACCGGTTTTGCACACTTTTTTGAACACATGATGTTTAAAGGCTCTGAAAAATTCCCGCAAGATGTGTATGCAGATATTCTGAAAAATTCAGGGGTAGACAACCGCGCGTACACGACAAACGACTACACAAACTATCACTTAAACTTTTCTAAAGAGCATTTAGATAAAGTACTTGAGATCAAAGCGGATATTTTCCAAAATCTAAAGTATTCAGAAGAGCAGTTTCGTACTGAAGCACTAACAGTTAAAGGCGAGTACTTAAAAAATAATGCCAGCCCAATTCGTAAATTACTTGCGGCAGTGCGTAAAGAGGCATTTGAAAAGCACACCTATAAGCACACCACAATGGGCTTCTTCGAAGATATTGAAGCCATGCCTGATCAAATGGCGTATGGCCAGATGTTCTTTGAGCGCTTTTATAAGCCAGAGTATGTTTCACTGGTGATTGTGGGTGATGTTGACCCTAAAGAAACCATGAAGATGGTTAAAAAGCATTGGGGTAATTGGAAAAAAGGTGACTACCAAGCGGATATTCCGGTAGAGCCAAAACAACAAGCGCCCAAATATGTGCATGAACAATTTGAAGGGATGCCGGGTCACTGGTTATTAGTATCTTACAAAGGCACAGCTTGGCAGCCGACTAAAAAAGACCGCGCAGCGCTTGATCTGATATCACAGCTTTATTTCTCGTCGAATTCAGAGTTATATCAAGAGCTTGTAGTAGACAAGCAACTTGCCAGCCAAATGTTTACTTATAACGCAGAGACAAAAGACCCAGGCTTACTGCATGTCTTTGTTAAAGTTGAAAAAGAAGAAGATTTAGCAACTGTTCGTGATGCGATTGCAAGCACTTATGCAAAAGCACGCACTGAGCTGGTGGATGCTGATAAGTTAGCTGCATTGAAGTCAAACCTTAAATACAGCTTCATCAATGGCTTAGATTCATCACAAGCCATTGCGTCAACGCTTGCAAGCTATATGCATTTTGAGCGTGACCCAGAAGTGATCAACCAGTTATATGCGTCTGCAGATGCCATTACAGCTGAAGACATTCGTGACATTGCAAACAAATACTTTGTTGATAATGGCCGTACGACCGTGACCATGTCTGCACTTGAGACTGTTTCTGGTTTCGATAAAGAAGTGTCTGTATCAGCGCTTGCTAAACAAGCGAGTCAACCTGTTGAGCGTCATTTCAAGGTATTAGATAAAACCAATAGTTCACCATTGGTTGATGTAAACTTATTATTTTACACTGGTGCAGCCGCTGATCCGGCAGGCAAAAAGGGCGTAGCGGCATTAACAGTAGCTATGATCGCACGTGGTGGTTCACAAACTAAGAGCTACAAAGAAATTCAAAAAGCACTTTATCCAATTGCTGGTAGCTTTGGCTATCAGTTAGATAAAGAAATGATTTCTTTACGTGGCCGTGTTCACAAAGATAACGCTGAGCAATGGTATGCACTTGTTAGTGAGCAATTGTTAAACCCAGGTTTCAGAGAAGATGACTTTAAACGTCTTAAGAAAGAGCTAATTGATGGCATTAAAGCAGGTTTGAAGTCTTCAAATGATGAAGAGCTGGGTAAAGAAGTGCTTTATCATAAGCTATATGAAGGTCACCCTTATGAAAGTTATAACTTAGGTGATTTGTCAGACCTTGAAGCGTTAACCCTAGATGACGTGAAAGCATTCTATGCAGCACAATTCACCCAAGCTAAGTTAAACGTGGGTATTACGGGTGATTTAGACAATGACGTGAAAACACAGATGCTAAATGATTTAGCTAGCCTACCAAAAGGTGATGAAGCGCGTTTAAGCATTCCTGATGCGCCTAAACTAGCGGGCCGTCATGCGACGGTTGTTGAGAAAAATGCTAAATCTACTGCAGTATCATTTGGTTTCCCAATCGACACAATCCGTAGCTCCAAAGATTGGACTGCACTTTGGCTTGTTCGCTCTTACTTTGGTGAGCATAGAAGCTCAAACAGTTTCTTATATCAGCGCATTCGTCAGGTACGTGGTATGAACTATGGTGATTATGCGTACATTGAGTACTTCCCTCGCGGTATGTTCCAAACTAAGCCAGATGCGAACCTAGGTCGTTCAGAGCAAATCTTCCAAGTGTGGTTACGTCCACTTCGTTCAAACAATGATGCGCATTTCGCAACGCGCGTTGCTTTGTTTGAACTAGACAAGCTAATTAAAGATGGCATGACAGAAGCTGACTTTAATGCCACACGTAACTTCTTGAGCAACTTTGTGCCTCAGCTGGTGGCAAGCCAAGATCGTCAGCTAGGTTATGCGCTTGATAGCGAATTCTACAACACAGAAAGTTTTGTTGAGTACGTTCGTAAACAACTTGCTTCACTGACAGTGGAAGATGTGAACCGCGTTATTCGTGAAAACCTGCAAACTGACGATGTGCATTATGTGTTCATCACAGGTGACGGCAAAGACATGCAAAAACGTCTTGCAAAAGAAACGGTTTCACCACTGAAATACAACTCAGATAAGCCTGCAGCACTTATCAATGAAGATAAGCAAATTGAAAGCTATAAGCTGAACATTCCTGCGAAAAACATTGAAGTGTTAGATGTAGAGAAAGTATTTAAGTAATTAATGCTTAAGATAGCTAGGCTTTATTTTTGGTGGCGACAACGCCTACTTTTAATAAGCTGCTCATATGTAAATCCCTACTAAGTAATTAGTGGGGATTTTTTTGAGCTAAACTTTTGTCTCATGCTTTCATCTTCAAGTTTATCTTTTAAAGGCATCAAAAATATCCTGATAGATATACAAAGCTTGAAAGTATTTATGGTTGAAGAGAAAGAAATCTGTTGCTTGGCATTATGGTAAAGTAGACATGAATTCAATCTGTTAGGGCGCACATCATGTGTAGCTATATGTTTGCTTTGTAATGATGGCTTTAATTTTGGTTCCACTCTGCAGGTCAAGGTTGAACTCTGGTTTTTATAAAGCGCAGTGAGTAGAAGCTACTCACTGCTAATTTTTTATAGTTTTATTTACGCCAAACTAGGCAGATAACGTTCATCAGGCAGATAGGTTTGCTCTAAAACAGGTGTGGAACTGCTCTCGCTCAAAGAGAAAAACTCTACAGTCTGATTCATCATTTGCGCTTGCTCTGCCATTGCCTCACCTGCAGCGGCGGCTTCTTCAACTAAGGCTGCATTTTGTTGTGTCATCTGATCCATCTGTGTAATAGCGGTGTTGATTTGCATAATACTCTCTGATTGATGCCTTGCAGACTGAGCGATTTCAGCCATCATGACACGTACTTTGCTGGTGGCTTCAACGATTTCATTTAGTGTATCACCAGAGCGATTTACTAAATCGGTACCTTCTTCAACTTTTGACTGACTGTCTCTGATCAGATCTTTGATTTCTTTGGCGGCATTTGAAGAACGCTGGGCAAGGTTTCGTACCTCACCAGCAACCACCGCAAACCCACGACCTTGTTCGCCAGCTCGTGCAGCTTCTACTGCTGCATTCAGTGCCAGTAAGTTGGTTTGGAAAGCGATATCATCGATCACACTGATGATTTCGGTGATTTGTTTACTCGACTGATTAATTTCCCGCATTGCGCTGACGGCCAGTTTAACGACTTCACCACCATGGCTGGCTTTATCTTCAGCAGTCATTGATAGAGCATTCGCATCTTCCGCTTTCTCTGAGCTTTGACGAACAATCTCTGTTACCTCATCCATACTTGCAGAGGTTTCCTCTAAGCTACCTGCTTGTTCTTCGGTGCGTTGGCTCAAATCAGCATTCCCTTGTGCGATTTCATTTGCTCCTTGAGAAATGCTGCCAGAGGCATGAGTGATATTTTCAATCACTTCAGTGAGTTTATCTGCGGTACTATTTGTGTCTTGTTTAAGTTGGCCAAACGAACCTTCGTAATCGTTGGTGATACGTTGGCTTAGATCACCTTGAGCTAATGCGCTGAGTACTTGAGTGACATCATTCAAGGCAACTTCCACGGTCGAAACCAAGTCATTTAGACCAGTGCTTAACGCTTCGAAGAAGCCGCTCTTCCCTTCTATGGTTAACTTCTGACTTAAATCACCTTGTGCGGCAGATTGCACCAGTGTGTCTATTTCTTTTTCGATATTTACTTCAGCGGTTCTGTCAGTCCACTCAAGTACAGTGCCTATGCGCTCGCCATTAACCTCTATTGGAAGTGACAGAGAATACACGCTCACCAATGAATTCGGTGCTGTTGTGAGCACTTGATAGGTTATTGAATAGTAATCTTTGTTGCTATGGTTCTAAGTAAAATTGCTCAACTGAGAAGCCGATTAAGTTGTGTGCATCGAATTGCCCAATATGTGCTTGAATATCATTTTCTGCGCTTTGCATCGTTGCTTTAAGCGCTTGGTTAGCATAAATGATATTCAGGTTTTTATCGGCAATCATGACATTGCCCGAAACACTGTCCAGAGCATACCTAACTCGAGCATTTTCTGCGGCAATTCGTATTTTTTCCCTCTCTTGTTCAAGCCAATCAGTTCTATCTTGCCATTCTAAAACGGCGCCTACGCGTTCTCCATCAACGTTAACAGGACTGATAATAACGGTGAAGGTACGCCCTGCAATGACAAATTCCGTTTCTATGCTGTTGGTTTGCGCAGCGATATCAGCTAGCTTGTCACTGAAATGGCTGAAGAAGGTATCTACTTTATTGTTTTCAATCGCATTGACATTAAAGTGCGGCATTTCTTGAGTAATGTCTTTATGCGCGACTTTAAACATCTCAACAAGTGAGTCGTTTAGATAAATGACATTAAAATCAGTATCAGCAATCATAACTTGGCCAGATGAACCGTCTAGTGCATATTTTACACGCGCATTTTCTGACGCAATACGTGTTTTCTCTTTTTCAGCAGCAAGTTCATCGGTTCTATCTTGCCATTCAAACACAGTACCGACTCTTTGCGCTTCAACCATGATGGGACTTGCGACCAGTTTGAATGTTCTAGCAGCAACCACAAACTGCGCTTCTAAACTTGTGGTTAGGCTTTCAATATGGCTTAACTGTTGCTCAAAATACGGCATTAAACTTGCGTTATGCGTATCTAAGATGTGATTTGCATTAAAGGTTGGCAGTTCATTTTGTTGTAGCTCAGATTCAACGTGATTAAACATCTGCTGGATCGCATCATTTAAGTAAATCACTTTATGATCTTTATCGGCGATCATGACATTTGAATTGGCGTTATCCAATGCACTTTTTATGCGAGCATTGACTCTAGCAATGATACGCTCTTGCGCTTCTTTTTCTCTTATTAGACCTAAACTCTGTCGCATAGCCAACATAGATTTAAACGCCTTGTGGAGCTCGCTCATCATATTCCAGATCAAGGTCGCCTTTAGAAATTGCCATGGCAATGTTATCGAGCTCATTAGGATCTTTGCCTAACTGCTTCATTACCATACGTAATAAGACAAAAATAATTGCAACACTGATGACTAGCGCTGTCATAAACATGAAAAAGATTTGCGAAACAGCTTGCTCGTTTGAAGCCTTTAATTGTGGACCGAGTATATCTTGATCTGTTTTAACCGGTTTACTTAAATCTCTGACTAAAGAGGCAAATCGAGGACCTATTACATCAAGTACATTTGTCACTTTATCGTTTCTATCGACAATGATGTCTTGCACTTCATTGAATGCTTGCATGTAGGTACTGCGTTTACTCATTATGCTGTCTAAACGCTGTTGGTTATTGGTATTTAAATTAACGTACTGATTAAGGTAAGTTGGTCATCAAATAACGAAAACTCTGTATTCACTCGATCAAATGCAGAAAGCTCATTGCTTTCTAAATATTTGACAACATAAAGTCGACCCAATAATAAATTACGCATGGCTTCACCCGCTAAATAGGCTAACTGAGTGTTATTTGACTGAGCTGCGCTTTGCATAATTTGGGTAAGTTCACGTTCCATTTGTGGGCCAATTATATTGAGCTGATTTAATACTAACTCATCACGGCGAACACGATATGCTTTGATAACGTTAAACGTTGCGTTGTATTGTTCTAACTCTTGAATGAGTTGAGAAACCATCTGCGTACGTTCAGGCTCATTGATTTCTTTTTTAGCTTCGCTCATGAGTCTATCGACTTCATCAAAATATTGTGTGTATTGACGAATATCTTTATCACTGCCTGTGAGCAAGAAGTCTTTTACATTCATACGTACCATAAGCATGTTTGATTGTAAGGTACTTGCGAGATTAGAATCTCGAGCTAATTCACGATAACTTTTAAAGCCATCATCAGCAGACTTCAACACTAAATAGGCGGTAAATCCAATTGCCGCAAGAATGAGAAGAATAAGAGTAAATGCAAAAATAAGTTTGGCTTTTAGTGTATTAAAAATGCCATAAGAGGGGGCTGCAGTGTCCATGCCTAGCTTCCTAAAAATGTACCAATAAGAGATGCAATTCTAAGAGATAGTTTAGTATTTAGACAAAATCAAAATTAAAATTAAAAGTGATTTTGATATAACTAAAATACACAGATTGTTCCGTTTTTGGAAATGATTTTTATTTCAAGTTGAGCTGAATCAAATTTTTATGAAGGTTTTATTGCATTTTGTGGTGAGAAAACAAAAGTGAAAGGCGTCATAATTATTTAAAGCTTAAGTAGCCAGCTTAGAGCTGGCTATTAATGTGGTTAATTCCAGCAACCATCTGTGAAACAGAATGTGTTTCGACCACCATTACAAAACTCTGTACCACACCAAGAATCAGAAGCTGGCGGCTTACCACCTGCAATCTTGTGTGTCGCGTCAGAAGGTAAAAGTGATTTGTCGTTAGACAGTGTTTTTAGTTTTTTACTGTTTAATTTTAGTTTCATTTTTATGATTTCCTTATAGTTAATAGCTCAATATGAGCAGCATGAATATAAACCAGTTGCAGTCTGAAAGGGGATTTTAAATGTAAATTGATATGTCTAAAATCTATTCAACCTTCAAAACAAAAGCGCTAAACTAGCTATACCTTGAAACAATTTTAGATAACTTCTTGAAACCTAGACTTCTTTTATATCCAAAAATCAGTGTTGCAAACGTATTTGCCAAAGAAACCGAGTTACTGACTCAATTACAACAAGGTGCACTTAACGAGGCGCTGGTGCTGTGGCAACCTGATGTACCAACTTTAGTGTTACCCTCAGGTAATAAATGGCAAAGCTCAAGTGCATTAGAGAATTTATTAATCGAGCAGGGGTGGCAGTTGTTTAGCCGAAAAACCGGCGGTGCTCCGGTTCCGCAAGTGCCTGGTGTGATTAATGTTTCGCATATGTATGTGTGGGAAGAAAAAGCGCCTTATTCAATACCTAAAGCCTATCAACGTTTTTGCGAAAAGTTGTCAGCCTTTTTTAAGCGGTATGACATTAATGTCGATATACATGCAACGCCAAACTCTTACTGTGATGGTGATTATAATTTAAATATTGAAGGCAAGAAGGTTGTAGGTACGGCTCAACGTGTTGTGTTAAAGCAAGGTGGAGGCAAGGTGATATTAGCCCAAGCCTGTATTTTGATTGATGCAGAAATAGAGGCAATTATTTCACCCGTTAATTTATGCTATGCACATCACCTTCAGGAAGAAAGGGTCAGTGCACAAGTGCATACTTGCTTAGTAGAGCACTTGTCGCATGTAGCTAGCGTAGAGTCTTATTTTCAGAATCTTATCAAGGCATTTTCTTAGTTTTATTTATCGCAGAGTCGTCATTCAAAGTGTTGCCTGAAAGAGATATCATTAAAGTGCATATAGATACATACGCCTTTGTTTTCAACACTCTGAAGTTCTATATGCCCCCCAAGGCGCTGAGTGACTAGGTTGTATACAATACTTAGTCCTAGACCGGTGCCGCCTTCACCTCTTTTGGTGGTTACAAAAGGTTCAAATACTTTATCAAGCAACTCCTCTTTGATACCTACTCCGTCATCACTGAATCTAAAATGTATTGTACCACTCACAAATTTACACGAGATATCAATATTTAATGGTCTACTAGGCACTTGCGCATGACGTAGGCTATTGACAAGAAAAATAGTAAAAATTTGGCTGAATGCGCCAAGGTAACTTTTTAATATCATGCCTTTAGGTATGTCTAATTGAACAGTAGCATTATGTTTTTCTATTTCATGCCTGAAACTTGAAAATAGGTTGTTTAAAAATTCTCTAACATCAAACTCTACAAGTTCGTCATATTCTTGATGTGATGCTACTTTTTTAAAGCTAGAGATCAGATCTGCGGAACGGTTTAAGTTGCTTTCTATTAGTGAAAGAGAGTCATCAAACTCTTGTAACAATATTTGAAGGTTCGATTTGGTAATTTTGCCATGTTTGAAGTCATGTTTTAAACACTCTACTTTTTCTCTTAAAAAAGATTCACTGGTAATTGCTATTCCTAGAGGTGTATTAAGTTCATGAGCAAACCCTTTCACTAATCCGCCCAAACTTGCCATTTTGGCATCTTCAACAAGTCTTTGTTGAGCAAGAGAGAGCCTTTCGAGTAGAGTTTCAAAATGCTTGAGTAGAGCATCTAAATCATCGCTAAAGTGCGCAAGTTCATCATTGCCTTTTAATTCTAAACGTTTACTGAAGTCTTCGGTTTTAGCTAATTTTCTTACAAATGATGTAATTTCTAATAAGGAGAATGTAATACGACGGTTAATTAAAAAAGAGATTGAAAGACTGAGAAAAGTAGTGGTTAAAATGAATAAGAAAGTGACTTTTAAGTGCTTTTTGGCAGCTTCAGTTTGCGCTTGTTTAATATGCATTGATAAGGAGTTAAAGCGCTCTTTTAATATAGTATTTAGCTGCGTATTTTTTCCTTTAAGTCCCTGCTTTGAATGTTGACCTTGAACCTCTAAGTGGTAAATATATTGAGTAAACCCTTGGATGTACTCATTGAGCTTAGTCATAAGAGTTTGTTTATTTTCTGGATATTTCGTTGTAACAAGATTTTGTGCTTGTTTTAGTAAGGCTGCATGATTTTCAAGGTATTTCGGTTCCCAGCGAAGCAAGTAATCTTTCTCGCGTCTTCTTATTTCTAAAATTAAAACTTCGAGTTCTAGATCATTTAGTAAGTTACTTTCTTTTTGAAGACGATGAACAGCTTGCCTAAAAAAAACTCTTAGGCCTCTATCTTCATCAAATCCGAGTCGTCTTTGTAATTTGATTTGTTCTTGCAGGTTACTTTCAAATTCTGAGATACCAATCTGTATTTGTTCTAGTAACAGAAGAGCTTCACTGTCTTGTTCTAATCTTTGTTTCATAGAAACTCTTTCAAGGGTGTAAGTCGTGCGAACGTCTTTTAATGAGTCTGCAATGTCTTGAGAGCGATAAAGTGTGAACTCAGTTTGAAGGTTTAGAAAATCGTTAAAGGCATATTTATAGTTCATTAATTGTTGGTTAGTTTTGTTAGCATGCTTGAACTGCTGATATAAAAACAAGCCACCAGCAAGTGCGACCACTAAACTGATGATGATACCTGCTTGAGAAATTGCAAACCCCGATTTTATCTTCATAACACCTGAAATTTGCCTCAGATTATATTAATGATTAGGTATTTATTAGTGTAAATATAGAGCATGTAACTAATTCTGTGAAAATCTGAGAGTAATGTAGCTTATAACTTTTATTTACATATTAATAACAACAATACACTCATAAATTCAAAATGCCAAATTTGGCTCAAAAAAATCTAAAGCCACTGAATTTAAAGATAAAAAAATAAAGAAAAATATTATAGAAAATTAATAAGATTCAATTCTGGCTTCTAACTATTGTTTGCTAAACAACAAAACGGTGTAAACGGAGCACACAATGGTTAAGAAAATCCTTTCAATATGCGTAGCATTAAGTTGCACACAGGCATATGCAGGAAGTCAGATTGTCAGTTACTTTGAGCCACCAACTGCCAGTATCCCTGCTGGTAGCTTTATGGCAAAAGATCACGCAGGTGAAGGCCGATATAAAGTAAATATGCAACCATTTCAAATGGCAAAATATGAGCTCACGGTGTCTGAATTCAGAAAGTTTGTTGAAGATACAGGCTACAAAGCACCAACAAACTGTATGCATGAAATAGGTCCAGGCTGGTTTGGTGCAGGTGAAAGAGATGGCTCGTGGGATGACAACTTCTTCAATCTGTCAGAATACCACCCAGTTGTTTGCATCGGTACAAAAGGGGCTGAAGATTATGCAAAGTGGCTTTCTGATAAAACAGGTAAACAGTATCGCTTAATGTCAGAAGCTCAGTGGCTGTATGTAATGAGAACAGGTGGTTATGACGATTATATTTCTGAAAATGGAAAAAAGCGCAATCAAGTATGTGAAATTGCAAACTTAGCAGATCAACATGCAAAAGCGATGACAGGCAAAATTTATCAAGCGCCTTATACATCAGCCTATACCATTGAGGATTGTAATGATAAAGAGATCCTATCCTCTACTGTGGGCTTATTTAAGGCCGATAGATATGGGGTACATGATTTACTGGGCAATATTCAAGAGGTGGTTGCTGATTGTTATGTAGATGGTAAACAACGTTTTCCTCAAGGTGGCGGACCTGTTACCCAAGAAAACTGTACTTCACGCATTGCCAAAGGTAGCAGTTGGCACTGGGAAGTTCCTGATTTAGATAGAAGAGGTGAAATGGCTGATGATTTTATCGCGGCCATAGAGGGGTTTCGTTTGGTGCTTGATACAAATGGTAAAGCCTTACCTGCTCAAGCCGGTAGCAGTGAATTTGTTGCAGGTTTAGCTAAAGCTCAAAAACAAGTCAAAATAGTACATGCTCAAATAGCTGATTATCCGAGTCAAGTGGCTAAACTTGCTTTAAAAGATAATGGTCGTAAGGTTACGCTAACTTGGCAGTATGACAAGGATATGACAGGAACAACATATAAAGTTATTCGCCAAGATTTAATTTCGAATGAAGAGCAAGTCCTTGCACAAGGTGTAACCGAGCTTAAGTTTGTAGATACAAAACCAAGTAAGCACAAAGCAAGATATAAAGTAACCGCGCAGATTGGCGAACGAGAAGGGCTGGCTTCAAATACCGTTGATTCAAACGCGATATTTACCCATGCGCTTCCAACGCGTATTCAAGCTGAGGCATTCAGTGAGGGGACGAATGTTGCTGTGCGCAACTCTTCGCAAGAGCCTAAGCATGACTTAGTATTTGCGAATATGCGTAATACCAGTGCTGATTATCAAATCAAAGTGAGTAAAGCGGGCAAATACACTATACAACCTAGGGTGTTTCATAGTGGTGAGAAACAGTCATTTGCTGTCATGCTGAATGATGAGCTATTAAAAGAAATTACGACAACGGGCGAGAATGGTTGGCAAACCGCTAAGGCAGTTCCGGTCACTTTTCCTAAAGGTACGCACACCTTAACGATTAAGCCAATTGGTGAACGTACTCGCTTATCAATTAATTGGTTGGATGTTAAAAAGCTATAGCCTCAAAAGAGGAACGAGAAAGCATGATTGAAATCGGTCCTGATTATCGTACACTAAAGCGATTCAGGGCCGAGAGCATTGCTACTCGAACAATTAAGAATATAAAGCAAAGGTTGCGAGTAGTATGATCCAGTTTTTAGATTTCCAGTTTGATGAAGTACAAACGATTTTGTTTAAAGACGCGCAAGTTATTGCATTAAATAGCACGCAATCTAAGCTACTCGCATTATTTATCTCAAAGCCTGAAAAGATTTTTAGTAAAGACGATATTTTGACTGAAGTGTGGCAAGGTAAAGTCGTATCAGAGCAGGTTGTTTTTCAAAACATCAGTCAATTGCGCACCATAATTGGTGATAACGCCATAAAGACTTTTCCAAAAAAAGGCTATCAATGGCAGCCAGAGCTTACATTCATTGAGTACTCTAAAGAGCAGCAGACTGGTGCTCCACAAGAAACGCCCATTGTTGAGCTATCAGATGAGCTTGAAGCTGATATTACTCTTGCTAATATGCGAGTAAACACACCACCGTTGCACTCTTCTGAAATTAAAACACACAAACCATACACTCGAATTATCGTGGGGTGTTGTACTTTATTGTGCTTAGTATTTGGTACTTTTTATTTTATAGATAAATATGAGCAACAAGGGGCATTTAAAAGCGCATTTGCACAATCAATTGAGAGTCAAAGCTCTGTAGAGCAAACACCAGCTGTGCACAATGATTTAATTTATCTTCCATTTACCGCTGACAGTGCTCGTCATTTCCAAGAGGACATAGATGAGCTGCACCTTGCATTAGACTTTGCCACTGCGAGTGATGAGTTAGATGCAAGAGAGTTTGTTAACTCTCCTTATATGCAGTATCAGCAGCTTAACCCAAATGATGCGCTTATTTTTACTGGGATCTTAAAACATAATGCTGACACGTCAACTCGTAAGCACATGCCTTTTTTATTAGAGCTGATAGTACAAGGGCCAGAGCGAAGCTGGGTAAGCTATATGTATGGTGCATCTATGCCAGATTTAGCAGATCAAGTAAAAGCCCTAATTGAGACTTTAGCGAGTACGAATTATTTTAGATTAAAAAGCGAATCATTGTTATCAGCAGAGCTTGCACTGATCAATGAAAGAGTGGGCTCGTCATTACATGTATTGCCGCTACTGGCATATCATCTTATTGATGACGATAAGTTTGATTCGGCAAGTGGTTACATTGAATTGTTACTGACAGAGAGTGAATTAAAACATCCACTTTATTATGCTTACGGAAAGTGGCTAAAAGGGCAGCTTTATAATGGTAAGCGTGATGCAATTAATGCAAAGACGTATTATGAACAAGCTGACCTGTTATTTTCGGATGCCCACATTTATGACCTTCAAGCTGAAGTCAATAAATCGTCAGCAGAGCTTGCGCATTCTGTGGCACATAATAAAGAAGACTTCGATGTCATACGCAGACATCTATACAAGGCTGCAAGTTTAGCCAGATTAGGCAAAAAACCTGTGGCCGAGATCCGCGCATATACTTTGCTTTCTATTAAAGCCAGCAAGTTTGGGATGAAAAAAGCACGTATTGATTATTTAATTCAAGCAAAAACACTATTGGCCGAATATCAATTAGATGGCTCGCACTACATGTTACCCATGTATCATTTTGCTATTTTTGCTGAGACCCTAGAAGAGCGGATTAAATTTTACCATGCAGTTTTAGATAAACCGGTTACACCAGAAAATTATTGGGTGTTTTTTTCTACAGCAGATAATTTATCAAAACTTTATCTTAAAGAGAATAAACCTGAAGAAGCCCTTGAAGTGATAGAGAAAATCACTGAGCCTGCTCGTTCAGCGTTATTGCATGCGCAATACTATCGCGCCCTAAACGATACTGATAAAGCAATCAATTATGCTAAGCGCTCATTCAATATTGGCCGTGGTCAACATATGAATTGGCTGAGTTTAAATAGTGCGTTGATTTTGTTAGAACTAAATCAAGCAAAAGGTGAAAGCCATGAACTTGCTGAATATCGAGAGTTTATAGCGGATCATGCCACTGAATGGTGGCTGAGTTGGCGAAAAGATAGACTCGCCAATGTCGGTATTGATATTGAAGAGCAAATGGCTGGGCTATAAGCGTTGCTTAGTTAGCTTCTGGGTATTTTTATAATGAAGCTTGCTCCCCCTAAACTCTTTGATGTTTTAATGGTTATTTGCCCATCAATCCAGCTGACGATACGCTCAACTAATGCGAGACCAATGCCGTAACCTGCTTTTAAGTTATGATTTTTCTTATTTAATCTGATAAATGGTTTAAGCACTTTTTCTCTATCTTCAGGAGCGATACCATCACCATCATCGTTAATCATAAGGTAAGTGAAGTCGTTATCTTGCTTGCATTCTAATTCAATGCGCTTTCGTGCATACTTGAATGCATTATTTAGTAAGTTACTCAATAACAGGTTTATGAAATGTGTCTCAGCTTTAATATAGCAAGGCGATTTTTGGACTTTTAGTTTACAACGAGGATCGTTAGCTTTTTCAACTTGTTGCTTTAATAACAAATTTAAGTCGAGTTCAGTTTTAAGCGTACTGTCTAATGTATGTTGCAATCTGGCAAAATTGAGTAAGGCGTCGACCAGAGCTTCCATATCATCTAAATTTTGATTAATACGGATTTCAAATTGCTCCTTTTGCCTAGGGTCATTTGTTTCGCATAATGTATCTAGCCCCATTCTTACTCGTGCTAGAGGCGTTCTTAGTTCATGGGATAAGCCTCCTGATAACAGCTTAATATCTTGCATTAATCGGTCAAGCTTCTCAGCCATATTATTAAACGCTACTTCAATTTCTTTTAAATACCAAAGAGAGCCGACCTTGAGTCTTTTATCTAATTGACCGTTGCCGATAGCGGTGGTTGCAGCACGCAACATGTATAGGCGATGCAGAAAAGGCGCTAAAAAAATCAGTATCAAAATCAATAGAGTGGAGTAAAAAATCAGCGTAAATAGCCAAGCGGTTTGATGACTTTCAGGTTCAATGCTGGTTTGAGTTACCAGCAATACTTGTTCTTTAGGGAGAGTTGCATAGGCCGTTAAACCTTCGTTTGATTCCAGAAATACAGCACCATCGGTGTTTATTTGTTTCAGTAAGCTGTGCGGTAGTGGGTAATCTTTTAACGATTGTAATTTATAGCTAAATCCTTCATTTTGAGAGTTACGATCAAGCCATTGGTTAAGCTTATGTGTTTCTATATCAGAGCCGAATGCGGAGGTAATCAGCTTTATTTGTGCGAGTAAGCTTTGTTGCTCTTGGCTAAATTGTCGCGCTTGATGCTGTAATTGGTTTTGTTCAAGTAAAGTATTAAACACTTGGCCCAATAGAATATTTCCAGCTAATACCACTATGGTCAGCGCAATTGCGAATCGCCACATTATTGCCATACCTCAGCGCAAAGTAAGTAACCCTTACCCCAAATCGTTTTAATTTTGTATGGTTCACCTGCATCATCTAAGAGCTTTTTTCTGAGTCTTGAAATTCGTAAATCAATGGTACGGTCAAAACCATCGTACTCAAATCCTCTAAGCTGTTGACTGAGTGATTCGCGACTGACGACTTGCCCTGCTTGTTTGGCTAAAAGCCATAATACATCAAACTCATTACTTGATAGTTTAAGAGAAGCTCCATTGAGTGTGACTAGTCGAGTGGGCTTACAAATGACTAAATTACCTAAAGAGATCGTATCGAGTTCAACCGTGCTTGTTGTCGAAGCCATTCTTCGTAATAAAGATTTGATGCGAGTTTCGAGTAGTCGGCCACGTACTGGTTTTGTAAGGTAGTCGTCAGCGCCCATCTCTAGGCCTAAAATTTCATCAATTTCTTCATCTCGTGCGGTGAGCATAATAATGGGCACATCTGATTTCAAGCGCAGTAATTTACACACCTCTAACCCATCCATTGAAGGCAGCATACCGTCTAGAATAATCAAATCAGGTGTATTGGCCGAGAGTGCTTGGTATGCAGTTAACCCATCATGATAAATCTGAACGGCATATTGCTTGGTTTCTAAGTAGTCACGGATCCACTCGGCCAATTCTCTATCATCTTCAACAAGTGCGATTGTAATCATAGTCTTTAAAACATGCGCCAGCGCATGGCCTTACTGTTATTCTTTTTATAAACCCAAGCATAGCGAACTGTTTGCGTTTGCAAAACTTGTTTGTCTGCAGTTTGCAGAGTGAGTACTAAGTCGTTTTTCATAGTGATTGGCTGTTTCAATACACCTTGCTTTTTGTTGTGCCAACATTGTAGTTTTCGCGAATTAGCAAAAAGACAGGTATTTTTTTTATTTTGGATTTGCCAGGTTACTTCTAATTCTAAATAACAGAGCTCGCCTTGCTTCAGCGTGGTACATTGCTTTGGAGAGATAGTTAGCGTGCCGTTTTTATAGTCCTCACTCTGTTTAGCTGAAGTCACTTTTGAAGCGATTAATACTGATAGTATTAGAGAAGTACGAAAAGTTGAATTCATCATCTTCTCCTAAAAAACGTAATGCAGAGATACATTAAATCGGCTGCCTGTATCACTACGATCTTCATTATATTTAAGGATGTTTTGGGTGTAAGGACTATTAACAATACTATCAGCGTAATTGGTATAGCTAAAAAAGCCTTCTAATAGCCAATTCTCGGTGATGGGTCTTTTTACTCCCATCTTATAGATAAAGTTGAAACCACCGTTGGCTTTAAAAGTTGGGTGGTACTTGGCAGATTCTGGAACGCCATAGTAGTAGTTAAGAATTTCATCATTACGATACTGAAAACCAACAGAGCTGAAAAGGTGCCAGTTTTGTATATTCCAACTCTTTCCTAACCAAGCCGCCGCATAATGACCACCACTGAAGTCACTTTTATTGGTATTGACCCCGTATAAGAACATGGCGTCTAACCCTGAGATTGTTCCTATAGCTCGAAGGCCTAAATATGGAGTGCTATTTTTCTCAAAGCTATCTTCGAGGTAATTATAATTAAGGTCGCCGTGGGCAGATGAGTAGAGCGCATCAAACTCCCAATCACCGACATTTAATAGGTTGTAGCCTAAGGCAAAGTTACTTTCAAACTTATCCGAACCTCCGGGTATCTCTAGAAAAAAACCATTTTTAAAGTAATAAGCGCCGCGAACGCTCAGTTTGCTGTCAAACCCCTCTGATTGATAAAGGCCTTTCTGATGCTCAAGAACAAAGCCTGGTGAAAAGTAACCGCCCGCATCGCGTTTATTGTTAAAGGCATCGGTTAAATTGCTTGGGCTTGTCTGGGCAGTAGCGAAGTTAAGAACAGTACATAGCAGCAAAGGCGTGATTAAGAGTATTTTCATTGCAATTTCTTGTATTTGTTAATTTGCATTCATATTAAAGCGGTAGAGCATGATAATCCGTATCAGTGTATCCCGAAATGTATCAATGTGTATCAAAAAAGTGAACAAGCAATCAGTGCTCAGGTTTCAAAGGTATGTTGATACACTTTGCTACAAACTGCCTTATGTCGTTACAACTCATATCCCTTTGTTTAGTTAGCCTAACCGTAACTTAATTTAAAAAGGATATAACAATGAAAACCAAACCGTATTTTGCATACCTAACTTGTTTAGCTGTGGCAATTGGATTAACTGCATGTGGTTCGAGTGGTGAATCAGCAAAACAGAATGCGCAACCAGTTAATCATGCTGGGCAGAAATTTGATTTCCAAGCTTTACTTAATAAAACGGTAGAAGGTGAAATACCTGGAGTCGTACTTTATATTGAATCGCCAGAACTTACGTTTCATGGTGCTGCTGGCGTTGCAGATATCAATGAGCAAACGCCTATGCAAATTGATGCGCGTATCCCAAATGGTAGTGCAGGTAAGAAGTTAACCGCATTAATGGCGTCTATGTTAGTAGACGATCAATTATTAGATTTAGACAAGCCCATTACAGCGTATTTATCTACTGATATCACCTCGCGTGTTGCTTATGCAGATACAATCACTACAAGACAAATGTTGCAGCATACTGCAGGGCTATTTGATTACTTAAATGAATCTGAAGGTGCATTTTACGACGCAGTGCTACAAGAACCTGATTCATTAAAAACAGATGCATTTGCAATGCAATTTGCCTATGACCAAGAGGCAAATTTTAAAGCTGGAAATGATTGGGCTTATTCCAATACGGGTTATATTCTCACTGGGCTCATCTTTGACACGTTACTTGGTGAGCATCATTCAAATGCGATGCGTCAACGAATTTTTGAGCCATTTGGCTTGGATAGTATGACCTATGGTGGCGTTGAGAAAGAATTTGCCACCATTAATTCAGGTTATTTTTTATCAGATGGAGAGCAAGTAGATACAAAGCCCTATTATCAGAATATAGGTGTA
Source organism: Pseudoalteromonas phenolica (assembly GCF_005886345.1). Classification (GTDB taxonomy): domain Bacteria; phylum Pseudomonadota; class Gammaproteobacteria; order Enterobacterales; family Alteromonadaceae; genus Pseudoalteromonas; species Pseudoalteromonas phenolica_A. The sequence goes on from NZ_PNEC01000046.1 coordinate 36,471, forward strand.
GCTGACGCGCCTGTAGTTGGCACAGCAAAAGATATGGCAGATGTACTGAAAATAATAGTGAATGGCGATCTATTAAGTACTACATCTCATGAATTAATGATGGCAGAGAGTAATTTTATTAATACTAATATTAGTGGGTTGAAGTATGGCTATGGGTTATTTAAAGAAAACATAAACGGTAAAGAAGTTATTCATCATCATGGTTCTGAGTTGGGCTATGCGACGTATAATTTTTATATTAAAGAGTCTAATACAAGTGCTGCTTTTTTAGTTAATTGCAATGGCTACACTGACTGTGACAATGCTCATAACAAGCTTTACATGCAATTACTGAAAGCATTAACCAAATAAAAGGTGATAAAAATGGGTGAGTCGTAAAAGAAACTCACCCATTGACTCGCTAATAAAGCCTAATTTATGTGACCTTATGGAAAAGTCAAATTAAGGAAGATGTGATACCATATATATACGTTCAGTAAACTGATAAGTTCACTCTAAGTTGTCTATTTCATCAAACAGGTATTCTAGGCCGTGTTGAGACTCTATTTGTGCCATTTCATGCGCGTTGTCTAACTCTAATTTTTTCTTCCTTATTTTTGACAATAATTCATCCTGATGGCTATTGCCAAGCTGCTTCAAAATTGAAATATCAAATTCATCGTCAATCATAAATCACCATAGAATTTAAACATTCAGTATTTATTGAACGAATTAAATGTAAGTTTGGATTAGTTTCATGAGAATTTACAGAGGGTGATCTCAGTTTTAGAAATGCTCGTAACATTTTATAGACAATTGTAGGAGTTGATATGTTTGGAATTTTTAAAAGAAACCCTAAAAAGAAGATGAGAAAGGAATACGACGCGCTTTTAGAAAAAGCTATGCATGCACAAAGAAACGGCGACATCCGAACATACTCTATGTTAACTGCCGATGCAGAGGCTTTGTGGCAAAAAATAGAGCAGCTACCTGATTAAATAAAGCCTGTGTTAATCCACAGGCTTTTCCATCTTTTTATTTTGGATATAGTGATTTACTTCATTCACTGTCGCTAACCAAAAGCCATTTTTAGGATCTTTTAAATAAACGAGGAGTTTTTCAAGGGCTTCTGATTTTACTGTATACAAACCTTCACTACCTACTTCATGACCAGCCAATACTATCCAAGCGTTTTTGAATTTCACAAGCTCTAACAAGGATTTCATCTCTTCAAATGATTTATTGTCCATATTGAAAGCGCGAATTTGCGCGGGATCGTAATAATTAGGGTCATTTGCCGTTTCATCGTTCCAAGTTCTGCCATATACAAAGGTTTCTGCGATAATGGGTACATAGCTTTGTACATGTTTGCCACGGCCAACAAACTTCTGCCCACAGGGATAAGCAAAGCCCTTGGCTGCAACTCCAGTGTGTTGCTTTATGTAGTTTTGAGCAAATTCAATATCTTGCTTTATAAAGTTAAGGTCGACTTGCTCTAAGCCTTTATTTTGCTGTCTCAGCCATTGAAAATTTCCAGTACACAGGTGATTGGCTGTGTGATTTGCTATTTCATGTCCGGCCTGGGCGGCTTGTTTCCATTGTTTTTCTTTGCCTTGCATATGGTGCGGCATTAAATAGAACGTGGCTTTTACCTGGTGTTTATTGAGTATGGGTAAACCAACTTCAACTTGAGATTTTCTGGCGTCATCAAAACTTATGCTAATCGCATGCTTTGCGTTATTTGGATAAAAAGCAAAGCTCACAGAGGCAGAGAGTGCATAGGCAGCAATTGAGCCGCTTATTAAACCTTTCATCATTAGTTACTCCTTATGAATTGTTCTCATCAACTTATCGGTACACAGTGAATACGGCAAGCAAATAAGCATGATTTGAACTTGAGATATTTTAAATAAGGTGAATTAGATAAAGTGGATAAATTTATCCAAAATATTTAAATGCAAAAAACACAATAAAGTTGCCTATACTAATTGCAGGTGTTTATGAGGAAGTGGCCCAAGTTTGAATGTAGATAAGCAAGCATTTTTTTCTATTGAGCATAAAAAGGTTGCGATATTAACCACGGTGGCTTGGTATTGTTTGTTCTTGCATGTAGGGCTGATTTTCTTCTTTGCTTTTATTGAAGCTTATTGGTTATCTATATTAAATGTATTGAGCGTTACGTGCTGGGCTATTAGTATAAATTGTTTTGCAACTGAGCGGTTATCTTGCGCACTTCAATTGGTGTGTTTTGAAGTTCTAGTCCATTCAGTCGCAGTGTGTGTCACTTTTGGAATAGAGCTGGGTTTTCATTATTATTTATGGGCAATAGCATGTATTTTATTGGTTGAACAATCAATACCATTAGTACGCTCTATTGCTTTTGCTGCATTGATGATGCTTAGTTTTGCGCTGCTTGTTACTTTGGATTTTCCCCATTTAAGTGACTTTACTTATCCTAACTTATTGCCTTATATACACTTTTTAAATGTTATGATCAGTGGCTTGCCGATGATTTATGCACTAGCTTCCCTGCGAGAAATGAGTATCAACTCTCGGGAAGAATTAGCTTTAATGGCCAGTAAAGATGCACTAACTGGGTTGCATAACAGGCGGTTTGCGCAAAGGCATTTAAGTAATATTCGCTGGTTTGAAGAGCATCACAGAGAGAGTGTTTATATCGTAATGGCCGATATAGATCATTTTAAAAAAATAAACGATAGCTTTGGCCATGAGCGCGGAGATGAAGTGCTACGCATTGTTTCGAGCATTTTTATTGATTGTTTTGAGCCTCCTAACCTAGTGATCCGATGGGGAGGGGAAGAGTTCTTATTTGTTATTCATGAAAGTGATAAGTATACAGTTCAACGCTTTATAGATTTGATCACCACTCTTTTACTGCAACATAAGGTGAGTCGAGAACAATTAAATGCAACGTTAAGCTTTGGCGTTGCTAAATGGCAACGTGACATGAGTTTTGAAACTGCAGTGTCTCGGGCAGATCAAGCCCTTTACGAAAGCAAACGTTTAGGTAGAGATAGGGTTACTTATTTCGATTGAGCAAGTATTCAAACAGTTTCTAACATCTTAAAACACACCCTCACAGACTCTCACAGACTCTAGTTTTAATTAATGTCATATTTACTCTCGGTTTAAGGGAGCTTGAACTATTTAAAACGTTATGCTTTGAAAAAATCATTAATGCACTTTTATTGAATGCATGTTAGTGGTTTCAACGTTTTAAAATAGGCAATAATTAAACTTAAGTTGAAGCATCATTAAAATGATGTAGAAATGGATTTGATTATTTTTACATTAAATACAATATGTTAATTGAAGTTTTATTCGATTTTTAAGCTTTGACAGTTAAAAAACAGAGTTTATAAATATCGCAATTCTTTAAATTAAATGATCGCTAATTTTTCTCGTAAGATAAGATTTTCTAACTTATTTGGGGAAATAAAAATTTAAATTAGGATTTCAAAATGTTAAGAGCAACACTATCTGCAGCTATTCTAGCTGGTGCTTTTTTTGTAGCACCAGCAAAAGCAAACAATGTTAACCCTTGGCAACAGTGTGGCCTAGGTGCAATGGTTTTCCCAGATAACGGCACTGCAGCTGCTATATCTAACGTAATCTGGGACCTTGGTACAACAGCTGTTTCTTCAAACGTTTCTTCACAAGAAACTTGTGAAGGTGCAGACGTTAAGACTGCTCAGTTCATTCAGCAAACTTTCCCTGTACTTGAGCAAGAAATTGCACAGGGTGAAGGCGAGTACGTAGCTGCAATGCTAAAAGTACGTGGTTGTGAAGCTACAGCACACGCTGACATCGTTTCTGCAATCCGTAACGATTATGCTGACAAGCAAGCTACTGATGCTCAGGCACTTTACAGCATCGTAGAAAGTCAAGTAACTAGTCAGTTCGCTGCTAGTTGTTCTGTAATCTAATTGATTGAGTGGGCAGTAATGCCCACTTTCTTCTTATGCTAAGACGTATCTCATCATTACTACTTTGCTCTACTCTGTCATTTAGCACTTATTCTGCATCTGATATTGAACAACTTGCACAGCACCCAACATGGTTAAAGTTAGGTCATTATAAATCACCGCAAGAGCTTAAAAGTTATATCATCAGTGATGATTTCTTCTTGTCACCTAGAGGTAAAGATGATCCTTATCGTGAACTTGAAGCGACTATCAACGCCTTTAATAAACAGCCTGAAAAACAATGTCGATATCCCGCTAGATATCAATGGTTGCTGCAACAAGGTATAAAGTTTAAACAGCCAAGCAGTGATTGCGATGAGTTAACCCAATGGCGAGAGGGCCAACCCATTCACTCGGTTAGTTTGGTTTTTGCATCAGGCTATATGAGTAACCCGGCATCCCTCTATGGTCATATGCTGTTAAAATTAAACAGAGCGACAGAATCACATAACCAGTTACTTGATTACAGTATCAATTATGGTGCCATTGTGCCTGACAACGAAAATGGTCTTGTTTATATTAGCAAAGGATTATTTGGCGGCTACGTTGCAGGGTTTTCTGATCAATTATTTTATCGTCATCAACACAATTATGGTGAAGTAGAACTCAGAGACTTATGGGAATATGAGCTTAATTTAACTACAGATGAAGTACGTTTTATTAGTAACCATATTTGGGAGTTAATGGGGGCAAAATACACTTATTATTTTGCCGATGAAAACTGTGCATTTCACATTGCCAAAGTGATTGAGTTGGTCGCAGGCGATAAACTAACAAATGAGCTGTCACCTTGGGTGATCCCTGCAACTATTTTTTCCAAGTTAGCTGAGGCAGAACATAACGACCAGTCTTTAGTTCGAGATATTAAATTTACTCCCTCGAGAAGTAGTACGTTTTATCAGTATCAACAACACTTAAATGAACAAGAAAATGCACTGGCAAAGCGTATTTTTAACAATGCAGAATTATTAAAAAGTGCAGACTTCGTATCACTGAATGTGCAGACTCAGAAAAAAATCATCGAAGTGCTATTTGAATTTGTTCAGCTTCAGCAGTTAAGACAGTATGAGTCTGAACATATTAAAGTAATCAAAAAAGCTTTGGTCAGAGCAAGGTTGAAATTGCCAATAGGTAATGAGATTAAAGTGGGTAACTATCAGCAAAGTGCGCCTCATAAAGCACAAAAGCCATCAAATTATTCAGTTTCAGCATTAGATGTGGGCTCTAAAACTCAGTCTAATCTGGGGTTTCGCTTAAGTTATTTTGATTCACTCGCATCTGACATCGCGCGAGTACCTTACTCGAATTTAGAAATGCTAGATGTTGAAGTCGCAGTTCGTGATTCAAATATGTATTTAGATAAACTGCACATACTTGATTTAGAGTCTTTCAATCCAGCGTATACAGACTGGGTAAACGAAGGAGGTTGGTCTTGGCAGCTTAATTTAGGATTTGAGCGTGATAGAACAAATTGCCAAGGCTGCAAAAGCACCTTTGCAATGGGTGGCGCTGGTAAATCCATGCTATTTAATAATGACCGTAGTTTAGTGTATGGCATGGTAAACGGATATTTTGGCGAGCTAGCAAGCACTGCACAGTTAATTGATGCATCTATTGAAGTCGGTGTGATCAGTGATATTTACCAAGATATTAAAATGCGTGCTGCCATTGAACGTTTCTATCATAAGCAGACGGCTGAGTTGAGTAAAAATGTTGAGCTTGTGGTGCCCATAAATCAAGATACTGATCTCCGATTGATATATAAATCATCGGAGCAAACACTTTGGCAGTTGAAGTTAAATTACTATTGGAATTAACTTTTACTTTTTAACCTATTTGCGCTTTCAACTGTGGCTGAGAGCGCTTTTGGTTATTTTTCCTTTCTTTATAAACAAAATAGCCAAGCGATCCGGCACTTAGCAATGCCCCTAAAGCGCCAGTGATAATACTGAGCTCTCGCAAAAAGTCATTCCAATCTACTTGGGCAATCACAAGGCTCTGATACACCATCACGCCGACTGTGCCTAAATAACCAAATGAGTCCGCTAGATAAGTTAAAAAGCCAACATTGGCAGGGCGGTTAAATGTTGCAATTAAGCGTTCGAATAGTGTGGTTGAGAAAGGCACATAGGCGAGGTAGAGACCAACACCATTTAGCACCATCCAATAAATAGGGCTCAACATTCCCTGTTGATAGGCGAGCGAGCTTAATAAGGTGATTGTGAATCCGGCAAAAATGAGTAAATGATTAATCACCATTGCAAGGTGGTTGTCTTTAATCAGTTTGAGTAGAGCCACAATGACGAGCACCACCAAAGCAATGGGTAGCTCAGTGAGCGTAAATAGTTCAGGAGTGCCATCAAGTCCAGTTGCCAGCCATACATCGGCAGCGAAATTATCTCGTAAATCTCTAAGCACTGTGAGCAGCACATACCCTATGATTAATAATGTCAGACCAAAACCTAATAACTGTAGTAATTCTTTGCGGCTTGCTTTGGTCATGGGGACACGGGCGCAGCGTTGCTTTATGTCTTCTTGATTAGGGGGCGGTAATTGGTCAAGCATCCACACTGATAAAATCAAGAGTGGTAAGAAGCAAGTGGCCGTTACAAAGGGCATCCAAAGTTCATTAACACCATAATCAATTATCAAATAACTACCGACGGTTTTTACTAACCCAGAGGCAACAATAAAGCTAGTGCATAACCCTGCGGCTAATATTTCAGTGACCCTGCGGCCTTCTAAATAACTAAATACGATCCCCCATACCATGCCGAGCGGCAAGCCATTTAATAGCATAAAAACAGCATTGTAAGGTTGTGGGGCAAGTGCAAAACCAAGTAGTGCCGCCCAAGCGAAGAAAACTAAAACTAAAATTGCCTTTGCTCTACCGTGACTTTGTAATTCAGAGATGACTTTAATGCCAATGAATTTAGAGAGCGCATAACCAAAAATTTGTGCCGTTAAATAAAGCGTTTTAAGTGATAGGCCTAACAGTGAGGTATCAGCATAAAGGCCAACAGAAACAGGTTTTCGAAAGCCGTACATAAATGCGTAAGTACTACAGGCTGCAATAATGGCATAGATACAAAACAGCAGGGTATTGCTGCTGAGTTTATCGTGTAATAGATTACCAAAAACACTGAGCATATGACAGACCTTTTATAAATGCTTTGATCTGGTATGCACCAAACAAGCTAGAGTTCTTGCTCAGTGTAGGGGTTGTACATTGCAGGAATTTTACAGTTTTTTTGTTGAGCTCAGCTATTTTCACTCAACAAATGAAGTGTTGTTAAAATTGAAGTTTGGCTTTGTTTTCAATCATTAAGGCGTCATGGCGCCAGTATTCACGATCAAATTCAAAAGCCACACCATTAAGATCTCGAACAATTCGAGTGACTTTTAAGCCTAACGCGCCGTCATAGGTATCGAGTAATTGTGCTATGGGGTTAAACAAGCAGCAAGATTCTACAGCGATGTCATAAAGTACATCATGATGTTGGTAAGTGTTTTTTAATAACACACTGATTGATAATGATAAGTCGTATTTATCAATATTTGGCAAATGCTTATTGCTGAAGTTTAGATTTTCGACCACGACAGCACGCCCATCGACAGAGCGCACACGTAATATACTGGTTAAACTAGCCCTGCCATCAAGGGCTAGCGCAGTTGCTATTTCTCTACAGGGCTTTTGCTTTTTTTGTTCTATTAGCTCTGTGCTAGGTTGAAACCCTTGCGCTGTAGTGTATTGCAAAAATGAGGCATGTTGCATTGGATCGTATTTAAGTTTCCTTGGGCATACATACCAACCACTGCGGTTTTTACGGTAAATAAGACCCATATTTTCAAGTTGCCCAAGCGCTTGTCTAAGTGTTGAGCGGGCAATATCAAACGTCGCACAGAGTTCTCGTTCTGAAGGCAAGCTGCCTGTTAATTGTTGCTCTGTTATTTGTTTGGTTAGTACTTCACGCACTTGGGCGTAGGCAAAGCTTTGGGTACTCATTCAGGGTCTTAATTCACAGATACACTTGGTTCTTTATTGGTATCACATCACTCACCGCTGAACAAGCGCTTACTTAAAAATACACTTTTTGGTCCGTACCAGTTTTTTAAATAATACATATTTCTGTCAAGTCCCTGTAATAATCCACCGATAGTATCTTCCCCCGTTCGTTACTTTGGTATGTACCAATTACTTTCTGGAATCATAATGAAAACTTTATACTCTACTGGCATCACTAAACCATCTTTACTTGCTATTGCAATAGCGAGCGCTCTATCAGCACCTGTTTATGCAGAAGATGAAAAAGCAAAGAAAGACCAAGAAATTGAAGAAATCACAGTTGTTGGCAAAAGCGTGTCATACGCGAATAACGCGACATCAGACGAAATGTTCAAACAGCAATCGGCTATGACCAGTGCGATGGCAATGATTGATAACCTACCGGGTGTTTTAATCAATGAAGGCGATACATTTGGCTCTGATGATTGGTCAACAACAGTATCAATTCGTGGCTTCCAATTAAGTTTAGATGAGCAGCAAGTAGGTATTACCATTGACGGTATTGCCAACGGTAACTCTAACTATGGCGGTGGTGCTAAAGCAAACCGTTATATTGATACTGAAAACTTAATGGCTGTAGAAGTATCTCAAGGTACTGCTGATGTGGCGTCTCGTTCAAATGAAGCATTGGGCGGTACGCTGAACTTCACCACCATTGATCCAGGTACAGAAAAAGCGGTCATTGCGAGCTTGTCATTAGGTAACTTCGATGCGCAAAAATATTACATGCGACTTGAAACGGGCGAAGTATTAGATGACACATACGGTTGGTTCAGCTACTCAAATTCAAGTAACAGTGACTGGATCACAGGCACAGCAGAAAACAAACGTGACCACTTTGCGGCTAAGTTTGTGAAAGGTATGGATAGCAATTTAGAAATTACTGCTTACCTTTCTTACGATGATGTTCACGAAGATAACTATCAGCGTGTTTCACTAGAGAGTTTCAAACAAAATCCTGAATCAGACGGCCTATTAGGTGAATGGACGGGTGTCCCTTACATTGACCAAGTGTATCGTCAAGGTTGGTCAACGCTGCGTGAAAACTTATTCGGATATATTGAAGTTGATACCATGATTGGTGAAGTTGAGCTTAAAGCGAATGCTTACTTTCATAAAAATGAAGGACGCGGCGACTGGTTACCACCATATATTGTTGACGTAACAGATGATGCGGCGAAAGGTCACAGTGAGCTGGTATCTGGCAACATAGTACAAGGTGGTGACTCGCTAGGAAGAATATTTTTTGTTGATGCCGATGGTAAGTCTTTAAGTCCAATAGAGGGTTGTGAAAGCTCGATTGGTTTCCCGTATGGCGGAGCAGGTCCAGAGTATGATCCTAATTGCTATGAGTCTGGTGCTCGTGCAGTGGGATCATATCGAACTTCTCATTATGCGAAAGATCGCTTTGGTTTGAATGCTGACCTGACATGGGAAAAACAGATTGGCAATAACACGAATGTGGTTCGTGCAGGTATCTGGTATGAAGACTATGAGCGCTCAGAATACCGTGATTGGCACAAAATCATTGATTCAAAAAGCAGCTATGATTTTGATCACACACCTTATTGGATCCAGTACGACCGTACTTACCCTGTAGAAACTACCATGCTTTATCTTGAAGATTCATTCGAGATGGAGAATGTCACAGTACGTGCAGGTCTTAAAAAGTATCTAGTTGATTTAGATAGTAAAGACACTTACACAGGCACTGCAAAATCTGTGAATTCAGATTCAGATGTTTTATTGTCAGCAGGTGCGGTGTGGTACACCCCATTAGATGGCTTAGAAGTATTCGCAGGTTATGCTGAAAACTTTGCCGCGATTAAAGACCAAGTGTTAGAAGCTGATGCATCAGCACTAGATAATGTTGAGCCTGAAACTGCTGAAAACATGGACTTTGGTGTGCGTTACGACAATCAAGACTTCAATGCCAGCATCACTCTTTACAGTATCGACTTCCAAAACCGCTTAACCTTTATTGCACCAGGTTCAGAGTCGGGCAATGACTATCTAGTGGGTACAAATGGTAGCTACATCAATACCGGTGGTATCGAGTCATCAGGTGTTGAAGCCTCGTTAACTTACTACCCAAGCCAAGAGTTATCTGTATATATGTCATACACTAGCAACAGCTCAGAATACACTGATGGCACTGTTGGCATTGCTGCAGGCAATACGGTATTTGGCTCAGTAGAAGACATGGCTGTGTTATCGCTAGATTGGCAGTCTGAAGCTTATTCAGCGGGTATTTCGACAAAATGGCTAGGTGAACGTTGGATGGATTCAGCTAATACTCAGCGCATCGATGGGTACGCGGTAAGTGACTTATACGTAGGTGTTGATTTAGAAAACTTTGACAGTGCCCTAAAAGGTGCATCAATCCGCTTTACGGTCAATAACCTATTTGATAAGAGCTACATGGGTGGCGTAGCCGGTGGTTGGGGAGGCTGGATTGGCGCACCTCGTACTGCAGCGCTGAACTTCCAAACACGCTTTTAATCTCCAAACTGAGTAGTACAGGACGTGCTACTCCATTTTTTAATAACAAAAATTAGTTAACAACACAGAGCCTTATTTCATTTTGAATGCGATAAAGGCTCTTTTTGCTTTAAATCATGCGAGTAACTCAATGAAACTGAGAACATTTTTAACAGCAAGCCTTATATCAATAGGTGGATTAGTCACTCAAGTTCACGCTGCAGATCAAGTCGATAAAATTCTATTTGGCTCTTGCAGCCACCAAGATAAAGACATTCCGATTTTTGATGCGATCAACAAAGAGCAAGCTGACCTATTCGTGTTTCTTGGTGACAACGTTTACGGTGACACCGAAAACATGACGGTGCTTAAATCTAAGTACCATAAGTTGGGCATTAAACCTGGTTTTGCCCAGCTACGCGCAAATACGCCTGTGATAGCCATGTGGGATGATCATGACTACGGCGAAAACGATGCGGGTAAAGAGTACCCGTTTAAAGAAGCATCTCGAAAAATTATGCTAGATTTTTGGCAAGAGCCCAAAGACAGCCCGCGCCGAACCAGAGACTCAGGTATTTATACATCGTATATGTATGGTGAAGAAGCACAGCGTGTGCAGGTGATCATGCCAGACTTACGCTGGAATCGTCCTGCGCTCAGTTCGATTGGCGAATTTCGTTATTGGTTAAATAGTTTCTTTAACAATGTCGGGCCGTACCGTCCTGTTGATGAAAGTATTTCTATGCTGGGCGAGGCTCAGTGGCAATGGCTTGAGCAAGAGCTGCTAAAGCCTGCAAAAATAAAAGTGATATCCTCTAGTTTGCAACTTATTCCTGACTTTACAGGTTGGGAAAGTTGGGCGAACTTTCCGGCAGACAGACAGCGACTATTCGATTTTATTGAAAAGCACAAAATCGGTGGTGTGATCATGATCAGTGGCGACACCCACTGGGGAGAGCTGTCAAAGTATCAAGTAAAGCAAAATTACCCGTTATGGGAAGTGACTAGTTCTGGACTTACACAAAAATGGAAAGATGTGAGCCCCAATAAGCACAGAGTGGGTGAGTCAACGTCTGATGTGAATTATGGCTTTATTGAAATTGATTGGCAGCAAGCAGATCCAAATATTGAGTTTGGCCTTAAAGATATCAACGGCGATGTGACTCACAAACAAAGCATGCCGTTGTCGGCGTTACAGTTTAAATAACACCAAGGAAAACGGTGATATGTTAGTTAGAAAACCAGTTTGGGCATTGAGCAGTGCCCTTATATTTATCTCAAGTTTATCAGCATGCTCGTTACTTAAAACCTCTGAAAATACAGACCAGCTAAATGTAAATAATCCGCCAAAAATAAAAAATATTATCTTGATGATTGGTGACGGTATGGGTCCGCAACAAGTGGGTCTGTTAGAAGAGTATGCGACTCGCGCACCGAGCTCTATTTACCGAGGTGATAATAGTGCCATTGCTAAGTTAGCAAACTTGGGCGTCACTGGGCTGTCACTGCATGGGCCAGCAGATAAGCTGGTGGTCGATTCTGCTTGCTCAGCAACCCAGTTGGCAACTGGAATTGCCGCGGGCAGTGAAATGATAGGGCTAAATCGGGCAGGATATAAAGTGCCGACGATTTTAGAAAAAGCCAAAGGGCTGGGGAAATCGACGGGACTAGTATCAGACACCCGTCTAACCCATGCAACACCTGCGGCATTCGCGTCGCACCTTATTCATCGTTCAATGGAAAATGAGATTGCCGAGCAGATGATCCAATCTGGGGTTGTCGATGTCATGTTATCGGGTGGCTTGCGTCATTTTGTGCCAAAAAATTATGCCTTGCCAGATAACCCCAAGGGTTTTGAAGTCAAGTTAAAAGCCAGTACACTTTCGCTTAAATCAAAACGTCGAGACGATAAGAACTTACTAACTGAGGCCAGTCGTAATGGCTATGGACTTGCTTTTAATAAGTCGCAATTACAGCAAGTGCAAGGCACAAAGTTACTGGGGTTATTTGCCAATAGTGCGATGGCTAATGGCGTTGATACCTCTTATGGTCGAGTAAGCAATCAACCTAGTCTGAGTGATATGACACAAACTGCTATCAATACCTTGTCGAAAAATGACAAAGGGTTTTTCTTAATGGTTGAAGGGGGACAGATTGATTGGGCTGGACATAACAATGATGCAGGCACGTTATTGCATGAAATGATCAAATTCGATAATGCCGTCAATGCTGTATTGGAGTGGGCAAAAGGCAGAGACGATACAATAGTGATTGTCACCGCTGATCACGAAACCGGCGGTTTTGGTTTTAGCTATAGCGGTGCAGACTTACCAAAAGCTGAGCAGCTAAGTAATCATCAACAGGATGTTTATAAGCCAAACTTTAATTTCGGCGAATTGAGTATCTTAGATAAGTTATATGCTCAACAAAAAAGTTATGGCGATATTTGGTATGAAGCTAAAGGCAATGCGTTTAAACCCACACCAAAGAAGCTCGTAAAAACAGTGAATAAGTATAGCGAGTTTGAAATTAACGAAGATGACGCTATGCAAATTTTAGCTGAGCAAAAGAATGCATTTTACCAACGGGGTCATAAGTCTCTGGGTTTGAAAACAGCCACTAAAATAAATGACTTTGCGCCGTTTTATGTGTATTTGTCTGAGCGTCCGCTTAATTTAATAGGCAGAGCACTGTCGAGTAAGCAAAATATCGTCTGGTCAACGGGCACACACACGCATACCCCTGTGGGTGTTTTTGTTTTAGGGCCTGAAGCCCAAGCCAAACAATTCAATGGTCTGCATACACATGTAGAGTTGGGTAAAAAAATGCAGAAAATACTGATTCAAAGTATTGAAAAAAATGCAAGTAATTAGCGTAAGCGGATATCAGTTTAAATATACTTTTTCTTTAAAATTAGTGTTATACCGTTATCTTAATATGAGTTTGGTTCATAACCATTGAATTATTTTTGAGGTATATTCCTTTTTGGAATATACCTATATCTCATTGAAATATATTGTTTTAATGTTCCTCTTAAAGGTATGTTATTGTGTTCTCAACAATTATAACGAGAGTCCACCATTGTGCTTAAGGAAGCAAAAAAGCATATTCGATTGAGAACACGTATAGATATAATTATTATTGCGATTGTGGCAGTTTCTAGCTTTATGATCTCAATTCAGTTTGATTTGTCAGAAGCGATATATCACTTTTCTAGGAAATATGAATACATTGAGTTAGATGAACTATTACCGAGTTTATTTATTGTAAGCATCACCTTTGGCTATTTTAGCTTTAGGAGATGGCTCGATGTTCGCTTTCTTAGTCACTTACTTGAAGAGTTGGTTCTGACTTGTCCAATAACACATATTGCGAATCGTCGTGCATTACAAAGGTTACTAGAGCAAGTAAATAAAGAGCAAACACCGCAACACTCCTTTATCTTGGTTTCAGTGTTGGGTATTGAAGAGGTCCGAAAAAAATATGGCTCAGTCACTACTGAGCAAGTTTTGATCGAAGTATTGTACCTGTTAAGCAAGGAATTAACAGACGAGCAGTTGATTATTTCTTTGCAAATTGGCCAGTTTATTATTCATGCACCGAACCTTAACTTTATGAACGCGCACACGTTGGCTCAGCGTTTAAAAGAAATACATGTTAGTGCAAGGCACCAATGTATCAGAGAATTAAAAATAACCAGTGCAAGCTATTCTATCTCAGACACGATAACAGAAGAAGATTTACTAGAAAGGCTTGAGGATAACTTAAGTATGTGACCCTCAATTGAAATGAGGGTCAAAGTAAATAGCTATAACTTAACTGATTCACCCTCATTCAACACTATTATAGGTGTGTCAGCGTTTATCTGCTCATACATATGTAACAACCTAAACAAGGCGGAGTGGGAGGTTTTATCGCCCATCTGCCACGATGCATTGCCATAGCCCCAAGGGATCATCACTTTACAATTCATGTCTTTTGCAGCAACTAAGGCGTCTTCAGGTGTGGTATGCACTTTTCGATACCATTTTGGGTGTTGCTCGCTGTGGTAGGAGGCGATAGGGATCAGGCATACATCCATCTGGCCATATTTAGCGGCAATATCTTTAAAGTGTGGAGAGTAGCCTGTATCACCAGCGAAGAATAGCTTTTTGCCTTGTTGCTCAATCACCCAGCCGCCCCACAAAGTTGCGTCATTATCTTCATGAATAAAAGGCACTAAGATCCGGCTACTGAAGTGATTGGCAGGCACAAAGTGAATGGTGCTATTACCCACTTTTTTACTCGAATACCAAGCCATTTCAGTGATTTTATAGCCGTCATCTGGAAAGTGATCAGCAAAGCCTAATGGTGTTAAAAACTCACTATTTTTACCAATGCGCGCTAAGTCATCTTTTTTAAAATGATCATAGTGTATATGTGAATACATAATGGCATCGGTTTTTGAAATATCACCTTCTTCAAGTTCAATAGTTGGTGTTCTATCGACTCCTGCTACTATATGGAACGCCCAGTTAACCGGCCAATCAAAATCATCTGAAACAGGGTCGAATAAGAACTGCTGACCATTCTCTGTGGTGATTTTAAAGCTGGCATGGCCAAGCCACTGCACATTAAACCCTGACTTCAAATTTACAGCTGGGTTTTTACCTGTAAATTGGCAGCTTTGCATGTCAGATTTGCACTTAATGATAGGGCTAGGTGGGTAACAGTCTTCACTACAAGTGACCGGATAATCCTTAAAGTCATCGTAAATATTTTTATAACGATCGGTATATCCTTCAGTGGTTTTATTTTTGACTACCGCGTTTTCTGGAATGAGGGTTTCAACCTGATTGCTAACAGAGCAGCCAGTTAATGTCGCTAAAGAGAAAAGTAATGCTAACTTCTTCATTAGATTTCCTTATTATCATTTTTGCGAGATTTTAACAGGTTTAACAAAACACTCTATGGTTTTAATGTAAGCAAACATAACGGGTTAGGGGGAGTCTGTGTGTTTGATATGTAAATGCAATCTGAATGCTTACTTAGGTCGTACTGAAAGTTATATTTAATAAAGTGCGAATTGTTATGTGTTTTAAACCTGTGTTGTTTGGGGTAATTTTAATGGCGTCGTCTTCAGTATTGGCAGAAACTAAACTGACTTTACTTGATTGGTTTGTGGTTAATGACACCGTCATGGGTGGCCTTTCTGAAAGTCGTTTAGTTGTTGGTGCACACTCTGTAGAATTTAAAGGCGATGTGTCTTTGCGCAATAATGGCGGTTTTGCTTCTGTTCGTACGCCATTTAATTTAGAAAATAAGAACGCTGAACAGTTAAGTGTTGTTGTAAAAGGCGATGGAAAGCAGTACCAGCTTAGGCTAAGAGTTGACCAATATCTTGACGGGCCAGCCTTTGTTTATAAATTTCAAACTTCAGCAAATAAAACACAAACACTCGTTGTCACAGAAGATGACTTTACGCTCATGTATCGTGGTCGCTCTTTTTATGCTGATTATCAACTCAATTTCGATGATGTCAGATCTCTTGGTTTTATGATCAGTGAAAAGCAAGCAGGCGAGTTTTCCCTTGAGGTGCAGGCGATCACACCGCTAGGAAAAATTTAAATTTCATTTATAGATTTGGTTTATTTGAATAGGCCTTTTTTAATGAAACAATCCATCTACCCATGAGGCAAATCTAGAGTAACGGTCTGGAAGTGCCTTGTTTTCTATTGTGTTGATAAGAGTGCGGCTCCAAACGCCGTCCAAGTTACCATTGGTTAAATATATAATAATGATGCTGTCAGTCATGTTTTCTTTGAAGAGCAATTTTACTCTGAGTACACCTCCGCCATCATGACCAACCGATTGCCAATTACCAACTTCTTCATATTCCCAACTTGAGGCGAAATAATTTCTTGAACCATCTCTTAACTGTGAAGGTTGCCAAAGGCTTTCAAGCACTGATTTTTCAACCAGCTCGCCATTGATTAATGCCGAAAGAAAAACACTAAGGTCGTGAATATTTGAATAAGCGTCAGAATGTGTATTTGCATAGACAGGAAATGTATATGGATTTACCTGCAACGCATCACCGCTATTTGGTAAATAAGCTGTCACAGATTGAAACGTCGTATTCATTCCTTTGATAAATGTATTATGCATTTCCAATGGCGTTAAAATTCGTGTTTGAACTAGTGTTGAATAAGGCTGTTTAGTGATCTTCTCTAGTAGTAACTTAATGACTAAATAATTAGTTTGGTTATATCGAATGGCGCTATTCGGCTTAAATTGCAATGGCGTATTGCTTAGAGATTGAATCGCAGTATCAATGCTTTCTGGCGCAAAGACTTGCTTGTCATCATAGTCAAAATACTCAGGTAAGCCAGTACTGTGGTTTAAAAAATGGGCTACAGGTATAGGTTGCCAAACTTTCGGTAAGTGCTCAAGATACTCGCCAATTGGGGTGTCTAAATCGATTTTGTTTTGCTCTACAAGCTGAAATAGCAAGGTGCTAGCGAACAGTTTACTGACTGAGAAAATAGGAAAAATGCTGTCTTTAGTCACTGGATTAGTGCGAGATATATCCGTATCACCCATAGCGTGAGCAAACAGCAGATTATTATTGTGCTTAACTAATACTGCTTGTGCCAATAAGCCGTGTGTCTCAGCATTACTTTGCATTTGTAAAGTAAGCGATTCTTGCAGATTATCGGTTTGTCTCGCACAGCCTAGCAGGAGTAACAAGAATAAAGCGCTTAAGGTGATTGTTTTCATTGAAAATTATGCTCCTTGCAAATTGGCTATCGATTCTACTTTGTTTGATCAGAACACTAAAGAGCCATATGACGAGTGGCTCTCTGTAAATATTTATGCAATAGCCTAAATGATTTTAATTAATAAGCAGCTATTTTTGAGCAGAGCGAACTCCGTATCGAGTTGTTCTTGTTAAGGTTAACCACTTGAATACTCAGGTGTGTAATTAACAAATATTTTATAGCACCTGTAATAAATACCATCTGCTATCTACTAATTAGAAAAAATATAAAATGGAACGAGGTGAATGGGAAGCGATTTTTATCAGCAATCAATACTGCCTTATGCGGTGATCATCATCAAAATTTGTCGGGCATACACGCATAGCCAAGAAGATTTTGAAGATTACTACCAGGAGGTGTGCCTACAAATTTGGCGAAGTAGAGACAATTTTAATGCGGAGTCTAAATGGTCAACATGGATTTATAAGGTTGCTTTAAATGTTTGTTTGACCCATTTAAAACAGCGTAAAAGAGGTGAGCAACAGTTTGTATCTGATGCATTACCTGATGAAGTGCATGACGACGCCAAGGCATTTGGTTCTGATGATATTAACCTACTTTATAACGCCATTAAGCATTTGTCAGAGATAGATAGAGCAGTGATCCTGCTTTATTTAGAAGAGAAATCTTACGCTGAAATTGGCGAAATTATTGGTGCTAACACAAACAGTATTGGCGTACGCATTACGCGTATTAAAGAAAGATTAAACAAGTTTATAAAAGCGCAGGAGTGAACACATGAGTAAGTCTATTGAAGCAATGTGGAAACAAGGTTTTGTGAGTGAGGGTGAGCTATCAGCACCAAAAGTGAACGACTTATATAATAGGAAGTCGCAAAATATAGTAGATAAACTGCAAAATATGTTTGCAGTTAATATTAAAGCCATTGTGATTGGTGCTTTAATCATGCTGCTGGTGATGAGTTTAATCGGTGCACCTTGGCTAGGCTTGTATATCAGTGTATTGCTAGCACCGCTTGTGATCATTGCGAAAAAAGAACTCACCAAATCACATAACTTATCTAAAGGGCAGAGTAGTCTAGAATATTTAGAAAGCTTTGATGCTTGGCTTAAAGCCTCAATAGATACCTACTCAAACTACTACCGATTTTTTTATCCGTTGTTTTATATCGGAATGGTGACCCAAGGGCTAGTGAGTGATGCAGGTACTAAGGTGATGGTTGTGCTTTTAAAGTATTACCCGACTGAGTACGTGTTTTTAGCTATTCCGGGTTATATCTGGGTGGTTATCACATTACTGTTTTTGCTGATAGTGAGATACTCAGAAGCCTTATATCGTTTAGACTTAGATATCATTTATGGTAGGCAGTTTAAAAAGCTTGATGAGCTAATTACAGATATGCGTGCTTTAAAATCAGGCAGATAATGGCCAAGTATAAATAGCGTGGCAACTTTGCTGCGCTTTCAGCTAATGTTATAGGGTATTGTGAATTTATACCCGCTTCTAACAATACTCATTTAACGATAGCAGGACATATGAATGGTGCTATCAAGCTGCGTTTCTTTTCTCAAAAATAGTTCGCTTAATTAAGAGCATTAGTGTTTATTCTGTTAATTTATTAACATGTACAGAAAAATTAAGGATTATGATGCTCTATTTTCGCTTTTTATGCCTGTTGTCATGGTTTTGTGCTTTTGATGTTCATGCAGAACGCACTGAAGATAAATTGCCAATTGAGGCGTTTGCAAGTCTCCCCTCTTACAGCCATTTAAATATTTCCCCCGATGGTAAGCGCTTAGCTTATCTTCAAAATAGCAAGGGCGATTTACTTCTTAGTGTGCTTGATATAGACGCAAATACCGTGAAACTAATCGTAAAAACCGATAATTTCAAAGTGAGAATTAATTGGTTTGATTGGGTTAATGATGACTTACTAATAATAGGTACGCGTTCAGTTTTTGGTGAAAATAACAATTATGTTTCAACACACCTTTTAAAGTATGACTTTAAAAAAGGAAAGGGTGTAGAAAGTGTCATAAGAGCTAGGGGGTTTGAGAATCAGCCTCAATTTGAAGATCGGGTTTTGAGCATGCTTCCCGATGATCCAGAACATATTTTATTGTTAATTGACCTTGCCAGAAAAAATGTTCCAAATGTGTATAAATTGAATGTGAATACTGGACAACATAAACGGGTTCAAAAAAATATTGAATTGGTTTCTAGTTGGGGAGTTGACAGGCAAGGTAGAGTGAGAACTCGCACTAAGGTTAGAGATACTAAGGTTTATATTGAATTTAAATCTCTGGATTCAGAAGATTGGAACGCGTTATTTGAGTATGAAGCTTTTAGTGCAAATAATGTAGAAATCTTAGGATTTGACTCCGATCCAAATACGCTCTTTTTTAAAGCTGTACATAAAGATAAAAAGTCAATATTTAAAGTCGATTTGACAGACCCTACATTAACAAGAGAGCTTGTATTTCATGATGCGAAATATGATGTAGACGGTCAGCTTCACTATTCGCAAAAAACAGGAAAAGTAATTGGGTTTTCCCATTCACAAATAGAGAACGGAATTCAATATTGGGACACTCAATATATTCAGCATCAAGTTGCTTTAAACCAAGTATTAACTAATAGTCTTAATTATATAATTGATACCGACAGAGAAGAAAACCGCTACATCATTTACTCTGAAGCGAAAGATTTCCCCGGCGGGTATTTAATCGGAGATAAGAAGAAAAATAGTGTTGAATACTTTGCCAACCGTTATCCTTTAATTGGGTCAAAAAACTACATAGGTAAAACAAAGGTAAAATATTTAGCTCAAGATAAAACTGAAATAGAAGCTTATATTACTTTTCCTAAGAACTATAAAAAAGGTGCAAGGCACCCAGCTATCATTATTCCTCACGGAGGACCAATGAGCAGAGATTATGCAGGCTTTGATTATTGGTCTGAGTTTTTTGCACATCATGGTTATTTAGTATTTCAGCCTAACTTCAGAGGGTCATCAGGATATGGCCATGAATTTGAGAGTAAAGCGATTGGAGACTGGGGGGGCGTCATGCAAGATGACCTTGAAGACGGCGCTCAATGGTTAGTTTCTGAGGGCTACGCCATAAAAAATAAAATGTGTATTGCTGGAGCAAGTTATGGTGGGTACGCTTCTTTGATGGCTCTAGTAAAGTATCCAAATACTTTTCAATGTGCAGTTAGTTTTGCTGGCGTCTCAGATCTAGAGTTTTTGTATGCAAGAGCTTTTAGGTACACAAATACTAAATTTGAACGTGAATATATTGGTAGAGATTTAGAAAAGCTCAAAAATACCTCCCCAGTAAATTTTGCCAAAAAAATCACTAAACCATTATTGTTGCTGCATGGCACTAAAGACACTGTAGTGCCCTTTGAGCATAGTTTACGTATGGCGGCTGCAATGAAATCAGAAAATAAAGATGTTAAGTTTATTAATTTCGAGGGAGGAGGCCATCACCTTGCCTATCAAAAATATCGTATTCAAACACTTGAAGAAATGTTGGTTTTCTTTGATAAGCATTTGATGTAGAGAGGCTTTAGTATTTCATTGAGGTTTTCAAACGTATTAAATTAACTCATTGTTTATTGCATGAAAGGACTTAAAGATAAAACTAATTATTGATCTTTAAAACGCGCAGCCAGTTGGCTGCGCTTTTTTGTTATAGAGAATGAGAGACTAAGATCCTATCAACTAACTCTAGTGCAGTGGTAAAGTTACTGAGATCAGCTCGAACATCGCCATCTTTACCAGAATGGTGACCGTGGCCGATAAGCTGCATTTGCTGTAGTTTACTCGGTTGGTCAAAATCGACGATGGCTTGATAAATAAGCGAGGGTTGCGCAGTATATCCGTCGCCTGAATACACAGGATCGTCAGGGAATCGGTCACTACTGTAGTAAGTGTTGTAATCGAATGAATGGTTTATCTCAAAACGGATACTGTATTGGCCAGTAAGAGAGGTCGGTAGCTGAATTGAGTAAATGAAATTATCTGTCATAGTTGCACCACTAAAGCCGTCGACAACCAGTTTATTATCGGTTGGTAGGTAGAAGCCATTACTGGCTTGCACACCAAGTTGATGTAAAAATACGGGTAATGATTCAGGGCGCATGCGAGTATCTTTTGATTTTGCATCTTCACCACCGGTTAATGCCTCTCTACCAATTGCATTCTCGCCGATAAGTAAATGTTCATTGAATACTTGGTCAGGATTTACTTTAGAGACTTTATTGGTGAAATTATTAGTGGCGATTTTCTCTGTGACATAAAGCGGTTGAACAAACTTACCGTCTAAAGTTTCTAACCAAAACGCATATTGTGGCCACATAAAGTAAGGGCCTTTTTTCAACTCTAAGGTGATCGTTTGTCCGCTGGCTTCTGCTGGGGTAATTACACGTTCGACATATTTTAGTTCTTTATCTTGGCCAGCTTTATCTGCGGTTTTTAGGGTTTGGCCCCAAGTGTAAACTTGCATTGCAGGGGGTAGCGCGAAAAATGGCGACGCCAACAAATAACCTACCAATAAAACGGCCAGTGGCATGGCCAAACTGATTTTGCCCATATGCTTCTTTAGCGGATTTAAATAAGCGAATAGGGGTTTTGAATTTTTAAATAAGTGCCATACGACGACCAAAATCATTGCCGCGCCGATTAAAGTATGAATAAGCGCAATCACAGCATCATGTTGCTGACTGTATAACAGTACAGAGGTAACCAGCATTACAATGAAGGCTAAAAATAGTAGGGTGCCGATAAATACTCGGGCATTAAAAAATGACATAGTGACTCCTTTTGAATTACCTCTTTGTCGCTTACATGAGGTAATAAAAGCCACTAAAGCTTTCTAAAATTATCTAAGGTTATTGATTTTATTGTTAATAATTTAGAGTGTTTAAATATTTGAGTTGATTTGTAAGCGCTCGACTCTTAGCTATCTGCTTGGCTTTGTTTAATGCAGTGTTGAACTCATCGAGTTTGTTTTGCTTTTTGGCAAGTAAAGCAAGGCTTGCCCAAACACTGCTTTCACCAACCGGGCAGCGCAAAACTTGGTGATGTTTTTTTGCTTCGAGGTAATACGTTTTAGCTAGTTCATATTCACCTTGGTGCTGAGCAATTCGTGCCAACAAATCTTTCGAGTAGGCCATAAATAGCCAATCATGATTGCTTTGGGCTACTTGCAAAGCTTGCTCAACTCTTGGTTTAGCTAGTTCGTCATCACCTTCAATAATGGCGTGAATGGCATTGAGATAATGTAAGCGGCTTAATTCATTTTTGTCATTGAGCTTTTGAGCGAGTGGAATAGCCTGCATGAGGTGTTTGTTTACTGCAGGGTAATCTTTTAAATCAAAGAGTGTGTTGATTAAAAGTCGCTGTGCAGTCAGGTTTTCAGGATCATGCGCAATAATACTTTCTAGCAGAGGCTTTGCTGCTAGGTGGTTGTCTTCTAATGTTAGGTCAATGGCTACTCCCAGCATTTCATCGTTAAAATCAGCATGGTAGTTACTGGCTTGAAGAGAGTTTTCTTCGCCTAATTGTTTTGCCACTTTATCACTAAATTTATCGATTACATCTTGAATGTTACGACCAAATAGTACGCCTTTTTGTTGCGTATTCTTATAATGCAGCGCATAACTCAGCTGATAATCATGCGGTGAGCCTGAAAGTTTTGATGAGACAATCAATTCAGCGCCAGAGACGGTAAATATTTGTCTAATATGCTCAGGTTGAACATTGCTCAAGGGCGCGCCTGCTCGCTCTAATACTTCCAGCACATAGTCGGTCTGTAATACGCCATGCGCTTGATTGTTGGGTAAACGCTGTATGACTTGGTCCATTAACCCTAAACGAACCCAGCTGTGGTCGTTTCCTTCAATTTGATTTTGTGTTGGCAGTATGACGACAGAGCCAGCCACTTTATTTGGTTTAGATTGCTCAGGCTGTTTAAAAGTAGAGTAATGCAGCATAAATGCAAAGGTGATTACTGCGAAGCAGATAATCACTTTAATAGTGTGTCGGTTGGACTTATATTTTGGGTCAGGGGTAGAAAGTTTAGTGACACTGGGTAACCACACATATCCTTGCTTGGGTATGGTTTTTATAACTTCTTCATTGATAAATATCTGTCTTAGTTCATTGATCGATTGAAATACAACTTGCTCGGCGACAACAGAGTCAGCCCACACAGTATCAAGAATGTGCTGTTTACTAACAGGTTTTCCTGCATTTTCTAGAAGCAATATCAATAATTGGCAAGTCTTCGGACGAATAGCAACCGCTTCGCCACCTATGCTTCGCAGCGTTAAAGCGTGAGGATTAATATAATAATCTAAAGTTTGATACTGCAATGCGTTGTCCGATTTTACTTTTTTAGCAAAGATACAGTAAAAGGACCGCGAAGTTAATCAAGTACATTATTGAGATAGGTACAACACTGGGTTAATATTTTTGATGAATTCAATTAATAATAACAATGATTAGGGATGATTATGCTTAAGCATGCTTTATTTCTTACTTTTATAATAACACTCTTTGGGGCTTCAGCCTCGGCGCAATCCTCACTTAAAAGCACATTACCAATCGAAGCGCATGCCAGTTTAGCAAATGCGTCTCAAATGAACCTATCGCCAGATGGTAATAAAGTGGCTTTTGTGCAAAATGGCAAGGGCACACTGTTTTTAGTGGTTTTTGACTTAATAACGGGCAAAAAGCGTTTTATTTCCAAAACCGATAACTTATCAGTCACTCTGAATTGGTTCGATTGGCTTAATAATGATGTGTTATTGATGGGAGTTTCCTCTACTGTTTCTGAAAGGGGCATCCGTTACAATGTATCGAGATTACTAAAGTTTGACTTAAGAACTGATGATGAGACAAAAAATGTTATTCGCATAGGCCGCAGGTCGCATAACTCGCAATTTCAAGATAATGTCATCAGTATGTTACCTAACGATCCGGAGCACGTTTTATTATCAATTGATTTAGACACCCCAAACAAACCCAGTGTATTTAAAGTTAATGTACAAACGGGTAAGCGAAAACGTATTGAGCGCCCGAAAAAGAATATCGATGGTTGGATTGCTGATAGGCAAGGTAAAGTGCGTATTATGCGCCAAATTGACGATACGCTTGTTACCTATAGTTTGAAAGATTTAAATACTAATAAGTGGAATAAACTATTTGAGTATGAAGTATTCTCTGCCGATAAAGTTACTTTGTTAGGATTTGATAAAAACCCAAATATCTTATATTTCAAAGCCATTTATAAAGATAAAGATGCGTTATTTAAAATGGATGTGACGGATCCAAAGCTAACACGCGAATTAGTCTACCATGATGAAAATTACGATGTTGATGGCTCTTTAGTTTATTCAGAAGTAACTAATGAGGTCGTTGGTTTTTCACATTCAGGTTTTGATGATGTAATTAAGTACTGGGACGAAGACCTAGAAAAACTTCAGCGTTCTATTAACAAAGCCATTCCAGACTCAACAAATGTCATAATAGATACAGATGTGACTGGGCAAGTTTATATTCTTTACACCTCTTCAAATGATCACCCAGGTGCGTATTTATTAGGTGACCGTAATAAAAGCTCAGTTGAATATATCATTTCAAAGTACCCTTTAATTGAAGGTGAGCTTTATAATGGTAAGAATAATGTTGAATATACCGCACGAGATAAAACAAACATTGAAGGCTATTTAACTTTTCCAGCCGATTATGAGAAAGGCAAAACCTACCCTGCGATTGTATTACCTCATGGTGGTCCAATGGCGAGAGATTATGCGGGTTTTGACTATTGGTCTGAGTTTTTTTCACATCACGGTTATCTAGTTTTTCAGCCTAATTTTAGAGGTTCATCGGGTTATGGTTTTAGCTTTGAAAATGCTGCAATAGGCGGTTGGGGTGAAGCAATGCAAGATGATCTGCAAGACGCTGCAAACTGGCTAGTTGAACAAGGCTATACCGAAAAAGATAAAATGTGTATTGCTGGTGGCAGTTACGGGGGGTATGCCTCATTAATGGCCTTGGTGAAACATCCTGATACCTTTCAGTGTGCAGCAAGTTTTGCTGGGGTAGCCGATCTAAACTACATCTATTACCAAGCTAGAAACTTCACGAATAAAGACATTGTTCGTAAGCAAATAGGCACTGACAGAGACCAGTTAGAGCAGGTTTCTCCAATTAATTTTGCTGAAAAGTTTACTAAACCCGTTTTATTGATTCATGGTTCGGAGGACAGTGTTGTTTCTGTAAGACACAGTCGTGAGATGGCCGAAGAACTTGAAGATGCAAATAAAGACGTGAAATATATTGAGCTTGAAGATGGAAGTCACCACTTGGTGTATCAGCCATACAGAATAAGAACGTTACAAGAAATGCTGGCTTTCTTTAATAAACACCTAATGTAACCCTAAATATTTTGAAGAAAAACCAGTATTGCTTTGGGTGTAATACTGGTTTTTATTATTGTTTTAAAGCTTCAGTAAAATTGACGTTTGTGCTTTCTTTGGCATTTTCTCGACCACTAACATAAATGAGTTATCTATCATGCGCTCTATTTCGCCTTGTGGAATAGAGCCGTCGAGTATGATGGTGTTCCAAAGTCGTTTATTCATGTGATAGCCGGGGATCACGGCATCGAAAATATCCCTTAATATATGAGCTTCATCGGGGGCACACTTAAGATTCATCCACCAATGTGGATTTTCTTCAGCGCCTTTGCCCATCTTTCCTAGCGCCAATGTG
Source organism: Pseudoalteromonas phenolica (assembly GCF_005886345.1). Taxonomy (GTDB): domain Bacteria; phylum Pseudomonadota; class Gammaproteobacteria; order Enterobacterales; family Alteromonadaceae; genus Pseudoalteromonas; species Pseudoalteromonas phenolica_A. Next base: position 62,529 of record NZ_PNEC01000046.1, read on the forward strand.
GCGAACATTTTTCCTTTCACTTTATAAACATCGACTCCCTCACCAAAAGGTTGGCTAACAGTAGTCTCGGGCTTGGAGATCAAATATTCATGTGCTTGCAGGTGATCCATCGTCTAGTGTTAACCCTTTAATAATATTAAATCAAAACTCAGTTCGTTTAGACATTAATTTGACATAACTGGTTGTAAGTTAATAGCTTAACTTAATTATCAGAGTCTTATCGCAAAATAGCTGAGTATTGTATAAGAATGAATTACATTACTGCTAATAATTATCATTTGAGGTTTACTATGCGTTTTGTGCAGTTGTCGGTGCTTTGGTTTGTAACCATAGTGGCAGTCGGTTTTTATAGCGACTCAGTAAAAGCTGAGTCTATTGAAGTAGATGTGGTTTATCCCGAGCGAGCAGTTGATGCTGGGTTAACATTAACGGGATCGATCAGTGCAGTACATAATGCACAATTAGCGAGTCAGCAATCTGGTGTTGTGGCTAATATTCTAGCTGAAGCGGGTGATGTGGTCACACAAGGTCAGCTGTTACTTTCTTTAGACGATACCTTAGTGCAGTTGCAATTTGAACAAGCCAGTTCAGAGCTGAATATAGCTCAGGTGGCATTACAAGAAGCGCAGCGTTTACATCAAGAATTAACAGCACTGTCAAAGCGTCAATTAGTCGCACAAACTTTATTGGCAGAGCGCAAAGCAAATATTACTAAAGCTGATGCAGAATTAAAAAATGCTAAGGCGAAGCTCGCACTTCAGCAAGAGCTTTTAAATCGTCACCATATTAAAGCGCCATTTGCAGGCGTGGTGACAGATCGTATGGTTGATGTAGGGGAGTGGATAGGTACTCAAAACCATGTATTTAATCTCATCTCAAGTGATAAGTTGCGTGTAGAGCTCGCTGTTCCTCAGAAGTATTATTCTCATTTATCACAAGCGATCCCGATTTATGCAAAGATCCAAAGTCAAAACAAAGCAGAAGGTATCATAAATAGTCAGGTTGAGCGCGTAGTTGCATCAGTCGATACTGTAAATCGGACATTCAAGGTATTTGTGTCATTACCAAAGCATAATACTTTTGTGGTGGGCAGCTCAGCACAAGTGACCATTCAATTACCAGCCATTGAAAATACGCAGGTTTGGTTACCTAAATCTGCGTTAAAGCGTCACCCTGATGGTGGCTATAGCATTTTTGCAGTGAATAACAATACAGCAGAGCGCGTATTTGTTGAGGTTACGCAGCAGCAAGCTGAACGAGTGGCAGTAAAAGGGGCATCAGCCTCGCAGCAATACATCAAAGCCGGCGTTGAGTTATTGCAAAGCGGCGCAAAAGTATCTGTCAAAAGCGTTGCAGGTAACGCCCTATGATTGAAGGTGCAGTCAAACGCGGTGTGCTTGTCACCGTAGTTGTATTAATCAGTTGTATTCTGGGGCTGGTTGGCGCGTTAAATATTCCCGTGCAGATGATCCCTGATTTAGAAGTACGTACTATCACTGTGCAAACAGGCTGGGCGGGCGCCACCCCTCAAGATGTTGAAAAAGAAATCTTAATTGAACAAGAGCGCTATCTAAGAAGCTTACCAAATTTAAAACGTATGGTGTCTTATGCGCGAATGGGCAGTGCTGAAATTGAATTGGAATTTCCGTTTGGGGTTGATGCCAATGATGCGCTTATTCGGGTAAATAATGCTTTAAGTCAGGTGCCCAATTACCCCGAAAATGTCGATCAGCCAAGATTATTTTCGAGTTCTTTCTCGGGCAATGCGTTTATGTATTTTGTACTTAAACCACTGCCAGGGAACCCGCTTAATCTGGATGTTGATTTATTAAGAGATTTTGCAGAAGACTTTATTCGGCCGCGAATGGAAAGCGTGTCAGGTGTATCTGAAGTGAGAGTGGGCGGTGGTGCGCAAAGACAAATTCAAATAAAGGTTGATGCAGAGCAACTTGCGCATCGTGGAATTAGTCTTAGTGAATTACGAAATGCGATTAGAAATCGTAATCGAGATGCATCGGCAGGTGATATTGAAAGTGGTACCAGCCGATACTTATTGCGTGTTGTCGGGCGTTTTGAGCAGTTGACCGAACTTGAAAACTTGATAATTCGCAGTCATAACAATACTAATATTTATCTTAAAGATGTTGCAACAGTGACTTTAGATCACTTTGAAACTCGCAGTCTGTCTTACAATGTGGGTGAGCGTACATTGAGTCTGTCGGTACGCCGAGAAAGTGGTTCCAATGTTTTGGCGATTAAAGACGACATGTTGCCGATTGTTGAAGAATTAAATCAGCAGTTACTTAAACAAAACGGTTTGAGCCTGACGCTCATGAGTGATGACGTGCAGTATGTCCGAAGCTCCCTTGGGAACGTATGGTTTAACCTTATTCTCGGTGGCTTGCTGGCAACTTTAGTCATGTATTTCTTCTTGCGTTCAGGACGCGCTACTTTAATCGGCGTGTTGGGTATTCCTATCTGTACCATCGCCGCGTTTTTAGCCTTAATGAGTTTTGGTCGCACCATTAATGTGATTTCTTTAGCAGGTGTGGCCTTTGCGATTGGTATGACTGTTGATAACACCATCGTAGTGCTTGAATCGATATTTCAAGCCAAAAAACAAGGTAAAGGCAAGCGCCAAGCCGCCATTAGCGGTGTGAAAGAAGTTTGGCCAGCTGTACTGGCTTCTACTGCGACAACCGTACTGGTATTTGCGCCAATCTTGTTTGTACAACAAGAAGCTGGGCAGTTGTATTCAGATATTGCCATTGCGATTTGTGGCGCAATTATCGCATCTATGCTGGTGGCCATTTTTGTGGTCCCTGTCGCCTTGGCGCGTTTAGATAAGCAAGAGGTAGCTAGCGAAAGCGCGAAGCAAAGCAAGGCTTATGTTCAAGTTTGGCTGAAATGTGCGAAATTCTTTACTCAATCAAAACAGCGAGCGCGTATCGCCTCTGCGTCATTTATTGTGGTGATTTTAGGTGCTGCATATACCCTGATGCCAGCAGCCGAATACCTACCTGAAGGGGAAGAGCCAAAAGCCTTCTCTATGATGATTGCCCCGCCTAATTACAACTTATCTGAAATGGAACGCATTGGCAGTGAACTAAGAACCTATTTTGCTGATTATGTAAAAGCGGATGGTGCTGCTTTTGCAAATGGCGAGACAGATATGCCACCACTTGCTTATTATTCGATGTCGGTATCAATTGGTCGTATTTGGTTTTTAAGTGCGCCAGTCGATCCTGCTCATATCAATAAGATGATGGATGCCATCACTACTAAGTTTAGAAGCTATGAAGGCATGCGGGCGTTCTCGGCGCGCGGTTCGATTATTTCTAGTAATGATGGTGGTACGCGTGCAGTTGCGGTAGACATTGCAGGTAATGACATTGAAGACTTGTATCGCGCAGCAGAAGCTGTTTATGAGGAAGCAAATCAAGTATTTGATAACCCACAAATCAATTCTAACCCGGGCTCGTTAACCCTTGATCAACCTTTAATAGAAATACAGCCTCGTTGGCATCGTTTGGCTGAACTGGGGATCAGTAGCCGAGATTTCGGTTATGCCGTAGCAGCAATGAGTGATGGGGCGTTTGTTGATGAGTTTATTTTAAACGACGACAAAGTGGATATTTTCTTATTCAGTGGCGCAGGTGCTAAACAAACGCTAGAGCAGCTTGAAAGTATGCCTATTGTGACGCCACAAGATGAAGTTTTACCGTTGAATGCATTGGCTGACTTAGTTGAAAGCAAAAACAGTAACTCAGTAAGGCGTGTTGATGGTAACCGAACGGTGACGGTTTATATAATTCCGCCTAGGGATGTGGCATTAGAAGTAGCAGAAGAGAAAGTGCGCACCGAGCTACTACCAACACTTTGGCAGCAAGGAAAAATAGCTCAAGGCATTAAAGTGAGTATTAGCGGTGCAGCTGATCAACTCGAAGCAACCAAAGCATCTTTATCGGGCAACTTTATGATCGCATTGGTGCTGAGCTATTTACTCTTAGTGGCTATTTTCACCCATTGGCGCTATCCGTTATTCATTTTAGCGACTGTGCCGCTAGGTATGGCGGGTGGTTTACTGGGTCTTGTGATGGTGAATGGCTTAAACTCAGGGCTTGCGAGTTTAGGTATGCAAACCTTCCATCAACCGTTTGATATGATCACCATGTTAGGCTTTTTAATCTTGCTTGGAACAGTGGTGAACAACCCGATTTTAATTGTTGACCAAACGCGTCGTTTTATTGTCGATAATGGCCTACCTGTGGTTGATGCAGTAAGAAAAGCAGTCGAAAAGCGCATTAAGCCTATTTTAATGTCTACGTCGACCACTATCTTTGGCTTAGCGCCTTTGGTTTTGATCCCGGGTGAAGGTACTGAGCTATATCGTGGTGTGGGTATCATAGTATTAAGTGGTATTTTTGTGTCGACCTTACTTAGCATTAGCTTCTTACCGGCATTTTTGGTGGCCATTCTTGATAACAAGCGCGAAGATCAATAATAAAAAACATAACTGAGAAGTTAAGAAAACGCCTGTGTAACAAAGACACAGGCGTTTTTGTTTCTTTAGTTATGACAATTCTTTACAACTTTGTCCTGCCGTTTTTGTGTTAAGCCGATATGATAGTGTTTTAAGTACTTCATCTGTGAGGGATTACAATGCGAATCCAATCTATTGATGTTTTAAGGGGCATTGCCATATTAGGCATTTTGCTGATGAATATTTACTTTCATGGCATTATCACAGTGGGCTATGTACCTTTTGATATTACACCTCAAACAGATATGTGGGTCGATACCTTCAATGCTATTTTTGCCGATGGGCGATTTAGAACACTGTTCTGTATCTTATTTGGTGCGGGTTTAGCCATTCAGATAAAAAGCTGTAAAAAGAAAGGACTGAATTATCAAGATTTCTTAAAATCACGGCTAAACTGGTTGATGATTTTTGGCATTATTCACGGTGTATTTATCTTTGGTGGTGACATTCTATTTCTATATTCAGTGTGCGCATTGGTCATTATTAAAAAGCTCACATTACCTACCCGAGAACTGTTTCGAAAAGCCAAGAAATGGCTGATTATTGGCGCTGTTTTAAATATTCTGTTTAGTGCTCTCGTGATTTGGTCTACTGGGATAGAGCCTGAAATGGTGAGAGGTTCAGACTTATTCCTAGAGGAATACAGTAGTTGGGTTGGTAACTATGATTATCAAGTGACAATACAAGCCATAATTGCAGCGTTTATAGTGATAAGCTCTCCATTATGGGTGTTTTGGCAAGTCGCAGGCTTAATGCTTTTGGGTGTTTATTTCTATCGCAGCGGTTTTTTCAAGCGAGGTTTAACAACAAGCCAATTTAAAACCTTTGTATTGGCTGCAGCAGCTGTAACCAGTTTAGATATTTTTATGCGTTTTAGCTACTTTAATGTTGGTAGTGAAATGAGCTCTTTGCTGGCGAGCATCTCAGCTATTTTTATGTCAATTTTGTATATTCATGGTGTGATCTATTTACTTAAAAACAACCACCGTTGGATAGACGTTTTCAAAGCACCGGGACGCATGGCGTTTACGCTTTACATTATGCAATCGGTCGTTTTAGCAATTCTACTTCGTTGGGCTTTCCCTGAGGTTCACTTAACTGCGTCGATGATCGATTATTTAGCAATGGCTGTGGGGATGATCCTTTTCCAGCTTGTTTTTGCCAATTGGTATCTTAGTCAATTCAAACAAGGTCCGCTTGAAGCCTTGTGGCGAAAAGCGTATTTAGCAAGTTTTGCAAAGAAGCAAGCTAAGTTACAGCCAGCAGAAAGTTAATTACATTAAATGGGCTGGCTTGGCAAAGACTGGCCCATTATTTTGTTTCATTTAAGCTTTGGTTAATACCAACCTTCAAAATAGATCTCTTAATTAAAAGGGTTGCAATAAATATCTGTTACATACTTCTCCATGGCAATTTCTGGGTTGGCTAATCCATTAAACCCAAATTGCTGATACAGACTATGGGCGTCTTTGGTGGCTAACGTAAAACGTCTTAACCCTTGCAGCTCAGGGTGTGTCATCACAGCATCAATCAGCTTCTTACCTAACCCTTGGCCGCGATAGGGCTCAAGTACAAACACATCCAACAAATTGGCAAAGGTAGCGTGATCAGTGACTACACGGCAAAAAGCCAATATTTGTTTGCCATCGACTAGCGCAAAACACATAGAATGATCTATCGCCTTTTTTAGACGCGTTTCGTCTATGCCTTTACTCCAATAGCTACGTTCTGACAAAAAACTAAATACGTCTTTAAATTGTAATGGGGTCAATTGGTGAACTAATTGCATCATCGCCTCCTATGCAATAAAGATTAGGGGTAAACAGCCGAGTAATAACACCGCCATGATCAGGTTAAATCGCTTTAGACTCTGAGGTGATTGTAAGTACTTGCTAATGTACTTACCTGTTGTCACCCAAAATAATGCACAGCAGATCCCGACAATATTAAAAATGATTAAGCCCATAATGGCTGAGTGCCAATACAAGTCGCCAGGTAAGGTCAGTGCACTACAGACTGAGATGATCATGGTGAGTGATTTAGGATTAACGATTTGAAACAGCGCCGCTTGTTTAATACTCATCGGCTCGGCAAGCAGCGAATCTTGCTTTTTAAGCGTGCTGGTACGAGCAATTTTTACCGCAAGATAAACGATGTACAGTGATGCCAAAACTTGCAAAGCGGCATGAAGCACTGGCAAGGCTAAAAACAAACTTCCCAAACCAAACAGCATAATGATATGGATTGCGGTCATACCGACGCGAATACCAATGACATGATTTAGTGAGCGCTTAACACCAAAATTCGCGCCAGAATAAGTCAGTAGAATGTTGTTAGGCCCCGGTGTAAAAGCAGCGGCGAAACAAAATAAAATAAGGGCAGGTATTAAAGTAAGCAACTCGGCACTCATAGTAAAACACTCCTGAAAATTGTATTGATACAATTAATTGTTTTGTACTTGCCTTATTAATTGTCATAATGCTTAAAAAGCAGCAATGATTTTATTGTTATGAATACAATTTGGCAGCCAGATTTAGATAGGTTTCATACACTTTCACAAACTCATCCTAAGTACCGCGCTTTGGCACAGTTAATAGAACAAGCGATTGCTGAAGAAGCATTGGGCTTTGGTGAGAAATTACCGCCACAACGACAGCTCGCTGATTTTCTGTCGATCACCCATGGTACGGTGACCAGGGCCTATGCTTTGTTAGAGCAAAGGGCGGTGGTGACTGCTCGACTTGGCGCGGGCACTTTTGTCGCAATCAAAGAGCAAGTTAGTGAGTTTGCCTCTGAAACAGATTTTGCTTCCAGCATGCAACCCATGCTAGGGCAGCAGCAAGTGCTGGCTAAAGCCATGCAATCACTGGTCAATGAGCCAGTAGAGTTAGAGCAGTTAATGACTTATAAGCTTAATGGTCTGCCACATCATCAACGCTTTTTTAAGAATTGGTTGCAGCAAAAAGGACTTGAATGTGAGCAACATGAGGTGATTTTTTGCCAAGGGGCGCAGCAGGGTATTTACGCAAGTTTGGCGTCAGTGTGTCAGCCCAACGATTATGTGGTGCATGAAAGCCTTTGTTATCCTGGTTTTTATCACGCCTGTGACGCGCTCAATTTAAATCCCTTAGGCATTGCTGTGCAGCAGGATGGCTTAGATTTAGAAGCGCTCGAGCAAGCGTGTAAAACTCACTCGGTGAAAGCCATTTACATTACCCCAAACTGCCAAAACCCGACGAATGTGCGCTATAACGATGAGAAATTAAAGCAACTGTTAGCTCTGAGTCGCCGCTACAACTTCTTTATTCTGGAAGATGATGTGAATTACTGCTTACCGGATAACTGGCGTTTACCGCTTTGGCAGCAAGCATCTGATAGAGTGTTTTATATTGCGAGCTTTTCTAAGTACTTTGCAGGCGGATTGCGAGCCGGCTATGTGCTCTCGCCGGTACTGTGGCAGCAAACCTTATTAAAACAAATTCACAGCCAGTGTTGGGCGGTGTCTATGATGAACTTCGAGCTTTTGATGCGCTCGCTAAAAAGCAAAGAGTTTGCTTATAACCAACATAAACTGGCTGATGAAATTCGCTATCGTATCGCTGCGCTCAAAGCCATTTTCGAGAAACATCATATGACGGCGGTATTTGCTGGGCTCAATGTATTTATTCCATTGGCAAGTGAATTGAATATGCATGCTTTGGCGGGGCAATTAAAAGCCAACAAAGTTGAAGTGCGTACATTAGACGTGTTTGAAAACCCTAAACAGCCATCAGATAATACTTTAAATGGTTTACGCTTTACCCTTGGTGGGCCAAGTAGTCGTGCTGAATTTGATTTAGGTGTAAAGCGAGTTGATGACGTGTTTGAACAGCTGAAACGTCCTGCAAATATTGTAATTTAAGTGAATTAACCTGAGCTTTGGATAATAAATCTATCTCCAGCGGCTACTTTCAGCGCTCACAGCGTTGAATTTACTTACAATAGGCCAGCTATTGATGCGTAAATTCGCCTTGTTATCGCTAAAAGCCTCCGGCTGCAGACTTGAAAAAGTACTTATTATTTCAATATCAATACTTTAGTAAATCTCTTAACCAAAGCTCAGGTTAAATTAAATGAGCAAAAACAAAGATTTTTGCTCATTTGGGTGATTGTGAGTTTAAGTGTTTTTAACTGCTGCAACCACTGAGACTTCGACAAGTAGCTCAGGGCGTGCCATCGCAGCTTCAACACATGCACGAGCAGGGGCATGGCCTTCAGGTACCCATGCATCCCACACTTCATTCATCTCGGCGAAATATTGCATGTCTTTGATGTACACTGTAGCACTTAACATATGTTCGCGATCAGAGCCTGCTTCTAGAAGTAGGGCATCAACCTTGTCTAGCATGGTTTGCGTTTGCTCTTTAATGCCTTGTGTGGCATCAGCACAGACTTGGCCGCATAGATAAACTGTGTTGTTGTGAACCACAATACGGCTCATACGTTGTTTTGTGTGTTTGCGCTCAATAGTCATGACAATTCTCTTTTATCGATTATTTTGATGCTGCAAGTGTACAAACTATTGCGGTAAAAAGCAGTCTATACGGCCAAAAAACTTTAGTTAATCTGAGTTCAGGTTAAGTTCTTCAACTGCTGTACGAAGACTAATAAGCTCACTCCTTCAATCACATCAAACTGCATAAATGCCATAAGAGAATGAATAAACACTAGATTTCGCATGTATGGTTGCTGTTTTTCTAGCAAGGATTTTGCAACGGCAAGGGCTTGCTCAGAGCCTTGCTGGTGATAAGTGTTTAAAATGGTGACGGCGTGTTCTTCCGCAGTGATCTCTCGCACTTTTGGCGTGTAGCCTAACTGCTTAATCGTGGCTTCTGCCATGGCCCATACAGACCATGGATTTTGCCCTGTAATTAAGTTGCCGTCTATTTCAACATTATTGAGATACATTGTACCTTCGCTGAATTTAGCGCCTTGCTCTGTTAGTGTATCTTGTAGCAATTGACCAAAGACTTCAGGCGCATTAGGAATAAGCAATAATTCTTCATCGTTGGTAAAGGCAGTAATGGCTTTATTGGCAACAATATAATCGCCTTGGGCGTTCTTAGCACCGATCAGGGCCGCAGGTCCATGACAAACTGCGGCAATGACTTTGTTATGATTATAAAAATGCTCAACAAGACGAGTGATATCTGGGTTATCAATAAAGTCGAACATGGTGCCTTTACCGCCGACAAAATACACGGCTTGATAGTCATCTGGGTTTACCTCACTGAGCTTAAAGGTGTGCTCAAGTTTTTTGCTTGCCGCTGCATCGTTTAAAAAGGCATAGTCGTATTGATTCATATCGTCGCCATCAAGCACTTGTGGTGGCTTGCCACCTTGTGGGCTGGCGATATCGACACTAAAACCATTGGCTTCAAACACATAATATGCTCGTGATAACTCAGTCAATTCATAGCCAACGGTTTTGCCTGTATTGCCTAGCTCACTGTGACTGGTAACCACCGTTAATATTTTGCCTCTGTGCTCAGGGATATTTTCTGTAATGTAAGGTAGATCTGCCTTTTGAGTGTTTTTGAAATCATGCTTAAAAGCGTCTCTGTCTATTAGGTTGTAAGCCCAGTACCCAGCTGCCACAAGAACTAAAACCACAGCCAATAAACTTAAAAGTATTTTCTTAACCATATCAATTGCTCCTTTAATAAGATGTAATGAGCTTATTGACTTAGGTGTGAAAGCGATGTGAAAGTGAATTTCACATTACCTTCACGGTGTGGCATGGCATACTCGAGGTATCGCATTAGGTTGAAAAGAATAAGAATGGATAGGGTATGACATCTGCATTATCAATTTTAGTGGTCGAAGATGAAACTGATATTGCTGCCAACATAGGGGATTACTTGATGGCACAAGGTCATGAAGTTGATTTTGCTTATAGTGGCACGCAAGGGCTTGAATTGGCGATGAATAGCTATTTTGATGTCATCGTATTAGATGTCATGTTACCCGGCCTCGACGGCTTACAGGTTTGTCAGCAGTTAAGAGCCCAAAGTACCCGTCATATTCCCATTATTATGCTGACAGCACGCGACACATTAGATGATAAGCTCAGTGGTTTTAAGCAAGGTGCCGATGATTATCTGACAAAACCCTTCGCACTGGCAGAGCTATTGGTTCGCATTGAAGCTCTATCAATGCGCCATCGGGTTGCGACAGATCATGTACTCGAAATTGGCGAGCTGAAAATCAACCGCCAGACTCAAGCTGTTGAACGTGCGCAGAGTGTCATCCCCTTATCGAATTTACATTATCAAATCTTGCTGGCCATTGCAGAGTCTCACCCTAAACCTCTAAGTCGTAGCGACTTGATGACTAAGGTATGGGGGGCTGAGCCACCTGAGTCAGATGCGCTTCGCTCACATATTTATCAAATTCGTAAGCAACTCGATAAGCCGTTTGCTTATGATATGTTGGCGACTTTACACGGTGTTGGATTTACTTTGAAGGTAGAAAGTTAATGTTTCGCACCATAAAAAGCCGTTTTGTTGCCTATTTTGGGTTATTTACCCTTATCAACTCAGGCCTGTTTGTCGGTATGAGTTTTATTTTTATGTTCACGGTAGAAGATGAATTTATCCACCGAGAAGTTATGGAAGAGCGGCATCGATTAGAGCAAAGTTACGAGGCAACAGGGCAGTACAGTTCACCCAGCAAAAGTTATTTTAGGGTTTATAACAACCAAGAAATATTGCCCGAAAAGATCCAGCGCTCTCTCGAACAGTATCCAAAAGAGAAAGAGATCTTTGGAGAGAATGGCCTGCATTACCATATTGAGCGATTAAAGTTTGATGATGCGCTGTTGGTGTCAGAAGTGAGTCAGCTATTGGTTGTCAGAGGCTTTACGCAGCCAGCGCTTATTTTGTTAGGTATCTTAGCGGCAATCATGTTGCTGTTGAGTGCGTTATTGGCTTATTTCTTTTCTAAACGCGCTTTAAAACCACTTACCGAGCTCAGCGAGTTATTGAATTCATGTGACCCAGAGCGTCTTCCAAAAGGCTTTGCTGCACCATTTGCTAATAACGAACTTGGGGCGTTTGCTAATAGTTTAGAAAAAGCCCTCAATGAAGTGTCTGAGTTTGTCGAGCGAGAACTTCAGTTTACCCGAGATGCCAGTCATGAGCTGAGAACGCCGATCACCAGTATTTTAGGTGCATGTGAGCTTCTACAGGCTGACAAGCAACTGACAGCGCAACAGCGGGGCGTATTTAAGCGTATTCACCATGCTGCTGAGAATATGCAAAAGACAGTAGAGAGTCTATTACTCGTTGCACGAGGCGAAACACAACTCACTAAACAGCCAGTACTTATTGAGCCGTTCATTGAGCAAAGTATTTTAAACTACGCTGAGCAAATCAGCGCAAAGCAACTCGAAATTGAGTGTGAGATAGAGCCAGGTTCAACATTAAATGCAGACTCACAAAGCTTGCAGATCATCATCGAAAATTTAGTGCAAAATGCGGTGCGTTATACTGAGCAAGGCGGTATAAAAATTCGTGCTCGAAATGGTGTATTTGAAATAAAAGACAGTGGCTGTGGTTTTGATTTTCAACACGCGAAGCAACAAGGTGTAAAAGCGAAGAACAGCAGCGGCTTTGGCATAGGTTTGTCTTTGGTTGAGCGCTTATGTGATGTAAATGGTTTGAAGTTGAAGGTTGACTCATCACCGGAAGGTAGCATGATTACTTTGCGATAAAATTATTCAGTTTAGTAATTTAGTATTATGCGAAACCATTGTTGATTAATATACAATAAAATCTGTTTAGTTAAAATATAGCAACATGTTTAAATTACTCTTGTTAACTGTAGTTATTTTGCTTTCAAGTCATTCTGTAGCGTCTGAAACCTATAATGATCACACTGATTTCTGTGTAGAACTAAGAGACATTAAGTGTTTAACCTTCATCGATAACGAGCTGCAAGCTTTACCGATACATTCTGTAAACTGGTATAAGCTGATGACTTTCAAGTTAGATTATTATTACGATAAGACTGAGTTCAAAAAATTAGAATCACTCATTCTTCAATTGCTTCAAATAGAAAACCAACCTGAAAGCTTTAAGATCCAACTGTACTATTTTTACTCTAAGACCCTAATGTACTTTCGTAGGCCTGAAGAAGCCAAGAAATATGCTAATTATGTCATACAAAATGTTGAGTCTCTCTACCATACTTTTGAAGACCCACTTCGTATGGTTGAAATTGCCAACATGGAGTATGTATTTGGAGATAAGAAAAAAGCATATAAGCTTTTGCTCGTTGCCGAAAACAAGTTTGGAGATAGAAATGATCCTATCTTTCACCTCGAGCTTAATACGAATAAAGGGCATATTTTTTATCAATGGAAAAACTATCAACGCGCAGAGCGTTTTTACCGTAGAGCAGTAAATTGGATCAACAATACAGGCCATGATGATAAGTTAATGGTCGCATATTCTAATTTAGCCAGAGTTAACCAGTTTTTATTGAAATATGAAGAGGCTTTAACATATTACCAAAAAACTTATGCGCTATTGCAGCTTCAGCAGGACAATAATTTTATTTATGTAATTGCATTAAGGATTGCTGAAGTAAAGCTGAAAATGAAAGATATCGATGAGGCTATTGACTATTTTGAGCTAGTCGAGTTTGATGAGCTATCACCTCATTATCATGAAAGTTATATTTCTTTGTTGAATGCATTAAATCTAGAGCAATAGAGGTATTTAAGATGAAAATAGCCCTTTTCTCCTATGAGTTAGATAGGGCTAACTTAAGCAATAACTAGTTTATCCTTGGCGTTTGCTAAGTATATTTGGCTCCCCAGATGTCATTGGTATTTATGTGAAAAATAGTTGTGGCAGAGTATGCACTAGCAATTGGCGAGCTGACAATCAATCGTCATTCCCAAGTCGTTGAACGTTGGCAAAGTGTGACCTCCTTATCGAATTTACATTATCAAATCTTTCTGGCTATTGCCGAATCTCACCCAAAACCTTTAAGTCGCAGCGATCTGATGACAAGGTATGGGGGCTGAGCCACCTGAGTCAGACGCGCTTCGCTCGCACATTTTTCAAATTCGTAAGCAACTCGAAATTGAGTGTGAGATAGAGCCGGGTTCAACATTAAATGCAGATTCATAAAGCTTGCAGATCATCATCGAAAACCTAGTGCAAAATGCGGTGCGTTATACCGAGCAAGGCGGTATAAAAATTCACGCTCGAAATAGTGTATTTGAAATAAAAGACAGTGGCTGTGGCTTTGATTTTCAACACGCGAAGCAACAAGGTGTAAAAGCGAAGAACAGCAGTGGCTTTGGCATAGGTTTGTCTTTGGTTGAGCGTTTATGTGGTGTAAATGGTTTTAGCTTGGAAGTTGAATCTTCCGCTGAGGGCAGTTGTATTGCTTTAAAAAGTAGATAGTTTCAATAAATAAGCCGCGATATACGCGGCTTATTTGAAACCAATAGGCTAGTTAAGATTAATTAATATTTAGCATTTGCTCAGTATATTTGGTTTCCCAATTACCATTAATATTAATGCGATATTCAATTTCTACTGTGATGCTGTTTTCATTGTCATTGGTGTGATCTTTAAACATTACATTATTGCTATTATCGTCTAGGATACTCAAACACGATTTATTGTATGAGCCATTTTCAACGGCTGCGCCCTTTTCAACAGTGTACCAAGAAAGCCATTCATTGGCTGCTAATTGATAAAGTCGGCTTGAACCAGAGTTATTCACCCAGCTATTACTAATAGTTGCGTCTTGACCATTCGCTACGGCCTTAATCACCTCTACATTAGTGATAGAAACATTGTATTTATTCTCAATCAGTACGCAGATCTGTGAACTTTCTTCTGAGCTATAGTCGGCAGATTCAACTCCCGCAGTATTGGTCGCGGTAATTAGCTTACCATTTTTACGGTAGTTAAAGTTATCAGCCTTAAATAGTGTTTCAGCAAAGCTGGTTGTAGTCATAACACTGAGATATTTGTTGTCATAAAAGTCATCATAGTAACCTGATTGCTTATTTACAGGTCTTCTAAGTGTTAGGGTGTAATTTCCCCCTTCGACTAACTTGCTGTTTGGTGTAACAGTTAAGGCTGTATCGTTAAAAGCCAAACTGGTTGTCACTGGCACTTCAACGTCTTCATACCTAATTTCTGTTGTGCCTGGTGCAATATTGTCATCAGTGGAAGCATTACCTTTGGTAACAACCAGAGCATTAGTATGAAGTAGCTTAGCTTCTGTTCGATTACCTACTTCAATAGGAGCATTAAAGTAATAAGTGAATGCATGTGATTCAGGGTGGAAGTTTTGCGTGGTTGAAACTAGTTCAAGGTTAGGGGTGGTTTGCTCTTCGCCTCTTAACCTAACAGCTACGCTCACAATATTATCTTGTGGAACAATATCGACATTATAGTAATAACCACCATCAATCCGGACATCATAAGTTTGAGAATGTTCGTTGAAGTTGTAAACTTTTACTTGGCTGGCTTGATAGGTTATATCGTTGGCCGTAAAAGAAGGAATGAGTACTTCTAGGTTACCGTAATAATTAGCATCTAAAGTGAATGACTGACTTTCGTCATCAAAACTTGCTTTATTCTCACCAAAGTCATTATTAGTAGCGAAAATGTTGTCAGGTTTAACGACTGAACCATCAGGGGCTAAGAATGTCAGTGCTAATTTAAATTGCTCAGCTTCGATTTTACTTAAGTATGTTACTGGATTAAATTTTAGCTGATAAGAGTTGCTGAACCCTAAGCCTTCTACATCATCCATACCATCAGCGTCTAAATCAGTAGTTTGAGAAAGTGATGTATTAATACCTTTTGGCACAACTAATTCATAATTGCCTGTTTCAGAATTAAGAGTGGCTTTAGAAACGTTATCTTCGACTAACTCTCTAATCGCTTCATCAACCCAACCGTTATGATAACCGTTTAAGTGGGCCTCTAAAACTAGTCCTTCGAAAGGTAAATTTGTGCCTTCTTCAAGTACTGTGAACTCAAGAGTCTCAGGTTGACCCACTTCAAAAGTAGATATGTTTTGGACTAGTTGATCATTTGAATAGTCAGTCTCGAAGAAAAAGTTACGTGTCATGATCGCATTCGATGGGCTGCTTACTTGGGCGATAACATCAGTACGGCTTGGTAAACCCGCAATTTCAAAATTACCCGCTTCATCAACCGTCACTGCATCATGCCATTTACCGTTGTAGTAAAGAGTGACAGTTACATCGTCAGTCAAAGTATCGCCTTCAGTGGCAAGTTTTACCGAGCCAGAAAGTGTGATGGCTGTTTTCCAGGCCTCTGAACGTGCAATTTGGTGATCAAGTTGACCTTGTAAAATTTGGTTCTGTTGTTCAAGTTGGGCTACTAAAGCATCGTTGTTATTATCTTCAACTTCTAAACAGCCAGAAAGGGCAATACATGCGGTTACGCCTAAAGCGACTTTTGAATAATTAAACATTGTTATTTTCCTTTTATTAACAATAGCCTCATAACTTATGAGGTGGTGCATTTAAACACTTTTTAGCAATAAAGGCAGTAGGTTGTTTACACTTGTTTACACTGAAAGTTTGAAAATTTCTGTTTTTGCACTTTGTAGCTGCATAACTAATTACGACTCAAGATAGGGTTTAGTTATAAAGGATTGTGTGATTTAATTTTTTTAGTTTTTTAGGGTTGTTTTATTGTAATCGAGTTTAAATGAAGCCCATATTTAATAGTTTTTTCTTATCTATGTTCAACTTTAATTAAACTAGACTGATTAAGTTGTATAAGAATTTAAGCTGATCTGACTGTGCTCATTATTTTTTTATTAATAACTGTTTTTTCCTCTTTCGCATTTTCTTCTGAAAACTTTAGTGATCATGAATCTTATTGCTTAGATCACAAAGAGCAGGCTTGCTTAGCTTTACTGACTCAACAAGCGGCTTCAGTTCCTCAATATTCAAAAGACTGGTATAAGTTAGTCTCGTATAAGCTTGACTATTTTTATGACAGACGTGAATTTCGTAAAATAGAAACGACGGTGATCCCGCTTTTAGAAGTAAAAAATAAACCGACAGTGTTTGAGATGCAGTTGAATTATTACTATTCAAAAGCGCTCGCTTTTTTTGGTGAAAGAGAGAAAGCTAAACACTACGCACAATTAGCGATTGCTAAACTGGAAAAAATTTATCATGTATTTGAAGACCCCATGAGGATGGTTGAAATCGCCAATATGGAGTATGTGTTCGGTGATAAAGAGAAAGCTTATCAATTACTTTTATTAGCTGAAAATAAATTTGGAGAGCGTGGTGATCCGATATTTCATTTTGAGTTACACAGCAATAAAGCACACATCTTTTATACTTGGCAAAACTATAACCGAGCCGCCAAATTTTATAAAACAGCGCTAGATTGGATTCAAGACACAGAGCATGATGCAAAAACAGTTGTTGCTTTATCTAACTTTGCTCGAGTTAACCAACTCATGGAGAAGCATGATACGGCCTTAGAATATTTCAAAAAAACAGAGCTATTATTGTTAGAACAAAATAACCCTAAGTTATTGGCGGTTATTTTATTGAGAACTGCAGAGGTATATGAGAAAAAAAATGATTTAACTGCTGTGTTAAAGTATTTGAGTCGTGTGAATTTTCTACATTTATCTGAAGGCTATCACCCTAGCTATCATCGTTTAACTAGTAAAGTTAGAAAAAAAGTATAATTAAAAATGGGATTATAGGTTAATTCCAGAGTTTTTAATTGATTTTACACTTCACATTTTTTCTTGAGTATTAATGCTGTGTTATTTATTTTAATATTTTTAAGTGTCTTTTCTTTTAATTCGTTTTCATCCGAAAATTTCAGTGATCATGAAGCATACTGCTTAAATTATAAAGAAAAATCATGTTTAAAGCTGTTAAATAAAAGGATTGATTTAGAGAAGCAGTACTCAAACTCCTGGTTTAAACTTATGACTTATAAGCTTGATTATTATTATGACAACCAGAAGTTTGAAAAAATTATAGAGCTATCTCCTGAGCTTATAAATATTAAAAATAAGCCTGAAGTCTTTGAGGTTCAATTAAACTTTTATTATTCAAAAGCCCTTTCTTATTTTGGGAAGACTGAGCAAGCGAAGTATTTTGCTAATAAGACCATTCAGAACCTAGAAAATATTTACAATTTATTTGAAGAACCGATAAGGATGGTAGAGATAGCTAATATGGAGTATGTCTTTGGAGACAAAGAAAGGGCATATAAATTACTTCTATTAGCAGAAAATAAATTTGGTGAACAAGTCGAACCGATTTTCCACTTTGAATTAAATACGAATAAAGGGCATATACTTTCTCAATGGAAGAGCTATGAGCGAGCCTCTTTGATGTATCAAAAGGCGCTTAGTGCGGTTAGGTATACTAAACATGATAAAAAGAAAATAATCGCATACTATAACTTTGCAAGAAGTAATCAGTATATAGAAAAAAATAACATTGCAATTGAATATTATAAACAAGCCGAAATGCTGTTATACAAGAATAGTAACCCTAGAATGTTGGCACTAACACTTTATAGAATTGCGCAAATCTATAAACTCGAAAATGATTTAGATAATTTGGCAGAATACTTAAAAAAGGTAAATGTTAAATATTTATATGAAGGATATCATTCCGACTATCATCAATTAAGTAAGTTAGTTACACACAAACGCTAATTCAAAAGTATAGCCAGTTTATTCAATTCAGATGCTCAGAATGTTTTTACCATAAGACGGTAATTACTTTGGAGCATTTATGAAATTAAGTACTGATGTATTAATTATTGGCGCAGGCCATATGGGGCTTGTATTGGGTCACTATTTACAAGCCCGCAATGTCGACTTTCAGATTGTCGAAGCGCATAACAAAGTAGGTGAGCAATGGCGGAAGCGTTATCAAGGTTTGAGCTTGTTTACACCTAATAGTCTTAATAAATTACCTAATTTTCATCAACCAAGTTCAAAAAATACCTATTTAACGAAAGATGAATTTGCAGATTACTTGGCTGAATTTGCCAAACACGCTGACTTACCCCTTTCTATCAACTGCAAAGTGATAGGCATTACCTATGATGATACGATTGGTTTTCGAATTAAAACGACGAAAGGTGAGGTGAAAGCTAAAACAGTCGTACTAGCGACAGGGGCTTTTTCAACACCATTACGCTTATCTGATAAACAAACGCGTTTTCAGCAACTAGACCTAAATGAATTAGAGTCTATGGCGTTTCGAAATAAGCATATTGTGGTTGCTGGAGATGGGGCATCGGGTCGGCAGATTGCTAAAACATTAAGTCAACACAATAAAGTATATCTCGCACAAGGTAAGCAGCGATTCTTATTTTCGCAATCAGTCCTGGGTATTTCTACTTTTTGGTTACTGAAATTATTTGGCTTTTTACGCATACCTAAGCAGTTTAAATTAGCTAACTGGTTAAAACACCGAGATCCGTTTCCTGATACAGGTATTAATGACAAGAAACTCAGGCAATTAGGCGTGCAATTAGTTTCACGGGTTTCAGCTGTTGAGTACAACCAAGTTGTACTGGACGATGGAAATTGTATAAATCCTGATATTTTGATTTCAGCGATAGGTTATCAACAGGGTTATGACATTATTCAGATCCCAGAGATAAAAACAGATTGTAAGACTTTAGATGTTGCTTTGAGTGAGCAAATGGGATTGTTTCAAATTGGTCAGCCATGGCAACATAATCGCGCAAGTGGACTAATTTATGGTGCTGATTATGAATCTAAAAAATTATTAAGAAAACTAGGGTTAACTTAATATCTCTAAGGAAATATTATTCAATAAGCCATAAAAAAGCCCGCATTTTTATGCGGGCTTTTTAGTGTTAGCTATTTATTAAGCTGTGAAGCTTACTGGGCGACGCTCTTTGCGTTCACCACGCTCGCCGTCACGACGAGGCTTACGGTCACCGCCACGGTTATCACGGAAGCTACGCTTACCTTGGCCACGGTTACCACGATCGTTACGCTCACCACGGAAGCCACGTTCTTGACCACCACCTGCTTGATCAGCTGGGTGTGTACTTTTAGTCATGTTCATAGGGCGCTTACAGATAAATACGTTCTTGAAATGACCTAATACATCAGCTGGCATATCTTTTGGCAGTTGAACGGTACTGTGTTCGTTGAATAAACGAATATCACCGATGAATTTGCTTGAGATATCAGCTTCATTCGCAATTGCACCAACGATGTTCTTAACTTGTACACCGTGATCACGACCAACATCGATACGGTATGTATCCATAGGTGTTTGGCTGCTGTTGCGATTGCCACGGTCACCGCGCTCACGACCACGACGCTCACCACCACGCTCATTACGCTGACCATCACGGCCTCGGCGATCATCACGTTCACGACGTTCACGCTTAATTTCTTCAACTTTTAACGGTGAAGATTCTTGTGCAAGCGCTAGTAACGCACCCGCTAAGTCTTCAGGGCTTAGTTCAAGCTTTTGAGCAAGATCTACAGCAACTTCATTAAAGAAAGTAATGTCTTTGTGCTCTAGTGCATTAGTAAGCTTAGCTTGTAATGCTGCGATACGTTTTTGCTCAACTGTTTTCGCATCTGGTAATTCAACTTCTGCAATCTCAGACTTAGTGTGACGCATGATGTTACGTAGTAAGTAACGCTCATTGCCTTTCACGAATAGGATTGCTTTACCAGTACGACCAGCACGGCCAGTACGACCAATACGGTGAACGTATGCTTCGCTGTCTTGCGGGATATCGTAGTTGATAACTAAGCTTAAACGCTCAACGTCAAGACCACGTGCTGCAACGTCAGTTGCGATTACTATGTCTACTAAGCCGCTTTTTAAACGGTCAACTGTACGTTCACGTGCTTGTTGGTTCATGTCACCATTTAATGGTGCTGCTGAGAAACCTTCACGCTCAAGTAGTTCTGCAAGTTGAACAGTATCGTTACGTGTACGTACGAATACGATTGCGCCATCGTAATCTTCAGCTTCTAGGAAGCGAACGATTGCTTTGTTCTTATGAACAGTAGAGCGCCAGAATACTTGTTCAACTGTTGATACAGTTGAGTTACGTGCTGCGATTCGAACTTGCTCAGCGTTGTCTAAGTACTTAGTACAAATAGACTGAATTTGCTTAGGCATAGTTGCTGAGAACAAACAAGTTTGCTTGTCTTCAGGTGTTTGCTCCATGATGTTTTCAACATCTTCAATGAAGCCCATGCGAAGCATTTCGTCAGCTTCATCAAGAACAAGAGCATTAAGCTGCGATAAATCAATCGTTTTACGGTTGATGTGGTCGATAAGACGACCCGGTGTCGCAACAATAATTTGTGCACCGCGGCGTAAAGCGCTTAGCTGAATGCCGTAGCTTTGACCACCGTAAAGCGCCAGTACCTCAACGCCTTTAGTGTATTTAGCATATTGTTCAAATGCTTCTGCTACCTGAATAGCAAGTTCGCGTGTTGGTGTTAACACCAAAATTTGTGGCTGCTTCGTAGCCGGGTCAATATTGTTTAATAGTGGTAATGCAAATGCTGCTGTTTTACCTGTACCCGTCTGCGCTAGTCCCAGTACGTCCTTTCTTTCTAGCAATAACGGTATACATTGAGCTTGGATCTCAGATGGTGTCTTATATCCTTGCTCTTCGACTGCTTTTAAAATTGCAGGTGAAAGATCTAAAGATTCAAACGTGACTGGTTCTGACATTAATGCGCCTCAACGAATTTAAAGAGGCGCGCATTGTATAGGAAAAGCCCAGCAATTGCTTGTATAAATTAGAACTAATTTATATGTGACTGATGCTGTGTGAAATTTAACCAGTGCGTTTTGTGCAAATTTACAGCAAAGTAACAAATTCAAGGTGTTTAGGGCTTTTTACTTTTCTGCAAATATGTGTTGCTCAATTACTGTACAAACCTAGATTTTCTTTTGCATAGGCTTCAAAGTCGGTAAATCCACCAATGTGAGATTGATCTAAGAAAATCTGTGGCACAGTTGGGCAAGGTTTGCCTGCTGACTTTTCTAAATCTGCTTTGCTCACACCTTCTTTGATGATGTCTACGTAGCGATAGTTAAAATCGTCACGCTCTGTTTTTAAGCGTTCAGCAAGTTCTTTTGCACGAACACAGAAAGGGCACCCTTCACGACCAAAAATAACTGTAAACATATTGAATTCCTCGTTGATGATTTTGTTTAACTGCAACTAATTTTAGAGGAATTTATAAGAAGTAAAAGTTGATTAATTGAATTGGATTCATCAATAAAAATGATGATAACGAAGCAGCAAACTTCGTTTCATTCACAGGGGGCTCATTGAGTGTTAGGTTCTATAAACGGTTTTGATGAGGTGATAGCCAAACTTAGTTTTCACAGGGCAGTACATTTCAAACAGTGGTTTTTTAAACACCACATCGTCAAAAGCCTTAACCATATCGCCTTTGTTAAACTAACCCAGATCGCCGCCACGCTTTTTAGAAGGGCAGCTAGAGTGCTGCTTGGCGAGCTTATTAAAATCTCCACCTTTGGCTAATTTAGCTTTTATGGATAAACATTCTTTCCCGGTTTTGTTTGCGCGGATCATGCAGGGCTTACCAAGATATGGTAAGCCCTAGGAGGGTCGAAAACTAATTTAAAAGTGATATTAGAAAGTCACGCTAAACCCAATAGAAGGGCGTATCTCAAAGTCATCGGTTTCTTCTTCTATATATAAGTCATTTACTGACTTTACTTTTTTGTAATCAAGGTCGATGCTGCTGACATTGTCTTGGCCGTATGCGTTCATTAGTTCCAGAATAAGTTTACCATCTAGGCCAAATACGCGTGTTTTACGTTCAAAACGTATGTCGAGTCTGTGATAAAGATCGTGACGCTCTGAGAATGGCTCGCCATAGACAGGTAAAAAGCGATTATCGAAGTCTGGGTTTTCTCTCACGCCAACAATCGGTGTATATGCTTGACCACTTCGTGCTGTAAAGTTAAAGCCGCCTTGCCAAAGCTCATTAATTTCGTAGTTAAATACTGCATTGAACACAAATGGGGTATCGGCATAGTAGTCACGCGTGACATTATTTCTTAAGTCCGTACGCTCACTTTTGGCATAACTAAATGCTAGCCACCCATACCAGTTATCGGTTTTGTTTTTGTTGATCAGAAAATCAACACCATAGGCTCGGCCTTCAACATCATTGGCATATAGGTTATGTGCATCGGGGGCTGAATCTTCAATCGCCAAAGGTAAATCTTCCATGGTCTTATAATAGGCTTCTACCGACCAAGACCATTCATTTTCAAGTTCTTGCGCGAACCCAAGAGTCGTGTGATTTGCTGATTGTGATTTTAGTTTTGGATTGCCGACCTCAGGTAAAATGTAGTCGATGTCTTGTTGACGGTTATACTGACCAAACTTAGCCGTTATAGTGCTTGAGTCAGATAAGTTATAGTTTAAAGCAAGGCGAGGCTGTACAAAGTTTTCATCAGTGAGTTTGTTATGTTGAAATTGCACGCCGGTTTCAGTTTGTAGCTTGTCGTTGATTTGCCAAACATGGGTGATACCAACAAACCCGCTATCTGCGCCAGCAGTTTGTTTACCGGTTATGCGTTCGCCTTTTTTCAGGTCACAATCAGGATCTAGTTCA
This sequence comes from Pseudoalteromonas phenolica, assembly GCF_005886345.1. GTDB lineage: Bacteria > Pseudomonadota > Gammaproteobacteria > Enterobacterales > Alteromonadaceae > Pseudoalteromonas > Pseudoalteromonas phenolica_A. The sequence continues at coordinate 85,789 of NZ_PNEC01000046.1, forward strand.
GTACATAAATACTGAAAAGAGTCATACTTATATGTGGTTTCATTATCGAAGTAAGCAAAGTCAGTCACGACTCGATGATGTGTATTTAACTTGTAGTTTAATTGGGCCTTGAGTGTTGTTTGCTTTTCTGCTTCTTCTTCGAAATATCCTTCCGTTAACGTGGCTCGTTTACCATATTCAAGTCGACCAGAATGGTCTAACACGCCTAACCCGACTCTGAAGTGATAGTTTTTATTATAGTGATCCCATAAAATATTTTGGCTGGTGAATTCGCGGATAAATCGTGCATCCCCCTGAAATTCAGGTGTTTTTTGTGCAAGTTCTGCACGTTCATTAAAGCCAGCCGCGGCTGAGTCTTCTGCACCAGTGAAATTAAAAGTTAGGGTATTATTCGCATTGATATCCCAAAGCCATTTCCCTTGATAATCATGGTCATCGGGCGCATCGTTGATTGTTACCCCCGTTAATTCGCCGTCATCATCTTCAAGTTCTTCTCCTTCTGAGAAAAATAGCGGCAAAGTACTTTTTCGAGCTGAAAAGTAAAATGCGGTATTCTCTGTGGCTTGACCTTCAACAAATACACCGGCATTAAACATCGAAAAATCTAGGGTAGTGGTTATAGGTTGATACTTAGGGTTGCGTAATGTCACATCGAACACTGCGCCTGTAGCATTACTATAACCTGCGCCATAACCAGCTGAGTAAAGCTGGAAATCCTGAATAATATGACGATTGAAAATAGAGCTGCCAAAGTCATGGAATATGTAGCCTGCAGGCATAAAGTCCACTTCGAAAATATTATCACTGGGCGATGAGCCTCTAACTGCAGGTTCGCTCATTGAACCGCCTGCAGCGACAACACCTGGTAGAGCATAAACGGCTCTTAATGGATCGCCAAGTGCACCGGGCATTTCAATCAACTTTTCAGTATCTTCGGTAATTTCACTGGTGATACTACTACGTTTATAGAGTACTTCAATGTGCTCAATTTTTTTGTTCTGCTGTTTTTGCTCATCGGCATGAACAGGCAGTGAAATGGCTAAAAATAACGGTGAAAACTTAAATAGGGTAGTTGAAAATGCGCCGAGCTTGTTCATTTGGGATCCTTGTTGCAAGCTGAGTTTGGATGAATTGGCGATTAGTTTAAGGAGATAAGTTGTAAGTGTATTAGGGGTTTAGGTAATAAAGTGTAGAGGCGCTTCTACACTTTATTACAAAGGTTGCTTATAAAGACATTTTTACAAATGTTTTCTGACTAAGGCTTTCTTATTTAATTAACACAGCTTATAAGCGGGCTCTTAATCCAAGCTCTGTCGAATACCCAACAGAACGCTCAGTTATTATCAGGTTCTCATCAATCACATAATAAGTGGGGTAGGCTTTCACCTTAAAGTTGGCGGCGATTTGATGATTACCCATGAGCACTGGCATGCTAAGGTCTAAATCTTGTGTGAAGGCTTCAACCGCTTCTTTTGAATCATAATCCAGGGCAATGGCAACGGCATTGAGTTTTTGTTGTTCATGAAGCTTATCTAAATTTGGCATGCTGAACTTACAAATACTGCACCAAGGTGCAAAGAAGTACACAACGGTTTGCTGCCCTTCAAATTCGCTTAAACTGATTTGCTTATGCTCATTTTCAAGTGTCGGTAATGAGAAGTAAGGTGCGGACTGTTCACCATTATCTGCTAACATGCCTAGCTCTTGATAGGCGGTTACTGCGATAAATATTACCGCAAAAATGGCTATTTGAAGTACTTTTCTGATCATCTTTGAAACGTATTGGGTCCTTTGTAATTTAATAGACCCGACGTTAACACTGAAAATTACAGATAGAAACCTTAAACATGTTTCTATCTGTTTCAAATACCGAATTTGTATTTTAGCTCGGAGGGTTACAAATTAACCAGTCATTATTCTTTATTTATGCTAAATAACGCTTTGCTTTCTGTGGTTTGATTTTCTCAAGATCAACCAGCACTAAGCCATCAATACAGTTACTAAAATCAGGGTCAACGCTAAAGCAGAGGAAGTTCGCGCCGCCTTCTTCACATAGCTCAGTGTATTGTTTAAATAAAGTCGGTACTTGAGCATTCATATTTGCTAGTACATGCTTTAATTCACTGAAATCAGCTTTGATGTTGTTGCCTAAAAATAGTTTTTGATAATTGTCTTTTTGAATCGAATCAAGTCGGTATTTATGTTTTGCTACGGCATGCTCTTTGAGGTCACCGAAATAATGCTGATAGTGATATACCAGCATGGCTTTAGCTTCTTCAGGTAAAGCATTTGATAGACTCACAGCCCCAAATAAATAACGGTGTTCAGGGTAACGTTTTACAAATGCACCTATGCCATACCAAAGGTAATCTAAACTTTTACGTCCCCAGTATTTTGGCTGGACAAAACTACGACCTAGCTCTAGGCCCTGTTCAAAATAGGGTGTCATCTTGTCACTGTAATCGACTAAGGTGTCGGTGTATAAGCCTTCACGGCCTTGTTGCTCAAGAACTTTCTTGGCGCTGGCAAGACGATAAGCCCCCACAAGTTCAAGTTGATTAGGGTCCCATAACACTAAGTGAGTGTAATGCATATCGTATTTATCTATATCTCGGCGTTTACCTGTGCCTTCACCAACTGCTCTAAATGCATGTTCACGTAATCGACCTAACTCTCTGAAAATGACCGAGCTACCCGTGTAATGGTAAAGGTAAATTTGCATACCATCTTGTGTTTCGCCAATACGCTCACACGCTTCAAGAGCACTCTTTAAGGCTTTTTTACACTCAGGAGGCGCAACAGGTGTTTGTGTTGTGAGCGGCAATGTCTTTTTAGAGCCAATGCGATAAAGTTGCTTACGAATGAGAGAGACCATTTCTTTGTCTTTTACATTGTTATGTAAATAAGACTCAGGCGGAATGCATGCACCAATTTCGAACTCTAAAAATTTTTGGCGTTGCTTAAACATCTCCTTAACCAACAGCAAGCTTGCTAATGGTTTATAGAGCATGGAAGTACCATAAAACAAAGGGCTATTCTTGGCTTTGATATGGATGGGCAAAATGGGGCAGTTGGCGCGTTTTGCCATTCTCAGAAAGCCACTATTCCATTTACAGTCTTTGATCCCTGTTGGACTGAGACGTGATACTTCACCAGCAGGAAATATCAGCATAGCGCCACCTTGCTTGAGGTGTTTATGAATATTGCTGAGTTCTTGCTTTCGGCTAGTCCCCGATAAATTATCAACGGGGAGTAATAACGAGTGCATGGGCGTCAGCGACATCAGCATGCGATTTGCTACGACTTTTAAGTCTCCTCGTACCTTACTGATAAGTTTTACTAAAGCGAGTGCATCTAAAGAGCCGATAGGGTGATTTGCGACGATCACAACAGAGCCCTCGCTTGGAATATGCTCAAGTTGCTTAGTGGTATAACGAGCATCAAATTCAAGCTCGTCAAGCACTTGCTCAACAAATTCTAACCCTTGTAGATGCGGGTAGGTATCAGCAAATGCCACAAATTCTTGTTCATGAAGTAAATACCCCAAACCTTTTTTGACTAGCCCTTTTACTTTTGGGGATTTTTCTAACTGGGGTAAATTAGCCTCGATAACCTTATCAACACTGATCATGATCGTTCTCTACAGTAAGTTTTTTGTAGATTAAAAATACTGTGTGACAAGCCTGTTGCAGTTTTACGGTGCTTTTATGACACCTTAAATATCAGAGTGAAGTTATGCCTTGTCGAAGCTTGAGCGTTGCGATTAAGCTTAATATGATGTAGTGATAATTATATATTTAGGAAAATAAATGTCAGTTTTAGTCTGTGTCACTGGTCGTAATAACGACAAACTCCTTGCTGAACTTAGCGAACAGTTACCTAATGTTAAAATATATGAGTGGCCGCACTGCGAAAACTTAGCAGAAATCGAATTTGTATTGGCTTGGAAAGCACCTGAAACGCTTTGGGCACAGCTACCTAATTTGAAAGTGGTGCAGAGTTATGGGGCGGGTGTTGATGCGATTGACTTAAGGCTTATTCCTGAACATGTTCAAGTCACTCGCATAGTAGATACACAATTGGCTGAGGACATGGCTGAATATGTATTAACTCATACTTTGGCGCATAAGCTTCGTATTAGAGAGTACTTAATAAAACAGCAACAAGAGCTGTGGAAGCCAAAGCGTGCGCATTCAACTCAACATGTGGGTATTTTAGGCATGGGAGAATTAGGGTTAAGTGTTGCAAACAAGCTGATTAGCAATAACTTTAAAATCAGTGGTTGGTCTCGCTCTGAAAAGCAATTAGAACATATTACTCACTTCCATGGTGACGCTCAGCTATCTGATTTTCTAAAAGAGCTTGATGTATTGGTGTGTTTATTGCCGTTGACGTCAGAGACAGAAGAGATTTTGAATTTAGAGGTGTTTAAACAGTTACCAGATCATTGTCTACTAATTAATGTTGCTCGAGGTAAACATTTAAACGAATCTGATTTATTAATAGCCCTTGAGCAAGACGAACTCGCCGCTGCAGTGTTGGACGTATTTACCGAAGAGCCTCTACCTAAAATGCATTCTTTTTGGTCTCACCCCAAAATAACCATTACACCACATTGCGCGGCTTTAACTCAGCTCAAAACAGTCTGTGAACAAATTGCGTATAATGTCAAAGCACAGCAATCAAATACACAGTTAAGTAATCTGGTGTGCAAACAAAAAGGGTATTAAAAGACTAATACATAAGTACTGTAAATACTTAAGTTGAGAGGCTTATTCATGCCTTTCACTTACTGTATAAAAAAACATCTTGTGTGAATTTTATACTTTCAGTAGTTTAGTAAAAAAATAATAATAAACAGGGTAATACAATGCGTGACAGTCAAGGTGGAGTTAAATTTTCTTTCGTTTTTATCTCAGTAATTCTCTTGGCAGTTTCTGCTTGGTTTACCCAGGCGAAAGCAGCAGAGCTTCCAGATCATGGAAGCTGCAATGCTTATCAGGAGATTAACGCTTAGCGTGTTGCTCTCGGTTTTCTAATTTCTTCTCTTCACTTTTAGTTAACAGTACATAGGTTGAACCAGAACCACCGTGGCACTTCAATGCGCTGTGAAATGCTAAAACGATAGGCATTTCTTGTAACCACTTATTAGTATAACTTTTTAAAATGGCTGGGTGTGGTTTGCTGTTTAACCCAATGCCATGTCTTATCAGCAAGACACGAATACTTCTTTGCTGACAATCGGTAACAAAATCAAAGAGTGTTTTTCTGGCTTCTCTAAATGTTTTGCCATGTAAATCTAAAGTGGCATCGATTTGATACTTTCCTAAGCGTAAATTTTTAAACACCCCATGTTGCACACCACTTTTCTTAAAACTCAGTAAGTCGTGTGGATCAAGTAAATCTACATATTCGGTGGAAAGATAATTAGGATCAAAGTCTAACTCTTGCTCAGCGGCTTTGCGCTTTTCAAGTTGACTCAGGGTCGGGGCGTTTTTTTTCTTTTGTAGTTCTATTTGATTGTTCTTGGCAAGCGGAGTGACATCACCCATTGAAGCCATAAACAATTCTTCATCTGTCATCGCCATACGTCACCTCAGCTGTAGCATTGAAGATATGGCGATGATTTTAGCCTAGCCTTAAGGAATTGGCTACCAAGACAATTTAAAGGATAGGTTAATAATATGTTAGTCGGTATGACTTAATTTAAGTTGTCCGAATGTATACACTTTAAATAGATAAAATGTATTAATCATAATTAGACTTAAATTAGACACCACACTGGTACTCATCAGATCAAAACTAAACGATAAAAATAATAAGCTACAAGCGGCCAATGCGGCAACGCGTAAAGTAGTTAAGTGGTTGATAAAAAAGGCTCCAGCACCTAAAAGTAGAAGCACTATGTTTAGCAACAAGTCGAGCTCGTTTGGCATGGTCTGTTTGGGTTCCTGTGGTTGGTTAGAGGAGCGCCATTATGGTGTTAGTTTGACCATGCTTCAAACGAGTATTTTTGTAATTTTCAGATTAGTTTTTTTAATTCGAAATAAGCACTTTTAAGGCACTAAAGAAACCTTCTTTTTTGATTATTTGATACTTCTGACAGGTATCAGGATCGAGCTTATTCATACATAAATAGAGAGTATTCTTATCTAGTGCTGGCCTTGGGTGAAGCGATGAATCAAAGATGACTGGATCAAGACCTGGCAATGCAGACCAATAGACACTGGTAGCAACGACCCCTAGTTTTTCATAGGTAATCAATTGCGGTTTAGGAAAAACAATAATTAATAAGGCAATAATGCAAAGTGTAATCCAACGTTTGATACCTTTTTGTTTTCGGGGGTTATTGAGTTGAGTTTGGGCTAATTGTGCTTGTGCCATAGCGACATTTTGTTGTTGTGGAGAAAGACGTTTTTTCTTTTGACTACTTTGCCGTTTTTTTTGTTGTGGATTAACTTGTCCTAGTAAAGATTGTTTTTTTGATTGATTAGACATTCGTTTTGTAGCCTTTTATTTGCATGTCTCTATAATGATTCTATGATTTAATCATAGCCTAAATTTATTCGGCGGCATATGAAAGGATGATTATGGACCAACAGATATCAGTACTGATAGTGGACGACGTGGGTACAGTTCGTAGTTTCTTACATCAAACATTGATGCACTTGGGAATAGACCATGTGAGAGAAGCCTCTACTGCGACACAATGTATTACCGCATGCGAAGAACAACATTTCGATATTGTATTTTTGGATATCGAATTACCTGACGGTGACGGCAAAGAGCTGATCGCTGACATTAATAAAATCAACGAAAATATTAATGTTGTGATGGTATCTGCCCATTCAACCGTTGATAACGTTAAAGATGCTATCGAAAGAGGGGCAAAAGGGTTTGTGGTTAAACCGTTTTCACCGAAGAAAATTGCAGCGATGCTGAAAAAGTTTTATCCAGAATTGGAGCTTTATTAAAAAAAGCTTCTCTTCTTCCTTTCTTAAAGGCAAAAAAAAACCGACTTAACAGTCGGTTTTTTCATTCAAAAACAAATTATAGTGCTTTAATTTTAGCAGCTAAACGGCTCTTATGACGAGCAGCTTTGTTTTTGTGGATAAGACCTTTAGTTGCGTAACGGTCTAAAACTGGAGTTACAGCAGCGAAAGCTACAGTTGCAGCTTCTTTGTCGCCAGCTTCAATAGCAGCTACAGTTTTCTTGAATAGAGTACGCATCATAGAACGACGGCTTGCGTTGTGCTTGCGACGCTTTTCGCTAGTAATAGCGCGTTTTTTTGCAGACTTGATGTTAGCCAAGGTTTGCTCCTAACAATCTTAAAATAAGCTTAATTTAAAGGCCGAGGAATATGCCTGTTTTATTCTCAAAAGTCAATAAAAAATGACCACCCAGCCTTTTCCATTTGGGTCATATTGGCCTGAATGTACTAAAACCATGGTTTTAAGTTGCATAGCGCTAGTTGCAACAGGCTCAGAATCAACAAAACCATAACACCTCATGGTTTTGTGATTGTTGCGGGCGATTGTATCAAATCTATAACTCGACACCTAGTATTAAACGAAAGATATTTACAAATTGTCGAAGGTTGGCGTTCAAGGACAGTATAAGTCTGTGGCATAATCTGCCAGTTATATGTTCTTGGGAGTAAATTTGTGGCAAAAGGGTTATTTAAATCAGGCATGATAGTCAGTGCCATGACGATGATTTCACGCGTGATGGGACTAGTCAGGGATGCTGTCGTTGCAAATTTACTCGGGGCAGGGCTTGCTGCAGATGTGTTTTTATTTGCGAACCGTATCCCAAACTTTTTAAGACGACTATTTGCAGAAGGGGCATTTGCTCAAGCATTTGTGCCAGTGCTATCCGAAATAAAAGAAAAGCATGGAAACGACAAAGTAAGGCTGTTTGTTGCTCAAGCCGCGGGTACTTTGGGAACCATTTTACTAATAGTGACCATTCTCGGTGTGATTGGCTCCCCCGTCATCGCAGCGTTATTTGGTACAGGTTGGTTTATTGACTGGTGGCAAGGAGGTGAAAATGCAGGAAAGTTTGAATTAGCGAGTGGCTTATTAAAATTTACCTTTCCATATTTGTTCTTTGTTAGCTTGGTTGCACTGAGTGGTGCTGTGCTAAATGTTTATAACCGCTTTGCCGCAGCGGCTTTTACCCCGGTTTTATTAAACATCTCTATTATTAGCTGTGCGATTTTGTTACATGATGCCTTTGATGTGAGTGCTTATGCACTGGCTATTGGAGTATTTGTTGGTGGTCTAGCACAGCTTTTATTTCAAATTCCTTTTCTTTTACGTATCGGTATGGTGAATAAACCAGTGTTTGCTTGGCGCTCTCCTGAAGTGACGAAAGTGCGCAAGCTAATGTTACCCGCCATGTTTGGGGTGTCGATTTCGCAAATTAACTTATTGCTAGATACCATCATTGCTTCACTATTAGTGACGGGCTCCATAGCTTGGCTTTACTACTCAGACAGACTCATTGAGTTCCCATTAGGCTTGTTTGGTATTGGTATTGCCACGGTTATTTTGCCCGCATTGTCTAAACTATATGCCACAGAAAAATCAGAAGATTTTCAGAACACATTAGATTGGGGTGTGCGCTTTGTACTGTTTTTAGGCTTTCCGGCCATGGCGGGTTTGATGGTAATTAGCCCACTAATTATCTCTGTTTTATTTGATCATGGTGCTTTCTCTGAGGGTGAAGTCGATCACGTCAAAGCAGTGAGTATGGGCGTTGCCGCCTATTCGGTTGGCTTAGTCAGTTTTATGTTGATTAAGATATTAGCACCCGGTTTTTATGCCCGACAAGATACTAAAACTCCGGTCAAGATCGGTATTATCACGCTTGTTTTGAACATGGTGTTTAACATCATGCTTGCCCCATTCATTGGCTATTTAGGATTAGCTTTAGCAACTTCTTTATCAGCAAGTTGTAATGCGTTTTTGCTTTATAGAAAGCTAAACCAGCAAGGTGTGTATCAGTTCTCTTCTTTTAGCCTATGGTTTGCATTGAAATGTATTGTGAGTGCAATATTGATGGCAGTGCTGGTTTATTTTATTGCTCAGCAATACACATGGCAAAGCTGGAGTTTGATTGAACAAATTACATTACTTTGCGCTTTACTCGCTGTGGCCATGGTAAGTTACTTCGGTGTCCTTTTCGCGTTTGGGGTACGACTGAAGACCATAAAAGAAGCTTCGGCTTAATACCTAACCTAAGGCATAGTATGAGCCTTAGGTTAAGGTTATCTGATTATTCGCATTTTCAAGCAACTTGGGTATAATCTGGCACTTTGAATAAATTGGTGGTGAAGGCTTTTATTTCATGCAATTAATTAGAGGCATCCATAATATTAGAGCAGAACACGCAGGGTGTGTGCTGACAATAGGTAATTTTGATGGTGTGCATCTAGGTCATGTTGCTGTTTTAAAAGGCTTAATACAGGATGCTGAACAGTACGGATTACCCAGTACCGTGATGTTGTTTGAGCCGCAACCGCAAGAGTTTTTTGCCAAAGACAAAGCGCCGGCACGCTTAACACGACTAAGAGATAAACTTGCTCTACTAGATAAACTCGGCATCGACAGAGTGATATGTGTAAAGTTTGACAAAGAGTTTGCTTCGATGGATGCCGAACAGTTTGTTCGACAAGTGTTAATCAAAAAGCTAGGTGTTAAAGCACTTACAGTGGGTGATGACTTTAAGTTTGGCAAAAACCGCCAAGGCGATTTTGATATGCTGAGCGCAATTGGCGCTGAATTAAATATGCATGTCAAAAGCACGGCCAGCTTACGCCGTGATGATTGCCGTGTAAGTAGTACTTTAATCAGAGCGGCACTTGCGCAAGGTGATTTAGATTCGGCGCACCAGATGCTAGGTCATACCTATGCGATTTCAGGTCGTGTGATCCACGGCTGGAAAAAAGGCCGAGAGCTTGGGTTTAGAACCGCGAATATTGCACTAAAACGTCAAGTGATCCCTGTACAGGGGGTGTTTGCTGTTAAAGTTTATTTAGACAACCGCGTATTAAACGGGGTGGCAAACATTGGCACAAAGCCAACGTTAAATGGCACCAAAGCACTATTAGAAGTGCATATATTTGATTTTGATGAAAACGTTTACGGACGTTTTCTAAAAGTGGAGCTGGTTAAAAAGCTTCGAGATGAAAAAAAATTCGAGACATTGGCCCAGTTGACTGAGCAAATAGCAAGTGATGTGGCTGACGCACAACAATGTTTTACTATTAAGTAGCCGATACGGAAACTAGGATAAATGAGCGACTACAAACATACTTTGAACCTACCGGAAACTGAGTTTCCAATGCGCGGTAATCTTGCGCAACGCGAACCAAAAATGCTGAAAGCTTGGTACGAAGCTGACCTTTACGGCCAAATTCGTAACGCGAAAAAAGGTAAGAAGCCATTTATTTTGCATGATGGTCCTCCATACGCAAATGGCGATATTCACTTAGGTCACTCAGTTAATAAGATTTTAAAAGACATTATTATTAAGTCTAAAACGCTTTCTGATTTTGACGCACCTTATGTACCTGGTTGGGACTGTCATGGTCTACCTATTGAGCTACAAGTAGAGAAAAAAGTAGGCAAACCTGGTCATAAAGTATCTGCAGCTGAGTTCAGAGAGAAATGCCGTGCCTACGCTAAAAAGCAAGTCGAAGGGCAAAAGGCTGACTTCAAGCGCTTAGGTGTATTTGGCGACTGGGACAAACCTTACCTAACAATGAACTTTGACTTTGAAGCAAACGCAATCCGTGTTTTAGGTCGTATCATTAAAAACGGTCACTTACATAAAGGTGCTAAGCCGGTTCATTGGTGTACAGACTGTGGTTCAGCACTAGCTGAAGCGGAAGTTGAATACCAAGACAAGCAATCACCGGCGATCGATGTACGTTTTGACTTTGTTGACCAACAAGCGGTTGTCGCAGCATTTGGCTTAGCAGAAGGTCATGAAGGTAATGGCACAGTCGGTACAGTTATTTGGACTACAACGCCATGGACACTGCCTGCTAACCGTGCGGTTGCTGTTCACGAAAATCTAGAATATGCCCTAGTTCAAGTTGAAGACGAAGGTAAAGTACAGCGCTTAATCCTTGGCTCTGAGCTTGTTAAAGATTGTATGGACCGTTTCGGTTTCAATCATTTCCATGTGTTAGGTTATGCAAAAGGTGTAGCGTTAGATAACTTACGTGTTGCACACCCATTCTATGACTTTGACGTACCTGTAATTTTAGGTGAGCACGTAACAACTGACTCTGGTACGGGTATTGTTCACACCGCACCAGGTCACGGTCAAGAAGACTTCGCGGCAGGCCAGGCATACGGCCTAGAAGTAGCAAATCCAGTTGGCGCAAACGGTGTTTATCTGCCTGATACTGAATTATTTGCAGGTCAGCACGTATTTAAAGCCAATGCGAGCGTGATTGAAGTGCTAACAGAAAAAGGCGCGTTAATGCACCATCATGCATTACAACATAGCTACCCACATTGCTGGCGCCACAAAACGCCAATTATCTTCCGTGCTACACCGCAATGGTTTGTCAGCATGGATCAAGCTGACTTACGTAAAGATTCACTAAGTGAAATCGAAAAAACGCAGTGGTTACCTGAGTGGGGCGAGAGCCGTATTGCGAACATGGTTGAAGGTCGCCCTGACTGGTGTATCTCACGTCAACGTACATGGGGTGTGCCAATTTCTTTATTCGTTGATAAAGACACAGGTGCGTTACATCCAAATACTGAAAACCTAATCGAAGACGTTGCAAAACTGGTTGAAGAAAAAGGCATTCAAGCTTGGTATGACTTAGACGCAGCTGATTTAATCGGTGCTGATGCCGAGCAGTATGTAAAAGTACAAGATACGCTAGACGTATGGTTCGACTCAGGTGTAACACACGCTTGTGTAGTAGATGCGCGTGAAGAGTTAACCGGTCCTGCGGATTTATACCTAGAAGGTTCTGACCAACATCGTGGTTGGTTCATGTCTTCTATGATGACGTCGGTAGCGATTAACGGCCATGCTCCATATAAGCAAGTACTAACTCATGGTTTCACTGTAGATGAAAACGGCCGCAAGATGTCAAAGTCACTAGGTAACGTGATTTCTCCACAGAATGTTATGAATAAGCTAGGTGCTGACATTTTACGTCTATGGGTTGCATCAACAGATTACACGGCAGAAATGACTGTATCGGATGAAATCTTTAAGCGTTCAGCTGATCGTTACCGTCGTATTCGTAACACTAGCCGTTACTTACTTGCAAACTTAAGCGGTTTCAACCCAGAAACTGACTTAGTTGCCGTTGAAGATATGGTTGAGCTAGATCGATGGATTGTGGCACGTGCCGCTGAGTTACAAAAAGAAATCATCAGTGCTTACGACAACTATCAAATGTTAGTTGTGACGCAAAAGCTAATGAACTTCTGTACCGGTGAGCTAGGTTCATTCTACCTAGACGTAATTAAAGACCGTCAATACACAGCTAAAGCTGACAGTCATGCACGTCGCTCTTGTCAATCTGCGCTTTACCATATTGCAGAAGCAATGACGCGTTGGATGGCACCAATCATGAGCTTCACAGCACAAGAAATTTGGGATGTATTACCAGGCGAGCGTGGTGACTTTGTATTTACTGATGTGTGGTACGAAGGCTTAGCAAATGTGACTGAAGGCCAACTTGACAATACATACTGGCAGCAAGTGCTTGAAGTACGTGATGCAGTTAACAAGGTATTAGAAGCTGCGCGTAAAGATGAAGTTATTGGTGCAACACTTCAAGCTGAAGTGACGCTATACACTGGTGGTGACTTAGCTGAGACGCTGAATAAGATCGGTGACGAGTTACGCTTCGTACTATTGACGTCAAAAGCAAATGTTGAAGTAGTCAGTGCGAAACCTGAAGGTGCAGAGTCTTCAGATATTGACGGCTTATTCATTAAAGTCGCTTCAACGGACGCGAAGAAATGTGACCGCTGTTGGCACTATTGTGATGATGTTGGTACACACGAAGGCCATGAAGAGATTTGTGGTCGTTGTGTGAGCAACGTTGACGGTGACGGCGAACAGCGTCAGTTTGCGTAGGAGCAGCGAGTGACCGAAGTTAAACAAAAATCGGGTTTAATTTGGTTAGTACTGAGTCTACTGCTTTTTGCAGTAGACTACATAACCAAAGCAGTAGTCGTGGCAAATATGAAGCTCTATGAATCGATAGAGATTTTGCCAATTTTTAACTTCACTTACATGCACAACTATGGTGCTGCATTTAGTTTTTTGAGTGATGCAGGCGGTTGGCAACGCTGGTTTTTCAGCAGCATTGCGGTGGTGATCAGTTTATTACTGACTTATTGGCTGAAAAAGCTGCCAGCGAAAAACTGGGTGTTATGTGGCGCTTACTCAATGGTCATTGGTGGTGCGATTGGCAACCTAGTGGACCGTTTAGTGCATGGCTATGTTGTAGACTTTCTACATTTCTATTATCAAGATTGGCACTATCCAGCATTCAATGTGGCTGATATCGCAATTGTTTGTGGTGCGGGTCTACTTCTTTTAGATGCCTTCACAGGTGAAGGTGCAGATGGTTCTCAGGAGAAAAAAGCATGAGCGAACACGTCATTGGCGAAAAATCAGAAGTTCTTTTTCATTTTTCGATCAAGCTAGAAGACGGATCGGCAGCTGATTCAACAAAAGTACATAACAAACCTGCAAAGTTGTTCATGGGTGATGGTAGCCTGACTGAAAACTTTGAAAAATGCCTTTTAGGCTTAAAAGCGGGGGAGAGTAAATCTTTTGATTTAGAACCTGAAGATGCATTTGGTCAGCCAAACCCAGACAACATCTATTATGTTGACCGCAGTAAGTTTGGTCCTGATGCGCCAGCTGAAGTGGGCAGTATTATCGCTTTCACTCAGCCTGATGGTACCGAGCTACCAGGCCTTGTTCGTGAAGTGGCTGGTGACTCTGTGACTATCGATTTCAACCATCCTCTAGCAGGTCAAAAAGTGACGTTTGAAGTTGATATTTTAGAGGTAACTGGCTAATGGATATCTTATTAGCAAACCCTCGTGGCTTTTGTGCGGGTGTTGATCGCGCTATCTCAATTGTGGAGCGTGCATTAGATATTTTTAACCCGCCTATTTATGTGCGTCATGAAGTCGTACATAACAAGTATGTCGTTAATGGCTTAAAAGATCGCGGTGCTGTTTTTGTTGAAGAGCTACACCAAGTACCTGATGATAGTATTGTTATTTTTAGCGCTCATGGTGTATCGCAAGCTGTGCGAGCAGAAGCAAAGCGTCGTGAATTAAAAGTATTTGATGCTACTTGTCCTCTAGTTACTAAAGTGCATATGGAAGTAACACGTGCAAGTCGTCGTGGCACTGAATGTATCTTGATTGGTCACCAAGGTCACCCTGAAGTGGAAGGCACTATGGGTCAATACGACAACTCAGAAGGCGGTATTTACTTAGTAGAAACCCCTGAAGATGTTGCAGCCCTTGAGGTGAAAGATCCAAGTAACTTATTCTACTGTAGTCAAACGACTTTATCAGTTGACGACACTGCAGATGTGATTGATGCGTTACGTGCTAAATTCCCTGAGATTGATGGTCCACGAAAAGATGACATTTGTTATGCAACACAAAACCGTCAAGATGCCGTGCGTGATCTTGCAGACAAAGCTGATGTGTTATTAGTGGTGGGGGCTAAAAACAGCTCAAACTCGAATCGTTTACGTGAGCTTGCTGAGAAGATGGGCACAACTGCTTACTTAATTGACGATGCGAGTTGTGTTAATGCAAGTTGGTTTGAGAATATCAACTCAGTCGGTGTTACTGCGGGTGCATCAGCCCCTGAGGTGCTCGTACAACAAGTTATCACTCGCTTAAAAGAGTTAGGTGGTAAAACTGTGGTCGAAAACCCAGGCATTGAAGAAAGCATTGTATTTGCGGTGCCAGCCGAGTTGAGATAACTCTATGGCAGCAAGGTTTAAATCGCCCGATTTAACATCTGCATTGCTGCCAATCATGGTCACCGAGCGTGGCGTACTTGCCATGCTCGTTACATCACAATTACTAGCAGCCTTGTTAGCTTTTGCCCCGATGAGTGTTGGCTCAGCTTGGGAGCGTCTAGGTTTAATTAGTCTATTTATCCATCTTGTCAGCACGACAAGTTTGGCTGTTGTCTACGGCTTAAAAACGCAGCTATCAAAGCTCAGTTCCTATTCAGAAATCCTTATAATTTTAGCTATTTTTCAAACAAACACCTTAATTCTAAGTTTATTGTCACAGCATTATATTGCAGACCAAATTGATTGGACTATTGCGACTCAGCACTGTTTATTAGGGTTAGGTATGCAGCTATTTTTTATTTATTTAATGAGCATTTATGCTGAACGAGTAGAGACGATAAAAACGCTCTCAAAAGTGGAGTTAGACGCACTACATGCTCGAATAAGGCCTCATTTTTTAAATAACAGCTTGAATGCCATTGCAGAGTTAACTCATGTTGATCCCCAAGCTGCCGAGCAAGCAACGTTAAACTTAGCGCGGTTATCTCAAGCTGCAATGCGCACACAGCAATTAACAACCCTAGAAGATGAGATAAACTTATCAAAGCAATATTTGGCTATTGAAGCATGGCGCTTTGGCGATAAGTTCGAGGTTGTATGGCAGGTTGATTCTTGCAACTTGATAAGCCAATTACCGGTCTTAACAATGCAGCCTTTGCTCGAAAATGCAGTTAATTATGGCATCGAGCCGAGTGGTAACAGAAGCCAGATTGATGTGTTAATTATTGATGCTGATGAACAAATTGCGATCAAGATAACTAATCCAATTACTCATCATGACTGCAATGGTCATTCAGGGCAGGGGATCGCCTTGTCGAATATTAAAGCTCGTATTGAGCTTCACTTTGGTAATAGAGCAAGTTTGCAAACAACAATTGAGCAAGATAAGTTTGTAGCAGAATTACGTATTCCCATTGGAGCTAAAGTATGAAGTACATCATTGCTGATGACGAGCCTTTAGCAAGAGCGAGAATTATTCGTTTACTATCAACTTGGCCACATTATGAGTGTGTTGCACAAGTAGGCTCTGGCGATGAGGTTGAGCCGGCTATAAAAGAACATTCAGTACAATTGCTGTTTCTTGATATCAATATGCCAGGGCTTGATGGTATTAAAACGGCTGAAATACTTAATCAGAAATATCGTGACTTAAAAATAATCTTTATTACCGCCCACAGTGAATTTGCTTTGCAAGCTTTTAATGTGTTTGCAGCAGGTTTTTTGGTTAAGCCTGTGAGTCAATCGGATTTGTTTTCACTTTTAGCGCGCTTATTTAAACCTCGCATTCAGTATCAAGTAGGAAATCAAACCCGTTGGGTCGAAGTTGATGATGTGATTGTGGCAAAAGCAGAAGATAAACTCACTCAAATCTATTTCCTCGGAGGTGATGCGACAATTGATTTAAGTCTTAAAAAGTTAATCAGCTTATACCCTGAACACTTTGTACAGATACATCGCAATACCTTAGTTAAACTGAAGTCGATAAAGCAGCTTGAGCACACAAGTAACGGTGTTTTAATTAGCCTAAATAATTATCCAGAGAAACTCTCTGTAAGCCGCCGTGCTTATTCTGCAATAAAAAATTATTTATAGACCGTTTGTCAGAAATAAAAGCCGCTTATCCCTTCAAAAATTGCTTCTAGTAATCAATTCTAAAATAATGCACGAATCATAAACCGTTTTTGACTGCGTATGCCATTTATCAATCGAACACAATCAGGGTTCACCCTACTAGAAGTGCTAATCGCATTTATGGTGTTGAGCTTTGGGTTATTAGGCGCTGTTGCTCTACAGGCGCAAGCCAAAAAAGCCAGTTTTGACTCTATGCAGCGTGCTGCTGCGATCTCTCTCGGTGAAGATATCATGCAACGTATAAGGTCGAATGATACTGCAGATATTGTGTCTTTATATAAACAAACTTTCAGTAGTACCACTGATCTCAAACCAAAAGACGATTGTTATTCTGATGCGTGTACAGCACAGAATATAGCACTCACAGACCTAGAAAACTGGAAAGCGGCGATTAGAGCAAGAGAAAATACTGGGTCTTTGGACGAAGCTACGGTCTGTATCAATATTACACCAGTAGCGAATACTGCAGACATGGGGTTTGATGTGAGCGTCATTGTTTCATGGCGTGGTAGGCAAGATTTTAAGGCGTCCGATGCGACCAAAGACATACAGTGCGGTAATGTAGATGACAGGCGTCGTTTAGTAAAACTAGATAGTTACTTATTGATCAGAGGATAAAATGAAGCAGAAAGGTTTCACTATTTTAGAATTTCTGATTTCTATGTTCATTGGCTTCTTAATTTTAGGTGGGGTCATTGCGACTTATGTCAGTATGAAAGCAACCACTCGAGATACGATGGCAATTGGAGAATTGCAAGAAACGGGTCGTCTAACGTTATCAATTTTAAGAAGAGATATTGAACAAATTGGTTTTTGGGGAACATTTTACGAAGCTGAGTTTTCTATCGATAACACTACAAGTGTTGCTAACCCAGATCCTGATTGTTTTGGTGGATTAAATAACGGTAGCTTCCCTGATACCACTCCGACAAACTTCAGACCTGTTTATGCTGAAGTGTCTGATGGCAATAAAATGCTTGGCTGTGTTGATGACTCTAAAGAGAGCACAGATGTTATTCAAGTGAAGTTTTTAGAAGGCCGGCAAATCATCCCAACTCCGACAAATAAACCAAAGACTAACCGCTATTACTTTATTGCAGAGCAAGAAAAAGCGCAGTTTATTTCGGGAGAAGATGCAGGTAACCCACTTCCTACTGTGAACGCTACTTTGTGGCCATATAGCCATCATGTTTATTATATAAATGAGCAAGACCTTACCATAAATAACCGTCGCATAACGGTTCCTGTATTGATGAGAAAACGCCTTACTGTTGAGGGCGGCTTGACAACAGAACCAATTATGGAAGGAATTGAAGACTTGCGCATGGTGTTTGGTATAGACAGTGATGCAGATAACAAAGTTGATACATATCGCAGCACTGAAGATATGACAGCTGCGCTTTGGGAAAATACCGATGGTATTTTAACAGTACAGGTATTTTTACTCGTTAGATCCCTTGAAGCAGATGCAGATTTAGAGCTTACAAGTCAGACTTACACCTTAGGTTTAGATGAGGATAAGCGAGTACATACTTTCACTGACAAAATTAGGCGTACGGTTTTCACAACAACGATTCGACTGAATAATTTGGGGTCGACAGCATGGCGAATGTAAATAAACAAAAAGGCGTAGTGTTAATTACAGCGATGATCATGATAGTGGCCGTAACCGCTGTTGCAGTGAGTCTAATGAGCAGCAGTAGTATAGATTTGAAAATTACCAATGCCGCACAAGAGCGTGCAGAGGCTGAAACCGAGCTTATTGGTGAGATCCATAAGCTCATAGTTGCAGAAGGGACCAGTGCTAACAATCGATTTACACTTAAGCGTCAACAAATGCCTGATGAAGGTATGGATATGAGTTCGTCCTCAACCCCTTCGCATATGACGAATACACTTAAAAACTTAAATAACGGTGAAATGGAATTACACTGCCCAAGACAGTTCGCTTATACAGATGGCTTAACATGTAATCTAACGGAAATGGAGTCAACCATAACCTATGGGTCAAAGAATAAACATACAATTACAGTGGTCATAGGGATTGGTCAAGAAATCATTAGTCACAATGAGGGCAGCTAAGATGAAATATAGTGTATTTTTTGGTCTTGTATCTTTATTGCTCGCATCAACTGCAAAATCTGAAGATATCGAACTTTTTGTTAAACATAATGTCAATATTGAAGAAAAGCCTAGGGTAATGATTGTATTTGATACCTCGGGCAGTATGGCATTTTCGAGTGAGTATGGTACCAGCTGTGGTTATGATTATTATCGTAGAAGATGGATACTTTGCCCGGATAATCGTTTAGGTGTTGCAAAAGATACCATAACAGACCTGATTGAAGATAAAGCGAATGAGAATGTAGATTTTGGCTTGATGCGATTTAACAGTGACAATGAAGGAGGGTATGTACTTTCTGGGATAGGTTCTAGCAAATCGGATATAAAAAATAAAATTAATACCCTAGAGGCCAATGGGGGGACTCCTTTGAGCGAAACTCTCTGGGAAGCGTATTTGTATTTAACTGGTAAGAAGAAAGGTTACGCTGATAACCAATCTATTGGAAGGGATCAAAATATAGAATTAGGTGATCAATACATCTCTCCTTTTACCCCAAAAGCTGGTGAGCAAAGGTGTAATAGCGCTGTGAATGTAATTTTAATGACCGATGGTGACCCCTCTGTTGATACGAGTTCGAATTCAGATATCTCTAAACTCTATAAAAATACATTCAAACAAGATACGCCTGTTATAGAGAACAGTTATATGCCGGCTTTGGCAGCAGCTATGCATGGCAGAGGCGGTAAAGATCCTGTCGAAGTCGATCTTTACCCGAATACATCTGATTTAAAAGACACAGCTTATGTATACACCATTGGTTTTGGTGAGGGAATGAGTGGTGCTGGTGAGAAAATTTTAAGAAAAACTGCCGCACTAGGAGGTGGTGATTACTATCAAGCGGACACTGCAGAAAAATTAAAAGATGACTTTAATAAAATCTTGGTTGCCATAAACCAACGAAGCTCGAGCTTTGTCTCTCCTTCAGTATCAATGAATAGTTCGGATCAGACACAAAGTGGTAACTCCCTTTATTACACTATGTTTTATCCTGAGAAACATACCCGCTGGCAAGGCAACTTAAAAAAACTACAGGTTAAAGATGGTGAAATCATTGACATGTCGAATAAGCCTGCACTTGATACGCAAGATGGCATCATCAGTAAAGATGCGACAACTTTTTGGTCTAAGCCAGGTTCGAATGACGGTAATAATATTGAGCAAGGTGGTGTGAATTACCAATTATCTCAACAAACCTCCCGAAAGTTGTTTTCTGATTTTGGAGTAGGGAGTTTAATTCCATTTAAGTGGTCGGAAGCCAAAAATGCGGTAGGTGCAACTCAGCTAATGGACAAGTTTGGAACGTCTACTGATGCAGAAACTAAGGACCTCATGGATTGGGTATCAGGTCTAGATGTGTTAAATGAAAATAGCGATTCGGGAAGAAGAAAAGATATTTTTGGTGATCCCCTTCATTCAAAACCAGTGAACATAGACTATGGTAATAATGATATCCGAGTGTTTATTGGCACTAACTCAGGCTTTCTGCATGCTTTCAAAGATAATGGCAACACAGTAAAAGAAAGTTGGGCATTTTTACCGGGTAAGTTGCTTGATATTCAAAAGCCGTTAATGAATAAGCTAGATGGAACAAAGCTTTATGGTGTAGATGGCCCAATTACTGTTTTCCATAAAGACATTAACAGAGACAGCATTGTTAATGGTACAGACAAAGTGTGGCTGTTTTTTGGGCTTAGAAGAGGAGGAACGGCTTATTATGCTTTAGATATAACTAATCCTGATACACCTAAAATGTTATGGGGCGCTCCTATAACATCACAAAAATCAGGATTTGAAGAATTAGGTCAGTCATGGTCAAAGCCTTTTGTTACTTATATTCGTTCGCAAAAAGAAAAGCCAGTTGTGATTTTTGGTGCAGGTTACGATACCAATAAAGATAATATTTCTAAAACTAGTGATAGTAAGGGACGTGGTTTATTTATTGTCGATGCTGAGAGTGGCAATTTAGTCTGGTCGTTGACACCCGGTGGACCAGCTAGCAATACTGAAAAAGCAAGCAAGTTTAAAGGCATACATAGCATAGCAGCAGATGTCTCCCTCATGGATTCTGATTATGATGGCTTTACGGATCGAATTTATGCAGCTGACACGGGAGGAAGCATTTGGCGAGTAGATATGCCTAGAGACAAGCCAAATGATACTGATAATCCTTGGACACACTTTAAATTTGCAGAGTTATCAGGCTCAAAAAATAGGGATGATAGACGCTTCTTTTATCAACCATTAGTTGCTCGTACTTTCTTTAGCAAAGTGACTAAGACTATAACCAGTAATGGGACATATTCAACTAGAAGAGAAGTGCCTTATGAAGCGATTATTATAGGCAGTGGAAATAGAGCTAGCCCGCTTGAAAAGATAGTGAACAATCAGCTATATGTGATACGTGATGAAAACACGGTTACACGCTCATATCAAGGCGATGAAGTCCCTGATCCGATTTACCATAGTCAGCTTATGCAAGTGAAAGATGAACCTTTCTATCAAGCAGCGTCTAAACAAGCATTTTATGAAAAAGAAGCCGAGTTGGGTGCGCTTAAAGGGTGGAAGTATCAACTTAGAGTTGGAGAAAAGTCGCTAGCTAAAGCAACCGTAGTGGGTGGTATTGCTTACTTTACTTCGTTTACACCACATTTAGATACATCAATAGACCAATGCTCAGTTGGCAGCGGTGGTGGGGCTTTATATGCTCTACATTTGCATTATGGTGCGCGTGTCTTCCAAAAGATTAGGTATGACACAGTGAGAGAAGTTCCCAGTACACCTGTGGTTCTTTATCATAACGAGTCTGAAACAGAAGGAGGTTCCAAACGCAGCACTGGTCGTTTGAATATTGAATTAAAGAATGTTGACTCTTCGGGAGGTAAAGGCCCAGATGGCAGTAAACCGAGTGAACCATTCTTAAGTGCAAAAGTAGCAGGTCCCTTACCAACACTCAATAGCGCAGGGCAGCCAACATTTTTGAGTAATGAAGTCCATGGTATTATGACAAAGCAAATGTATATTTACAAGCGAGAAGATCATGATGAAAAGTAATCGCATAAAGGGCTTTACCTTGCTCGAAATGCTGATTGTTGTTGCGATAGCGGGCATTTTAGCCTCAGTCGCCTATCCTCAGTACACCGAATACGTTAAAAGAGCCGCACGCTCAGATGCAATGGTTTTACTATTAGATGCTGCCAATAAACAAGAGCAGTACTATGCTGATAATAGAAGTTATGCGGATGATTTGAATTTAATTAACGTCCCTTCAACGAGTGAAAATGGTTATTTTAATATTACAGTAGAGGTGCCAGACACAGGCACCTCATTCACGATAACTGCGACAGCTGCTGCTGGAGCGGTGGCAGGCGATACAGCTTGTACAACTTTTACAATTACAGATACTGGTATTAAAGGCTCAACTGGCACAAGTGAGCCAGTCGACTGTTGGGAGCGCTAAATGCGCTTCTTACACCTTTTTGTATCTCTTAATCTAGCCCTACCTGCATTATTAATGCTCATCTCCAATCCGATTGGTTTACCTTCATAATCGAATGAGCAGTAAACAAAAGTCCCATTTGCTAGACCTTTTAAACTACCATCGGGTTTGAAGGTAATAGCATGTCTGGGATACGACAATTCGTCTTTTATGTTTATTCTGTCTATTACATATAAAACTTGCTCGTCAGCATCTAATACATGGTTTCTATTAGTATCAACAAAGCTGGTTAAGGACTCATGCCAAAGATCTTTGTGGCATTTATTATGAACTAAGCCACATATACTAATATATTTATCGTGGGTAATAGCGTAGCTGCGAGATAAAAAAATTTGTCGCTTTATCTGTTTCAGGGCTACTTCAGGTCTATTCTTGTGTAAAACACTATTGAATGAAGGTACCGCTAAAAGACTAAGAATAACGATTAAAGATAAGGTGATGAGTAACTCAATTAAAGTTAAACCTCGGGTGTAATTAGGTGTGCTTTTAGCTGCCATCCTTGCAACCTTAAAATATTAACTATTTTAAATTAATATAGAACAAAGTGTTCATTTGTCAAAGTTTTTACAAGCAATTATCAGCATCTTCTGCATCACCGTTATAACGGGATGTTCCTCCAACAGTAAGCGTCATTACCTTGGCATGTTCAGCTTTATTCAGTGGGCAGTAGATAAACTTACCGCCATTACTATTCACAATTCGACCACTACTATCAAATCTCACACGAGTGTCAGGGGCTTTTAGGTTATCGTTTACAGCGATTTTCTCCATGACGCGTAGTAAATCATCACCCGCTACTTCGTATGTGGCATTATTATTTTTATCTATAAATGAAATGATTTGGTCGTTTTTCCAATCGTTGGTGCAAGTGAGGTTTTTTTTCGCAGCTAATTCAGTCGCATTTACTGGGCATAAAATAACTATCTCATCACTTGTCGTTGCTTTTGCTCTAGCAAACGTAATATGTCTTTTTAGTTCAAGCACAAAAGATTCAGCTCGAGTTTTTTCATTTAAATCAGTATTACCTGTAAACGATAGAGTCGCAAGGATTGCTAAGATAGCAATGGTAATAAGCAATTCTAATAATGTGAAACCGCGATGTTGCATATTTACACCTAGAAAAGAGCAATTATTCAATTATAGCACAATGCATTATGAAGCTTTTTCTTCTATGTTTGCAACGAGTTTGTTTGCCTTGTTTTAGGGGATTGTCTAAAATCGACGCACTCGCTAAGGAAATAAAACGCCATGAAAAAAATAGAAGCAATAATTAAACCATTCAAATTAGATGATGTTCGTGAAGCTTTGTCTGAAATAGGCATAACAGGTATGACGGTCTGTGAAGTTAAGGGCTTTGGTCGACAAAAAGGCCATACGGAGTTATACCGTGGTGCAGAGTATATGGTCGATTTTTTACCTAAGGTTAAATTAGATATTGTATTAGCAGATGAAGATGTTGACCGAGCAATTGAGGTTATCTTAAAGACTGCGCAGACAGGCAAAATTGGTGATGGTAAGATTTTCGTAACTGAAGTTGAGCGAGTTGTACGTATTCGTACTGGTGAAGAAGACGAAGAAGCAATTTAACTTTGAAATAAAAATGGCGCCTGATAAGCGCCATTTTTATTTTGAGTATTATTTAGTTGCTACTTCTTATTTGCTCATTTAGAAGTCGTGTTTGCTGCGCATGCAGACGTAACTCATCTAATCCTAATTTTTCGTAACTTTTTTCCATTATATCAAGCGCTTCAATTAAATAACTGCTTTGTGAGAAGTGTTCAACAACATATTTACCGCGATTAGCCGCGGCTAAAAAGGCTTCTCGTTCGAAGTAATACTCAGCAACTTTAATTTCATAACGTGCCATTTTATTAAGCAACCAAACAAGGCGCTTTTTAGCCTCTGCAACATAAGGGCTATTTGGGTAGCTATCCGTTAATGTTGATAAGTCTTGAAAAGCCACACTGGTGCGGCTTGCATCTCTATCAGCTCTATCTATTCCAAAGTATTCCTGGAATGCATTTTCATCAGCTTGAATATTTACCAAGCCACGCATGAAATACATGTAATCTAAATTTTTATGATTGGGATTTAAGCGTATAAAACGATCTATGGTGGCAAGTGCCTGATCCGTATTCCCTGTTTTATAGTGTGCGAATACTAAATCCATTTGTACTTGTTGAGCGTGAGGGCCAAATGGGTAGCGAGAATTAAGTGCACTTAATAATTCGATAGAGCGGGCATAAAGTCCTGAGTCTAAAGTTGACTTAGCATCTTCATATAAAGCTTGTGCAGATTTGTTTGGTACTCGTTCAATGTCTTCTTGCTCAGGCGCAGAAGAACATGCCGCAAGACCTAGAAAAGAAGTACTGACTAGGATGGCAAAGGCGCGTTTCCCTAATTTAGTTATCATTTTATTTTACTACCTTCGGTGTCTTCGGCTAGGCCAAGATGGCAAAACCGAGTAAACTATGCATTTATGCGATTCTAACCCAGTCGAGCTAAGCTTGCACTGGTAATTTAGGTAAACTAACAGATGTCTGAGCAAATTTCTCTACAAGCCGAAGTGCCAACTGAATTAGGCGGTAAACGTCTAGACCAAATTTTGGCGCAAATGTTCCCTGATTTTTCACGTTCAAGAATAAAAACTTGGATTTTAGATGAAAAAGTCACCGTCGATGGTGAGGTCTTATCGACACCGAGAGAAAAGCTATTAGGTGGGGAATTAATTTCCATCGAGACGCAAATCGAAGCGCCGCGTGAATATGAAGCACAAGACATCGAGTTAAACATCGTTTACGAAGATGATGACATCCTTGTTATCAATAAGCCTATGGGGCTAGTGGTACACCCAGGTGCTGGTAATCCAGATGGCACAATATTAAATGCCTTATTACATCATCATCCGGATATCATTAATGTGCCACGAGCCGGTATTGTGCATCGTCTAGATAAAGATACGACAGGTTTAATGGTTGTTGCAAAAACCATCCAAGCCCAAACACATCTTGTTAAAGCCCTACAAAAACGCGATAACTTTACCCGTGAATATGAAGCGATATGTAATGGTACAATGACAGCCGGAGGCATGGTTGAAAAACCAATTGGTCGTCATGCAACAAAACGCACGCATATGGCTATTCATGAAATGGGCAAACCTGCGGTAACGCATTATCGCGTTGCAGAAAAATTCAGAGCGCATACACGTTTACGCTTAAGACTAGAAACAGGTCGTACTCACCAAATTCGTGTACACATGGCTTATTTAACGCACCCGCTTGTAGGTGATCAATTATATGGCGGCCGCCCTCGTCCTCCTCGCAATGCAACACCAGAATTGTTCGCGCAGCTAAGAGACTTTAAACGTCAAGCGCTGCATGCAATTAAATTGAGTATTGCGCACCCAATTACGGGAGAGCAAATGACTTGGGAAGCCCCTGTACCTGAAGATATGCAGATTCTAACCCAGGCGTTACGTGATGACACGAAAGCCAATCCCGATTTAGTCTATTAGAATATGCAGTTAGTTGACTGGCCATTACACCAAGTTGTCGGTGGTATTCAAACTACACGTTTAGGAGGTTGTTCTAGACCTCCTTATTCGAGTTTTAACCTTGGATATCATGTTGGCGATGATGAAGATGTGGTTTTGGCTAATCATCGAGTATTAAATGAGTTTTTACCAAGTCCACCATTTTGGCTAGATCAGGTTCATAGTGCCAATGTTGTAGAGGTAACAAACTCTGTTACAGAGCAGAAGCTATCTGATAGGCCAAAAGCAGATGCGCTTTATACAAAACTAAAAGCACAGCCTTTGGCAATTATGACAGCTGATTGTTTGCCAATTTTGTTAGCGAGTAATAATGGTAAAGAAGTGGCGGCTGTGCATGGTGGTTGGCGGCCTCTCGCTGGTAATATTATTGAGAAAACGATTGAGAAGTTTACCGCACCGAATCAGCAAATATCGGCTTGGTTAGGTCCAGCAATTGGACCTACTGCATTTGAAGTGGGTTCTGATGTTGTGAATGCTTTTACAAGGATCAACTCTTCACATATTGATGATTTCACAGAGCTACAAAATCAAAAGTACCTAGCTGATATATTTTCTATCGCTAAACGACAGTTGTCTTCGCTAGGAGTAACACAAATATATAGCCAGTATGAGTGCACCTTTTCCTCACCATCAAAGTACTTTTCTTACCGCAGAGATGCAATTACGGGTCGATTAGCGACATTGATTTGGCGCAAATAAACCAAATTAAAACCTTAAAATAGCCTTGAACAATACCTGTTGAATACCCATAAAGTAACTAGATTATTATTATAAAGGTTTAGACGTCATGCGTTTAGATAGATTCACAAGTAAATTCCAAGCAGCACTTTCCGATGCGCAATCACTGGCATTAGGCCGAGACCATCAATTTATTATGCCTGTGCATTTGATGTATGCACTACTACAACAAAATGGTTCAAGTGTTAGAGCTTTATTAGCGCAAGCAGGGATAAGTGCAGACGAACTAAACAACAAACTTACTAAATCAATCGATAAAATTTTTAAGGTTTCTGGTATTGGTGGAGACGTTCAGCTCCACAATGAGCTTATTTCTCTTATCAATCTGTGTGATAAATATGCGCAAAAACGCAAAGACGAATACATATCGAGTGAGTTATTTGTATTTGCTGCGTGTGAAGATAAAGGTGAATTAGGTCAAATTTTAAGAGAGTTGCAACTAACTCAGAAAAAAGTAGAACAAGCAATAAAAGCAATTCGAGGCGGCCAAAAAGTCGATAATCCAAATGCTGAAGACACTCGTCAGTCTCTTGAAAAGTTTACTATAGACCTAACTGAACGTGCAGAACAGGGCAAACTCGATCCAGTAATTGGCCGTGATGAAGAAATCCGACGCACAATACAAGTGCTCCAGAGACGCACCAAGAATAACCCAGTTCTAATTGGTGAGCCTGGCGTTGGTAAAACAGCCATTGCTGAAGGCTTAGCTCAGCGTATCATTAATGGTGAAGTACCTGAAGGCCTTAAAAATAAGCGAGTTCTTTCTCTTGATTTGGGGGCACTGGTAGCTGGTGCCAAGTATCGTGGTGAGTTTGAAGAGCGCTTAAAATCCGTTCTAAATGAATTAGCAAAAGAAGAAGGGCAAGTGATCTTATTTATTGATGAGATCCACACTATGGTAGGCGCGGGTAAGACCGATGGTGCTATGGATGCCGGAAATATGCTAAAACCTGCACTTGCCCGAGGTGAGTTACATTGTGTTGGCGCAACGACACTAGATGAATATCGTCAATACATTGAAAAGGATGCAGCGTTAGAAAGACGTTTCCAAAAAGTATTTGTGAGTGAGCCAAGTGTCTCAGACACAATTGCCATTTTACGTGGCTTAAAAGAGCGTTACGAACTTCATCACTCTGTTGATATTACAGATCCTGCTATTGTTGCCGCAGCGAATCTTTCCCATCGTTATATTTCAGATAGACAACTTCCTGATAAGGCCATTGATTTAATAGATGAAGCCGGCAGTTCTATTCGTCTGCAAATAGATTCTAAACCAGAGCAACTAGATAGGTTAGAGCGTAAGATCATTCAACTAAAGTTAGAAGACAATGCACTAGCGAAAGAAAAAGACGAAGCAAGTCAAAAGCGTCGTACTGAAATGCAGAGTTTAATTTCAGAATTAGAGAGTGAATATAAAGAGCTTGATGAAGTGTGGAATGCCGAAAAAGCATCTTTACAGGGCACGCAAGTAATAAAAGGTGAGCTAGAGCAAGCGAGATTAGATCTTGAAGTTGCACGTCGAGCAAGCGACTTACAAAGAATGTCAGAGCTTCAGTATGGACGAATTCCTGAACTAGAAAGAAAACTTGATCTTGCATCTCAAGCTGAAATGCAAGAAATGAGTTTGTTAAAGAATCAAGTCGGTGAAGATGAAATTGCAGAAATCTTGTCTCGATGGACAGGTATCCCAGTAGCTAAAATGCTACAAGGTGAACGCGAAAAGTTACTTCAAATGGAAGATGAACTACACAATAAAGTTATAGGGCAAGATGAAGCGGTAAATGCGGTATCAAATGCGATACGTCGTTCAAGAGCTGGTCTTGCAGATCCAAATCGTCCGATTGGCTCATTCCTATTCTTAGGACCGACAGGTGTAGGTAAGACAGAGTTAACAAAAGCGCTAGCAAACTTTATGTTTGATACTGAAGAGGCCATGGTTCGCATTGATATGTCTGAGTTTATGGAAAAGCACTCAGTTGCAAGACTAGTTGGTGCACCTCCTGGCTATGTAGGTTATGAAGAAGGTGGCTATTTAACAGAAGCGGTTAGACGTCGTCCATATTCAGTTGTTTTATTGGATGAAGTGGAAAAAGCACATCCTGATGTCTTCAATATATTACTTCAAGTGCTAGACGATGGTCGTTTAACAGATGGTCAAGGCCGTACTGTTGACTTTAAAAACACAGTGATCATTATGACTTCAAACTTAGGGTCTGACATTATCCAAGAACAAGCTGGTCAAAATGACTACACATCTTTGAAAGAAAAGGTGATGGGCGTCCTTGCAACTCAGTTTAGACCTGAGTTTATAAACCGCATCGATGAAACCGTAGTGTTCCATCCTTTAATAGATAAACATATTAAAGAGATCGTGAATATACAGCTAGATAAATTAACAGCCAGATTGTTTGAAAAAGGCTACCAGTTTGAATTGTTACCTGAAGCGTTAGATAAAATAGCAGCACATGGTTTTGACCCTGTGTTTGGTGCAAGACCACTTAAGCGTGCAATTCAGCAATATGTTGAGAACCCATTAGCGCAGAAACTATTGGCAGGCGAATTTATCCCAGGTGATAAAATCAGAGTAACGGTAGATAACGACGTTATTACATTTACAAAGTAAGAAGCTGGCAAATCATTGGGCATTCATATTATAAGTGTGCCCAAATTTATTTCTTTTCTTCCTTGCATTATCTTCTTTCTCGACAATACTTAAATTCCCCCGAATGATTAGGGGGTGGTTATATGACTTAAATATTGTAGTTTTACTTCTTTTTGATTTCTTATTGTACAAAAAACATTTGAAAACAGACGTTTCGTTTAAAATACACGCGAACAGTCAGCTTTTTGCATTTTTCTTTAAAAAAG
>NZ_PNEC01000047.1 GCF_005886345.1 Pseudoalteromonas phenolica
AAGTTTTTTGAATCCGAAGATTCGTGCTCAATGAATTCTGATTTTGATTCTTTCGAATCGAATTGACTATGAAGTCACTCAGTTACATTTGAGACTCTAATTTTTTTTGCTCCTGAATCAAGAGCTGTTAGAACTCAACCTGTACGAGTGCCCACACAGATGATTGCTTCATATTTTTAAAGAACATTCCGGTTACCCGGGTGTAACTCGATGAGTTACCGCAGCGTTGCTGCGAAGTGGAGCGCCATAATAACGACTTCACTTTTTATGTCAACACTTAATTTTAATCTTTTTCTTTAGAGAAAGTTTAAAGCTAAGTTTTATTTGACTCGACATCGTTTTGAATTGCTTTTCAGCGCCTCGCCCCGTGTCAGTGGGGTCGCATTATAGGGAGAGCAGAAAATTACGCAAGCCCTTTTTTAAAGAAAAATGCAAAAAACTTACTGTTCGCGTGTATTTTAAACGAAACGTCTGTTTTTGATACTTTAACGCTGTAATTTTGGTCACTTCTGAGTGTTAACTGCTATTTTTAAGCCATGGTAAATTGCTCGCTTTGACTCTACACTAATTACAAAGCATAAATAACATCTCAATAAAACTCGGGGCTCTACACAAATGATAAGAAGTTATAAAGGGATCTATCCTAAATTAGAAAAATCCGTCTATGTTAATGAATCTGCCGTCTTAGTCGGTGATATCACTATAGGTGAAGATAGTAGTGTTTGGCCTTTAGTTGCAGCGCGTGGAGATGTTAACTATATACAAATAGGCGAGCGCACCAATATTCAAGATGGTAGCGTACTTCATTTAACGCGCAAGAGCGCAAACAACCCTGATGGTTACCCACTTATTATTGGTGATGATGTGACAGTCGGCCATAAGGTCATGCTACATGGCTGTAAGCTTGGTAACCGTATATTAGTTGGCATGGGTGCTATTGTAATGGACAATGCGATTGTCGAAGATGATGTCATCATCGGTGGTGGTGCATTAGTGCCACCTAATAAGAAGCTTGAATCAGGATATTTATATGTAGGTAGCCCGGTGAAACAAGCTCGCCCGTTAACTGACTCAGAATTAGCCTTCTTGAAAATATCTGCGCTCAATTATGTTGAGTTGAAAGATGATTACTTAGCAGAGTCAGACTCGGCTAAGTAATACCTCCCCTTCTGCTGAGTAGCTTTCTTCTTCGATAAGCGCCTCAGCTTGCATTTCATAATCAAATTGATGCTCTGCAAAGTGTGCTAGCGCTGTCGTCTCTTCTCCTTCAAATGCAACACAGCAACCAATGATTAAACCAGAATTCATCGCAGTGAACTCTATTCTTTGTTGAGTCGCATTAAAACTCGCATCATCGTTAAATAAGATTGCTTGATTCATGTTAGCCCTTAGCAAATGTATTTATTACCGGTGTTAATTCGGGCATATCACCTTGCCAAAGATAATATGCTTCTGCAGCCTGCCCTATTAGCATACCAATTCCATCTACTAATTTGGTTCTCGGGTTAATAGACCCCACCCATTTTAAGAAGCTAGTTTGCTCATTGCTATAAAACATATCGTAGGCAAGGTGACATTGCGTAAAAACAGTCTCCGATATATTTGGAAGTTCACCGGTCACACTTGATGATGTCGAGTTAATCACCACTTGATAATTCGAATCTGTTATCTCGTCTAAGCCGATCCCTTTTATATGACCATAAGCAGAAAACTGCTCAGCCAATAACTCAGCTTTCTCTTGGGTGCGATTCGCAATGGTGATGTCTTTCACCCCAGCTTGTAATAAAGGATAAATACACCCTCTTGCTGCACCACCGGCACCTATAAGCAAAACAGATGCGCCATCTAGTTTGCATTCATTACGAATTAAGTCAGCCACTAACCCAGCGCCATCAGTGTTATCACCAAGTAATCGACCATTATCTAACTTCTTAATGGTATTCACAGCTCCCGCTAGCTGTGCCCTTTCAGTGAGTTCATCCACCAGCTCAAACGCACGCTCTTTAAAAGGCAAGGTGACATTGGCTCCCTCGCCCGCTTTGTTTGTGAAAAAGTCTTGTGTAAATGCTTCAAATTCATCTAACGGCGCCAGCAAAGCTTGATAATCTATTTGTGTTGAAAACTGCTCTGCAAATTGCCTATGGATCTGTGGCGATTTAGAATGTTTTATCGGATTACCAAATACCGCGAATTTACCCATTAAATAAGCCCAGTGAATTGTTTATGAAGCAGCTAATTAAACGCATCTTCAACAAAGATGCAAGTAAAGAACAAGAGAGTAATATGCACGAGACCCCTACAGTGGAAAAATCACCTTATGAAATTTTAGGTGGTGAGGACGGTGTAAAAGCCTTAGCAGATCGCTTTTACGATGTAATGGCAGAAGAAAAATATGCGAAACCGCTATATGACATGCACCCACAGCCTTTAGACAGAATACGCTTAGTCTTTTTCGAATTTCTATCTGGCTGGTTAGGTGGTCCAGACCTATTTGTTGAGAAATACGGGCACCCTATGCTGCGAAAACGCCATATGCCTTTTTCGATAGATAAAGACTTAAGAGATCAATGGATGTTTTGCATGAATAAGGCGCTTGAAATTGAGGTTGATAACCCTCTATTAAGAGTGGGACTAAGAAAATCTTTTGAGCAATTAGCTACTCACATGATCAACAAGGACTAAACTATTAATCAATTGGTAAATTAGCTGTGGCTCATTTGCGCTGAATCAAGCTCCTTATCTCTAAAAGCTGCATAATGGAATGACATATGAGTGAGATTGAATGATTACTGTGAAATCGATACAACATAAAATTTATGCACTTTTAGCGATAACGGGCGTACTTGTACTCATTGCCAGTATTTGGAGTAGCTCAGATCAGCAACAAAAACTTGCTCAAGAGACCGTCGCAGAGAATATCAAGTTATTAGCCGATAACTACTTTGATTCTATTAATACCATGATGTTGACAGGCACGATGGCGAATCGTGAAATACTCAGTGAAAAACTACGCGCTCACCCTAGCATCGAAGATGCCCACATCATTCGAGCAGAGTTAATCAACAAACTTTACGGTCCAGGCAACCCCAATCAGGCACCAACTACTGATGCTGAGCGTGATGCATTGAGAGGTAAAGAAACGTTAGTCATTGAACAACGCGATGATATGCGTGTGATGACATTTTTTAGACCGATGATCGCCAGCAGTGACTATAAAGGCACGAACTGTTTAGGTTGCCACATGGCCAAAGAAGGCGATGTATTAGGGGTTGTTCGCTTCAGTTACTCATTAGAAGACATAGATAGCACGGTAACCAGCAATACTTGGTTAAGTACAGGCTTACTGTCGGCCATCTTTATCTCGGCGTTTGTCATTTTAGGTATGCTATTTAGAAAACTATTCATTGTACGCTTGAAAACTCTTGGTCGCACCATGCGCCTTGCTACACAGAATAAAGATTTAAGTCTGCGTATTGATGATGATATTGACGATGAGCTTGGCCGTTTAGCGACGAACTTCAATAAAATGATGACCGCGTTTAAAGACAATATGGCGCAAGTCTCCCACTCTTCTCATGTGCTTATTCGCTCAGCAGAGAGTATTTACAACTCAGCAGATACAACAGAGCAAGCTATTTTGGCACAAAAGCAAGGCACAGATTCAGTTGCCGCTGCGATTAATGAATTAGAGAGCTCATCAAGTGAAGTTAAGAACACCACACATTTTGCCTCAGAGAAGTCAGATTCAAGTAATCACCTAGCAGAAGAAAGCATGGCCGTTGCAGAGCATACCGAAGCCAGTATCAATCAACTTGCACAGGATGTTCGCCAAGCCGCAGAGCAAGTTAGTCAATTACAAAACCAAACCCTTGAAGTGGGTAAAGTACTTGAAGTGATCAGTAGTATTGCTGAGCAAACTAACCTACTAGCACTTAACGCAGCAATCGAAGCGGCACGAGCGGGTGAAGCAGGTCGAGGCTTTGCAGTGGTTGCCGATGAAGTAAGAACGCTGGCAACTCGTACTCATGACTCTACGGATGAAATAAAGCGCACCATTGAAAAGCTTCAAAGCGAAGCCGCGCAAACCGTTCAGGCGATGAGTGCATCTTGTGAAGAAGCAGACGATAGAGCTTTACAAGTGAAAAAAGTCGCACAGGCATTAAAAGATATTTCAAATCAGATGCATGAGATTAATGACTTAAACGTACAGATCGCCGATGCCACAGAGCAGCAAAACTTGGCGGCAGAAGAAATTAATCACAGTGTCATTGGGATTCGTGATAACGCGGAAGAATCTTTAAAAGATGCGCACCGCAGTAAACAAGTCAGTGAAGAACTCCTGACATTAGCGCGCTCTTTGGATGAGCAAGTGCGCAGCTTTAAAGTCGAGTAATAATACCAATCCGCTTAAGTAAGTGATCTATTTTGAGGCAAGAAAACCTCGTTGGTAGCAAGGCAAATATTTCGTTATTTAGTTGTTCTAAATGAGAAATCTTTAACGCCGCTATCATCAGGTTTAATCCCTCAAAATGATTAAGTGTTATTGCGGATTGGTATAATAACCTTCTTTATACAAAAACGGCGCTCAATTGAGCGCCGTTTTTTATGGTCTGCTATTCAAGCTCTGAAGTTAAAGACTTAACCAGTCTCTTGGCTTTAAGTAAGATTCATATAAGTCAGCTTCTAATGAGTCGGCTTCAGGTGTGAAGTCATATTCCCAGCGTGCTAATGGTGGCATCGACATTAAAATTGACTCTGTACGACCACCGGTTTGTAAACCAAACAAGGTACCACGGTCCCACACTAGGTTAAATTCAACATAGCGACCACGACGATAAAGCTGGAATTGACGCTGCGCATCATTAGTTGGCGTATCTTTACGTTTTTCAATGATTGGTAAGTAGGCATCTAAGAACCCATTGCCCACCGCTTGCATAAAGTCGAAGCTCTTCTCAAATCCCCACTCATTGAGATCATCAAAGAATAGACCACCTACGCCACGGGTTTCACCACGGTGCTTTAAATAAAAATATTCATCACACCACTTTTTATAGTCGTTATAAACAGTATCACCAAATGGATCACACAAGTCTTTTGCGACTTGGTGCCAATGTTTAACGTCTTCTAATACAGGATAGAAAGGTGTTAAATCAAAACCACCACCAAACCACCAAATAGGTGCTTCGCCTTCTTTTTCAGCAATAAAGAAGCGCACATTGGCATGGCTCGTTGGGATATGTGGGTTTTTAGGGTGAATTACCAAAGATACACCACACGCATGGAAACTGCGACCCGCTAACTCCGGGCGATGTGCTGTTGCCGAAGCGGGCATTGACGCACCAAATACATGAGAGAAGTTAACACCCCCCTGCTCGATTACATCACCATCACGAATAACACGGGTACGACCACCGCCGCCTTCCGCTCTTTCCCACGCATCTTCAACAAATTTCGCTTTACCATCAGCTTGCTCTAAGCCTGCACAAATTGTGTCTTGTAATTGTAATAAGAAGGCTTTGACTGTTTCTAAATTTACTTTTGACATGCTTACTCTCTAATTAGCTGTGTGGTAAAGGCATCTTTAATTTGACTTGGTTTGGTTTCACCACCAAGTGGCCCTTCAACATAAAAGTCGATTTGATCGTTAAATACTGCTTTTACTTTGTCTAGTGTTGCTTCTGGTTGTTGCCCTGCAATGTTTGCACTGGTCGACACCAGCGGCTTGCCAAACTGTTGGCAAAGTTGCTTCACCACCGGGTGTGCACTAACGCGAACTGCAATTGTCGAATGAGTACCGGTTAACCACTTTGGGGTTGAAGGCTTAGCAGGCAAAGCCCAAGTAATGGCAGCTGGCCACGAAGAAAAAATCTCAGCGCGTTTATCCATAGGGATTTTGCTGTCATCAACATAAGGTAAAAGCTGAGCAAAGTTATCGGCAATTAAAATCAGCCCTTTCTCTTCTGCTCTTTGCTTTAATGCCAAAATGCGCTGCACGGCACTGTGATCATCAGGATCACAGCCAAGACCATATACAGCTTCTGTTGGATAACAAATAACGCCACCAGCACGCAATACAGCTTCAGGCGTATCCTTGCTGGTTTGTTGTTCATGGCTCACTATGATTTCTCTACTTTATGTTGGCAGGATTTCTGCGGGCATTGTAACACAGCTTTATCGCCACGAGATTTCTCAACCATCACTCCCCAACCACATTGTGGGCAAGTCTCATCGACTGGGTGTTGATTCAAACTGTACTTACAACTTGGGTAGGCATCACATGAGTAAAATTGTTTACCGAATTTATTGTTACGAACAACGAGCTTACCCTTTTTACATTTAGGGCAGTTTGGTAACCCTTCTTCTTCGGGTTCGTCTTCATGCACAATAAAATGGCAGGCTGGGTATCCGGTGCATCCAATAAACATACCGTAGCGACCATTACGAATAACTAATGGTTCACCGCACTCAGGGCAAGGAGAATCGTCGAGCACTTTAATATCGTGATTATCATGCTGGGCGAGAGAACGAATATAGTCACACTTAGGGTAACTGGCGCAGCCTAAGAAAGGCCCATTTTTGCTGTGCTTCATCACCAGCTCAGAGCCACATTTAGGACAAGTTTCATATTCCTTTTCTAATGCGTGTTTGTCAGCATTAAATAAAGAATAATCAATCTTACTCATACATGCCACCCTCTTAGCTCGATTTGAATTGCGCTTAATATAACCGTGCTAAAGTTAGGGTCAAGTATTGTGCATCAATAAAAGTACGTCTAGTGCAAATACTCCGTGGGCTCATCGAAGATCAGATCTTCCATTTGCGCATAGGCTTGCTCTTTACCTGGCACATTAAAGAGCACCATTAAGATCACCCACTTTAAGTCATCTAGACTGATCTCAGCCTTTTCAAGTGCCATTAATCGGTCGATGACCATTTCACGTGTAGTGCTATCTATCACACCAACTTGCTCAACAAACATTAAAAAACCACGGCTTTCAACATCCAGAAGCTGGCACTCTTCTTCGGTATAAATACGGATGGCCTTATCGGCCGTCGCATTTAAGTAAGGAATTTCATCGCTATGTTGTAAATCTGCTAATTGCTCCAGCCAATCCAAGGCTTTGTAAATCTCATCTTGATTAAAACCAGCACGTAATAGCTCGTCAGTTAATTCGTTTTGTTCAACAAAAATATCCGATTCAGAATGGATATAGTTCTCAAATAAGTACATTAAAATATCAAACATGATTAACCCCTCGCTAATTTTATGTAGCCTTCCGCAGTGCGGGCGACTTTATCTTCGAGTTCGAGATCCAGCAGTCGTGCTAATACTTTCTCTACTGGCCATTGAGTTCTATAGGTTATGACATCGACACTGGCCGCTTCAAAACCAAGACTCTTTAATATTGGGCAATTCTCCTCACTATCTTCTATTGGGGCATTTTCTGCCCTTTCTATATTATATAGACCGTTATTTGGCAAAAAGCTCACATCTTCTAAAATATCGGTCACGCTTTCTACTAACTTTGCCCCTTGTTTTATCAGGTGATGACACCCTGCTGCCAGCGGATTTCTAATAGAACCGGGTATCGCAAACACTTCTCTATTTTGTTCAAGTGCATACTTTGCTGTGACTAAAGAGCCGCTTTTTATTTCAGCTTCAACAATTAAGGTGCCTAGCGATAGCCCCGAAATAATCCTGTTTCGTCTTGGAAAATTATGTTGATTTGCCACAGCACCCGGTAAAAATTCACTGATAACGAGACCTTGATCAACCAGTTGCTGATATAAATAGTTATGTCGCTTTGGATAGACCACATCGACACCTGTGCCTAACACTGCAATGGTATTACCGTTACCTGCGAGCGCTCCTTTATGCGCCGCGCCATCTATGCCCATGGCCATACCTGAGGTGACCGTTATGCCTGAACGCGTTAATTGATAGGCAAATTCAGAGGCACATTCCAAGCCAGGCGGTGTTGCGTTACGACTCCCCACAATGGCAATTTGCGGCTCATTTAGTAATTTAATATTACCTTTGCAAAAAAGTATTAAAGGCGCATGACAGGTTTGCTTAAGTAATTTTGGATAAGCTTGATGCTCGGTATGAATAATTTGAATATTTTGTTGTTCACAAAATTTCTGGAGTTGTTCTATGCGTTTTAAATCGGGGGTGGCTATTTGCTCTGCGATGGTGGGTTTAATGCCAAGCGCTATGAGTTCATCATGGGGTAAATCGAATAACTCGACAAGATCTATTTTGCTTTCTATGGCTGAGAGCGTTGCACTACCCAGTCCTTTGGTTAAATAAAGTATCAGCCCTTGTAGCTGCGAAAGTGTTGCCATACTCCCTCCTTAGAGTATCTTGTCATTTATAAGCTTTCGCTTAATTGGCGCTAATGGTATCTCCCACTCTGATTGGTTGTTGAGAGCGAGTCACCATCGCATAGCTAATATTGTCGTAAACTTTAAATACCATCAGCTCACCGACTTTTTCTTTTGGCATCGTCCACACAACACTGTCTTCGTC
This sequence comes from Pseudoalteromonas phenolica, assembly GCF_005886345.1. GTDB lineage: Bacteria > Pseudomonadota > Gammaproteobacteria > Enterobacterales > Alteromonadaceae > Pseudoalteromonas > Pseudoalteromonas phenolica_A. Next base: position 8,531 of record NZ_PNEC01000047.1, read on the forward strand.
GTTTTCTGTACCAAACATTTCTCTAAAGCCAGTGATAAACTTTTCTAGCTTGTTGGCATCTTCAACGTAGCGAGGGCCATGTTCGCCTTCAATAACTGTAGGTGACTGTTTGTTAATATCAAGAATATGACCTTCTTTAAGATTATCCTCACGGCCACGGTTTAATACCACAATGGCAGTTGAGCCAAATTCTCGCATTTGGTTATCGCTTGAAATAATCGAGCCATCAATGGCTTCGGTAGGGCGCGTCATATTAAATTGCGCCGAAAAGCTTTGATCTACATTAATCGGCATCAGTACATCGTTGGTTTTGATTTCTTGGCGAACCGTTTCAATCTCAACTTTTGCAGGGTGACCCGCTTCAATGTCACCACCAAACAACACTCGTGCCGTCCCCACTAAACGTGACTCATACGCTAAGGTGTCACCATTCTCAGGATCAACATATGCCTCACCACGACGGTAAATGCCATAGTTTGCAGATGGGTTCAGGTTGCCCTTTACATACAACAACTGGCCTTGAGTGTTACGCAGTACGTTGCGGTTTGACCCCAATACAATTGGCTTGCCATCTAGATCATCGGCACCAATAGCTTGGTCAAAGCGTAAAAACGGCTCTATCATGGCTAGAGGTAGTGTCGGTATAGCGGTGTTTTTTTGCACCACAACACGTGTACGAGGAGAAAGCTTCTTCACCCCTTTCTTTAACACTAAACGCGGGTTACCTTGGGCATCATATTGCAGCGCCAAAACATCACCGGGATAGATTAAATCAGGGTCGTCAATTTGCGGGTTCCATTGCCACAATTCAGGCCAACGCCAAGGCGTGTTTAGATACATGGTCGAAATGTCCCACAAGGTGTCGCCTTTTTTCACCACATATTGCTGTGGTGCATCGGCTTTCAACTTTAAAACATCAGCCATGGCCGAAAATTGAGCGCCAACAGAGAGCATTAACGCAGCAATGGAATATTTCATCAAAGCTTCCTTGAGTTATTTTTCGATATTATCAACCAAAACCTGTAAAAGGGAAACGCGAATGGCTAAAATGAAAGCATACACGAATGCATATATAGCTCAATAGTAAAAGGTAACCATGGCTAAGTTAGAAGTATTAAGATTCCCAGATGAGCGTTTACGCACAGTTGCAGAGCCTGTGGCTGAAGTAAACGACGAGATCCGTCAAATCGTTAAAGATATGCTTGAAACCATGTACGACGAAAATGGCATTGGTTTAGCTGCCACACAAGTTGATATTCATAAGCGTATTGTGGTGATCGATGTATCAGAAGAAGGCAATGAGCCACTGGTATTAATCAACCCTGAGATCATCGAAAAAGATGGCTCTACAATCAGTGAAGAAGGCTGTTTATCTGTGCCTCAGTCTTACGCAAAAGTTGACCGCGCAGAGCAAGTCACAGTAAAAGCATTAAATGAGAACGGTGAAGAATACACATACGAAGCAGATGGCCTACTGGCAATTTGTACTCAGCACGAACTTGATCATCTAATGGGTAAATTATTTATTGATTACCTATCACCACTTAAGCGCCAGCGTATTCGCAAGAAACTTGAAAAAGAAGCACGCTTAGCGGCTCGTTCTTAATTTAACCTGACAACATTGGAATATTCTGTGATTCAACCATTACGTATTGTTTTCGCTGGTACGCCTGATTTTGCTGCGCGCCACCTTCAAGCACTTATCGATTCAGAGCACCAAGTTGTTGGTGTGTATAGCCAACCAGACCGCCCTGCGGGTCGCGGTAAAAAACTCAAAGCCAGCGAGGTAAAAACCTTAGCGCTTGAGCATGATTTACCCGTTTACCAGCCTGAATCATTTAAAAGTGAAGAAGCACAGCAAGAATTAGCCAGCCTAAACGCTGATGTAATGGTTGTTGTTGCTTATGGCTTATTGTTACCTAAAGTGGTGTTAGATACTCCTCGCCTTGGTTGCGTTAACGTGCACGGCTCTATTCTGCCGCGCTGGCGTGGTGCGGCACCAATTCAGCGTGCACTGTGGGCGGGTGATACCGAAACAGGCGTGACCATTATGCAAATGGATGAAGGTCTAGATACAGGCGATATGCTGCATATTGCGACTTGCCCGATTACCGCTGAAGATACTAGCGCGAGCCTTTATACTAAGCTTGCCGAGCTTGGGCCACCTGCGCTCATTGAAACGCTAAACAGTATGGCTGCAGGCACTGCGGTTGCAGAACCTCAAGATGATAACCTTGCTAACTATGCCAAGAAACTCAGCAAAGAAGAAGCTGACATTGACTGGCAAATGGATGCTGCACAACTTGAGCGTAACATTCGTGCTTTTAATCCTTGGCCAGTGTGTTTTACCCAAATGCAAGAAAACACCGTAAAGGTTTGGCAAGCTGATGTTGTTGAGCAAAGTGGCGAAGCGGGCACCGTATTACATGCCGACAAACAAGGTATCGTCATCGCGTGTGGTGAAAATGCACTACGTATCACGCAACTACAGCCGCAAGGTAAAAAGCCTATGTCTGCACAGGACTTCTTAAATGGTCGTGCTGAGTGGGTTGCCGCTGGTAACAAGGTAGGTCAATAATGACCAATGTGCGCGCCCTTGCGGCGCAAACCCTATTTCAAGTTGTCGATAAAGGCCAATCGCTTAATACACAGCTTCCGCTTGCTGCAAAAAACTTATCGCCAAAAGACAAAGCGCTATTACAACAAATTTGTTATGGCGTTTTACGCTACTTACCAAGTTTAGAAAATTACTGCCAGCAACTGCTAGAAAAACCGCTTAAAGGTAAAAACCGCGTTTTCCAATTTTTACTTTATGTAGGTATTTATCAGTTACAGCATATGCGTGTGCCTGAGCATGCTGCCGTTGCCGAAACAGTAAATGCATTGATGCAAATGCGCGCCGGTGGTCTTAAAGGTTTGGTCAATGCAGTACTGCGTAACTTCCAACGCCAACAAGATACTTTAGAAGAAAGCAGCCAAGGTAATGATGTTTTAACATTTAACCACCCGGGCTGGTTTATTAAAGCCGTTAAAGAAGCTTACCCTGAGCAATGGCAAGATATTCTTGAGCAAAACCAATTACAAGCGCCTATGTGGCTGCGTGTAAACCAGCATATGGGCAGCACAGAAGAATATTTAGAGGCACTTGATGAAGCGGGTATTCGCGCCGAGCACTACCCTGAATATCAAGACGCCATCATCTTAGATAAAGCCTGTGATGTGGCCAAGCTACCTGGCTTTAAACAAGGTGCAAGTTCGGTGCAAGATGCTGCAGCACAGCTCGCTGCACGTTTACTTGAACCACAAGATAGCGAGCGTATATTAGATGCGTGTGCAGCGCCTGGCGGTAAAACCTGTCATATTTTAGAGCTTGCCAAGGCAAACGTTGATGCATTAGATGCCGACAGTGACCGCTTACTTCGTGTTGAGCAAAATCTTGATCGTATTGGCCTTGAAGCAAATTGTATTCATGCCGATGCGAGTCAACCAGATACCTGGTGGGACGGCCAGCAATACGATCGCATCTTACTCGATGTGCCCTGTTCAGCCACGGGGGTAATTCGTCGCCACCCTGATATCAAATGGCTTCGAAGAAAAACTGACATTGACGATCTTGCCGAGCTGCAAGGTCAGATCCTGAAAAACATTTGGCCACTGTTGAAGTCTGGTGGTACGTTACTGTATGCAACTTGCTCAGTACTACCAAAAGAAAACAAACAGCAAGTCGCACAGTTTTTAGCTGACAATAGCGACGCCATTCACCAGCCTCTTCATGAGAGTGACACACCTGAAGCACCCGGCTTACAGTTGTTACCTGGTTTAACCGATGGCTTTTATTACGCAAAAATAATTAAAAAGTAATTAATCACACTATGAAGATCATCATTTTAGGCGCCGGACAAGTTGGCGGCACCCTAGCAGAAAACCTTGTGGGTGAACAAAACGAAATCACCGTGGTTGATATCGACGGCGATCGTTTACGAGAGCTTCAAGATAAATATGACTTGCAAGGGGTTGCGGGTCACAGCGCACACCCAGATGTACTTCGCCAAGCGGGTGCCGAAGATGCCGATATGATCATCGCAGTGACCAGTTCGGATGAAGTCAACATGGTTGCTTGCCAGGTCGCTTACAGTATCTTCAATACACCAACAAAGATTGCTCGGATCCGCTCTGAGCAATATTTGAAGTATCGTGAGAAGCTGTTCCAAAATGATGATCTACCAGTTGACCACTATATTGCGCCAGAGCAGCTAGTGACCAAATACATTCGTCGCTTGATTGATTACCCCGGTGCATTACAAGTATTGCAGTTTGGTGATGGCATGCTGTCACTGGTTGCTGTAAAAGCGTATTATGGTGGCCTGCTAGTGGGCTATGCGCTATCAGCATTGAAAGAGCATATTCCAAACGTTGATACTCGCGTGGCGGCGATTTACCGCCAAGGCAAAGCCATTAAGCCTCTGGGTACCACGGTCATTGAAGCTGATGATGAAATCTTCTTCCTTGCCGCAACCAAACACATTCGCGCGGTAATGAATGAGCTACAAAAGCTCGAGCAATCTTATAAAAAGATCATGATTGCCGGTGGTGGTAATATCGGTGCAGGTCTCGCTCGCTCACTTGAGAAAAACCACAGTGTGAAACTGATCGAACGAAATCAAGCTCGCGCCACCGAGCTTTCAGAAATGCTCGACAATACTGTAGTGTTCTGTGGTGACGCTTCAGATCAAGAGCTGCTTTCTGAAGAACATATTGAACAAGTCGACGTGTTCATCGCGGTAACCAATGATGATGAAGCAAATATCATGGCTGCCATGTTGGCAAAACGTATGGGCGCACAGAAAACCATGGTGCTGATCCAGCGTGGTGCTTATGTTGACTTGGTCCAAGGTGGTGAGATTGATATTGCTATTTCGCCTCAACAAGCAACCATATCTGCATTACTCACCCATGTTCGTCGCGGTGATATCGTCAACGTATATTCATTACGTAAAGGTGCCGCTGAAGCCATAGAAGCGGTTGCGCATGGTGATGAAAACACCTCAAAAGTAGTTGGCCGTGCTATCAGCGATATTAAGCTGCCTGTCGGTACTACTATTGGTGCCATTGTACGTAATGATGAAGTGCTGATCGCCCATGATGACACTGTGATTATGTCTGGCGACCATGTCATCATGTTCTTAATCGATAAAAAGCAAATTGGTGTAGTCGAAAAGCTATTCCAAGTAAGCGCGCTATTCGTTTAGATTCAGCCTAAGACGTTATTCTTTTTGATCGGCTTGTAACACTGACAAGTCGATCAAATACTCTTTCATTATGGCTTCCATAAAAGTCTGATCGTTCTTCAATTTTATTCCCAGCATTACCAAACCTTCTCTTTGTTTCACTCGGCAAATCTCACCATTGAGTTTAAATTGCTGATTTTGTTTACCCTCAAGTAAAATTTCACAGTCTTGTTCTCTTAAATCTGAATTCGGGCTAACATCATCACTGTGCAAATCAAACTGAAGACCAGACAAAGAAATATCCTTTATTACGCCAACCTCAGAGTGGTCACTGGTATTAAACACAGCAGGGATTAAAGTCGGAATACGAACTTGTTCACGGAGCTGATAGCTTTGTACGGCACGAGGCAGAAATAAAAAGATAAGCTTAGTTGGGTGTGTTGTTACAGATTTAATCATACTTTTAAAAGCGATGATTTGCCCATCACCTTGCTCGAGTACGGCGCGCACCACGACGTATGTGCCCTCTTTGACATAATCAAGCGATGCACCTAAACGCTGTGCAGATGGGTAATTCAGAATGATATATTGCCCCGACATATAACCGACAAATTCCGTTTTTAAGCGTTTAGAACCTGCCGGCATGATCACTTCAATATCTACTGTGCTACCTGTTGGCAGCTGAGAAATGATAGATTCATCTACACTGGTTTGCGACTTTAACATCTTTGACCTTTACAACTTGCAGTCAGTACAAGTGTCCCTTTTATTTTTGTTATTCCTGTTTATATCGGCCATCTACCGAAGACTTTAATCTGCTGACCTAAATTTTTCGTTAAGCCTTAAGACTAGCTTAACCTCGCCAAAATGTTGGCGTAAATAACACCAGTAGCGTGAATATTTCTAAACGACCAAATACCATGGCCAACGTTAAGATCCATTTAGCTGAATCGGTAATATCGCCATAATGTGCAGCCACATCGCCCAACCCCGGGCCTAAGTTATTTAAACATGCAGCGGTCGCTGAGAATGCTGTAATGTTATCCATACCTGTGCCTAACAAGGCAATCATGATGATCACAAACACCAAGGCATAAGCTGAGAAAAAGCCCCATACCGCTTCAACGACTTTGTCTGGCAGCGCTTTACGACCTAACTTAATTGAGTAAATAGCACGTGGATGAACCAAGCGATTTAGCTCACGCACACCTTGAAGATATAGCAAGAACACTCGTACGACCTTCATGCCACCACCAGTCGAGCCCGCACACCCACCAATAAAACTAGAGAAGATGAGTAAGATGGGTAAAAACAGAGGCCAAGCCGAGAAATTATCTGTCGCAAACCCAGCTGTTGTACTGATAGAAACTGCTTGGAACAAAGCCTGATCTAGGGTTTCATCTCCATCGGCATACACTTGATTTGACGATAAAACAGCAAAGCAAATGACGACCAAAGCAAGCTGTATAAATAAGAACACTTTGAATTCTGGATCGCGTAAGTACACTCGTACATTACGACTCGACACCGCCGCGTAATGCAGTGAGAAGTTCACGGCGGCAATGATCAAAAACACCACACAAATGAGGTTAATTAAAGGGCTATCAAAGTAACCCATGGATGCGTCATACGTCGAGAAACCGCCAATCGCAATCGTCGAGAAGGCATGACATAACGCATCGAAAAAGTTCATGCCCGCCAACCAATATGCCAAAGTACAGGCCAACGTTAACGCCACATAAATATACCAAAGGTGCTTAGCCGTATCGGCGATCCGCGGTGTCATTTTCGAGTCTTTCACAGGCCCCGGCGTTTCTGCACGATATAACTGCATACCACCGACACCTAGCATTGGCAAGACAGCAACCGCTAGTACGATGATCCCCATGCCTCCTAACCACTGCAGTTGCTGACGGTAAAACAATACCGACTTAGGCAAGGTTTCAATGCCCGTTAAAACGGTTGCACCGGTTGTGGTTAAGCCTGAAAACGCTTCAAATACAGAATCTGCCAAGGAGAGATTGGGTGTTTGTAAGAAGATAAGCGGTAAGGAGGCGAACGACCCCAGTACCAGCCAAAATAACACCACAATCAAGAAGCCTTCTCGGGCTTTCAAATCTCCTTTTTGATGGCGGTTAGGATAATACGCCAACATACCCATTATAATACTGAACACAAACGCCAGTACGAATGGTACACCCCCACCATCTTTATAAATCAGCGAAACCAGTGCAGGCGGCACCATTGTGATACTAAATAAGGCCACCAGCTGGCCAAGAATTTTTATTATGGTACGAAATTGCATGCTGCGTTACGCTTCAAAAATAAGAATGACAGAGTGTTATTACTTGATTGTCTTACTCTTTACAGACTAACTCAACCACTCCATGGGTTAAATCAAAAATTTCTTGCTGTGCTTGTTCAACTTGTCGACTATCAATGCTGACTTGCCAATTCACCGCTGAGTCATAGCTTTTATCCAGCTGCAAAATAGTAAAATGGGTATTTAGATACTGCTCGATAATTCCCTGCAGCGCATAATCAGAACGCCCTATCAGCTCAGTTGCAGGCACTTTCAATGTTGTTTTTAGTATCTCAAGAGCATTGTTTAGCGTGCCGCCATAAGCACGCACTAAACCGCCCGTGCCCAACTTAATGCCGCCAAAGTAACGAGTTGTTACTGCGGTTATTTCACCAAGTCCAGAGCCAATAAGCACATTCAACATAGGTTTACCCGCAGTGCCATTGGGTTCGCCATCATCCGAGAAACCATAAACATGACTGCCCCCAGGCGCACCCGCCACATGAGCCCAACAGTTATGTCTGGCATCTGGGTAGTCATCGTTGATCTTCTGAATAAAAGCTTTCGCAGACTCGATAGTTGGCGTATGCGCAATATGCACTAAAAAAGTGCTCTTCTTAATTTCTTCGTGATGACTGATGGATTCGCTCGGAATATAGAATTCTGACATAAAGTTGGGGGTCCAGTTTTATACCAATCCTCAATAATACTTAATCATTTTGAGGGATTAAAGCTGCAGCTAACCGCGTTAAAAATTTATCATTTAGAATAACTAAATAGCAAAATTTTCGCCTCGTTATCGACAAGCTTTCCTTGCCTCAAAATAGCTCACTTAATTAAGAGGATTGGTATTAGAAACGGGAAGCAACTGCTTCCCGTTAGTGTAACGAATTTCGTTTCAATGAGTCGACTTAATCCTGCCAACCCCAGAAAACAATTAGTCTAGGTCTAAATCACGCGTCATATTCTCTAGACGATCTTCATGCACAATGATGTTGTCTTCGATGCGAATACCACCATATGGCTTGAATGCCTCAACCTTTTCCCAATTAATGTATTGGTTGTTATCCGTCTTCGCTAAATCACCGAGTAGTGAATCGATGAAGTATAAACCTGGCTCGATAGTGAACACTTGGTTTGCTTCAATCTTGCGTGTGCAACGTAAGAATGGATGGCCTTCAGGTGGCGCTTGGTGCGTACCCACTTCATCAGCCATGAAACCACCCATATCATGCACTTGCAGACCTAAATGGTGACCTAAACCATGTGGGAAGAATGTTGAAGTAATGCCTTTAGCCACAATGTCATCCGCTGCAAGGTTTACGATCTTAAAGTCCGCCAAGGTTTGTGCAACACGCTTATGACACTCTATATGTAAATCACCATATAGTTTGCCCGGCTGTAAACCTTTACCTAACTCAATTTGGTGATCGTTCAGAACTTTAATTAGCTCAGCAAATTCACCCTTTCTTTCAAAATCATACGTACGGGTAATATCAGACGCGTAACCGTTAAAGTTTGCGCCAGCATCAATTAAGAAAGATAAATGCTTAGCAGGGGCTTTACGATCAAAATGCGTGTAGTGCAAGATTGCACAGTTTTCATTAAGCGCCACAATGTTGCCGTATGGCGTGTCATTTTCCATATGCTGCGTAGCGTTTAGGTAAGCTTGTTGAATCGCAAACTCTGAGCCACCCGCATAAAACGTATCACGTGCAGCTTTATGACCTAACACAGCTAGACGGTTTGCTTCACGTAGACAAGTTAATTCATATTGCGTTTTGTAAGCACGGTGGAAGTGCAAGTAGTTCATTACCGGCTCAGGGTTTACATTGGTAAAACCTAATGCCTGTGCCACTTCTAAGTACTCACCAATGTAAGCGAACTTTTCTTTGTCGTATGGTAGATACTTTTCTACCTGATCTGGCTGTAATAATAACTGGATATCAAAATACTCAGCCCAGAAGTCACTCGGCTCATCAGGCACTTTATGCCAGAAATCAACCGGACGATAAAAAATGAGTTTAGGCTTATCTTCACCGTTTACCACAATCCAACAATGTGGATTATCGATCACAGGTAACCAAGCTTTAAACTGAGGGTTCACCTTAAACGGATAATACATGTCATCTAAAAACTGGCGCTTTGCTTGTCCAGAGTGGATCACTAAGCCATCTAAGCCCTCTCGCTCAATAATGGTTTTGGTGCGCTGCTGCAATGTTGCAATATGCTCAGCGTATAAATGTGCTAATTGTTCCATGGTGTACCCATTTCGTTTAGTTTTTCATTTTGCCAGTCTAGCATAAGGCCAGAAATGCAATCCAGCCAACACGCTGGATTGCGATGACACATTATTTCTCTATTTTCATATCCAAGATTGGGGCCAATATATTGCCCTCTCGACCCAACTTAGTGTGATAAACCTGACGATATGCCATCACGTTTTTCACATAGTTTCGGGTTTCTTTAAATGGAATGAGTTCTATCCATAACTCAGCAGGCATACCTTGCTCAGGTAACCAACGCTTAATTCGATGATATCCCGCGTTATAAGAAGCCGTAGCTAAAATCTCATTGCCACCATTCTTTTTCTTTAAATACTCTAAGTAATCGGTACCTAAACGAATATTAGTGGCCGGTTTATAAAGCTGACGCTTAGAAACTTTTTGCTTGCTAACGTATCTAGCCGTACTCGGCAATAACTGCATTAAGCCATGAGCATTAGCATGGGACACCGCATCTGGCGCAAACGAGCTTTCTCTACGAGAGATAGCAATACTCCACGCTAGATCCACATGATTACGCTCACTATAACGGGTAAATAACGCTTCAAACGCCAAAGGGAATCGTAAGTCGATATAGTTCCACGCTTTAATCTCAGCTAAAGTACGGATAGCACTGTCAAACCACTCAAGATCAGCGGCGAGTAACGACGCAGCCAGCTTTTCTGCATTACTTGAGGTGTTGGTCAGATAATTCCACTCTCTGCGTGCAGAAGTAAAACGCTCAAGCTCATAAAGGGCTTTCGCTCTTAAAAAACCTGGCGCTTGAGACACCTTTTCGATAATAGGTTGGGGTACATCTAGGGTTTGATTATTCATCGACACAGGCATATTTAAACGTGCTGCGGCTAAAAAGCCATAATAATCACGCTTTACTGCCAAAGGCTGCCATAGCTTTTGTGCTTTTTCTGGCTCACCACGCTGATTGTAACTATAAGCAAGCCAATATTGTTGGCCATTACTTAAGTTCTTCATTCCCGTAAATAAAGCCACGATCCCCGCCCAATCCTGCTCTTTGAGCATATTGGCCATCATCCACTGGCGAAGCTTAGTATCTTGTAACTCTACAGGCACTTTATTTAACCAAAAGCGTGCATCATTATGCCCTTTTGATGCCAAAGCCAATGCAAAGCGATACGCTACAGCATCTTTTTGCTCTTGGCTGAATGCAAACATACCTTGCAGTTTATCCCATGCTCTTAGAGCAAGCTTTTGATCACGCCAAATAAGACGCTTCACCCCATACAACGCTATTTCAGCCTCTTTACTTGAGCGCTTTTTATAGCGGTATAGTCCCGCAGAAGCACTTGGGTCACGCCTTACTGCTTTATATAAATCAGCTAAATAAGCTTCTTTTTTAGGGAGCAGCGTTTTTAAATAAGGCAAAAGCGCAACTTGCCCGCCTTGTGCCGCTTTAGTAATACGCTGCCAGACCAAGGTTTGAGTCATACGCCCGTCTTTGCGCCATATTTTAAATAACTTATCGCACGCTTTAGGCTGAGATTTGCCGACCGTCCAAAGTGCATCAACTTGATCAAGCAGCTGTGCTTTCGGCGCACCTAAATCAATTTGATACTGTAAATAGCGGCATTGTAACTCGGCATTGCTGGTGGGCTGATAATACTCAACAAAGAGCGCTTTCTTCCCACGACGCTGTAAATACTCAAGCCAGCTCTTGCGCACCGGCCACTCTAACGGCGTGTTATCGTAGACACTTAAATAATGGCTGATGTCTTGCTGATATTTTAGACGAGGGTAACGTTTATAAAACGCCAGTTCAGCATACGGTTTGAGCGGGTGATCTAAGTCGTTGATCGCCGCTTTAAACGCTTTGTAGTTACCTGAACGTGCAACTTTTTCTGCATCTTTAAATGCTTGATGATCATTGCTCGCAGAAGAAAACCAGCTAAATGCGCCAAGGCTGGTAGCGGCAATGGTCATGATCCAAGATTTCATAATGACCTTTACACTTTAAATTTTAAATTAATGAATGAGATAAGTATCAATGCATTCATCTTGCCTAAGCTTGACTATCTCTAAGATGAATAAATGTACTCAAGGGCATTGGTTCTACGCACAAATAACACACAAATAAAAAACACAAACCAAGTTTGTACATCGACCGTTATCAAGACCAAACGCCATTAGGATAAAAATGACTTGAGCATGGTGTCACTCAACCACCTTAGCAGCTCAACTGCAAATTTTTAAGGCAGGCGTAAACCTGGGGTAAATTTTTCATTGCAATTTTAATTTAAAGGGTCCAAACTGAGTAAATTAACAACTCATCGTACCAGTGTAATAACACGGGAGAACAAGCATGTTATACAAGAGCGAGTCCTTTGTAGTTGATTTTTACAAAGGCAATATCGCTGAGTTTAAGTTCTGTATGCCAGGTTCGGTAAACAAACTCTCTCAGCAAACCCTACAAGAATGTGGCAAAGCATTTGCCGAACTTAGCCAACGCGATGATATCGCGGCGATGGTTTTCACCAGTGACAAAGACCATTTCATCATCGGCGCCGACATTTTTGAATTCTTACCGACTTTCCAACGCCCAGAAGAAGAACTAGTTGGTTGGATCAAGTCAGCAACAGATATTTTCGATACCATTGAAGACTTACCGTTCCCAACAGCATCTGCTATTGATGGCCTTGCACTTGGCGGTGGGTGTGAATGGCTACTTGCAACGGATTACCGTATCGCAAGTCAAAACGCAAAAATCGGCCTACCAGAAGTTAAATTAGGGATCATGCCTGGTTTCGGTGGTACGGTTCGCTTACCACGTATTATTGGTGCTGATAATGCCATGACGTGGATCACCACAGGTAAAGAAAACCGTGCAGCAGACGCATTGAAAGTCGGTGCTGTAGACGGTGTGGTTGCAAAAGACAAATTAGTTGAAGCGGCAGTAAAAACCCTTGAACAAGCTGTTGCTGGCAAACTTGATTGGCGTGCAAAACGTCAGCTAAAACTTGACCCACTTAAATTAAACCGCGTTGAGCAAGGCATGAGCTTCGCAATGGCTGAAGGCCTAGTGATGGGTAAAACCAAAGGTCACTACCCTGCACCTGTAATGGCTGTAAGAACTATTAAAGCCGCTGCCAATGCAACACGCGATGAAGCTATGGCAATTGAAAATGCCAACTTTGCAAAACTGGCTAAAACAGCAGAAGCAGCCGCGCAAACGGGTATCTTCTTAGCTGACCAATACATTAAAGGTGTTGCCAAGAAACAAGCTAAACAATCTTCTACTGAGATCAAACAAGCGGCAGTATTGGGTGCAGGTATCATGGGTGGCGGTATCGCTTACCAATCTGCTTACAAAGGCACGCCGATTGTCATGAAAGACATCAACCAAGCGGCCCTTGATCTAGGTATGAATGAAGCAGCAACCCTACTTGGCAAAAAAGTAGAACGCGGTCACATGAAGCTAGACAAGATGGTTGGCACGCTAGGTAAGATCAAGCCAACACTGAATGATGCTGACTTAGCTGGCTCTGACATTGTGGTTGAAGCAGTAGTTGAGCACCCACAAGTTAAGAAAACAGTGCTTGCAGGTCTTGAAAAGCAATTACCTGAAGGCACTATTTTAACCTCGAACACGTCAACAATCCGCATTGATGAACTGGCTGAAGCACTAGAAAAACCAGAGCACTTCTGTGGTATGCACTTCTTCAACCCAGTGCCAAAAATGCCGCTTGTTGAGATCATCCGTGGTGAAAAGACCTCAGATGAAACAGTTGCAGCTGTAGTTGATTACGCATTAAAGCTTGGCAAGTCACCTATCGTGGTAAACGACTGCCCGGGTTTCTTTGTTAACCGTGTACTTTTCCCTTACTTTGCAGGTTTCAGTAAACTCGTTGTTGAAGGCGCTGACTTTACTAAAGTAGATAAAGTCATGGAAAACGTATTTGGCTGGCCTATGGGTCCGGCATACCTACTAGACGTTGTCGGTATCGATACAGCAAACCATTGTACAGGTGTGATGGCCGATGGCTTCCCTACTCGCATGGCTCGCCAAGATAAAGATCCGGTTGCGGTACTTGCTAATGCTGAGCGTTTTGGTCAGAAGAACCAAAAAGGTTTCTACCAATATGCACCAGATCGTCGCGGTCGCCTTAAGAAGAGCAAAGACGCTGACGCAGTTGCACTACTGAGCAGCATTTGCGACGCTGCAACTGAGTTTGATAAGCAAACCATCATTGAGCGTTGTATGGTGCCAATGATCAATGAAGTTCTACTTTGTTTACAAGAAGGCATTGTCGCTTCTCCACAAGAAGCAGATATGGCGCTTATTTATGGTATTGGTTTCCCTCCATTCCGAGGCGGTGCATTCCGTTACCTAGATCAAATTGGCCTAGCTAACTTTGTTGCTATGGCTGACAAGTACGCACATCTAGGTGAAATTTACCAAGTATCAGAACAGACGCGTCAATGGGCGACTGAAGGTAAAGTATTCTATGCCGTGGAGGGCCAATAACATGACTATGCAAAATGCAGTAATCGTTGATTGTCTTCGTACGCCAATGGGCCGCTCTAAAAACGGTGTGTTTAAACACCGTCGCGCAGAAGACTTAAGTGCACACCTTATGAAAGGTGTTCTTGAACGTAACCCACAAGTTGATCCTGCTAGCATCGACGATATTTATTGGGGTTGTGTTCAACAAACGCTTGAGCAAGGCTTTAACGTGGCACGAAATGCGGCACTACTTGCAGGTATTCCTCACACAGTGCCTGCGGTTACCGTTAACCGCTTATGTGGCTCATCAATGCAAGCACTGCATGATGCAGCACGTGCAATCATGACAGGTGCTGGTGACACTTATCTTATCGGTGGTGTTGAGCACATGGGTCATGTACCTATGACACACGGTGTTGATTTCCACCCAGGCCTATCAACTTCAGTGGCACAAGCTGCTGGCTCAATGGGTTTAACCGCTGAGTACCTTGCAACGATTCATGGTATCAGCCGTGAGCAACAAGATGCGTTCGCGGTACGTTCACACCAACGTGCACATGCTGCGACCGTTGAAGGTCGTTTCGCTCGTGAAATTTTACCAACTGAAGGTCACGATGATGATGGCGTGCCAGTATTAGTAGAAAACGACGAAGTCATTCGTCCAGAGACAACACTTGAAGGTTTATCGCAACTTCGCCCTGTGTTTAACCCAGCTTCAGGTACGGTGACTGCGGGTACTTCATCAGCACTGTCAGATGGTGCATCTGTGATGCTCGTAATGAGCGAAGAGAAAGCCAAAGCACTAGGCTTACCTATTCGTGCCCGTGTTAAGTCAATGGCGGTTGCAGGCTGCGATCCATCAATCATGGGTTACGGTCCGGTTCCTGCGAGTAAGAAAGCACTTAAGCAAGCAGGTATCACGATTGATGATATCGGTGTGGCTGAACTTAACGAAGCATTTGCTGCACAGTCTCTACCTGTATTAAAAGATCTTGGTCTACTTGAAGTGGCAGACGAGAAAGTGAATCTAAATGGTGGTGCGATTGCCCTAGGTCACCCACTGGGTTGTTCGGGTTCACGTATCAGTACGTCACTAATCCACTTGATGGAAGACAAAGGTGCAAAATATGGTTTAGCCACCATGTGCATTGGTTTAGGCCAAGGCATCGCAACGGTGTTTGAGCGCGTAGAATAAAGCCTATAACAGCTCACTTGCTGAGTGAGCTGTTACAACGCTTGCGCTCATTTCTCTTGTCGAGAAATTATTCAAAACGCAAAACTCAACTTGGTGAACCAGTATTTCAGTCATGAATGCTGGTACAAAGGCAAAGTGTGAAAACGCTTTGCCTTTTTTCGTTATAGGTGTGAAGCTTAAATTAGTCGCTTGCAATGGTTTATTTGTCATCGCGCAGTGGGTAAAATATTCGCCCTATTTTTAGCTTGTTTAAGAGAGTCACCATGCCATTTTCTAATCCCGATCATACATTAGATGCTATCGGTCTTCGTTGTCCTGAGCCTGTGATGATGGTGCGTGGTGCAGTTAGAAAAATGTCTGATGGTGAAACGTTATTAATTATCGCTGACGACCCATCAACCACCCGTGATATTCCAAGCTTCTGTGAATTTATGGACCATACATTGGTTGCCAAAGAAGTTGATCAAGCACCTTTCCGTTACTTAGTAAAAAAGGGCAAATAAGCCCTTTTCGTTCATTTTTTTGTTAAGCATTCGTTCGCTTTAACTTATCCTTTGCTCACCATGACCATAGGCGATGCTGAGTTTCGATAATCAAAGGTAATGGTGTACCACCCCTTTTTACTCGGTGCAAAACTAAAGTAGTTATATACCGTGTCACAGTTCGCTGGTATTGGTTTATTTAATTGCAGTGAGCCTGACGACTGATAACCACAGTTGAAACCTTTACTCCAAGACTCATCAGCAATTTTAAATTCATACACTTTGCCCGGCGTCATAAACTTTGCGCGCACCGTGTAAATTCCCGGTTGTTGTGCGCCCAGTTTATAGTGAGGTTCTGCATCCCATAAGGTGAAGTCACCACGCAGATACATATCTCTATCGAGGGGTTTTACATTCGACTGAATAGTTTCTTGGTCTGGAACATATACCTGACTCGAACACGCAGAAAGTAATAAAGCCATTAACGCTGCGGATAGTTTTTTCATACTTTTAATTTCCTCTCAGCCATTTTGCTCAGCTTTGTTCTGAGCTGTTCTAACTCATACCTATTAGAATCTATAGCGCTATAAAAGTGCGAAGTATTTTGTAAAAGAGTTTATAACTCTCTAACATTAAATGACAAAAAGCCAACCGCTGAGGTTGGCTTTTGACAGGCTCTCAATCAAACAGATTAATTCTGAAGTACCGAGATATCCGCTGTATTTAAGAATAAACGACTTAACTGACTTAGCAGCGCTAAACGGTTATTCTTCACCGCTTCATCGTCAGCCATTACCATCACGTTATCGAAGAAGTTATCTACCGCTTCACGTAGGCTTGCCAATTGCGTTAATGCACCTTGATAATCGCCAGCTGCGTATACAGGTGCAAGCGCTTCGGTTAACTCAGCAACTTGTGCTGCTAGCACTTTCTCAGCGTCTTCAGCTAATAAAGCATTGTCTACTGCAGCATCGCTAGTAACATTATTCTTAGCAAGAATATTGTTTACACGCTTATTTGCCGCTGCCAAGCTTTCAGCTTCTGCCAATGTAAGGAAGTGGCTTACCGCTTTAACACGACGGTCAAAGTCAGCCGGTGAAGATGGACGACGCGCTAATACTGCTTGGATCACATCAACACTGATACCTTCATCTTGGTACCAAGCGCGGAAACGTCCTAGCATAAATTCGAATACATCTTCAGCCACATTGTCATTACTTAGTTTATCAGCAAATAATTCCTGAGACTTAGCAACAATGTCATGGATGTCTAACTTAAGTTCTTTCTCAACCATGATGCGAAGTGCACCGATGGCTGCACGACGAAGAGCAAACGGATCTTTGTCACCTTTTGGCGCTTGACCAATACCAAAGATACCGACTAGCGTGTCGAACTTATCTGCCAAGGCAACAGCGTAGCTTATAGGATTTGACGGTAAGTTATCACCTGCAAAACGCGGCATATATTGCTCGTTTTGTGCTAGCGCAACTTCTTCAGCTTCACCGTCGATACGTGCGTAATGCATACCCATTACACCTTGTACGTCAGTGAACTCCATCACCATTTCAGTCATTAGGTCTGTTTTACTTAATAGACCTGCACGCTCGGCCAATGCCTTGTCTGCTCCAACTTGCTCAGCGATATAACCCGCTAATGCCGCAATGCGCTCTGATTTGTCTTTTAAAGTACCAAGCTGCTTTTGGAACAATACGCTACCTAAAGATTCTAGACGGCTTTCAAGGGTTTTCTTTTTATCTGTTTCAAAGAAGAATTGTGCATCAGCTAGACGAGGACGAACAACCTTTTCGTTACCTGAGATAACCACACTTGGATCTTTACTTTCGATGTTAGACACGAATAGGAACTTATTAATTAAGTTGCCTGCTTTGTCTAATAGCGGGAAGTACTTCTGGTCGTCCTTCATGGTATAGATAAGTGCTTCGTCAGGCACAGCTAAGAACTCTTTTTCGAATGATGCAGTTAACGTAACTGGCCACTCAACAAGTGAAGTCACCTCTTCAAGTAAGTCCTCATCCATTGCCACAACCGCGTCAACTGCCTCAGCAGCTTCTTCAATTTGTGCACGAATTTGTGCTTTACGCGCTTCGTAGTCTGCAATAACATAAGCTGACTTAAGCGTTTCGAACACCTCATCAGCGTGGCTTACAGTTACACGTGCTGGGTGGTGGAAACGGTGACCTTGCAGTTCATTACTGATCGCTTTACCTAGCACTTCACCTTGTACTTGTGTGTCACCAAGAAGTGCAGCCACAGTATGCACAGGACGAATAAACTGTGTCTTATTTGCGCCCCAACGCATAGGTTTTGGAATAGGCAATTTAGCCAGCGCTTTATTAATTGCATCAGCAAGTAGCTCTGTAGCCGCTTGACCTTTTACTGTCGCACGGTGAAGTAACCAAGCGCCCTTTTCTGTTTCTAGCGTCTCAGCTTCGTTCACTTCGATACCACAACCACGCGCCCAACCCATGGCCGCTTTAGTTGGATTACCGTCAGCATCAAAAGCTGCCTTAGTCGCAGGACCACGTTTTTCTACAACTTTATCTTGCTGTTCAGTCGCAAGCGCTAAAACCTGTAAACCTAAACGGCGTGGTGATGCATACCAGTTGATGCTTTCAAAAGATAACTCTAATGCTTTCAACTCTTCAGTTAGGTTGTCTGAAAAAGCGGTTGCTAGTTTGCGCAGTGATTTTGGTGGTAACTCTTCAGTACCAATTTCTACTAATAAATTTTCAGTTGTCATGATCAGTCCTTACAAAGCGGGAAACCAAGCGCTTCACGCGCTTCATAATATGCCTGCGCACAAGCTTTAGATAACGCGCGTACACGAAGGATATAACGTTGACGCTCTGTTACTGAGATAGCATGACGGGCATCTAATAAATTGAAGGCATGAGATGCTTTCATTACCTGCTCATATGCTGGCAGTGGTAAACCTGCTGCAATTAGTTTTTCACTTTCTTTCTCACACTGATCGAACTGTGCAAACAAGGCATCAACATCTGCGTGTTCAAAGTTATACGTCGACTGCTCAACTTCGTTCTGATGGAATACATCACCGTACGTGACTTTACCCATTGGGCCATCAGTCCATACTAAGTCATAAATACTGTCTACACCTTGTATATACATAGCTAGACGCTCTAGACCGTAAGTAATTTCGCCAGTTACCGGGGCGCATTCTAGGCCGCCCACCTGTTGGAAGTAGGTGAACTGAGTCACCTCCATGCCATTTAACCACACTTCCCAACCAAGACCCCAAGCACCTAGTGTTGGTGATTCCCAGTTATCTTCTACGAAACGAACCTCATGTGTTAACGTATCGATGCCCATAGCAGCAAGAGAACCTAAATACAGCTCTTGAATATTATCTGGAGATGGCTTTAACACAACTTGGAATTGGTAGTAGTGTTGAAGGCGGTTTGGGTTCTCACCATAGCGGCCATCTGTAGGGCGACGACACGGTTGCACATAAGCACTCGACATTGGCTCTGGACCAATTGATTTCAAGAATGTCAGTGGGTGGAATGTACCCGCGCCTACTTCCATATCAAGTGGCTGAGCGATCACACAGCCTTGTTGTGCCCAGTAATCCTGTAGTGCCAGGATCAAGCCTTGAAAAGTTTTTAAATCGTATTTTTGCATAGTTGGCTTAATTTAATTTGGCTCATTGCGCCTAGTAGAGCTCACTGAGTGGCTATTAGCGCAGGGTTTTGTGATTGAAAATTATGCTCAGTATACCGCGTGCTGTGCAGGGTTTTAAGCATCAAACATAAAAAAAGGCGGGAAAACCCGCCTTTTTAAATATTATTTATAACTCGACTAAACGTCTAAGTTCACAACACGTAATGCATTGCTTTCGATGAACTCACGACGAGGTTCAACTTGGTCACCCATCAGTGTCGCAAATAATTGGTCAGCTGCAATGGCATCTTCAATGGTTACCTGAAGCATTCGACGTGCACCTGGATCCATCGTTGTTTCCCAAAGCTGGTCTGGGTTCATTTCACCTAATCCTTTATAGCGTTGTGTATACAAGCCACGCTTAGATTCACTCACCAACCAATCAAGACCTGATACAAAGTCAGTAACTGGGTGCGTTTTCTCACCACGTTGTACGTAACCGCTCTCTTCCATCAAGTTCGCCATTTGCTTACCTGTGTTTGCGATACGTACATAATCTTTAGACGTAATGAAGTTGTAGTCTAGTGTATAAGCTTTATCAACACCGTGCTGACGGATCTTAACCACTGGGTAGTACATATGACGCTCTTCGTCGTATGCAACTTCAGCATTAAAGATAGTTGCATCTTCATCTTTTTCTACAAGGTCAGCCACTAAACGTTCAGTCCAGCTAGTTACTTTGTCTTTATCAGATAAATCAGCTTCTGTGATCTCAGGTTGATAGATTAGACGATTCGTTACTGATGCTGGGTATTTACGATTTAATCGCTCTAACACTTCTACCGTTTTCTGATAATCATAAACGATATTTGCTAGTGCATTACCTTCAATTGCAGCAGCACCTTCAGTTGGATACAGCGCAGCACCATTTAATGCTAACTCTAATAAGTAACCAGTAAGCGCATTTTCATCTTTAATGTACTGCTCTTGCTTGCCTTTCTTCACTTTATAAAGTGGCGGCTGAGCAATATACACATAACCACGTTCAATGATTTCTGGCATCTGACGGTAGAAGAAGGTCAATAGTAACGTACGAATGTGCGAACCATCGACGTCAGCATCGGTCATGATGATGATACGGTGATAACGCAGCTTTTCTGGGTTGTATTCGTCACGGCCAATGCCACAACCAAGTGCAGTAATAAGCGTTGCCACTTCTTGAGAAGATAGCATCTTATCAAAGCGTGCTTTCTCAACGTTCAGAATTTTACCTTTCAGCGGGAGGATTGCTTGGTTCTTACGGTTACGGCCTTGCTTCGCAGAACCACCCGCCGAGTCACCCTCCACTATATATAGTTCAGAAAGTGCGGGGTCTTTTTCTTGGCAATCAGCCAGCTTACCAGGTAAGCCCGCTAAATCCATTGCTCCTTTACGGCGAGTCATTTCACGTGCTTTACGTGCCGCTTCACGCGCACGAGCAGCATCAATGATCTTATTTACTACCGTCTTCGCATCACCCGGGTTTTCTAGTAGATACTCATTAAGTTTTTCAGCCATGGCTTGTTCAACAGCTGACTTAACTTCACTTGATACAAGTTTATCTTTGGTCTGAGAAGAGAACTTTGGATCTGGTACTTTAACACTTACAACAGCTGTTAGGCCTTCACGCGCATCATCACCTGTCGCGTTACTTGCTGTTTTAGCTTTCTTGTTAAAGCCTTCTTTTTCCATGTAGTTGTTCAGCGTACGAGTCAGTGCTGCACGGAAACCCGCTAAGTGAGTACCACCGTCACGCTGAGGAATATTGTTCGTGAAACAGTAGATGTTTTCTTGGAAACCATCATTCCACTGCATTGATACTTCAACACTAATGCCATCTTCACGTTCAGAAGTGAAGTTGAATACATTCTGATGTACAGGTGTTTTCTTACGGTTTAGATATTCAACGAAAGCTTGAATACCACCTTCATATTTAAAGTGGTCTTGCTTATTCTCTTCACGCTCATCAGTCAGGATAATACTTACACCAGAGTTAAGGAATGAAAGTTCACGAAGACGTTTTGCAAGAATATCGTAGTGGAAATTTGTATCAGAAAAAGTTTCAGCACTTGGCCAGAAGCGTAACTCAGTACCTGTAGTTTCAGATTCACCAATCTCCGCTAACGGTGCATCTGGTACACCCATGGTATATTTTTGCTGGTGAAGTTTTCCTTCACGGCGGATTGTAAGTTGTAACTTTTCAGATAGCGCGTTTACTACTGAAACACCTACACCGTGAAGACCACCTGATACTTTATATGAGTTATCGTCGAATTTACCACCGGCATGAAGAACCGTCATGATAACTTCGGCAGCAGATACACCTTCTTCAGGGTGAATAGAGGTAGGAATACCACGTCCATTATCTCGAACTGATACAGAGCCGTCAGTATGAATAGTTACGAAGATATCATCACAATAGCCAGCTAATGCTTCATCGATAGAGTTATCTACTACTTCGAATACCATATGATGAAGACCAGTGCCATCATCTGTATCCCCTATATACATTCCCGGACGCTTTCTTACCGCATCCAATCCTTTCAGTACTTTAATACTGGACGAATCGTAATTTTCAGACATGGGTTTCTTCCAATTTTATGTTGTTAAACTGCCATGTTTCACGTGGAACATTTTCTTTTCTCTTTGTATTGGTTCCACAACAGCAGAAATACTTTCAGCAGTAATAGCCGTAATAAATAGCTGTGACTGACATAATTTTAATAATTCAGCCACGCTTTTCATCGTTTCTTCCCCTAGCTCTGAGGGCAAGTCATCGATAAGCAAAATTGACTGCTTTTTAGTTTCGGTCTCAATTAAGGTGTTTTGCGTAATCTTTAACGCATACAACAACAGCTTTAACTGACCCCGAGAAAAAATATTTTCTATACTATGACCATTTATATAAAAGCTAAAATCAGCTTTATGCGGTCCTTTACTTGTATAGCCAAGCTTAACGTCACGCTCAAAGTTCGCTTTTAGCGTGCTAGCTAAGTCTTCTTTCCAACCAGCATCATAACGTAATTCTAGGCCAGAAAATATAGGTATTTGATCCACTATTTTATCAAAAAAATACGCATTAAACCTCTCTATATAGGCTTTTCTTGAGATATTTATTTGATCAGCCACCTTAACGAATTCAACGTCCCAGAATTTGATTTGCTCGGCGTAATTATGTGGACGGGATTTAAGGAGTGCATTGCGTTGCTTCAGAATTTTATTGAACTGACGCCAGGCATTAAAAAAAGATTGTTCCACGTGGAACACACCTAAATCTAAAAACTTTCTACGCTCTTTAGGGCCACCAAAAAACAACTCGTAGCTTTCAGGTGTGATAACTTGCACTGGTAAAAGTTGCGCCAACTCCGAGATTTTTCTACTCGCTTGACCTTGTATTTTAAGCTGTGTTTCACCCTGCTTATTTTTACTAATACCTACAGGTATAGACAAGTTAAGGTGTTGTTTTTTAGCATGAACAATACAAGCGTCTTGTTCGTAGTGAATAAGGAGTTTCTGCTTGTTAGTACGAAAAGATTTACCGTGAGAAAGAAAATAGATGGCTTCGAGAAGACTGGTTTTTCCACTGCCATTCGCACCATAGATGATATTAATGTCTGCGCTTGGCTGAAAAGATAAAGCCTCAATATTTCGAAAATGATTGAGGCTAATATGATTCAAGCTCATAAACTATAGACGCATTGGCATCACAACATACATTGCATCATCTTGGCTTACGCCCTCAATTAATGCACTTGAGTTTGAGTCAGATAAAGTGAACTGAACATCTTCAGTTTTTAATGTATTAAGTACGTCTAAAACATAAGAAACGTTAAAGCCAATTTCTAAGTCATCGCCTTGATAACCCACTTCAACAACTTCTTCTGCTTGTTCTTGTTCAGGGTTGTTTGCTGTGATCTTCAATAAGCCACTTGATAAATTAAGGCGAACACCACGGAACTTCTCATTCGATAAAATAGAAACACGTTGGAATGCACTACGTAACCACTCGCGATTTGCAGTTACTAATTTATCGCCACCTCGTGGTAGAACACGACGATAATCAGGAAAACGACCATCAACTAATTTACTGGTGAAAGTAAATTCACCATCAATTAGGCGCACATGGTTCGCACCAAACTGAATTGTGATTAGTTCATCGTCAGCAGGTAAAAGGCGCATAATTTCTTGCACACCCTTTCTTGGAATAATTAACTGACGCTGGGTATTTAAAGATTCAGATAATGGCTGAGCAGCAATTGCTAAACGGTGACCATCAGTGGCAACGGTTTTAATTTCACTGTTATCCACTTCAAATGACATACCATTTAAATAATAACGCACATCTTGGTTCGCCATTGAGAAATGCGTGCTTTCTAGTAGACGTCTTAACTCTAAACGGGTCGTCTTGAATTCAACTTCACCATCCCACTGTTCGAGGTTTGGAAAATCTTCAGCAGCTAACGTCGTTAATGAAAAGCGACTTTTTCCACTGGTTAGAAGTACTTGATGTTCTTGCATCGAAAAAGTGAGTTCAGAACCATCAGGTAAGCTTTTACAAATATCGAGTAGTTTCTTAGCCGGCAAAGTAAGTTTGGCGTCTTCTGCTGGATTTTCAAGGTGCGAACTTGCAACCAGTTCAATCTCTAAATCAGTACCCGTCATCGCCAACACACCGTCTTTGATTTCTAACAATACATTAGAAAGAATAGGTAGCGTGTGTTTGCGCTCAATGGCACCAGAAACCTGCATTAACGGCTTTAAAAATTGCTCTCTTGAAATTGTAATTTGCATAATAAATTAAGCCCGAAAATTAAGACGACAATGTTCTAATTAAATTTTGATAATCTTCTTTTACCTCATGACTTTCATCACGAAGTGATTTTACCTTACGGCAAGCATGTAACACGGTGGTGTGATCTCGGCCACCAAATGCATCACCAATTTCAGGTAAACTGTGGTTTGTTAATTCTTTAGATAACGCCATCGCCACTTGTCTTGGTCTTGCAACCGAACGACTACGACGTTTAGATAATAGATCAGAAACGCGAATACGATAGTACTCGGCAACAGTACGTTGAATGTTATCGATCGTAACCAGTTTATCTTGCAATGCTAATAAGTCACGCAGTGCTTCTTTTACGAAATCGATAGAAATTGGACGACCTGTGAAGTTTGCATTTGCAATCACACGGTTAAGCGCCCCTTCTAATTCACGTACATTTGAACGCAATTTTTTCGCGATAAAGAAAGCCACTTCATGCGGTAAATTAATATTACTTTGCTGTGCTTTCTTCATCAGGATTGCCACACGCGTTTCGAGTTCAGGTGGCTCAATGGCAATGGTTAAACCCCAACCAAAACGAGATTTTAATCTGTCTTCTACCCCTTCAATTTCTTTTGGGTAACGGTCAGAGGTCAAAATAATTTGCTGGTTACCTTCTAATAAAGCATTAAAGGTATGGAAAAACTCTTCTTGCGAACGCTCTTTGTTTGCGAAGAATTGAATGTCATCGATCATCAAAGCGTCAACACTGCGGTAATAACGCTTAAACTCTTCAATGGCATTATTTTGTAGCGCTTTAACCATGTCTTGAACAAAACGTTCAGAGTGCATATAAACAATTTTGGCATCTTTTTTCTTTTCCATGATGCCATTACCCACCGCGTGTAAAAGGTGAGTTTTACCTAAACCTGTACCACCATATATAAAGACAGGGTTAAACGCATTACCCGGGTTATCGGCAACTTGCGTTGCAGCCGCTTTAGCTAACTGGTTTGATTTACCTTCAACGAAGTTATCAAACGTATAGTTTTCTTTAATATTAGATTTATAACCAGATTTAGGTGCGGGCTCTACTTTTTGTTCAGTAACAGGCTGAGGTGTTACTTGAGCTTGTTCGCTGCTAGTTGCTTGAGGTGAGACATTATTTGTCTGCTCTGCAGCAGTATTTACTTGAGCGGCCGCAGGGGTACCAACGTCAAAACGCAACTCAGGCGCTTCATCACCACAAATTTCAACTAATAACTCATTGATACGATTGAGGTACTTTTCTCTAACCCAATCTAAAACAAAGCGATTAGGTGCATAAATGGTCAAAGTATCATCGGTACTCTCTGCTTGCAGTGGCCTAACCCACATACTAAATTGCTGAGATGGCAATTCATCTTGCAACACATATAAACAACTTTGCCAAACAGACAGATACACGCTGAACAACTCCAATGGGTTAATATTCCCGTACATCGTAAAGAGTACAAGAATTGATTAATTATTATCACAAAATATAAGTGGAAGCTGGGTATTATGAATTGATCTTATCCACAACTTCAATATTGACTTTTGCAAAAACTAGGATCTTGTTGACAAAAATAAACAAACAACTGTTTTATAAGGTTTTTTATTTTAGATCCGAGCAATAAATCATAACAAAAAACAACCAAGATCACACGCGATAATTGTGATCAAATTAAGTTTTCCCAAGCTTTTGTTCAGATTGACCCCAAGACCTGTGGAAAACCCAAATAAGATCAGATCCTTTAAGATCTGCAATGCTTTTTATCTCGATCACGGGTATAATGCAGCCGCTTTTATATAGAGCGAATCAAGTTGATTATTTTTACAACTATTTTGCCCTGTAAATGAGATTATCATTGACTTTCGTCGTCCTCGGCATTAATATCTCGCGCTCGCAATGGCACCTGTGCCAGGATCGCGACCTGCATAGGATGTTTTAACCTTAACCGATCGGATGGAATTGTTATGAAAAGAACTTTTCAACCTAGCGTATTAAAGCGTAAGCGTACTCACGGTTTCCGTGCACGTATGGCTACTGCTAACGGCCGTAAAGTTTTAGCACGTCGTCGTGCTAAAGGTCGTAAAGTACTTTCTGCTTAATCATTAGTGGAAAGCTTTAGCTTTAGCAGGGAGTTACGTCTGTTAACTCCCTCGCACTACTCCCGCATATTCAATGAACCTGCTCGTGCAGCAACACCTTTCTTTACTTTATTAGCTAAACCAAATGAAGCTGGTCAACCAAGACTAGGTCTCACTGTTGCTAAAAAACGTTGTAAACTGGCTGTTCAAAGAAACCGAATTAAACGTCTTGCCCGTGAGAGCTTTCGTTTAAATCAACATAAACTTGATAACATCGATATTGTCTTGATGGTTAAATCAGGTGTTGATGAACAATCAAATGAAGAGCTAACTAAACAGCTTAATAAACTTTGGTTAAAAATAAATGAACGTTGTAAGCCAGGTGCTCCAAAACCTAAACCTTACAAAAAGCGTCCTTATAAAGGTAAGAAACCAGCTAAAACTCAGCAAAAGTAGTGTATTAAACTTCTGCTGAATAGCTTTACCCCCCTATTTAAGGTATCTTTAGCTCACCTTTTAAACATTCAATGCGTGACCATGGCACAAGCTAAAAAAAAGTTGACCTTTGCATGGCTATTAAGCCTGCCGAAACTTGCTTTAATTGTGCTGATTAAAGGCTATCAAAATTTTATTAGTCCGTTACTTGGTCCTCACTGTCGCTTTAACCCAACTTGCTCCAGTTATGCAATTCAGGCAATTAATTGTCATGGATCGATAAAAGGGAGTTGGTTAGCGCTCAAACGCATATTAAAATGTCACCCTTTAAGCGCAGGTGGGGATGACCCCGTACCTGAGAAGTCCAACAAAGTTAAACACCAACACGAGAAATAAGAGCTGTTATGGAATCACAACGCACGTTTTTATTTATCGGTTTATTGCTTGTATCGTTTTTATTGTTCCAAGAGTGGAATAATGAAAAACTTCAAGCGAATGCCGATACCAGTGCCACTACACAACAAGTCACTGCACCTTCTTCATCAATCGCGCAAGATGATGATGTGCCAGCATCAACTCAAAACGATGTACCAGCCGCAGTTACTAAAGCAGTTCGTTCAGTTATCACAGTTAAAACTGACGTACTAGATGTAAAAATTGACACCAAAGGCGGTGATGTTGTTGAAGCGAAGTTATTACAACACGCAGAAACACATGGCAGCGATACACCATTTTTACTGTTAGGTGAATTTGAAGGCCGCCAGTATATTTCACAAAGCGGTTTAATTGGATTACATGGTCCGGATGCAAACCCTGAAGGTCGCCCTGTTTATACCGCGCCACAAAAAGCGTATGAACTATCAGGCGATGAGTTACGTGTACCACTGACTTTTGTTGATAACAAAGGTGTTCAGTACACAAAAACTTATGTATTTAAAGCGGGTAAGTATGATGTTGCATTAGAATACACAGTCAACAACACCACTGCTGACCCAATCCAAGTTCAGCTTTACACGCAAGTTAAGCGCACTGTGCAAGCAAAAGGCAGCATGGTTGAGCAAACTTACTTAGGCGCAACTTATGGTACTTCTGAAGAGCCGTATGAAAAGTATAGCTTCGAAGATATGGCTGAAGCGAACTTAAGCAAAAACACGCAAGGTGGTTATATTGCTTTCATTCAGCACTATTTCTTAAGTGCTTGGGTACCAGACCAAACCGTAAACAACACAGTTTATACATTACTGCGTAATAACCAAGGTATCATTGGTATTAAAGGCGAAGCGGTAAATGTACAAGCAAACAGCACGACCAACATTAACTCAACTTTCTATATGGGTCCAAAAGATGGTGATGCACTTGAAGCTATCCATGAAGACCTAGATTTAGCAGTAGACTTCGGTTGGTTATGGTTTATTTCTCAGCCACTACTTGTCCTTCTAAAACTACTTTATAGCTTCATCGGTAACTGGGGTGTGGCAATCATCGCTATCACTATTTTAGTTAAGATGGCACTTTACCCACTGACTAAAGCGCAGTACACGTCTATGGCTAAGATGCGTGCGCTTCAACCTAAGATGATGCAATTAAAAGAGCGCTATGGTGATGACCGTCAAAAGATGGGTCAAGCTACAATGGAGCTTTACCGCAAAGAGAAAGTAAACCCTATGGGTGGTTGCTTGCCGTTATTACTGCAAATGCCTATTTTCTTAGCGCTATTCTATGTATTCCTAGAGTCACCTGAATTACGTCATGCTGAATTCATGTTCTGGCTAACAGACCTATCGGCAAAAGACCCATACTACGTATTACCGATTCTATTTGGTGCAAGTATGTTCTTAACGCAGAAACTGCAGCCTATGACAGTGACGGATCCTATGCAACAAAAGATGATGACGTATATGCCAATCGTATTTACGTTCTTCTTCATCTTATTCCCATTCCCATCAGGTCTAGTACTTTACTGGTTAGTATCTAACTTGATCACCATTGCACAGATGCTTTACATCTACCGTGGAATGGAAAAACAAGGGATCAAAGTTCGCGACTAATCGCCGACTTTAAACACTTCAAAACGCCTGCTTATTGCAGGCGTTTTTGTTTCAGCCTTGATAACTTACATTTCTCAACTCTGCCCAATCTGGCTGACCCTGATGCTTTAGAGTACAATTGCAGTATTGTAATTGCTCAGCAAAAGAATCCATGATTAATCAAGACACCATAGTCGCTCAAGCAACCGCGCCCGGTCGTGGTGGTGTAGGCATCATCCGAGTTTCGGGTAGCTTATCTACTCACGTAGCCGAAAAGATTTTAGGCAAATGCCCAAAGCCGAGATATGCTGAATACCTCTCTTTCAATAGCCTTGCGGGTACGCAGCTTGACCAAGGTATTGCCCTATTCTTCAATAACCCACACTCTTTCACTGGCGAAGACGTATTAGAGCTTCAAGGCCACGGTGGACCCGTTGTAATAGACATGCTGTTAAAAGAAATCTGTCAGATTGAAGGCGTACGTTTAGCGCAACCTGGTGAATTCTCAGAACGTGCTTTCTTAAACGATAAAATGGATTTAACCCAAGCTGAAGCCATTGCTGACTTGATCAATGCAACCAGCGAGCAAGCAGCAAAAAGTGCCTTACACTCGCTGCAAGGTGATTTCTCAAAACACATTCACACGCTGGTGGAAAAAGTCATTCACCTGCGTATGTATGTTGAAGCTGCTATCGACTTCCCAGATGAAGAGATTGATTTCTTATCAGACGGCAAAGTCGCTGGCGATTTAGCAGCCATCATCACGCAACTCGATGAAGTGCGCCAACAAGCGAAGCAAGGCAGCATTATGCGTGAAGGTATGCGCGTGGTGATTGCAGGTCGTCCTAATGCGGGTAAATCATCGCTACTGAATGCCCTAGCAGGACGAGAAGCGGCCATCGTGACTGACATCGCAGGCACCACGAGAGACGTACTGAGAGAGCACATTCACATTGATGGTATGCCGCTACATATCATTGATACAGCAGGTCTTCGTGAAAGCCCTGATAAAGTTGAGCAAATCGGTATTGAGCGCGCGTGGGATGAAATTCGCCAAGCCGATCATGTGTTATTTATGGTTGATGGCACAGATACCACAGAAACCGACCCTGTGCAGATCTGGCCTGATTTTATGCAACAGTTGCCTGATGGCATGAAAGTGACTGTGGTACGCAACAAAATCGATCTCTCAAATGAAGCGGTAAATCTCGATAAAGCGGGTCAGTATCCCCTACTTCGTTTAAGTGCTAAAAGCACCGAAGGTGTCGATTTGCTGCGTGAACATCTTAAAGAATGCATTGGCTTTACTGGTGCCACTGAAGGCGGGTTTATGGCAAGACGCCGTCACTTAGATGCCCTAGAGCGTGCCGCCGAGCATTTAGATATCGGACAAACACAGCTAGAAATGCATGTAGCTGGTGAGATCTTGGCCGAAGAATTACGCCTCACACAACAACATTTAAATGAGATCACCGGTGAATTTAGCTCAGATGATCTACTTGGTAAGATCTTCAGCTCATTTTGTATCGGTAAATAACGGTATACATACTTCAAGCGCCGCATCCCCCCTATTGTGGCGCTCATTTCCCTAATAGCCAGCCCAATATTTCATCAAATTAAATAACCAAAGCTCTGATTAAGTTAAAAACCTTAAACTCTTCTCATCGCAGTGCTGCAGAACGCCCAAGGTTTAAGGCTTCCTTGGATTAAATCAGACGAAAAACGTCACCAAAAAGCGATCTCACTCAAGAAAAAACAAACCTCAGGGCCGATCAACCAGCAAAGCACATTTTGATTAGACCAATAAACAGACCTTTGATCATCCAATTCGGATCTATTTTCATAATTTATAGAACATTTAATTATATAAACTTATTTTTTAGCTCCAAAAGTAAGTAAAGTAAATTAGACAAGATCGAGTTATACACAAGCAGCCTATCCACATCGCTAAAATATCACCACAAAAACCTTAAAGAAGATCTTTTTAAGCCAGTTAACTCACCAAAGAAAATAAACTAGACGCAACTTTCACTCAGTTTATCCACAAATTAACAACTAAATAACAACGAGTAATAAATTATCAATTCGTTACAAATCAGAAACTTAAATTAAAAACGCTGATTTCATAGGCATTAAAAGTTATCCCAAGTTTAAATCCCCTCTTTACTTCTTCCACAGGCACATTATGATAGCCGCTCAAAGTAGATAGGATGAGTTAAATGCCGCAAGTCGACATCATTGTAGGTAGCCAGATGGGATCAGCGGAATATGTCGCTGAGCAACTTCAAGAAGCTCTTGAAGATCAAGGTTTTGAAACCGTGTTACATGAACAGCCAAATTTTGATGATTGCCAACAGGCAAACTGGCTGGTGGTAACCTCTACTTATGGTGCTGGAGATTATCCAGACAATTTACTGTCATTTATTGAGCAAATAACAGCGCAATCTTCTTTATCACAGCTCAAACATGCCGTGGTTGGCATTGGCGACAGTAGTTACGACACCTATAACTATGCAGCAAAGAACTGTGATGCACTGTTAAAAAGTAAAGGATCACAGTCTTTATTAGCACCATTAGAGATCAATGTGCTTGATGAAGCCTTGCCAGAAGATACCGCTTTAGCTTGGTTGCCAAACTTGATCGAGAAATTGGCAGATAATTAGAAAGATCTTTTACACAGAAGTTATTCACAAAATCCCCATATATTAGATCGGATTGTGGATAACCTTTGATCTAACTGCTGATCTACACATACTTATCCCTTGGATAAATATTTCCCGATCTGAGGTTGTGAATAAAACACCGATTTGATCAACGCTTATACCGAGTAAGATCCGATCTAATTCACATCTATTGATCTGATCTAAGTTTATGCTTTTAAAGATGTAGTTAGAGTTACACACAGTTCTCACGATCACTAATAGTAAGATCTAATAAAAGATCTTTAAAAAGATCCTTATATATATTTAGTGATCACATTTTCATATTTTCTAGGTTGTTTAATATTTAAGCGTTTCACTTCTGAGTTTTTCTAGGTAGAATACGCATCCTTTCAAAATTCACCGGTTGTTTTAAGTAGGATCCCGTAGATGATTTATCATGAGCATTTTGATGTAATAGTTGTTGGTGGCGGTCATGCAGGTACTGAAGCTGCATTAGCGGCTGCACGCATGGGCATGAATACCCTATTGTTAACCCATAATATGGATACTTTAGGCCAAATGTCATGTAACCCAGCAATTGGCGGGATCGGAAAAGGACATCTGGTAAAAGAGATTGATGCACTTGGTGGTGCAATGGCCAAAGCGATCGACAAAGGCGGGATCCAATTTAGAACTTTAAACTCGTCTAAAGGACCTGCAGTTAGAGCAACTCGCGCACAAGCTGATCGCGCACTTTATAAAGCAGCGATCCAAGACATTTTGCAAAACCAAGAAAACTTGAAGATCTTCCAACAGTCTTGTGATGATCTCATTGTTGAACAAGATCAAGTTAAAGGCGTTGTGACTCAAATGGGTCTACGTTTTAGTGCGCAAAGTGTTGTATTAACTGTTGGTACATTCTTAGGTGGTCAGATTCACATTGGTTTAGAAAACTTCTCTGGCGGTAGAGCCGGCGATCCACCTTCTATTGCATTAGCAAAACGCTTAAGAGAACTGCCGTTCAGAGTTGATAGACTTAAGACGGGTACGCCACCACGTATTGATGCCCGTACAGTTGATTTCTCAGTGATGCAAGAACAACCGGGTGATACACCAACACCGGTATTCTCTTTCATGGGTAAGCAAAGCGATCACCCACAACAGATCCCTTGTTACATTACTTATACCAATGAAAAAACCCATGATGTGATCCGTGATAATTTACATCGCTCACCAATGTATGCGGGTGTCATTGAAGGCATTGGTCCACGTTATTGCCCATCTATTGAAGATAAAGTGGTTCGTTTTGCTGATAAAGAAAAACATCAAATCTTTGTTGAGCCTGAGGGCCTAACATCTTATGAGCTTTATCCGAACGGTATTTCGACAAGTCTACCGTTTGATATTCAGCTCGATATTGTTCGTTCAATTAAAGGGTTTGAAAACGCGCACATCTGTCGCCCTGGCTATGCGATTGAATATGACTTCTTTGATCCACGTGATTTAAAACAATCTTTAGAAACCAAATTTATTAATGGTCTATTCTTCGCCGGTCAGATCAATGGCACGACTGGTTATGAAGAAGCCGGTGCACAAGGTTTGATCGCAGGTATGAATGCGGCATTACAAGTACAGGGCAAAGATGCTTGGACACCACGTCGAGACCAAGCTTATACAGGTGTACTGATTGACGACCTTGCAACATTGGGTACTAAAGAACCGTACCGTATGTTCACTAGCCGCGCTGAATACCGTCTTCTTCTTCGTGAAGACAATGCTGATCTTCGCCTAACAGAGAAAGGTCGTGAACTAGGCTTAGTCGATGATGAGCGCTGGGCGGCTTTCAATGAAAAACTCGAAGTGATGGAACAAGAAACACAGCGCGTTCGCAGTACTTGGATCCACAAAGATCACCCGGCACTTGACCAAGTTAATGCGCTGCTTAAAAAGCCATTAACGCGCGAAGCAAGTTTAGAAGATCTGATCCGTCGTCCTGAAGTAGCACAAGCTGATCTATATAAAATCGAAGGGCTTGGATCTGAATCAGACAACTGGCAAGCATTAGAGCAAGTTGAGATCCAAACCAAATACGCAGGTTATATTGCTCGTCAGCAAGATGAAATCGAAAAATTGATGCGTCATGAAGAAACGCAAATTCCTGCTGACTACGACTATAGCCAAGTAAGTGGCTTATCGAATGAAGTGGTTGCCAAGCTTTCTGATGCCAGACCGCAAACTATTGGTCAAGCATCTCGTATTTCTGGTATCACCCCAGCAGCGATTTCGCTATTATTAGTCTATTTGAAAAAGCAGGGCTTACTTCGTAAGTCAGCATAAGCCGCAAGGGTAGACTGTGTTACAACCATTACTGACTTCTTTATTAGCACAAACGGATATTGTGCTAAGCGACAAACAACAGCAACAACTGGTTGCTTATGTCGAATTGCTTGATAAATGGAATAAAGCCTACAACTTAACTTCTGTGCGTGATCCGAAAGAAATGATGGTGAAACATATCATGGATAGTTTAGTGGTAGCGCCTCACTTAACAGGCAAGCATTATATTGATGTAGGTACAGGCCCTGGCTTACCGGGCATTGTACTTGCTATTGCTTTACCTGATACCCAATTTGTATTACTGGATAGTTTAGGCAAACGTGTGCGCTTCTTAATGCAGGTAAAGCATGCATTAGGGTTAGATAATGTCACGCCAGTACAGTCTCGAGTTGAAGAATATCAACCAAGTGTTAAATTAGACGGGGTACTAAGCCGTGCATTTGCATCATTACAAGATATGGTGCAGTGGTGTTCGCATTTAATTGATGACTCAGGTCGATTTGTTGCTTTGAAAGGGCAATTTCCTGATGAAGAACTTGAAAACCTGCCAGCAGGTACCAAGTTCGAACAAGATATTAGTTTAGATGTGCCTAAATTAGATGCTGAGCGACATTTAATTATTCTGTCAAAAGACTAAGTTGAGGGTAAAGTGGCAAAAGTTATTGCAATCGCAAACCAAAAAGGGGGCGTGGGTAAAACAACCACTGCCGTAAACCTTGCCGCATCAATGGCCGCAACCAAACGTAAAGTATTACTTATCGATTTAGACCCACAAGGTAACGCCACTATGGGTAGCGGGGTTGATAAGTATGGCGAGGTTGCCACCATCTACGATTTGTTAATCGAAGAAACACCAATCAATGACGTGGTTTGTGAAGAAACGTCTGGCGAATATCATTTAATTGCTGCAAACGGTGATGTTACCGCAGCAGAAGTTAAATTAATGGAATTATTCGCTCGAGAAGTACGATTAAGAAATGCCTTAGAGGCAGTTCAAGATCAGTATGAATTTATTTTTATTGATTGTCCGCCTTCATTGAATATGCTGACAGTCAATGCCATGGCGGCAGCGGATTCTGTTTTAGTGCCTATGCAATGTGAATATTACGCATTAGAAGGTCTAACTGCCTTGATGGATACCATCACTCAGCTAGCTAAGTTGGTAAACCCTAACTTACAGATTGAAGGCATTCTACGCACTATGTACGATCCGCGTAATCGACTTGCCAATGATGTGTCTGAACAATTAAAACAGCACTTTGGCGAGAAAGTATACCGTACTGTGATCCCAAGAAATGTCCGTTTAGCCGAAGCGCCAAGTTTCGGTGCGCCAGCCATGTATTACGATAGAGCATCAAGCGGTGCAAAAGCATATTTAGCTTTAGCCGGTGAAATGTTAAGACGTAAAGAGCAGCAAACGGCTGCTGTTGCGTGAGAGGATAATAATAAATGTCAGTAAAAAAACGTGGTTTAGGTCGAGGCTTGGATGCCTTATTGAGTTCAGCAAAACCAGCACCTGCTGTGCCTGTTGAAGCAGCAGCACCAGAACCTGAATTACCGGCCACTGCACCTGAGCAAGAAGTTGCATCGACAACCAGTACTTCACAAACCGATAATGAACTTCGTCGTTTACCAATCGAGTGGCTTCAGCGTGGCAAATACCAACCGCGTAAAGACATGTCTGAAGAAGCGTTAGAAGAACTTGCCAGTTCAATTCGTGCACAGGGCGTACTGCAACCGGTTGTCGTGCGTGAAATTGCCCATGAAAAATTTGAAATCATTGCCGGCGAACGCCGTTGGCGTGCTGCACAGTTAGCGCAACTCGATGTTATTCCATGTTTAGTTAAAGATGTTGCCGATGAAGCTGCGGTTGCCATTGCACTGATTGAGAACATTCAGCGTGAAGATCTGAATGCCATGGAAGAAGCGGTTGCACTTGAGCGTCTATTGAATGAATTTGAATTAACGCATCAGCAAGTTGCAGAGGCGGTTGGCAAATCTCGTACGACGGTCACCAATTTATTGCGTTTAAATAATCTCAATGATGATGTAAAAAAATTGTTAGAGCATGGTGACATTGAAATGGGTCATGCCCGTTGCTTACTTGCACTCACTGGTGAATTGCAATCAGAAGCGGCTCGAACAGCTGTTGCAAAAGCGCTTACGGTTCGTGAAACTGAAAAATTAGTGCGTTCAATCCTCGAACCTGTGGATAAAAAACAAGCAAAAGAAAAAGACCCGGATGTCAAATTGTTAGAACAACAGTTGGCTGAAAATTTAGGGGCGAAAGTTGAGATTAATTACAACCAAAAAGGCAAAGGAAAGCTGGTTATCTCCTATGCAAATCTCGATGAATTAGATGGCATTCTTAGCCAAATTCAGCCAGATCTACAACAACCTTCCTAACGCATAATTATTAGACGAAAGTGGCGCTGAAAATGTGTCACATTTCGTCGCTGCAAGTTGCAAAATCACCAAAAATAAGTATAATTTCGCCAGTTTTCATACCCTGATAAATTTTTGCGTCATTAAGGTAAATTAAAAGTGACAAATTCGTTAGCAGGCCCATATAGGCGTGCCGCATTAAAAGGTGTTTTACTTCAGGGTATCGTAGCAACAATCGCTGCAGTAATAGTTTTAGTTGGTTGGGGAGTACAAGCAGGCGCTTCAGCATTAGCTGGCGGTCTAGTTATGGTACTTCCTAATTTTGTATTTGCTTTATATGCATTCAGATATATGGGTGCCAGTAAAGCAGAACAAGTGTTTGACTCGATAAAACGAGGCAACGGATTAAAATTTTTGATTACCATTTGCTTGTTTGCACTAATATTTAAGCACTTTGCTGTCATGGCTTTGCCATTTTTCTGTTGTTATATATTAGTGATGTTTGCACAGTGGTTTTCACCGATTTTTTTTAATCATTAACTTTTGGGATAAAACATGGCTGCAGAAGAAGTGACTCTATCGAGCCATATTCAGCACCACTTGACCAATGCTAAGATGTGTTCAACCGATGCCGGTTTAGCCTTCAATAAAGCATGTGCGGACAGTGGATTCTGGACATGGCACGTGGATACCCTCGCATGGTCTATCGGTTTAGGTCTTATTTTCTTATGGATCTTCCGTAGCGCCGCTAAAAAATCAACTACAGGTGTACCTGGCAAGTTTCAGTGCTTCATCGAGATGATCGTTGAGTTCGTTGGCGACAACGTCCGCGATACTTATCACGGTAAAAGTGCTCTAATTGCGCCATTAGCCCTAACAATCTTTGTTTGGGTGTTCTTAATGAACCTGATGGACCTTATTCCTGTTGACTTCTTACCTGCATTTGCTGGTTTCGTTGGTGAAACGGCATTTGGTATGGACTCACACGATGTGTACATGAAAATTGTACCAACAACTGACATCAACCTAACAGCTGCTCTAGCTATTGGTGTGTTCTTATTGATGATCGGTTACTCAATCAAGATGAAAGGCATTGGCGGTTTTATTGCTGAATTAACGCTTCACCCGTTCAGCTCTAACAACAAAATTGCCATGATTTTCTTGATCCCTTGTAACTTATTACTTGAAACAATTGCGCTGGTTGCTAAGCCATTCTCGCTAGCTCTGCGTTTGTTCGGTAACTTGTACGCTGGTGAATTGATTTTCATCCTTATCGGCGCAGTTGGTCTTATGCAGCTTCCGTTGCATTTCATTTGGGCAGCATTCCACATCTTAGTAATCGTACTTCAAGCATTCGTATTCATGATGCTGACTATTGTTTACCTAAGCATGGCTAGCTCAGATAACCACTAATTATTTATAGATTTTATTAACTTTAACTTTAATTTACTTTTAAAACTTTGGAGATAAAAATGGAACTAGTATTAGGTCTTAAGTACATCGCAGTAGCTCTACTTATCGGCTTCGGTGCTATCGGTACAGCAATCGGTTTCGGTAACATGGGTGGTAAATTCCTAGAAGCATGTGCTCGTCAGCCTGAGCTTGCACCTTCACTACAGGTTAAGATGTTCATCCTAGCTGGTCTAATCGATGCGGTAGCAATGATCGGTGTTGGTATCGCAATGGTATTGTTGTTCGTACTTTAATATTATTTTTGAACAGCTTACTATTTTAAGGAGGAGCGGTTGTGAACTTAAACGCCACTCTAATAGGTGAATTAATTGCATTTACGGTTTTCGTACTATTTTGTATGAAATACGTATGGCCACCGTTAAATGGTGCAATTGAAGCTCGCCAGAAAAAGATTGAAGATGGCTTAGCTGCCACTGATAAAGCTGAACAAGAACTTGAAGTTGCGCGTAAACAAGCTGCTGAGCAGCTTAAAGAAGCGAAAGCTCAAGCAGCTGATATCGTTGAACAAGCTAAGAAGCGTGCTGCGCTTATCGTTGACGAAGAGACAACGCGTGGTCAGCAAGAACGTGAAAAAATCATCGCTCAAGGTCACTCTGAAATTGAATCAGAGCGCAGCCGAGTTTCAGAAGAGCTACGCAAGCAAGTTGCGACGCTTTCTGTAGTTGGTGCTGAGCGCATTTTAGAGCGTGAGATTAACCAAGCTGCACACAGTGACATCGTTGAAAAACTTGTCGCTGAGCTTTAAGTAGGGGGTCTGAGCATGTCTGAATTGACTACTATCGCTCGCCCATACGCTAAAGCAGCTTTTGAACTTGCCGTTGAAAAAGGCAATGTTGAAGCATGGAATGAAATGCTGTTCTTCGCTGGTCAAGTGGCCAGCGATGAGCAAGCAAGTTCATTACTAGCTAGCATTCCAACAGCTGCAGAACAAGCTGATGTTTTCATCAAAGTTTGTGCTGAACAGCTCAACGAACAAGGTCAAAATCTTATCAAGCTGATGGCCGAAAATGAACGTTTAGCCGCCATCCCAGCAGTTGCTGAAATCTTTGCTGAATTTAAAGCAGAGTTTGATAAAGAAATCGACGTAGACGTGGTTTCTGCAACTGAACTTGCTGCTGAGCAGCAAGACAAACTGGTCGCGGCACTTGAAAAACGTTTCGCACGCAAAGTTAAGCTGAATTGTAGCATCGACGAAACCGTTGTTGGCGGTTTAGTTATCAAAGCTGGTGACACCGTGATTGACGGGTCTGTCCGAGGCAAGTTGGACCGCCTAGCGGTATCGCTACAATCGTAATTGGGAAAAAGAGCATGCAACTTAATTCCACTGAAATTTCTGCACTGATCAAACAACGTATTGAACAGTTTGAAGTTGTTAGTGAAGCACGTAACGAAGGTACTATCGTATCTGTTACTGACGGTATCATCCGCATCCACGGTCTAGCTGACTGTATGCAAGGTGAGATGATCGAGCTTCCTGGCAACCGTTATGCTATCGCACTAAACCTTGAGCGTGACTCAGTAGGTGCAGTAGTAATGGGTCCTTACGCTGACCTTAAAGAAGGCGTAAAAGTACAATCTACAGGTCGTATCTTAGAAGT
This sequence comes from Pseudoalteromonas phenolica, assembly GCF_005886345.1. Taxonomy (GTDB): domain Bacteria; phylum Pseudomonadota; class Gammaproteobacteria; order Enterobacterales; family Alteromonadaceae; genus Pseudoalteromonas; species Pseudoalteromonas phenolica_A. Next base: position 47,934 of record NZ_PNEC01000047.1, read on the forward strand.
ACCAGTTGGTCGTGGTCTACTTGGTCGTGTTGTTAACACACTAGGTCAGCCTATCGATGGTAAAGGTGCACTAGACAACGATGGTTTCGAGCCAGTTGAAAAAATCGCACCAGGCGTAATCGAGCGTCAATCAGTAGATGAGCCAGTACAAACTGGTTATAAGTCTATCGATGCGATGATCCCAGTTGGTCGTGGTCAGCGTGAGCTAGTAATCGGTGACCGTCAGACTGGTAAAACTGCTCTAGCAATCGATGCTATCATCAACCAAAAAGACACAGGCGTTAAGTGTGTGTACGTAGCGGTTGGTCAGAAAGCGTCTACTATTGCTAACGTAGTACGTAAATTAGAAGAGCACGGTGCACTTGAAAACACAATCGTTGTTGTTGCATCTGCTTCTGAATCAGCAGCGCTTCAATTCCTAGCGCCATTTGCTGGTTGTACTATGGGTGAATACTTCCGTGACCGCGGTGAAGACGCGCTAATCGTATATGATGATCTTTCTAAGCAAGCTGTTGCTTACCGTCAGATCTCACTACTACTTAAGCGTCCACCAGGCCGTGAAGCATACCCAGGTGACGTATTCTACCTTCACTCACGTCTTCTAGAGCGTGCATCACGTGTAAACGCTGATTACGTTGAGAAGTTCACTAACGGTGAAGTGAAAGGTAAAACAGGTTCATTGACGGCATTGCCAATCATTGAAACTCAAGGTGGTGACGTTTCTGCATTCGTACCTACCAACGTTATCTCAATCACCGATGGTCAGATCTTCCTTGAAACTGACTTATTCAACGCAGGTATCCGTCCAGCTGTTAACGCTGGTATCTCGGTATCTCGTGTAGGTGGTGCAGCGCAAACTAAAATCGTTAAGAAACTAGGTGGTGGTATCCGTCTAGCGCTAGCTCAGTACCGTGAACTAGCGGCGTTCTCTCAGTTCGCTTCTGACCTTGACGATGCAACGCGTGCACAGCTTGAGCACGGTGAGCGTGTAACAGAGCTAATGAAGCAGAAACAATACGCACCAATGTCTGTTGCTGAAATGTCTCTGTCTCTATTTGCTGCTGAGAAAGGTTTCCTACAAGACATCGAAATTAACAAGATCGGTGATTTCGAAGAAGGCCTAATCGGTTTCGCAAACAGCACTTACGCAGAGCTAATGGCTCAAATCAATGAAACAGGTAACTACAACGCTGAGATCGAAGCGCAGCTTAAAGAACTTCTAGAGAAGTTTAAAGCAACGCAAACTTGGTAATTTAGTTATGGATGGTGAGTGTTCTTAGAATGCTCACCTTGATTCGGAGAGAGAGTCATGGCCAGCGGAAAAGAGATTAAAAGCAAGATCGGGAGTATCAAGAATACTCAGAAGATCACCAGCGCAATGGAAATGGTTGCTGCTTCTAAAATGAAGAAAGCACAAGACCGTGTGGCTTCAAGCCGTCCATACGCTGAGAACTTACGCAAAGTGATCGGTCGTGTTGCTCAAGCAAATCTTGACTTCCAGCACCCGTTCTTAGAAGAGCGCGATGTGAAGCGAGTTGGTTATATTGTTATCTCTACAGACCGTGGTCTATGTGGTGGTTTAAACTCAAACGAGTTTAAGAAAATCACACAAGACGTACAGGCGTGGAAAGAAAAAAGCGTTGAAGCTGAATTCGCTACTTTAGGTAGCAAAGCTGCTGGTTTCTTCCAACGTTTCGGCGGTGATTTACTCGCTAAGAAAGCGGGTCTTGGAGATGCACCTTCAATTCAGGACGTAATTGGTCCTGTAAAAGTAATGCTAGACGCATTCGCTGAAGGCAAAATTGACCGTTTATTCGTGGTATACAACAAATTCGTAAATACCATGAAGCAAGAGCCAACGATCGAACAGTTATTACCTTTGCCAAAAGCTGAAGAAAAAGTATCAGCTCACGCTTGGGATTACCTATATGAGCCGAGCCCAGAAGCGATCCTAGAGACGCTATTGGTTCGTTTCATTGAATCACAGGTTTACCAAGGTGTAGTTGAGAATGCTGCCTCTGAACAGGCTGCCCGTATGGTTGCGATGAAAGCCGCAACTGATAACGCAGGCGACCTAATGGATGAGCTGCAACTTGTTTATAACAAAGCCCGTCAGGCTGCAATCACACAAGAGATCAGTGAGATTGTAGGCGGTTCGGCAGCTGTATAACGCTTCGGCAAAGTTTAACGAGAGGAATAGACATGAGTTTAGGTAAGGTCGTCCAAATTATCGGCGCCGTTGTGGACATCGAGTTTCCACAAGACAACGTGCCAGCCGTATATGACGCACTAAAAGTTACAGATGGCGACTTAGCTGGTTTGACTTTAGAAGTTCAACAGCAGCTAGGTGGCGGTGTGGTACGTGGTATCGCACTTGGTACTACTGACGGTTTACGTCGTGGTACTTCAGTAGAAGGCACAGGCGAGCCAATCAAGGTTCCAGTTGGTACTAAGACCCTAGGTCGTATCATGGACGTACTTGGTCAGCCAATCGATGAAGCAGGTCCAATTGGTGAAGACGAGCGTATGTCAATTCACCGTGCTGCGCCTTCATACGAAGATCAATCAAGTTCAGTAGAACTTTTAGAGACTGGTATCAAGGTAATCGACCTTGTATGTCCATTCGCTAAAGGTGGTAAAGTTGGTCTATTCGGTGGTGCCGGTGTAGGTAAAACCGTAAACATGATGGAACTTATCCGTAACATCGCAATCGAGCACAGCGGTTACTCAGTATTCGCAGGTGTTGGTGAGCGTACTCGTGAGGGTAACGATTTCTACCATGAGATGAACGATTCAAACGTACTAGACAAAGTATCTCTAGTATACGGTCAGATGAACGAGCCACCGGGTAACCGTCTACGTGTTGCACTAACGGGTCTAACTATGGCTGAGAAGTTCCGTGACGAAGGTCGTGACGTACTTTTCTTCGTAGATAACATCTACCGTTACACACTAGCGGGTACTGAGGTATCAGCACTTCTAGGTCGTATGCCTTCAGCGGTAGGTTACCAGCCTACACTAGCTGAAGAAATGGGTGTACTTCAGGAGCGTATCGCGTCTACTAAGACTGGTTCAATCACGTCTATCCAAGCGGTATACGTACCTGCGGATGACTTAACGGATCCATCACCAGCTACGACGTTCGCGCACTTAGATGCAACAGTTGTACTTTCTCGTGACATCGCATCACTAGGTATCTACCCAGCGGTAGACCCTCTTGATTCAACTTCACGTCAGCTTGACCCTCAAGTAATCGGTAACGAGCACTACGACACAGCACGTGGCGTTCAGACTGTACTTCAGCGTTATAAAGAACTGAAAGACATCATCGCGATCCTAGGTATGGACGAGCTATCTGACGAAGATAAGCAAGTTGTATCTCGCGCACGTAAAATCCAGCGTTTCCTATCTCAGCCGTTCTTCGTTGCTGAGGTATTCACAGGTGCACCTGGTAAATACGTTTCACTGAAAGACACTATCTCTGGCTTCAAAGGCATCTTAAACGGTGAATACGATGACATGCCAGAGCAAGCTTTCTACATGGTTGGCTCAATCGACGAAGCGATCGAAAAAGCCAAAAACATGTAATTTAGGAGGGTGTTATGGCAATGACAGTACATCTTGACGTAGTAAGTGCAGAGCAGAGTGTATTCTCTGGTGATGTAACCACTATTCAAGTGACAGGTAGTGAAGGTGAGCTAGGTATTCATCCTGGTCACGCGCCACTATTGACTGGCCTAAAACCTGGTATGGTACGTTTAGTTAAACAAGATGGTTCTGAAGACATCATCTATGTTGCTGGCGGTACGCTTGAAGTTCAACCTAAGACAGTAACCGTTCTTGCGGACGTTGCTATCCGTGGTGAAGAGCTTGACGAGCAGGCTGCTGAAGAAGCTAAGCGTGAAGCGCAAGCACAAATGGCTTCAGGCACGACGTCTGAGCTTGATACGCATGCTGCAGCTGTACAGTTAGCAGAAGCAATCGCTCAGCTACGTGTTATTCGCCAGCTACGCAAATAATACATCCTATCTGGTTTAAAAAGCCCGCACTGCAAAGTGCGGGCTTTTTTATTTTTTATTCTAATCTACTGATTTTAAGGCTTTATTTATTCTTTTTTTTAAAATCTGAAATCTATATTTACAAACTGTACATTGGGTATTTCTTATTCATATTCTAGGATTGAATTGAAAAGGGGATTCTATTAAATTGGTACACATTAATGGCTAAAAAGATGCACGGAATGAATGAGGTTAGCTTTTCTAGAGCTGTAAAAGAGGTTAAGTTTGGTGCATGGACCCTTGACCCTAAACGACAGACTATTTCTGATGGTGATGCAATCAGAGAGTTAGAGCCACTGCTGTTCAAGATACTAAGCTACTTGGTTATCAATAATGAGCAAATAATTACTCGTAAGGACTTAATAGACGATGTGTGGTGTCAACACTACGTTGATGATAACGCAATTAATCGAGCGGTGTCTGAATTACGCAAAGTATTAAAGTCGGAAAAGCAAAAAGGATTAGTCGTTAAAACACACTACAGAAAAGGGTATAGCTTTTTCTTAGAGCCTCAATATATTTTTCATGAGGAAGAAAAAGAGACATTAGTTTCGCCGCCTGTGGAAGAATTTACAAATGATGTTCCCCCTTTAAAACCAGCCAATCAAACCAATAAGGTTAAGCTTGTAGCTTCATTGAGTATTCTATTAGCTATTTTAGTTGCTTTTATTTACCTTCAATCTCCCATACCAAAAACGTCACCAAGCCCAGAGGTGAAAGAGCAAGACTATGAAATGCAATTGCTTACTTGGAATAATGAACAACAATATAATGGTTTGATTATTCATCCTAACGAGCAGTTTATAGCATTTATGCAAAGCAAACAGGGTAGCAAGGAGAGTCGAGTTGTTATTAAAGAATTAGCAACCGCCAAAGAGGTACGCTTTGGTCATGCTGGTGAACTTTTGTATCCTATTGGGTGGTCTCGAAATGGCGATAAATTGCTGTATAGAAGGAACCGAGCGGACAATCAGTGTGAAGTGTGGGCCGCGGATATAGCGAGTCCTGAGGGGCAAGGTGTAGAGTACTTATTCGATTGCGATAAGCGTTTATATCGAGCTGCTCAACTGAATAATGGAGATATCGCCTATACCAAATATCACTATCGAAATCGCGATGAGCTATCCGTGATTATGATACTTAATTTAGAAACTGGCGATGAGTTTCAGGTTTCTTCCCCAAACTTAAACTCATTTGGCGATAAGCTGCTGCACTATGATCCCGTCTCTAATAAGCTCTTTTTTGAGCGAGTACAATATGGCCATTCAGAGCTGTTTGTGAGTGATCCAGAGGGAACCGAGCAAACGAAGTTAGCAGTGGTGAAAAACCGTGTATGGGTAGCAAATTACGACCCATATACTTCATTATTTTCTTGGTTTGATAGCCAAAAGCAACAGGTTTATAGTTTATCTCTCGAAGATAATGCTCAAAAATCGACGTTAAAACCTACCAATGTAGATAATTTCTTAATTGCTTACATGATGAAGAATAGTAATTTGTTAGCAATCACAAACCCATATGAACAAGACCTCTATCAACTGTCTGCTGAGAGTAACAAACTCACACCGTTTGCTAACTCCGATAAAGCCGAGTTTTCAGTCGCGTCTAGTAATAACCTCACTGCACATTTATCCGGCAGAGATAAATTGGTTATAGGTGATACAAGCAGACGCAGTCAGGTGTCATTACCCAATGACACCTACAAAAATATTGATATTTCATCGGAGTTAGGGGAAGTGCTTTTACTAGGCGATAACAGAATCGATATCTATGAAATAGAAAATAAAAGTTTTACTAGTCTACTAGAGTTTCAATCGCCCCTTTTATTTGCGAGCTACATTGACGCTCATCACATAGGTTATATTCTCAAGGACTCAGAAACAGGCGAACACCAAGCATTCATCTACCATTTAGAATCTAAGCGACAAACTCGGCTGGCTATTCCCGAAAGTACCTGGTTTGATAAGATTTCAGACACTGTAATCGTGTATAAACCATTAAAAGAAAAGTTAGTGTTTTTTGATCTTGAAAATAGTGAAGTGGTAACTGAAAGAGACATCGCAAAGAGCAAAGGAAAGCATTCATTTACGGTTATGAATGGACACGTTTACCACTCAGATGGGATGTTCATTTATCGTATCCCAAGTATGGGTTCAGACTCAGATAAAGAAGTTGTTTTTACACTTGATGAAGCCGGTCATATTAATAATATTGAAGCGACTAAAAGTAAAGGTGTGACGCTGATTGAAATTGTTTCTTCTAAGTCTAATTATCTTATCCAAGCCAATAAGCTATAATCTCTTTCATTGTCGGGCTCATTACATTGAGCCCTTTAACAAGCCTATCGATTAAAACAATTTTATTAAGCCATGAGTACAGCGCTGCGCTCCCTTTTTGCTAGCATACTTTCACTAGCTACAAGGTTGCATCGTACTTACTTATGAGTTTCAACGACTCGCTCAAAGTGCTTACCACCTATATTTATTTTGACTATTCGCTCCCAATAGAGGTAAAAATAACGTTATGAAGGAATATTGAAGTCATAATGTTTTTTTTGTAAACAATTTCAATATTTTAAGTCTAATTCTTATCTTTCAAAATAAGCATTGATAAGTTCCAAATTTCACCAATTGTCGTAAATTAATAGTCACTCAACGGCAGGGCCAAGCGTTCTGCAAAAACAAAAAATTTAGTGAAGGATTGGAGCATGCGTCATCTAAAAGTGAATAAAAGAAAATTAAAGAACCTATCAAATTTAAAAGAGTTGGACGTAAAAGCAACACGTTTAATTGCTGCTGGTTTTATGAAACAAAATAATGAAGCACACTCTCAATCTTGCCCAACAACATATCCGTAAGCAGTGTATTTAGGGTTAAACATGTATAAAAGTTTTCTCATTATTATAGGGATTTCGACATTTTCGTGCCTTGAAGTGGCTGCGCAGGAAGATCGAACAGTCATCATAAGTGACGCATTGGAAGAGAGAATTTATGCCCCTACAGGCAGTAACAATTATCGCTTTTTAGTAGCAAAAAATGAATATGTTGCTCAAGGGACTGACTTGGTTGTTTATTGGCAAGAGCAAGAGCAAGAGCAAGAGCAAGAGCAAGAGCAAGAGCAAGAGCAAGAGCGTGCCGCTTTAAAGTCACCCATTTCAGGTTTAGTAACTTGGACGAAAGCTGGGCAAGGTGAAGCATATAATTTTAAAGAAGGTACGTTACTGGCTAAAATATTAAGCAAGCATAATTCAGGAATGATAGAGCTTAATGGTGCTCGCTATGGAGAACACTTTAAGAATATCGCGTTATGTTTAAGCAGTGAACGGTTTCGAACAAGTTGGCTTGGAAGTTATCAAGGGTGGGGCTTATTCAAATTAAAAGATGATTTGCCTTTCAAGTTTGATAAGCAATCACTTTACGCGGTGTTTGATACTCAGTCATGTAATAAAAACCTTTAGATTCAATTTATAATTTTATTTTCTATATTTCCTTATGTTGTTCAAAGCACAAGCCGCCGCTTGTGCTTTTATCATTTGTGGCTCCCTCTACTTATTGTATTTCACCTGTCTTTCCAGTTAGTGCCTTAAAAGCGCTTAGAGCTTGCATATAAACACCTGCTAACTATTTATAAGTTTGGAGTTTTACACGCTGAGTTGCGTTACTAAAAAGCTGCACATATTGATTTAACTACGTTGTGCATAACCACACATAGCCCGTTTTTTAGTACTGCCCCTTTGGTTCTTTGTGAATATGGTTAGGGCATTGACGTAACTTGCTCATTAAGGCGTCGGCGAAAAACTAACTTGTCAGTTTTTATCTTGTGTTACGGCTATTGCTCGGCCAGGGTGATGGTGTGTCGTTTTTTAGGTAAGGCGTGTTTTATGTATTTTGCGTAGCGAGTGAAGGCTTAAATGCATTCAATGTGACATTTAGAAACAGAGGGAGTGAATGAAACATGAAGTGCAAGGGAAAAGATATTTAACTATTTATAACCCTATTTAGGCATTATTACCGGATAAGGTTTGAGTTTAAGTTATTGAAATTGTTTGTTTTGTTTGTTTTTTTGGAGAGTTTGAAGTTTTAGCTTTTAATTCGCACTATAGGTGCAGAACTTCAATGAAAGGAAAGAGCAATGACACTTCAAGAGTATTTTGAAAACTACTACAACACCATCAACGACGGCAGAATTGATGAGCTTGATCATTTTTTTAGTGGTGAGAGCCCTTTTTTAAACGCCAATAAAAGACGCTTTCAAGGGCTTAAAGAGCGATGCGAGTTTGTATTAAAAATTGCAGATATCGAACTTATCGCACAGCAAGATGACCTGTTAGTTGTCAGAGACTTTGTTGATTGCACAAGCTCTCTTGGTGGCCAAGATATGACAAAGCGCTCTTCAAATATTCATGCCTTGGTACGTGAAGGTGAAGATTGGAAAATTCACACTAGTTCTATCCTCCCTCATGTGTAGGTGAGTCATGAAAGAGCTATTCAGAAAAGAAGCAATCGACCACCAAGGGCAAAAGTTAGACGGTGAAGTAACGATTGCGACTCATATGTCATTCAATTGGATCTTAGCAATTATTGTAAGCTTAGTTGTAATTGGAAGCAGTTATTTAATGCTAGGGCAATATCACAAAAAAGAAGTTGTAAGTGGTTACTTAAAGCCAAGAACTGGTTTGAGTAAGGTCTATCCGGTCAACACAGGTGTGATAGAAGATGTGTATGTGACTGAAGGGGAGTTTGTCAAAGAGGGTCAGTTATTAGCTCGGGTTAAAACTGAGAGAGTGATTGCATCTGGGGGGGAGTTAAACTCTAAAGTAATAGCACAACTCGTTCAACAAAAAGAGTTATTGCAGCAAAGCATGGTCAATGAAAAGACATCGCTGAGCTCAAAAGTTGATCGAGTTACTTCTAAAATTAACAATCTAGATACGCAGCTATCGATTGCACAAAGGCAAAAATCACTACTTGATGAGAGAATTAGTTTAAATAAGGTTAAACATCAAGACACCGTTGAATTAAATAAGAAAAACTTTGCCTCTCAAAGAGAGCTACAAGCAGTAGAAGATAGTCTGTTACTGCTCGAGCAACAATATGAAGATATAAAAAACAAAATAGCCTCTTTAGAGCAACAACAGAAAAATTTAAGTTATGACCTGGCGCAGCTTCCTTTAACAAATGAAGAAACCATCGCAGGCATAAAAGCCAAGTTATCTAATATCGATCAGCAAATTTCTCAAACTCAGGCTCAATCTGGTTTTGACATCATTAGTTACAGAGATGGGTATGTTAGTAATATTTTGGTGCAAAGAGGGATGGCGGCGAAAACCAATGTACCAATTATGACGATACTGCCAGAAGATACCGTGTTGCAGGCAGAGCTATTTGTCCCAACTCGCGCATATGGGTTTGTTTTAAAAGGTCAAAAAACACGGATACGTTATCAAGCTTTTCCGTATCAACGTTTTGGCATATATCAGGGAACAGTCTCACAAATTTCAAAGTCCATCTTATTACCACAAGAAGCGAATGTACCGGTGAGCTTGTCTGAACCCATGTATAGAGTCATTGTCGAGCTTGATTCACAACATGCCAGTGCTTATGGGGACGAAATTCCGTTACAAGCCGGCATGTTATTAGAAGCCGATGTCATGGTAGACAGTCGTAGTTTATTTGAATGGTTATTTGAGCCTCTTTATAGCATAAAAGGAATGATCTAATGGAAAATCCTATGTATTTGCTGCAATTTAGCAATAGAAAGCGATTACCTCTTATCTTGCAAAGTGAAGCGGCTGAGTGTGGGCTGGCGAGCTTAGCTATGGTTGCAGGTTACCACGGTTATAAAACTGACTTAACAACGCTAAGACAGTCCTTTGAGATTTCTTTAAAAGGTGCAAATTTACCAGAATTGATGCGCATAGCGGATAAGTTAAACCTTAGTTCTCGTGCGGTTAGATTAGAGCCAGAGCAACTCTCTAAATTAAAAACGCCCTGTATTTTACATTGGAACATGAGTCACTTTGTTGTGCTAAGTAAAGTGGGTCGCAATTCTGTTGAAATACATGACCCAGCGATAGGGAAACGAAAATATTCACTAGAAGAGTTTTCTAAGCATTTTACAGGGGTCGCATTAGAGCTGAGTCCGACGAAAGAATTTAAGTCTGAAGATAACCGCTATAGCCTGAGCCTATCAAATTTTTGGAGTAAAGTTTCAGGGTTGAAGTCGACCATGGCCAAAGTTTTTGTTTTGTCATTGCTCTTACAGCTTTTTGCGGTTGCTTCTCCTTATTATATGCAGCTGGTTGTTGACGAAGTATTGCTGAGTCACGATCAAAACCTACTTGTTATTTTAGCAATTGGTTTTGGCTTATTAATGTTTATTGAAATGGTCTCTGGTGCTGTGCGTTCCACGCTCTTACTCCACTTTGGTAATTTGATGAGCATTCAATTAGGCGCCAATCTATTTCACCATTTAGTTCGTTTACCCCTGCAATATTTTGAAAAAAGGCACATTGGAGATGTGGTATCACGCTTTGGCTCGTTGCAAAAAGTGAAAGATATGCTAACGCAGGGGATCATTGAAGCAATGATCGATGGCGTGATGGCGATTATTACTTTAGTGATGATTTACCTTTATAGCCCCAAGCTCAGTTTAGTTGTGCTATCGGCAATTACTGCATATGCGCTATTTAGAGTATGTATGTATAGGCCCCTTAGGCAAATGTCGGAGGAGATGATAGTTAATCTTGCGAAAGAACAAACTAACTTTATGGAAACTGTGAGAGGGATCCAAACAATTAAACTGTTTGGACGCGAGGTACAAAGGCAAAGTGTTTGGCATAACAAATATGCTGATAGTTTGAACGCAGGTATTAAAGTTGGTCACTTAAATATTGGCTATGAAGCATTTAATAAAGTGATCTTTGGGCTTGAAAATGTGTTAGTAGTTTATTTTGCGGCTCAATTAATAATGGAAGGTGCTTTTACTATCGGTATGTTGTTTGCGTTCGTGGCATACAAAAGACAGTTTATTGAGAAAATGGAAAGCCTAATCGATAAGTTTATTGAGTTTAAAATGCTGAGCTTACATTTCAACCGATTAGCTGATATCTCGCTAACTGACAAAGAAAGCAATATCAGTGGCCACTTAAGAGAGCGTGAGTATAAAGGCAACCTAACACTTAAAGGAATTTGTTACCAATATAATCAAAAGGATAAGCAGCTTTTTAAAGAATTAGATTTCGAAATTGTTGCTGGAGAGTCGGTTGCATTAGTCGGTCCTTCTGGGTGTGGGAAAACCACATTAATGAAAATTATGCTGGGTTTATTCGAACCAGATAAAGGGGCTATTGAGTTTGATGGCCAAGACATTCGTCATATTGGGTTATCAACCTATCGTTCTCAAATCGCTGCAGTGATGCAAGATGATCAACTGTTGTCTGGTTCAATTGCGGATAATATCGCCTTTTTTGATCCCTATATTGATATGGAAAAAGTAAAGAGAGCTGCTAATTTAGCTGCGATAGATCAAGACATTTATAGAATGACAATGGGCTTTAACACATTAGTTGGTGATATGGGCGCCGCACTGTCTGGTGGGCAAATTCAAAGGCTACTGCTTGCTCGTGCGTTATATCGAGAGCCAAAAGTGCTCTTCATGGATGAAGCCACAAGTAGTTTAGATACGCGCTTGGAGTCGGTGGTAAATGCCGCGGTGAAAAAACTAGCAATAACGCGTGTGATTATAGCACATAGGCCTGAAACCATCGCCAGTGCTGACAGAGTCGTCAAATTATTAAATGGGAAATTAATATCTTCAGATAAGCCCGCGCATGTTGCAACGAGTGATGTAAAAAAACCTCTTAACCTGTCCCTATCGAGTGTGGAAAGTAAGTCTAATTCTGTCTCGGGCGCAGACTTCGTAATGAGTTAATGTGTGGTGTTCAAAATGAAAAAAGTAACATTATTAATCGATAGTAAAAATAAGTCGTTAGATGTTGGCTGCTTGTACGAAGTGTTTGGTGCTACAGCTTTATCTGACAAAGGTGTGCAATGTCAGTTTGTCCACTTGGATATGCTTGACAACTTACCCTTTCATGGAAAGTTGGGTTTAGTTCTTGACTCAGATGTCTTAATTATCAGTGGTTTTAATAATGAACCATTTCGTCAAGCGCAAAAATCCTTATCAAGTTGCGCAAATCAAGGTGGTGAAATTCATGTAATTGAAAATGAAAGAGTATTTTCTTTTGTAGCACAATCACTAGATGGGCGAGTTAGAAATTCAATTTTCGCCGTAGATGGTGGGCTTAATCTCATCACCTGGGGAGTAAACCTTATAAAATTAAAATACGGCATATCAGTTGGTAGTGATGTTATGAAAGGAATGGCGGTATGCCCGGCTGATCTCATGCAGTTGCAAAATGAATATGAAGGTGATTTACAAGCCAGTTCTCATAATTTTAGGGAGGCATTGATTTGGGCCGAAAAGAATCTAGATAAAGTGCTCACAGTTGAGCAGGTTGCAAGTCGAGCCTGCTTATCTAGAAGGGCTTTTGATCGAAAATTTAAAGAGCTATTTGGTACAACACCAAAAGCTTGGCTAACTAAGTTAAAACTAGAAAAGGCTAAATATTACTTACAAAATAGTGATATTGAAATTGAGAAAGTAGCCGTGCTTTCAGGTTTTGGTAGTTATATAAATTTAAGGAATTGTTTTAATAAGAATATGGGTGAAAGGCCAAGTTTTTATAGGGTTTTGAATAGAGTTTAAATGGGTTTTTGTTTTTTAATTATATTTATTTTTTAGAGGTTTATATGAAGTTAAAGTTGAATAAAAAAAGTATTAAATCATTATCGAAAGAGCAAGCTAAACTAGCTCCTGAAATGACGGCTAAAGTCGGTGGCGGAATTTGGTGGCCAACAGATTGTTTTCGTACTATTTGCGTGATAGTTGTCACAGAGTAATAAAAGTTCAAAGCTTCAATAGGCGATTAGCTTATTGAAGCTCTTGCTAAGTTATTTTTGAGATATAAATCGGCCCGGTAACGCATTTTTCAGCCAGCTTTAATTGGCATCTTTTAATCATACGATACCCCTCATTTTGTATTGAAATCAGAGTTTAAGCCTCTTTTTTTAATACCGTATTGCATACTACTGTTTTTATATAATATTTGTCTGCTTGTCTGCTTGTC
>NZ_PNEC01000048.1 GCF_005886345.1 Pseudoalteromonas phenolica
CAGGGCCTATTTAAAGAAACCCGTTGCAGTAATGCAGCGGGTTTTTTGCGTTTAGGGTGCTAAATCGTTCTGCACAATGATGAGGGGATGCACTGTGATAAAAAGACGAATTAGCGCAAGGTGAAATGAGCTGCCTTCACAGTAGCCACTCTCTTCATTCTGAAACACTTTTCATAATCATTAATTAATCAACCCTCAACTGAAGCTAAATTAGCTCATTTCACCTTGTGCAAAGTAAGTGCACTTGCTTCGCTCACTGTCATTAACTTTGCACTATTTCACTGTCGCTAGCCTTTACACCTTTCTTGAGCAAAAGAAGCGCATTCACTGCGTTAGCAGCCGCTGATTTTGCACTATGCAATGATTGTTAGGCCCAATGTAGCTTGGTTCTAGTAAAATGAAGTTAGTAAAGGCAGCTCTTTATAATGGGGTATATAATAATTAGAGAAGCCGATTGTAGAAAAAATAACTCATGCACCTCTGCCTTTAAGTTATTGTTGTATCTCTACTTGTTTGTGCTTTATAAATGACTATGCTTTAAGTGTTATGGTGTAAGGTGGTGGTGTGACTATTTATTTAATTTATCTACTTATAATGTTTGCTCTTTTTGGCACTGCGGCAAGTTATTTTGCTCGCTTTATTTATTTATTTTGGATAAAGAAGGAAATGGATCAAACGATGATCTTCAAAGCTGGAGGGTGTGCCCTATTGATCATGTTACTTTCTGCAATAGGGGCTTTGTCATTTTAGTTGCCAATAGGGAAGCTTTGACAAGCGCTTTTTACGCATAAAGATTGAATAGGTAAAACTTGCTTACAGCTATCCTGAATTTCATTACGTTCATTTAGTATTTTTTCTTTCGCTGTTTCTTCAGCAGCTAAACGTTCAACCGTTTCTTCATCAAGAGACTTGGTTGAAAATACAAGGTATTTACTTGGACCACCACAAGCAGCTCTCTCTCCAACGCCAATGACTTTACATTGATAGCTTGCATCACAGCTTAAATCTGAAATATAGCTTTGTAACGAGCTCTCTGGGGGACTGCTGATAGTTGTTGAAGATTGGCAGCCTGATAGTGCTATGCAGGATAATACGGCTAGCGCAAAAGTTGTTTTCATGAAATACCTTTTCTCAATATGCTAACTGTGAACTTTCGGTGAGTTTAACACATTTATTGTTTTTGCATTGAGTACCTGGTTTTACGAGCATGGCGCAAATACTAACCATATTGTTTTGTGCATTATAGATACTTTCGTACTTAGTCAGTTTTTTTGCAACCTGCTCAGCTCTAGAGGTAGGCGTGTGTTTGGTAGAATAAATCATATAGTGGCTTGGGCCTCCACAAGCCCTGCTACCAGCTTCTATCACTTGACATTGCCTACTCGAGTCACAGCTATTATTAGCTTCTATTAGAGCTACTTCACTGCGTAGAACCTTTAGTGCTTCTTTTGCTACTGCTTGCTGATCAATTTGTGCTTTGTTTGTTGATTGTAAGGAACTGGCTTTGCTTGCCGCGATGGGCTTATTCTCAACTTGAGACACTACTTGATTTGCCATTTTGGGCTTCTCTTTTACCGCAGTGCTGTTTTCTTCTGTAGTTTGTGTACATCCAAGCAAAAATATTGCTGCCAGTAGCAAGGTTAGTAATTTGATCATAGAAAGCTCCAATTATTTTCATCAGTTTGCATTTAAAGATCTTATTATTCAAGTTTGTTTGCTTTGTTTTTGTACACTGTTAGCAGTCTTTAATTTAAATAACTATGAACAGAAGTATGGAATATTTCTTAGTCAGAGTAGAATTTTAGGCATAAAAAAACCGCAATTAAGCGGTTTTAATACAAGTTAATGGCGGAGAAGGAGGGATTCGAACCCTCGATAGGGCTACAAACCCTATACTCCCTTAGCAGGGGAGCGCCTTCAGCCACTCGGCCACCTCTCCGGCGCAAACTTAGAATATGGCGGAGAGATAGGGATTTGAACCCTAGATACGCTATTAACGTATGCCGGTTTTCAAGACCGGTGCTTTCAACCACTCAGCCATCTCTCCATGGGCAAAGATAATACTTAGCGATTTTGCTGCTGTAAATAGCTTTTGATTCGTTTGCTGAAATTTTAACCTAAAATTAAAGAAAAACTTCTTTTTTGTTGCTCTGATAGCTCCATCGGTTAAATTGTGTATAGTAAAATCAAAAGCATATTATCTTAAGTGGCAGTTATTTATAACGTGCCATATGATCCGTTGACAATTTTTGACCACATACTGCAAAAAGAGCTTGCCAACTAAAGCTAGGCTTTTTAACTCTGGTTTTCTTTAAGCGAGGTTGCGTGTTGCTGCACGCCGCAGCTGTCTGGATCATGATGAACTCCTAATTGGTTTACTAAATAACTTTCTACAGAGTGTATTTTGCATCCGATTTGTTTGAATTTAAAACAATATAAATTGTGTTTTTCAGATTAGTTTTTCTAATGTTTTTATTTTTGTTTTTAGTGGTTTTGAATATTTATTCCGCTTAGGTTAAGGTTTTTATAGGTGGTTTATATGCTTTGTGAATATTTATCTAATAAATAGGTTTAATTAAAGTTTATGTTGGTAGTGGTTAAGCCAAACGGTGAACCTGGAATCTTGAAATATAAGGTTTGGTTAGAAAAAGAATGTGTATTAAGAAATATTGAATGCCATTGGTTTTATACTTCGGGATCATTTGAGCAAGATGTTCTGGCTATAAAAAGCAGGCTAATTGATGTCAAAACAGTAGTTGTGATTGGTGGCGATGGCACATTACACCTAGTTGCCAATGCGGTAGCAGAAACAGATGTTGCTCTTGCTGTGTTGCCTGCTGGGACAGGTAATGATTTTATCAGACAGTTTAACTACAACAAACATCATTGGCAGTCTTTGGTTTTTTCAGAATCAACGACCAAAGTAGATCTCGGTAAAATCAATGAGCGTTATTTCATAAATATGGCGGGCATTGGCTTTAATGCCGCCGTAGTAAAAGACATGAATACCTTTAAAAGCCGGCATAAACTCAGCTATATATTCTCTGGTATAAAACAGCTGTTTAGTTTTGATAAAGTTTCAAGCAATGATGTGAGTTTAATGACTATCTTTGCCAACGGGCAATATTTTGCTGCGGGTTTGAAAGTCGCACCCAGTGCACAGGTAAAAAGCGGTCACTTGGTTAAGCTGCATTTCAAAGCGAGTCATTTATTATCGCGTATTTGGAGTTTTGCTTTAATGCTGATCCAACAACATGAGCAGTCTCGATTTGTTTCAGTTGAAACTGGTACTGATTTTATGATTACCGAGAATGGCCTAATAATCGAGGCGGATGGTGAAATTATTGGTAACACACCTGCTATTATAAAATGCTGCCCTGGCGCGTTAACTATTCGATTATAAAAAAAGAGCTGAATGGATCAGCTCTATAAACGGAGATAATTATTAAATGCTTTACTTAGATTTATAATTAAATAGTTGATAGCCTTGCATTGCAGGGATCTCTTTAACTAGGTCTGTTTCTGCAGTTGCTATCACCTCAAATTTATCGCACAGACCATGTGCCTTTTCTTCTAGTTGCTTAGCTTGTAACTGAACCTTTTCTTCGATTTGTCTGCCCATGTCTTCCATACGCGCTTCAAAGCTTTCCATGTTGCCGCCAGAACTGACCATTTCTGAACCGACCATCATTAAAATACTGCCGATTGATTCCATCATGGCAGATTCAACTGCTTCTTCGATATGAGTTTCAAATTTATGGTCAAAATTCTCGCCAAACTCATGAAAAGTTTTCTCGCCCATGACAAAAGCGCCTTGTTGATAAAAAGTATCACTAATTTCAACATGTAGCTCATCCATTAATCCATTTAATGAATCTAGCCCTTGTAAGTTAAAAGCATGTGCGACTTCATCCAGTGCGACACCAGCAAGTTTAACGCCATCCAAAGCGATATTGGCTACCTGAGGCAATTGCACTCTTAGGGAATCAGCATAATTCGACAGTGCTACTTTTTGGGCATTTGTTAATGTTATTGCCTGGCCATCGACATATAGCTCGCCAAAACTATCAATTGTCAGCTGCTTATTACTATCAGCAGTGATCTGCAACTGGTTTGGTGTAATACGTACATCATTTTGAAAGTCTACTTGACATTGGTCGCTACTGATCTGAATACCATTAT
Organism: Pseudoalteromonas phenolica; assembly: GCF_005886345.1. Classification (GTDB taxonomy): domain Bacteria; phylum Pseudomonadota; class Gammaproteobacteria; order Enterobacterales; family Alteromonadaceae; genus Pseudoalteromonas; species Pseudoalteromonas phenolica_A. Next base: position 4,183 of record NZ_PNEC01000048.1, read on the forward strand.
TTTCATGTGCCACTACTGAAGTGCTTAATACTAAAGACGTCGCTAACATTAACTTTTTCATAATTATCAATCCTGTTGATGAGTTCATATATTGTCTCTCAAGATAGATGCCAAAGATAAATTTATTTTATATCAGGGGTTTATGTTTTTGGTGAAAGTGAGCTTAGTGAAATTAGCCTTTTTGAGTAGTTATTTTGACCAAATTGTTAACTATTTAACTTATGTAATTTCTACTTGCTCAAAGTTTGAAATGCTGAGAAACCACGCTATCAATTAAAAGTGCAAATGTGCTTAAAGTAATGAGGGTGTCTTTATGCGTAATTCCTTCTCAGATGATAATCCATTTGATGAAAGCGATGATCTAGAATTAGATGGTTTGAATTCACAAGGTACGAATTTACAAAAACAGCGAGCTCGAAAAAGGCTTGAAGACTATTTTGAGCAAAAGCGTTTAAGGGAATGTTTGGGTGAAGATGAGTTTGGTGACATTGATTAAGAGATCACCTCAATACGCTAGACTCTTCATTATAGTTTTGCATAATGTGCTTATAACAAAGAGATGATTTGAGCATGTTATGAATAGAATTAAAGTATGGGATGGCTTCATTCGTGGCTTTCACTGGTTGCTAGTGATTGCACTTGGAGTTTTATATGTTAGTGGTGAAGAGGGTTGGCTAGATATTCATTTTGTAACAGGATATTCACTATTAGCATTAATGATTACTCGATTAATTTGGGGAGTGATTGGTAGTGATACTGCGAAGTTATCTGCATTAATTAACTCACCAAAGAAAGTTGTAGCTGCATTAAAAAGTGATAAAGAGGAGCGAGCAGGTCACAATGCTGCTGGCAGCCTTATGGTGACTGCCTTTTTTGTTTTAGTGCTATTGCAATTAATTACTGGTTTATTTACGACGGATGATATTTTAGTTGATGGGCCATTGGTTCAGTATGTGAGTTATGACTTGGTTGAATTAGCAGGCTCCATTCATCACAGCAACATTGATTTTCTTATCGCTGCAGTTGTGTTACATGTTTTGGCGATTGCCATATACCGTTTAAGAGGAAAGCAGTTAGTTAAAACTTTGTTGACAGGTAAGGCAGAATCAACTCTTCCACAACCTAAAATGAAAGCTGGTTGGATTGCGTATGTAGTATTCACCATTCTAACAGGAATAATATTAGCTTTATGGGGACTGGAACCTTTAAATCAGCTAATTAACTAGTATGCGAGAAAAATAAAAACGACGCCAATGCGTCGTTTGTTCGCTTATAGAAAAGCTATTAATCTTTGAAAGACTTATGGCAATCTTTACAACCTTTTGCCCAATTTCTAAATGCTGGCGCAATCTCTTTTTTATCACCAGACTTTGCAGCCGTCGCAAGTGCTTGTGCATATTCAGCAAACTTAGCAGCTTTCTTATCAAATGTTGCTCTATCATTCCAAACAGCAGGCAGTGCGCTTGTATCGCCCTTTTGCGAATCGTTAGTGAAAGCTTCCCACGGTAAAGCTGAAAGTGTAGCGGCTGCATTTGCACGCTTTTCGAAACGTTTAGCATCAAAAGGTACTTTACCTTTTAGCATGTCACCCATATCACCAATTTGATATCGGATCAGTTGGAAAGTCGCTTTTCTATATTCAATGGCATCTTCTGATTTTTCAAACATTGATTGTGCATTAGCGCTAAGAGAAAGGCTGCTTAATAGCGCCCCCAATAAAATCATCTTCTTCATTTTTTGCCCCTAAAAGTTAGATTAATTCTTTGTACGTAAATCAGTGCGAAAAGGCAAGTCAATCATGATGAGTGACTAAACATAACATTTATTTAGCATTTCTTGAGAAATAGGCTTTATTTATAAAGCTGATTTAGATGGTTTGTATCCATTTTTGAAATGTTCGTTAACTTAAATGTTTATATTTACAATTCTTTACTAGTTTAATTTTATTTAAATCAGTGGTTTACTTTTTTTAGGTGGGATTTTGGTTAATTTTTGTAACTTAATTGTGTTTGCTTTGTTGTAATTTGCAGCTTGATAGCATTATATTGATGTTGAATCCTACTCAAAACAAAAAAAGAACATCATCTTCTTTTAATAATCAGGACCTAGGGGAAACTATGTCTAAGTATTCATTCAAAGCAACTGCGGTTGCTAGCGCAGTTGCAGGCGCATTAATGGCTACATCTGCTGTAGCAACAGAACTTAATACCAATGCAGCTCTAGGCAGTGCATACACAATAAGTGAAATATCAAATTCAGAGCAAGTTGCTGAGAAGCGTGCTGACGCAGTATTAGTTGTGTTAAAGCAAACAACTGCTGCAGATTTAGTTGCACAAGGCAATAATGACGTTGATGCTGCACGTGCAACTTATGCTGTTATTGAGCAAGCACAAGCTGACCTTTCTAAAGAGTTATTCTCTCTTCAGAGCGACGCTAAAGTTTACGGTTCTACAAAAATTCTAGCACCGACACTTATCGTTGCTGCAAGTGATGCAACACTAAAAGCGCTTAAGCTTAACCCTAATGTTGCTCGCATTTTACCACTTCGTGATTTCGATCTACATGTAGCTGATGTAAATGACTACATTAAAGCTGCACCAGTAAATGAAAGTGGTAACACAGCAGCTGGTCAAAAAGTGGCTGTATTAGATACAGGTATTGACTACACGCACAAAATTTTCGGTGGTGAAGGTACAGTAGAAGCATATGAAGCTGCACAAGCAGACCCAGCAGCGGTAGCATGGCCACAAGGCCAAGTAGTTGGTGGTTACGACTACATGCGCGATGATGCTGACCCAATTGAAAATGACCAAGATTTCCCTGGTTCTGACGACGGTTATACAAGCCACGGTACATCTGTATCTCACTCTGTAACAGGTATCGCACCAGATGTTGAGCTTTTAGTTTACTCTGTATGTGGCGGTGGTTGTCCTTACGCAGCACAAGCAAATGCGCTTGAAGCAGCTATGGATCCAAATGGTGACGGTGACCTAAGCGATCGTGCTGATGTTATCAACATGTCACTAGGTGGCGAGTTCGGTGACACTTACACAGAAGATGGTACTCAATACCTAATTCAACGTGCAGTTCGCCTTGGCACTAACATGGTTATCTCAGCAGGTAACGATGGTGACCATCCTTTCCGTATCGGCGGTCCATCTACTACACCTAATGCACTTTCAGTTGGTGCAATGACTCACCCTACACTTGAAGAAGCAAACACAACTGCAATGATGGCTGGTGCTGATGTTGTTATTCAGCCTGCAAGCTTTGGTCCTCAAGGTGTTTTCGAAGGCTCAATGGTGCTAGGTGAAATCGTTTACCCTGGCGATGTTGTAGAAACTGAAGATGTAAACGAAGCTGAAGGCTGTGATGGCGATGACGGTGAAGGCAATGCAACTAACCCATATGCAGGTATGGACTTCACAGGTAAGACAGTACTTATCGATCGTGGTTCATGTGCATTCACTGAAAAAGTACTTAACGCACAAGAGTTAGGTGCCGAGTATGTACTAATTGCTAATCACACAGATGATGGTACTCCTGCACCAATGGGTGGTTTTGACGAAGCGGTAACTATTCGTTCTTTCGGTGTAACATTTGCTGATGGCGCTGCAATTAAAGACGCTATTAAGGCAGCAAGTACTGATACTTTAGATATAAAAGTAGAAATGGTTCAAGTTGCAGGTGCAGTAGCTGGCTTCTCTTCACGTGGTCCTTCAATGGACGGCCTACTTAAGCCTGAAATTACAGCACCTGGTACAAGCATCATGGTTGCAGCAACTGGTACTCAGGACCAGCTAGCTCCTGCAACAGGTACTTCATTCTCAGGCCCAATCACAGCAGGTGCGGTTGCACTAGTTCGTGAAGCACGCCCTGAGCTAAGTGCACATGAAGTAAAAGCAATTCTAATGAATACTGCGGATCTAAATGTAACGGTTGACCCAGTTTCACTCAACCCAGATTCACCTCTAGCGCCAATCAGCTTAATCGGTGCAGGTTTAGTTGACGTAGAGAAAGCAATTGCTTCTCCTACAGTTGCTATGGTTCATCACCCAGAGTTTGACACTAAGCAAGCTGCACTATCATTCGGTTTCGATGAGTTAAGTGAAGTAACTTCTTATACTAAAACTGTTGAAGTGAATAACCACTCTGACGAAGATCGCATGTATGAGCTATCAATTGATGCTCGTTACGCAAATGATGAAGAAACTGGTGCACTTTCTTGGGATTACCCAAGCGAGTTAAAAGTACCAGCGAACAGCTCTGTAGAGTTTGATGTAACAGTAACAATCGACCCTGCTCTTTTACCTGAGTGGATGCTTGAGAACCCGTTATCTGCAGGTGAGCTAGTGCCACGTGCTGACGCATTAACATTGGCTGAGTTTGACGGTGCACTTGTATTTAACGACCTATTTGCTTCGGGCACAAACAACCTTCAAGTTGTTTACCATGTACTACCTAAGGCATTCGTAGGTGGCGAACTAGACATAGTTGAAATGGACAATGAGAAGCATGTCAAAGTTACTAACACAGGTCACGAAGATCTGGAACTTTATGCAGATATGCTAATCGGCACTAGTGATCAAACAGATGCAGCATTCAATATTAAAGCGGCATCTACAAACTTAATCAATGTTGATTGGTGTGCTTCTGGCGCTTTACTAACAGCTTCAATGCAATTCTCAGACAATATTACGCATATGCGCCAAGTTGGTGTTGAGTTTATGTTTGACGTCGACAATGATGGTACGTTTGATTATCAACTTGCTAATTATAATGATGTTGGTCGAAGTGCCGCAGTACCAGGTCGTTCTCGCACTGTGTCAGGTGTCATACAAAATGGCGAGCCTAGCTGGCAGTTCTTGTATGGTGCTTTCCATACTACAGGAAGCGATACAATTACACTCTCAGCTTGTACTGATAGAATTGGCTTAGGTGATAAGAAATCTGGTGATGCTTACACAGTTAAAGCTGTAACAGGTTATGCAGGTTATCAAATTGGTGTTTGGTCTGAAACACATAGTCTAGAAGAAAGTGTTATTCCATTTGGTATTAATGCTGCCCGCTTTGTAAATGCTGCTGGTGAAGAAGTTAGAACTTTAGGTATGGGTGAGTCTGCATATATTGATGCTAGCTGGCCGGTATCTGTAAACAACGGTCTTAACCAAATCGTTGCTGTAGCTGATGCAGATATGATGGAAGAGGTTGTTGAAAGCCGTAATAACAATGCGCCAACTATCGAAACTCGTCAAACTTTCTACACTGATGAAAACGTAGAGTTAGGCTATGTAATTGGTGTGCTTAAGCATAACGATGAAGATGGTGACATTGAAGGCTTTAAAGTAAGTGGTACTAACCTTGTAGATGTTCGTCCTAATGGTGAAATTTTCACAACTGCAGAAATCGATTATGAGTATGACCGTGATTTCCGTTTCTCAGTAGTGGCTGTTGACTCACGTAAGAACCACTCTGAGGCTGTTGAAGTTGAAGTACGTGTGAACAATGTGAAAGGTGGTGATGACAATGATGATAGTGACTCAGGTTCACTAGCATGGTTAGCACTTCTTGCAGCACCGTTTGCAGCACTTCGCCGTCGTAAGCAGAAGTAAAAGTATTATCTAGCTGCCTGAATCTCAGCTAGTTAATTTAAAAACCCAGACTTTTAGTCTGGGTTTTTTTATGGCAATGCAACGGTGTGTGTACAGCAAAATATGGCATAGTTCAAATTTCAGTAATGCGTTGATAACATAGCTACGTATAAATGCGCAGATACAGGTTTAGCTAAAATTTATCCTCTTACATTCCTCTTACATTCCACTTAATTTGATCAGATAATACTGTTTTACAATTCAACATTTTCTTACTTGTGATCTGGATTTATCTTAGCCTTTTTGCGTCGGCATTTTTATCAGCCACGCTATTACCTGGTTCGTCTGAAGTGGTACTTTCAGGGCTGGTAGTCAAACAGCAAGGCTTACTCTGGCTACTTTGGCTATCTGCAACCGTGGGCAATGTATTGGGCAGTTGCGTCAATTATTGGTTGGGCTTAAAAATGATGTCGTTTCAAGACAGGCGCTGGTTCCCGATTAAAGCGGAGCAAATTGCAAAAGGCCAACGGGTATTTGATAAATATGGCGTGTATAGCTTGCTGTTTGCTTGGCTGCCAGTAGTTGGCGATCCACTCACGTTATTGGGTGGGGTCTTTAAAGTGAAGCTTTCATTATTTGTGTTACTGGTGAGTATTGGTAAAGCACTGCGTTATGGCTTTATTATTGCGGTCGCATTAGGTATAGAGCGGTGGATATAACCGCTCTAAAATTGATTAAAATTAGCTTTTACGCCAGTCTAGAGTCAAAGAGACGGAGTCTGCAAAGCGCAGCGCATGCGGCTTATCGATACGCACTTTTGCATAAGTGACCGATTCATGTTGGTGACAGATCTCTAAAATGTCAGCAACCAGTTTTTCAAGTAGTAAGAAGTGACCTGTTTCGACTTGTTTGATAACCGCTTTGGTAATGGTCTTATAGTTAAGCGCATGCTCAACAATATCACCGTTGATACAGGCGCTATCAGCGGGGTAATGAATTTCTATATTCAGTACCACATCTTGCTTTTTCTCACGCTCTTCTTGGTTAAAACCAATATAAGTGCGTAACCTTAAATTAGTGATGTTAATAATCGCGTTTTGCATTCACTGCTCCTTAGTTTTTTACTAGCTGTAAAAACTCATTGCGAGTTTTAGGGTCGTGTCTAAAGTTACCCAGCATCACTGAAGTGCGCATTTTTGAGTTTTGTTTTTCAACGCCACGCATCATCATACACATGTGTTTTGCTTCAACAATGACGCCGACACCTTTTGCGCCCGTAACTTCTTCAACTGCTTTGGCGATTTGGTGAGTAAGCTGCTCTTGAATTTGAAAGCGTCGCGCGAACATATCAACAATACGCGCAAACTTAGATAGGCCGAGTACTTTACCATTAGGAATATAAGCAATGTGGCATTTACCTACAAAGGGCAGTAAATGGTGCTCACACATCGAATAAAGCTCGATATCTTGAATCAGCACCATGTCGTCGGCATCTGAGCTAAACACGGCATTATTGGTTATTTCATCTAGCGTCTCACGATAGCCTTTGGTTAAAAACTCCATCGCTTTGGCGGCGCGTTTCGGCGTGTCTAATAAACCTTCACGCTCTGGATTTTCACCTACTGCAGTTAAGATTTCGTGATAACTTTTCTTTAAATCGTCATGCATAATCTATCTCTTTATTTTAAGTGGCGTCCGCCATCAACAGCTAGGGTGCGGCCTGTGATGTAGTTACTGCTTAATAATAGCTCAACGCTATTGATGATTTCTCGGCAGCCTGGCTCTATGCCCATCAGGGATTTTTTCAATGTTTTTGCTTTATACGCGTCGTCGTCATGCTCATTAAAAATGATCAAACTCGGCGCGATTGAGTTTACTTTAATGCTCGGTGCAAACTTCGCTGAGAAAGACTTAGTTAAGTTGTCTAAAGCCGCTTTGCTTGCTGCATAGGCAATATGTTTCGGACTGCCTGTCTCAACCACATAATCGGTTAGGTGAATGATATCGGTAATGTAGCCAGAGTTTTGTAACAGCGGGCTCAGAGCCATATTCAATAGGTAAGGCACTTTGGCATGAATATGCATCATGCGGTCAAATAAGTTGGCATAGTCGTCACAACTGGCTTCACAATCCCAGCTTGATGCGTTGTGGATCACAGCACGAAGGCTGGGAGTGATTGAGGTTACTTGATTAACCAACTCGGTAACGGCGTCGGGCTTATCGAAATCGCATTGAATACAGGTAACGCCTTTGGCTTCGAGTTCATTAATACATGCGTGACGGGTGCGATAAGTCATTATTACGGGCTGAGCTTGAGCAACAAAGTGTTCTGTGAGTGCTAAGCCAATGCGCTGTGCGCCGCCAGTAATCAGTATGGGTGCTGTCATGTAAGACCTATCTATGTTGTTAAACTTTTTCTATTTAACCAGTGTATACGCTTTTTTTATTTTTATCGATCAAGCGCTTGCACAAGATTAGATTAATACATCTACAAATGTGAACTTTAAGTAAGCAACTTGGGTATAATTGACAGCGTTGTCTGTGGGGGTTAGATGTTAGCAAGAGTTATACACAAGTCTGTTTGGCCGTTTTGGTTTACTGCTGGAGTTTATGCCACCTTGTTATTGTTACAAGGCGCAAAGCCTGCGCTGATGCAGGTTTATCAAGAATTTGAGGTTGCCTTAACCATGGCGTTGGGGTCTTTTGTGGCAGGTGGTACAGCCTTGGGAGGTGGTGCGGTGGCGTTTCCGATCATGACCAAGGTACTTGATATCGAACCGGTCACAGCCAAAGTGTTTTCTTTAGCGATACAAAGTTTTGGCATGACGGCTGCGAGCTTAACCATTATCTGTCGCGGCATTCCTTATTATCGCAATGTGGTGCTGCTTGCACTACCAATGACATCTCTGGGTGTGATTTTAAGTTTATTGTATGTTGCTCCGGTTGTGCCAAGGTTGTGGGTTAAGTCGGTATTTAGTGTATTGCTGCTGTGCTTTGCCGTGACCATGCTGGTTAGGTGGTGGCGCAAGACCCACCATGAACAAAGTATTGATGACATTCAGCCACATCCACAACGCTTAATGCTGGTGGCTTTTATAGGTGGCATTGCCAGTGGCTTGGTCGGCTCAGGGGCTGATATAGCATTATTTGCGCTGTTATTGCTATGCTATAAAGCCGATGTGAAAAAAGCGACGGCGACATCGGTGTTAGTGATGGCGTTTACCTCAGTGATCGGCAGTCTTATCAATGTGGTTTATTTACAGCAGATCACGGCAGAAATTCATAGCTACTTACTTGCTGCTATTCCTGTGGTGGTAATTGGCGCGCCACTTGGAGCATATGTATTTGCAAAAGTAAAAGTGGGTTATGTGGTGATGTTTTTGCTGAGTTTAATTGTGCTCGAGGTGGGTATGACAGGTTATGAGCTAGTTAGCTCATAACCCAGTTTTCTTTATTGCTTATACTTCGTCGTAAACCGTAGGAATAGGTTGGCGCTTATGTTGCGTGCGTAGGTAAATCGCAATCAGCTTGTCAGCCACTTCAGCGTCTACGTCTTTACCTTCCAAGAAGTCATCAATTTGCTCGTAGCTCAAACCTAACGCATCTTCGTCTTTTAGACCTGGCTTATCACATTCAAGATCGGCTGTCGGTGCTTTTTCTACTAAGGCAGCTGGAGCACCAAGCTTGCTAGCTAATGCGCGAACTTGGCGTTTAGATAGGCCAAATAAAGGCGCAAGATCACAGGCACCGTCACCAAACTTTGTATAGAAGCCTGTGATGTTTTCAGCGCTGTGATCAGTCCCAACCACTAAACCTTGCGTAAGACCGGCAATCTCATATTGCGCAACCATACGCTGACGAGCTTTCACATTACCTTTTACAAAGTCCACATGGCTGTCACTAGGTAAAGCGGTATCGCTATCAGACATGGCCAGTAGGGCTTGAGCATGCAGTGCATCTGCCGCACCTTTAATATTCACAGTTAGACGTTTGCTCGGCTTGATAAAACCAAGAGCTAATTGCGCTTCGTCTTCATCCGCTTGCACGCCATAAGGTAAGCGCATCGCAATAAACTGATACTCAGTGGTGTTTAACTCGTTATTAAGTTCGTCAACGGCAAGCTGACATAAGCGGCCACAAGTTGAAGAATCTACGCCACCACTAATACCCAATACCAGTGACTTACAATGTGCACTGACAAGACGTTGTTTTATGAAGTTAACACGACGGGTGATCTCAAAGTCGACGTCGATATTAGGCTGAACGCGCATTTCGGCTAAAATGGCTTGGCGCATGATGATTCCTCTGTGAGTTCTGATTTATTGAGTGCAAGCTCTATTATGTTGTGATATTTGCTGAATTTAAAGGGCTATTTGTTACATTTAAAGTCCTAAATGCTGTTTTATCTTAGCTAACTCTTGCTTAAGTTGCTGCACTTCTTCTAATAAGCTATTTAAGTCTGATTCAGCCAATGGCTCAGCGCCAGCACTTACAAGTTCTGCTTCTGTGCTCGAAATAAACAGGTGTTGATAACGGCTTTCGCGTTTACCCGGCTGTCTTGGTAGTTGCTGAACAAGACTTTGCTGTTGGAGATCTTGTAATACTTGTTCTACTTCACTGACCTGAGCAAAATTCGCTAGGCGGTTAGTACGGCTGCGAAGCTCGCCGGGAGTTTGCGGGCCACGTAATAGCAATACACATACAACCGCGAGTTGTTGTTCATTAAACTGTAAATCGCCGAATTCGGTATTGCAGAAACGGTGGCGGTATTTATCGACTCGACCCGAAACTGCTTCATCTCTAACCACTATTCTTTTAGCAATTAAACTATCAACGGTATCTAAGACTTCAGCTTCGCTTAACTCTAAAACCGGCTCACGATTCGATTTTTGATTGCAACCCGTCGTCAGAGAATTTAAAGATAGAGGATATTGGTCTGGGGTGGTGATTTCTTTTTCTAGCAACACACCAATAATACGTTGTTCAATTTGATTCAATTCCATCGCCAAGCTCCTTAATTAGGCTATTTCTCAAATGTACGTTAAGGCGAATTAATATACCAGTAATACCAAGCCTCAATAATACTTAATCATTTTTGAGGTACTAAAACTGACGCTAGCTTCGTTAAAAATTTCTTATTTAGAACAACTAAATAGCAAAATTTTAGCCTCGCTATCAACAATTTTCCTTGCCTCAAAATAGATCACTTAACTAAGAGGATTGGTATAAGAATAGATAAAGAATTGATTTAGTTGGTTATCAGAGAGGAACAAGATTGAAAAGCTGGGTGTAACATGAACATAATGTAGTTTCGCTGACACAATAGCGTCACTTATTTATGGCTAGTATACAAATAATAAAGCACAAGGAGACACCGCAATGTTAAGTTGGCTCAAGCGTGGGTTATCTGGGTTGTTGATCCTCATTTTAATTCTTACCGCAGGCTTATATGGTTTGCTATCGCTCAGCCTACCGGCATTAGACGGTAAAGGCACCTCAGACGTTATTTCTAAGCCAGTAATACTGGCAAGAGATTCATTAGGGCAAGCGGTGATCACCGCAAACACGCGCCAAGATGCAGCTTATGCATTGGGGTTTGCCCATGGGCAAGATCGTTTCTTCCAAATGGACTTATTACGCCGCAACGCTGCGGGAGAGTTAAGTGAGTTATTTGGTAAAGGCGCGCTAGAGCTCGATAAGAAGATGCGTTTTCATCAGTTGCGTGCTCGCAGCCAAGAAATTCTTAAATTATTGCCCGAAGCTGATCAGCAACTACTGGCAACTTATACCCAAGGGGTTAACGAAGGCAGAAATCAAGCGGGCATAGCTAGCTTTGAATACCTATTAAGTGGCGCACAGGCAAAGCCTTGGTTAAGTGAAGATAGCTTATTGGTGATCTTTAGCATGTATCTCGATTTACAAGCTGGCACCTATTTTAGAGATGAAGCATTAATTCATTTAGATAAGCTGTACGGTGAGCAACTGCGCGAGTTTATTTTGCAGCCGAGTCAGTATCAGGCTGCATTAGATGGCTCAAAACTGCCACAAGCGCGAGTTGCAATTCCAGAGCTAATCAGTCGTGATGCAATATCACAAGTAACGCATATTAAAGAGCAAGACCACTACGGCAGTAACAACTGGGCGGTAACCGGCGCATTAACCAAAACCGGAAAAGCCATGCTGTCAGATGACATGCATTTGGGTTTGAATGTGCCATCAATTTGGTATCGCGCACAATTAAACTACCGCCACCAAGGCGAAAAATACCAAGTGACAGGGGTGACGCTACCGGGCACGCCTGCAGTTGTAGTCGGTAGTAATGATCACATTGCATGGGGCTTCACCAACGGTTATTTAGACACCGCGGATTGGATAGCCCTAACAGCGAAAGATAAAACGTGGCAAGTAAACGAGCGTATTGCATTACCAAACGGTGAGCATGCAGTGTATGAACTGACCATGTCTGATTACGGTCCAGTGAAAGAAATCCAAGGTCAGCAATATGCACTGAGTTGGGTGGCACATCAGTCTTATGCAGTAAACTTAGAGTTACTTAGGTTTGAACGCACGAAATCGGTTGAAGAAGCCGTCGGACTGGCGCCGCATGTGGGTATTCCAGTACAAAATTTAATGGTGGTAGACGACCAAGGTAATGCAGCATGGAAACCAATGGGTGCAGTTCCTGCTAGAACGAACCCTGCAGACATTGCACAATCAAGTGAGCACTACGCCAAGCTTTGGCAATTTAATGAAGTGCAGCGTCCACAAGTAGTGAATCCGCAAAGCGGTAAACTTTGGACGGGTAACTCTCGTGTGGTCTCGGCTGTTGCTCATCAGCGTTTTGGTGATGGCGGTTATGCCTTGGGGGCGCGTTCAGCACAGATCAGAGATCGATTATTAGAAAAGTCACAATTTAGCGAAAAAGACTTTTATGCCATTCAGCTTGATAACGAAGCGCGTTTCTTAATGCCATGGCATAAGCAATTATCGTCGCTATTACGACAAGACACCGAAACCCAGTTTAAGTATCAAATTGACTTAAGCTGGCTAGATGATTGGCAGCAATGCGCATGCGCTGAGTCAGTGGGCTACACCTTAGTGCGCTATTATCGTGATAGCCTCATTGATACTGTGTTTGTGTCGGTTGAGCGCAACATGAAAAAGTCAGGTAGCAGTTTAAGCGCACTGAAAAATTATTTAGAGCCGGCGCTTTGGCAATTGCTCAATACCCAACCAGAATCTTGGTTGCACGGCCATGATAACTGGCAGGCGCTGCAAATTGCAGCTTATGAACAAGCAAAGCAAAAGTTGGCTGCAGAGTTTGGTCCAAATATGGCAGCATGGACATGGGGTGAAGTGAATGCATTACAAATTCAACATCCGTTTAGCAAGCAACTGCCGATATTGAGTCACTTCTTAAATATGCCTAAGTACGACGGCTTTGGTGATAGCTACATGCCAGCGGTACAACGTCCTGAGTTTGGCGCATCACAGCGTTTTATAGTTCAGCCAGGTGAGTTAGAAAAAGCCATTATGACCGTGGCTGGTGGTCAAAGTGGTCACCCACTTTCACCTTTCTATCGCAGTGGCTTTGAAGAGTATGCACAAGGCGAGAATACGCCGTTATTGCCACAAGTTTTAACTCACGAAATCACGTTCACACCACAGCCATAAATAGTGAGGGGTTATATTTTTATCTCTTTATTGTGTTATAAATAGGCACAGTACTGGACGAAAATTAAAAAAGGTGAAGCATGGAATACAATAACTTACCTGACATTAGCACAAACTTTTTTAAGAAAAAGGGCTTGTTTGGTGGTGCTGCGGCGGCAATCGGTTTACTGATTATTGCTAATGGTGCGTTTTATACCGTTGACGAAGGGCATGTGGGTATTATCAAGCGCTTTGGTGAAGCCACTGAGCAAGTTAACCCGGGTCTGCATACTAAGGTACCCATTGTCGATAGTGTTGAGATGCTAGAGATCCGTACACGTAAAAATGTCGAAAAGTTACGTGCCGCGACTCATGAACAAATGCCAGTAACCGCAGAGGTATCAATTAACTGGACGGTGATCCGTGCTGAAGCGTTCGACTTATTTAAAAGTTATGGTGGTTTAACGCAATTTGAGAACCGTATTCTCGACCCTAAACTTCGCTCAGCAACTAAAGATGCTTTAGCACGATATAAAGCCGAAGAGCTTATCCAAAATCGCTCTCAGGTCATTGCTCGTATCGAAGAGCTACTACTGGAAGAAATGAAAGACTACCCGGTGAAATTAGACTCGGCGCAAATCGAAAACTTAGAGCTTCCGCAAAAATACATTCAGTCTATCGAAACCAAGCAGACAGAGAAGAACCTTGCGGCTGCAGAAAAGCACCGCTTAGAGCGTCAAAAGTTAGAAGCACAGCGTGAAGTGAATACGGCACTGGCACAACGTGATGCGGCCAAAGCGAAAGCGGACGGCCAAGCTTACGCAATTAAAGTAGAGGCACAAGCCGAAGCTGAAGCCATTAAATTAAAAGGTTTAGCAGAAGCAGAGGCAATACTGAAAAAAGCAGAAGCGATTAAAAATAACGCAACCTTAGTTGACTATATGCGCGCTCAGCAATGGAATGGCCAGATGCCAACAACCATGATGGGCGAAGGGCAAAGTGTACTTTGGAATATGAATAAGAAGAACTAACTCTTTTTGTGTATTAGCAAAGTAAAAGGCTCATCATGGATGAGCCTTTTTACGTTTATTACTAGCAGTGTGGCTAGGTCATCATCACTAATATGGCCGCAACAGCGATTAAGCCTAGCCCTAGACCATCGCGTTTTTTTACCGGTTCTTTTAACCAGAAAATCGACAGCAAGATGGTAAAGAACACTTCAACTTGCCCAAGGGTTTTCACATAAGCAACGTGTTGTAAGCTCATGGCACTAAACCAACCAATTGAGCCAATACAGCTAGTAAAGCTTATCGCACAAGTCAGCGGCTTATGGCTGAGTAAAGTGCGCCAAGTGTGTGACTCTTTAATGCTGATATACGCTGATAGCATCACAGATTGGGTGAGTAATACAAAGAGTAATACCCAAGCGGCACTGTGTGGAAAAGGTAACCCTGATGCGATACTCGCTTCTCGCACCCAAAGAGAAGTAAGCGCAAATGCAGTGCCCGAGGCTAAGCCAATGAGTGCCGTTTTGGGATTGAGATTTTTTAAGGTAAAACCGCTCAGAAGAAGCACTGCTAGACCACCGATTGCAACACCTAACCAGCCTAATAACGATAACGTAGAGCCAAAAAACAGCATGCCCAAAATGGCGGCGACTAAGGCTTCACTTTTGGCAAGTCCTGCGCCGACGGCGTAATTATTTTGCTTAAAGAGCACCACCATGAGCGCAGTAGCGGCAACTTGCATAATACTTGCTGCAAATACATAAAATAAAAAGCTGCTATTAGGTGATAGAACCTCAGCAGGCTGCCATTGGTAAAGGCCAAGTAAATAGAGTGCCGCAAGTGGGCTGGCGAGTAAAAAGCGGGCGAGGGTGACACCTGCGACACTCGCATGGTTACTTAGTTTACTTTGAAGGGCATTGCGCCATGCTTGTGAAAAGGCGGCTAACAGTGTGAAAGCGATCCAGGTCATAGGATACCAATTTGTTATTGTTAAATAATTTATCTAGTGAGCTAGCCTGTCCACTCACGTCGTCTAAAACTGCTCATACTCGACAACATTATATTGAAATACTCTGTTTGTCTTGCAAGTATATGAGTGGTATGAATATTTATCATAATCATTGATCACGAATTGCTGGTTTTAGGCATTTATTTTTATTATCTAAAGCATCATCTGAAAATATAAAGCTTAGAAAGGGCAAAGTTTAATAGAGGTTTTTGAAGCTAGAATGGCAAGCACCTAAGCTGCGACAATCTGTCGCAGTGTGTTTTTCATTATTGCGCGTATACTTGATAACAGATGCTACAAAATAATTCGTCACCTGCTTTTTGGGTGGCTTTTTTTGTCTACAGTTTTTGCTAGCGTGTTGTTTTGAATTCAAAATATTTAGACTATGAATATTGTCAGTTTGGAGTAAATAAAATGACCACGCTACTCGTTTGTGCTTTTATCGCCATGTTATTGCCTTATTTGGCAAAAGCGCCTGTTGCCATCGAGATGAACCGATTAGGCGGTTACGATAATCGACACCCTAGAGCGCAACAAACGCAGCTTACCGGCTTTGGTGCACGGGCTTTGGCTGCCCATCAAAATAGCTTTGAAGCATTAACGGTATTTGCCGTCGCATTAGCTGTGGTGTTAGGCACGAATACCATAAACGAGACCACACAAATTTTAGCTGTTACCCACATTATTGCCCGTGTTGCCTATTGCATATGTTATTACCTTGACTGGCATATTGCCCGTTCATCGGTGTGGCTGGTGGGGTTAGTTAGTGCCTTAGCGATGGTCGTGGTGTGCTTTTAAACTAGAATAAATCACCTAAGGTGATGGCTTGGTAGGTGTTTTCGCTGACTTCATTTGGGTTTAACACATAGTTGGCAATACGCACTCGATATAAATCTATCACCTTATAACCACAATATTTGGCCATTTTTCTGATCTGTCGATTTAGCCCTTGCTTGAGAATGATTTTAAAGCGGGTTTCATCAACCAGAGAAACTTCACAGGGCAGAGTGATTTGACCATCAACAGGCACGCCCGCTGCCATTTTTGTACAGAAATCGGCATCAAGGGGCTTATCGACTTCGACTAGGTATTCTTTCTCTTGATGATGATCTGGATGGATTAACTGGTGGCATAATTCGCCATCGTTTGTCAGTAATAACAAACCTCGAGAGTCTTTATCTAAGCGGCCAATTGGGTAAACACGCTCACCTTTCGGTAAGTGATGAATAAGACTGCTTGGATCTTCAGGTTTTAGCTTACAGTCTAGCCCAATAGGTTTATGGTAAGCATAGAGCACCTTTTTGGCTGGTCCTTCAAGCTTCACGCCCTGCACAATGATCTCATCAAGTTCATCAACGTGATCGATGTGGTTTGCAGGTCGACCATTCACCGCCACTTCGCCTAAATCAATTAAGCGAGAAGCCTGACGACGGGAGCAAACCCCCGCATGACCAATATATTTAGCAAGGCGCGTTTTAGGCATTAGTTACTCATAAAGTGACAAAAAAGGTTTTTGTAAATAAACTGGCTGTGAGCAAAGAGGAAGGTTATGAAAAAAGCAATTTTTACCCTCGCCATTGGCGACAACCCTATGTATCAAGCCGCTATTTTAAGTTTTCAGCACTATGCCGACAAGGTTGGGGCTGATCTTATTATCTCTGATAGCTTGCACTATCCAATAAATATCCAAGACCCTAAATTCAATGCAAGTGCTGCATGGACTGAAAAGTTGAGAATTGGTGAACTTCAGCAGCAGTATGATCGTGTCTTATATGTTGACGCTGATGTTTTAATTACGCCGCATGCTAGAAACGTGTTTGAGCTTTACCCAGATCTTGAAACAGCTTATTGGTTCGATGAAGGTGTAATTCAAGAGCGTGCAGAAGATGTTGCAATGATCTGTGAAACATTGGGGCAAGTCAATTGGGCTAAAAACAACAATAGACCTGTGTATTACAATGCAGGCATTATTCTTACTTCAAGACAATGTGAGTTATTTAAGAAAACTAAACTTGAAGATTTACAAAAGGTATGTAATGTCATTACGCATTATGATCAAAGTTACTTTAACTACACGTTACATAGGCACAAAATAAAACATAGTTCGTTTGATAAAGCTTTTAATCGTATGGATATGTTTGGACAAGAAGGTTATTTAGACGCTGACTTTATTCATTATGCGGGCAAAGGATATGCAAAGAATAATCGTCGACGTGACATACAATTTCTAAAAGACTTTGCACAGTTGTACACAGGAATTATAAGTGAGGAAGACATTAAGCGGCTAAAAGCGCAGGCATGGCAGCAGTACTTAAATAAGATTTATAAGAAGTATCCACTACCAAACTTTTTGTTAAAAGTGCTGTGCGAGCGTAACGTACCGCACTAGTCAACGTGACTTTGCATTCTTGTATTAAGTTAACAGAGCAGCACCTAAAAGTAGCTTTTAGGTGCTGTGTTTGACAATAATTTCAGCAATCGCTTTGGCAAAGCCGCGTTCATAATGAATGCCTATGGCTTTTAAGCGCTTGTTTTCGAGGGCACAGTTATAAGGGCGTGGTGTACCATCGTTTGGTTGACCTAAAGGCTCAAGTAGGTTGCTGTCATAGCCAAGAGCATCAGCCATTAAGCATGCCATTTGGTACTTAGTCATTTTCTGAGTGCCAGAAATATGAAAGATACCACCTAATTTGTCAGCTTGCTGGACTAAGTCACGAATACTCATGGCGATATCGGCTACGTGAGTTGGATAGCGGATCGCCCAGTTGTCGTGACTTGAAGGCGCTGTGGCGCTGAGTTGTTGTGCAAGTGTGGTGACTGCTGATTCGCCTAAATGCGTTACATCACCGTATAAAACTGGTACACGGATCACGCTATGAGTTTTCGCAACAGCTAATACGGCTTGCTCCGCTTGTTGCTTGCTTTGTCCATATAGGTTTAGAGGATTCGGTGCGGCATTTTCTAAATAGGGGGCATCTTGGCCGTCGAACACATAGTCGGTACTGATTAAAATCAATTTTGCGCCGATGGCTTCACATTGTTCGGCTAAAAATTGTGAAGCGGCGACATTCAGGGCTATGGCTTGCTCTGGCTTGTTGCTGCAAATATCTGGGTTGCGCTCAGCGGCGGCATGGATCACGACTTGTGGTTTATGCTCAATTAAGCTATTTGCAACCGCTTGCTGGTCATGCAAGTCTAACTTGATGATGTTGCCTTCAGCACGGCTAAAGCCAGTGCCAACTACATCAAAATGCGGGGCTAACTCAGTAAGTAAGGCGCGGCCAAGCAACCCTGTCGCACCTGTGATCATAACCTTAGTGGCGTGTGTCACTGTTTGCTCCATAAATAATCTCTGTGTGTTGTTGTTCTTTATTTTGTTAAAAGCGCTAACTGCATAATGTCAGTTATTTCAATATCAGCAAGTCCTTTGTAACTGTATATACAATTCTGGTTGTCGAGCCAAATACTATAACAGCCTGCATTATTCGCCCCCTGTACGTCGGTATCAAGGCTATCGCCGATATGCAAAATATCACTTGGGTTAACTTCTAACAGCGCGCAGGCTTTATCAAATAAGGCACGACTCGGTTTGGCTTCACCGTGAGGACCGGCCTGTAACACTAAATCAAATTCGCCTTTTAAGTTAAATTTGTCGACTTCAACGTTGCCGTTGGTGATGGCGATGAGGGTATATTTCTCACGTAATTGCGCTAGTAGCTCAAGTACATCATCGCTAACCACAATATTGCTGCGCGCATCGGCGAATGCTTTGTATGCTGCGTTTGCATATTCTTGTGCTTGTCTTTCAGAAAACCCCAATTGTGCAAAGCCATACCTTAATGCAACCTGACGCCATTTAGTCACATCACTCTGAAGTTCTGGCTGTGTTTCACCAATATGATTACGACACTCGCGCCAGTAGTTTGGGCCTTTAGCATGCCACTGCTCGATAGTGGCAAGGTAATCAAACTGTGCTTGAAGTGCCGCTTTGATTATCGGGTGATTGTTGTAAAGGGTGTCGTCTAGGTCAAAGCTTAAAACTTTAACGGGCGTGATAGCTCGGTTGAATCGCATTTTGAATACTCTAAATTTTTGTATTTGTACGTTCTTTGTGAATGAATAGTTTAACAATTAATGAAGCCCTCAAGGTGACTTTTATACTTGCTAAATGCTAGATTAAGAATCAACCACATGTATTTTAAGGAATAAAATGACTCGACTATTACCTTTACTTTTTTTAAGTCCATTTGTTTTTGCTGAAAACAAACTTTTTGAAAAAGCTGCAGAGTGTTCTGCTTTACCAGACAATAAGCAGTTAGTAGTAAAATCTTCTATTAAAAGTTTAAAGAAAGAGTGGGAAGAACTCACTGAAAATGTAACTTCAAAAGCCCTAGCTCGAGCCTTTGAGGAATTAAAGAGGTTAGATTCTGATTATCAGGTCGAACATATATTTTTTGAAAAAATAACAGAAGATAAGTCAGGTGTAGAAACTAAACATGTTAAAGCAAGGCTGTTGTTGAACGCAGTTAAGGACTGTAAGCAGGAAAACAGAACAATTGCTAGTAATGAAGTGCATAAGCTCAATACATTAGAACTTAATATCGGTAATGCCAGCACTTTAACCCTTAATATATCTCCTCCATTACGAGCAAAGCGAGAGCTAAAACTCAATGACACTAGTATTTCCAATGAGAAAGTATTTGGCGCAAAGTTTGGACAAAGCTTTGAAAGCGTAGAAGCACAATATGGACGCTTTTCACTGGTTTGGCCTTTAGGCAAAAATAAGCTGGCTCTATTAGGCCGTAATCATGCTTTTTACTTCGAAAATAATGCTTTGTCAGGTTACCGTTATAGCAGTTCTTTATTGCCAGTGTCACTCAATAATAAAATCGAAATAGTTTCGGAAAATGTATCACTAGAAGTAAAAAACGGTGATGCAGTTAATCTAGCAGATGGCATATCTGAATCAGAGCTAAAATCATTAAAACAGGAATTTAAGCATCTCGAGTTTTTATCTGTGGGAGATGCGATTAATGATGAAACAATCTTGAAAGTGGAATCATTGGCCATAGGCAAGGTGAATTTTGGGTTATCTAAATTAGACCTCAGCTGCATCAATGCTAATAATATAAGTGAGTTGCCCAACCTCGATTCTCTTAATCTTATAGATTTTTTTGATCAAAAAGGAAAAAGAAATTTGCTCTCAGGTTGTAATCAGCAGTTTGTTTTTAGTGCAAGAGGTCACCTTAGAGCTATTGAATTGCTTGAACCTTGGTCAGTAAATAATTCAATGCTTTTTGCAAGTGAGCCTTCACTGAATGCATTTGGCAACTGGCGTTTGTTTGGGTTAGAAAAAGACGTCACACTTAAACAGTTAAAGAAGCTTGGGAAGATTAATGTATTTATGGGTGTAGCCGAGTTTTCAAGCTCAGATGGTGGATGGTCAGGTCATTTTTATTTAGATGATAATAGGCTTGTATCAGGTGAAATTGAAGTGCACACATTTTAAGGCTAATTTTTTGATTTTTTCGCTCTCGGATGCGCTTTGTCGTAAACCTTGGCCAGATGTTGAAAATCGACATGGGTATAGACTTGGGTTGCTGACAAACTGCTGTGCCCGAGCATTTCTTGCACGGCGCGCAGATCACCACTTGATTCAAGCATGTGGCTGGCGAAGGAGTGACGCAGTTTGTGCGGATGCACTGGGGTACTAATGCCTTGTTTTAGACCCCAGTCTTTCATACGCTCATGCACATGTCGGGTGGAGATACGGCGCTTTTGCTTGCTAACAAACAAGGCAGGGTCGCCTTCAATGGCAAATTGTGGACGTAGCTTTAACCATGCCTCTAATGCAGCGAGGGCTTTACTGCCAACGGGGACTACGCGCTCTTTACTGCCTTTACCCAACACCCGAATTTCCCCTTCGCGAATATCATTTAAGTTGGCATTTACTAGCTCGCTGACACGCAAACCACTTGAATACATTAACTCCATCATGGCTTTGTCGCGCACAGCGAGGGCTTCGTCTTCAGGTAATTCTAATAACTGCGCCATTTGGTCGACATCGAGATTCTTTGGCAGTGGTTTTTGAAACTTAGGGCCTTTTATGCCTTCCCCAGGGTTGATTAAAGTTTGATGCTGTTGATGTTTGGCTTTTAAAAATTTATATAGACTGCGAATGCAGCTAAGCTTCAAATTAATACTGCGAGGGTTGTATTGCTTGCTTCGCAGTTGCATGCTAAAACGTCGAATATGTTCGGGTGATACACCTAGCCAATCATGGCTGTCTTGCTGAAAGACCAAAGCGGCTTGTATAAGTTGACGTTTATACTGTCCTAAAGTGTGTTCTGAGTATTGCTTTTCATGACGTAAATAAGCCATAAAAGCTTCGATTGGCTGAGAAAACTCCTCTTTAAGTTCACTGTGAGAGGCATTGAATTGGCTATTCACAACATGCTATCCAAGCGCGGCAATTCTAAGTTTTAAGCCTGCTAAAAACTCTTGCATCAACAAGTCGTCGTTATTAGGGCAAAAGTGCGCAGGGTTGTCACTGGCAAAAGCCAGTACCGCATCACTGTCTTCAAGTTGATACAGGGCCACAGAGCCAGTACTCGGGGCTTTTTCCCAGACGCTATCTAACTGTTTTGGTGTTCGACCTAAGTATTGTGCCTTATCTTCAAGTGTGGTGTTTAGCGCTTGGGTTACTTGCTCCGGCTGAAAGAGCAGCTCTGTCGCCGAAATATTAGGTGTATTGGCAAACGCGGTTTGGATCACTTTAGAGATTTCATTCAATGAGCTAGCTTGCCAAATCTGGCGCTGGCAATCGCTCAGAGTTTTGAATATCTGTTCATTGCTGTGTGCAATTTTAGCCATCCCAGAGAGCTGCTGTTTTAATGCTTGGTTTTGCTCTCTTAATAAACGCAGCTGTTGTAGGGCCAAATTAGGTAAGCCTTGGCTTTTGCTGAACAACTCTAATTCGAGTAACACATAAGGGTGATGTTGAAAGAAGTCGGGGTTGCGTTTTAAGTAGTCGCAGACTTGTTGTTCTTGATCTGTTTGCTTCATGTTAATTACTCCGACTTTTTATTTCGAGCGCGCTTAAAAGCTTATTCTTTACAGAGAAATTTGCCCATCGAATACATGCTCAGCTGGGCCTGTCATACGCACAGGGTTGCCTTCGCCTTGCCAGCGTATTTGTAATGAACCGCCAGGTAAATCTACTCGCACTGTGCTGGCTAATTTCTTTTGCATTATACCCACAGCCACAGCAGCACACGCTCCGCTGCCACACGCGAGAGTTTCGGCAGCGCCGCGCTCCCAGACTCTCAGTTTAATGTGTTCAGGGTTGATGATCTGCATAAAACCCACATTAGCACGCTCAGGAAAGCGCTCGTGGTTTTCAAGTAATGGCCCTAAGGTCTCGACTTCAGCGGTATTCACGTCGTCGACTTCTAATACACAATGTGGGTTACCCATAGACACTACGCCACAAAAAACCGTGCTTTCACCGGCGCGAAGAATATAAGTGAGCTCTGGCTTTTTCGCTTTAAATGGCACACTGCTTGGCGCAAAGTGCGGGTTGCCCATGTTTACGGTGACTTGGCCATCTTTTTCAGTATACAGGGTAATGTTGCCACCCTTAGTAGAGACAGCGACCTTATGTTTGTTGGTGAGGCCTTTCATACGCACAAAGCGTGCAAAACAGCGTGCGCCATTACCACACTGTTCAACTTCGGTGCCATCAGAATTAAAAATACGATAATGAAAGTCGAGATCGGGTGAATATGGCGCTTCAACCATGAGCAGTTGATCAAAACCCACACCGAAATTACGATCAGCGAGTTTCTTGATTTGGTCGCGTGATAAAAATACATTTTGAGTGACGTTATCAACGACCATAAAGTCGTTACCCAAACCATGCATTTTAGAAAAATTTACAAACATAATGTCTTAATGTAACTCCAAGCTGCTACTACTTTGCCATGGCAATTATCAAAAGCCCAGTGATATCCACTGAGCTTGGTGCGGGAATGCGCTTCTTTATGGCAGTAATTGCTCGCCTTGCCAAAGCGAAGTGAGCGTCTCGCGTTGACGAACTAAATGACTCTCGTCGCCATCAACCATGATTTCAGCCGCACGAGGGCGTGAGTTATAGTTTGAGCTCATGGTAAAGCCATAAGCACCGGCACTGCGCTGTGCAAGTAAATCACCGGCTTGAATGGCAAGCGGTCTATCTTTACCTAAGAAATCACCGGTTTCACACACAGGGCCCACTACGTCATAATTTTGTGTCGGTGTGCCATCTGCGCGCGGCGCAACAGCAATGATGTTTTGCCATGCTTGATATAAAGACGGGCGTAGCATGTCGTTCATACCCGCATCAACAATCGCGAAGTGTTTGTCTTTTGTTGGCTTAATATATTCGACTTTGGTCACTAGAATACCGGCATTCGCAGCAATCGCGCGACCCGGCTCAAAGACTAATTCTAGATGTGGGTAGTTTACTAATTTAGCTTTCACCTCTGCAGCATAAGCACTCGGGTGAGGCGGTTTTTCACTATCATAAGGTACACCTAGTCCACCACCAATGTCTAAATGTTCAAGTTCGATGCCTGCGGTTTTTAATTTATCTACTAAGGCCAAAACTTTGTCTAGTGCGGCTAAGAATGGCGCCACTTCAGTAAGTTGCGAGCCAATATGAAAATCAACACCGACCACTTCAATGCCTGGTAGCGCATAGGCTTTTTGATAAATATCGAATGCCTGATTGATGTCGATACCAAACTTATTTTCTTTTAAACCAGTAGAAATATAAGGGTGGGTTTTAGCATCTATATCTGGATTCACACGAATAGACACGCGTGCAGTTTTATTCAGCTCGCTGGCAACATGACTGATACGCTCAAGCTCGGCTTCTGATTCAACGTTAAAACATTTGATGTTTTGTACTAGAGCAAAAGCAATTTCTTGTGCAGTTTTTGCAACACCAGAGAAAACCACTTTGCTGGCATCGCCACCGGCCTGAAGAGCGCGTGCAAGTTCGCCTTGCGAGACAATATCAAAGCCAGCACCTTGTTTGGCCAAGACATTTAACACAGCCAGATTCGAGTTTGCTTTAACTGCGTAGCAGACTAAATGCGGATGGCCGTCAGCGGCATCGGTAAATGCATGATAGTGACGCTCTAAAGTTTTGCGAGAATACACATAACAGGGTGTGCCATATTGCTCGGCAATATCTGCTACCGAAACCTCTTCTGCAAACAGCTGATTATTTTTGTATTCGAAAAAATCCATCTTATTTTTCCTCTTGCTGTTGTTTCTGTTGGTCTTGCTTTGGTTGTTTACTCGCAGGTGTTTGGTTATCTTGTTGCTGTTGCTCTGGTAAATAGAGCACGCCACTTTGGCCACAACCAGTCACGAATAAGCTGGTAAAGATGACCAAAAATAATAAGCTTGTGAATGAGGGGTTCGCTTTCATTAGATTAATGATGTCAGTGCCTTTATAATCGCAGAGTAACAGAATTCATAGAAAATGCAGCTATTGGGGCTGTGAAATTTCGTCATAACTTATACAACCGTGCTTATTGAAGGATGCCGTGATGACCGATCATGAATACCACGAACTTGCCGACGCGTTAATGTTAACCATTGAAGAGCAAATTGATGACTGTGATGTTGATTTAGACTATGAGTCTCAATCTGGCATTTTAGAGATTATTTTCCCAGATAAGAGTAAGATCATCATCAATAAACAAGCACCACTTCATCAAGTTTGGGTTGCAACTAAGTTTAATGGTCACCACTTTGAGCTACAAGGCGAACAGTGGATCGACAACCGCTCGGGTGCAGAATTCTGGCAATTTATGAGCGAAGCGGCGACTAAGCAAGCTGGCGCACCTATAGAGTGGCAGCACGACTAATGCTTGAATTTGTAGAATACCCTGCACAAAGCACGCATAAAGCGTCGATCATTTGGTTACATGGTTTAGGTGATTCAGGTAATGGCTTTTTACCTATAGCACCAGAACTTGGTTTACCCGAAGAGCTTGGCGTACGGTTTGTTTTTCCTCACGCGCCAGAACAACCGGTCACCATAAATGGTGGTATGGTGATGCGCGCTTGGTATGACATCAAGTCTTTTGATCTAGATAAAAGAGCCGATGAAACGGGTGTGAGAGACTCTTCTGCTCAAGTTGAAGCTTTAATTCAAGCTGAGTTAGACAAAGGTATACCTGCCGATAAAATCATCTTGGCTGGTTTCTCTCAAGGTGGGGTGATAGCCTTGCATTTAGCACCCCGTCTTAAGCAAAAGCTAGCCGGTGTGATGGCGTTATCGACTTATATGTGTGCGCCGCAAAAGCTGGCAGACGAGGCTGTGCAAGCCGAGTTAGATATTTTCATGGCGCATGGCTCGCAAGATCCAGTCGTGCCTATGATGGCAGGTCGCCAAGCGTTTGATACGCTCACCACACAAGGCTATTCTGTATCGTGGCAAGATTACCCAATGGCACATCAGGTATGTGCTGAAGAACTAACCGCAATTCGCACTTGGCTGCTTGAAAAACTGGCTTAATTAAACGGAGCAAAACATGTCACAGAAGATTGTCATAAAAACCAGTGTGAGTAAGGCACCTGTCCAACCGCAAACTGTGCATTATCAGTGGCATTGGCGACGCATTTTTATGGCAGCTAGCATGTTAATGCTGACCGCTTTGGCTATCGTGTATGGCTTGATGAATTCAGTAAATGCCGATGAAGTGCAAAATATTGAAATGGTTGAGCCAAGCAAAGTCGTTATTTCAGAACCAGAACTTGTTACAGACACAGCACAACACGAGTTAGAAAATGATGTTGCTGCTATTTCTGAGCCAGAAACCGAGGTGATTGCCGAAGAAGCTATGGCTCCAGTGCAAACTGCTGCAGCAGAGCCTGAGCAACAAAAGCCTGAGCAAAACGCCGCGTCTGTTGATGACCAAGCTGGTGTGGAAACAGCCAGCGCAGTTTTAACTGAGCAAACAGATACAGTGCAAACCCTTGATAGCGAACCTGAACTTGTGCAAGTGACTGATGAAATCAGCGTTGAGAAAGAAACTGTTGAGACGGCAACTAATTCACCTGAGGCTGAACAAGATGCAGAAACGTCATCAACACAGTTTTCAGACAACGCGAAAGTCACCTCAGTGGCATTAGGTGCACAAATTGATGTGCAATTTATTAGCCGTGCTGTACTGACTACAGGCATCAGTGAGCGTGAGCCAGTTGATGTGTTAAAAGAGTCGATTGAGCAAACCGAGTTTCAAGAAAAACTATTTTTCTTCACAGAGGTGCGCAAGCTAAAAGGTCAAACTATTAGCCATTTATGGTTTCATCAAGATCAGTTAATGGCAGAAATCCCATTGACGATCAGCGCAGACCGCTACCGTACTTATTCAAGCAAAAACATCATGCCAAGCCAAACAGGTCAATGGCGTGTTGAAGCCGTAACAGAGCAAGGCGAGTTACTGGCACAAAAAACTTTTCGAATTATTCCATCGGCGCTTTAATCGCGTCCAACAGGCAAAAGCATGACAGAACAAGCAAATATTTTACGTATCGCAACCCGCAAAAGCGCACTGGCACTGTGGCAGGCAGAATTTGTGAAAGCCGAACTTGAGCGTTTTCACTCAGACCTTACCGTTGAGCTGGTGCCAATGTCGACCCAGGGTGACATTATTCTAGATACGCCACTGGCAAAAATCGGTGGTAAAGGGTTATTCGTAAAAGAGCTTGAACAAGCCATGTTAGATGGCCGCGCCGATATCGCGGTGCACTCAATGAAAGATGTGCCGGTTGAATTCCCTGAAGGGTTAGAACTTAACACCATTTGTGAGCGTGAAGATCCGCGCGATGCGTTTGTATCAAACAAATACAAAAGCTTAGATGAGCTGCCGCAAGGCGCAGTAGTCGGTACTTCGAGTCTACGTCGTCAGTGCCAAGTACGTGCATTACGCCCGGATTTAGACATTCGTGACTTACGCGGTAATGTAAATACACGTTTAGCTAAGCTAGATAATGGCGATTACGATGCGATTATTTTGGCTGCTGCTGGACTACTTCGTTTAGAAATGCCAGAGCGCATTGCTGACTTCATCGAACCAGAAACATCATTACCAGCCAATGGTCAAGGTGCAGTAGGCATCGAATGCCGCAGTGATGACGAGCGAGTAAAAGCATTGCTTGCACCGTTAGAGCACACTGAAACACGTATTCGTGTACTTGCAGAGCGTGCCATGAACCGTCGTTTAGAAGGCGGTTGTCAGGTGCCAATCGGTGCTTATGCGCTAGTAAATGGTGAACAAGTTCATATTCGCGGTTTAGTGGGCGCAGTTGATGGCTCTGAGATTTTACGCGATGAAGTGTCAGGTTCTGTTGAGAACGCTGAGCAGCTAGGTGTTCAACTTGCCGAACAGTTATTAGCGCAAGGTGCTGACAAAATTCTAGCTGAAGTTTATAGAGACGCGTAATAAGGTTAAATCTAGTATGACAAAGATTGCAATCACACGGCCAAGCGGTAAAGGTGAGCAGCTTAAGGCGCAACTCGAGCAGCATCAGATTGCATATCTTCATACCCCAGTGTTATCGCTTACCTCGATAACACTGGACGCTCAGCAGCTTGCGCCACTCGATAATGCCGATGTCATTATTTTCATTTCTCAAGATGCGGTGCAGTCTCTTGCTGAGCAATATCCAACTTTACCAGCCCATGCCAAACTATTTGCAGTGGGTGAGCAAACCGCACAGGCCATAGAGGCACACTTTTCTCGCAAAGCAGACTTTCCAGAGCAACAAGATTCTGAAGGCTTATTGGCCTTAAAAGCATTACAAGATTTAGACGCAAAACAATGTGTACTTGTTAAAGGTAAGGGGGGGCGCACGCTGATAGCCAAAACCTGTAAATCACGCGGTGCCATTCTAAATCAATGTGTTGTATATGAACGCGCGGCGCTAGAAGAAACTGCTGATAGCTGGTTAGACCACTGGTGTGAGCAACAGATAACCGCTATAGTGCTGAGCAGTAACGCTGCGATTGATGCTGTTTTTAACACACAATCAGAACAACATTTAGACTGGTTAAAGCAGCGAGATTTTTATCTTGTTAGTCAACGTAGCTGTGATTATTTACAACAAGAGTACCAAATTGCTGAGACGCAGATATACCTTGCCGACGGTGCTAGTGATGATGCCGTGTTCAGTTGCATTAAGTCGTCTCAAAAACAGCAGGTAAGCACCATGAGTGAAGAACAAAAACAACCAACCGCTGCGAGTGAAAAACCGAGCGTGCCAGAGACCAAACCGATGAAGCAAAAGATCAGTAAAGTGGGTGTATTAGCCTTGTTAATAGCAACGGCAACGGGTGTCATGACAACCGGTTTAATTGTCCACGGACAGCAGATCAGCGACAAAACTTACGCGGCGTTAGATGCCTTAAAAACCGAAAATAGCGCCTTAAAAAATGAACTCAAACAGTCAAAACAGAATTTAGCTGCTCTGCAAAGTGAGCAATCGCGTGTGTCACAAGCGGTGAACCAGTCTTTGTCATCGCAAGCAGCGCAATTACAAGAGAGCTTTGCAGCACAGTTAGACAGCAAGTTACGGCAAGCGGATCAACAGCTCAGTGGCGCAGCAATTAATGAAGCGGTTTACTTACATCGCCTAGCGGTATTTAAAGTAGCCGCAGAGCAAGACTACCAAGGCGGTGTTGCGGTATTAAAGCGTGTTCACGATGTGTTGTTAGCACAGAGCAATAATACGGAAGTATTAAAAGCACTGGCAGATGACATTGCTTTACTCAACGCTCAACCACAACCCGCGGTGGAAAGTATTTATTTAGAATTACATGGTTTATTGAATCAGGTTGATGTACTGCCATTAGTGACTTTGCAGTTACCTGAGACGCGTCAGCAAGCGCCAGCTGAATTATCGACAGAGGTTAGCGATTGGCAAACCAATCTGAAGAGAACATGGCAAGGGCTGGTGGATGACTTTATTAAGATCCGCGAACGTGATGTGACTGTGATAGATCCGCTACTTGATGCCCAAGAGCAGCAATTATTAAAAGCGCAACTACGCGGCTATTTATCACAAGCGCAAACTGCGCTAATGGATAAGCAAGCCAGCGTATTCTTCACAGCTCTAAAGCAAGCACAGCAACACCTTGAGGCTTATTTTGCAGCTGATAAGGCTGAAGTTAAAGCCATGCAATCAGCATTGATTGAGCTACAACAACAGCCGCTTCAGTTTAGTCGACCAGTGCAGCTAAGCTCTGAGCAAGTATTGAAGAGCTGGTTAGCTGAAGAGGTTGCGCCATGATAAGAGCAATTTTAGCATTTGCCCTTGTCGCAGCAGCCTTGGCTGCAGGTCATCTATTAATAGATGAGAAAGGCTATGTGCTTATCGCATTTAATAACACCACAATCGAAGGCACCATCGTCGCTTTTGTGATCATGTTTGTGCTGGGCTTTATTGCGTTGTGGCTAGTGCTTAAATTATTAAAAACATTGCTTCGCATGTACGGCAAAACCACGGGTTTTTGGCGTGGTAAAAAAGCACTTAAAGCACAGCAAGTGTGGCAGCAAGGTTTATGGGCAAGCATCAATGATGATTCGGCTGTAGTGCAAAGTACGTTTAATAAAGGACAAGCGCCTGAAGAGTGGCAAGACGCGCAGCAAGCCTTATTGGCAAAAGCTGCTTTACAGCAAGGTGATAAAGCACAAGCACTCGCACATTTACAAAGTATCAGTGATGCTGCGCAGAGCAAGGTGCCTAAACTTTGGTTGGATGCCAATCAGAATGAGCAGGCCTTGGCTTTGTTGGATGCCCCAATGGCAGAGAAAAAACCAACTCAGGCTGCGGTGAGTAGTTATTTGGCCGGGCTACTACAGGCCGAAAAATATGCCGAATTAGCGGCGGCGATAAATCAGCATTACAAGCGTTTAGATTGGTCGCAAGCACAGTGGCAAGCATTTATGGCACGTTGGTTTAATGCGAACGTGGAGCTGGCGATTGGCCAATTTGAGCAACTACCAAAAGCGCTAAAAGTGCAAAGTGAAGCACTTTACATGCAATCGCAAGCCAGAGCCGGTCAATGGCAAAACTTACTGCCGACATTACAAAAATGGCTCAAGAAAGGTCAGTATCAAGCCTTTGCTGATGTGGTTGTGCATGCCAAAAACCCAGATGTTAAATTGCGTTCATCACTGCAAGATGCATTGAAAAAACACCCTGAGCAACCGCAATTGTTATTTGCCATGGGTTGTCTAGCCAACGCGGCAGGTGAGTATGAATTGGCTGCGAAAGTATTCGACAATTGTCAGCTAACAGAGCTCGATAGAACCCATTTAAAACCGGTTCTAAACAGTTATGAGCAAACCCAGCAGTTCCAAAAAGCTTATTTATTATTGGCCGCAAAATAACGCTAACTATTTAACCTGAGCTTTGGTTATTTAGAAAATTAGACACAGATTGAGCCCCAGCTATAGTTATGTAGCTGGGGCTTTTTTATCAAAAGAGGTCGAATGAGCTCGTTCTGGAGGACACCTGTCCTTGATCATAATCGCTACATGCGTATGATCTGGAAAATTTTATCTTCAAAAAGTAGATGTTACTTAAAACCTGAGTGTGTATTGCGATTCCACATAAGGCCTTTTTGAAGCGAGTCTTAGAAGCCGTGCGATAAGTCTTCTGAGTAGGTCACGATTGATAGAGGATTGGTATTTATGTTCGATAAGAAATTCCCGTTATTAGACTTACACCGCCACTTAGATGGCAATGTGCGTGCTAACACTATTTTGGAGTTAGGTAGGCAATTTAATTTACCGCTTCCGGCCAATGACCTAGAAGGTTTACTACCACATGTTCAAGTGCAGAGCACTGAGCCAAACCTTGTGGCTTTTTTACAAAAGCTAGACTGGGGTGTGAAGGTATTGGGTGACTATGATGCGTGTCGTCGTATTGCGATAGAAAACGTAGAAGATGCCATTGCACAAAACATCGATTACACCGAATTAAGGTTCAGCCCATATTACATGGCGCAAAGTCATAACTTACACCCGCAAGGTGTCGTAGAAGCTGTGGTTGATGGCATTAAGTCGGCAACCGCTAACCGTGATATCAAGGTTAACCTGATCGGTATTATGTCGCGTACTTTCGGTGTAGAAAAATGCCAGCATGAGCTTGATGCAATCTTAGCATTTAAAAACGATATGGCAGCCGTTGACTTGGCTGGTGATGAGCTTGGCTTCCCCGGTGAATTATTTGTTGATCACTTTAAGCAAGTTCGCGACGCGTATTTAGGCGTAACCATCCATGCAGGTGAAGCTGAAGGCGCATCAAGTGTGTGGCAGGCAATTCAAGAACTAGGTGCAACGCGTATTGGCCATGGTGTGAAATCAATTGAAGATCCAAAACTAATGGATTACTTGCGTGATAACCGCATTGGTATTGAATCTTGCTTAACCAGTAACATTCAAACAAGTACCGTGGCTGATTTAACCAAGCACCCACTTAAACAATTCTTAGATCACGGCATTGCAGCATGTATTAATACCGATGACCCAGCCGTGCAGGGGATTGAGCTACAGCATGAGTTTATTGAAGCCGCAAAAGTAGCAGGCTTAACCGCTGATGATGTGAAAAAAGCCCAAGAAAATGCGCTTGAAATTGCATTCTTAAGTGATTCAGACAAACAAGCCTTACTGGCGAAAAAAGCGGGTTAATCTGCTGCTATCTCTATAAAAACTAATAGACGGTAATACCCAGATGGTTACCGTCTAGTCTAAACTTTGATTAACTTATGAAGCTTTAGCACAGCTCAAATAAGCTTGCTTCAGCGCATTGATAACGCGCGAGCGCGTCACTAATCCAATCACTTTATTGTCTTCTATTACAGGGTAAATTTTTGGTTTATCGCCCTGCATTTGCGTAGCTAGGTCGACCACCAACATGTTGCTTTTTACTGCTAACACGTCTTTGCTCATCAAATCTTGTGCGATGATTTTACCGTCACAAAAATAGCTGTTTTGTAAAAGAGGATTAAGTAGTTGTTGTTCAGAGATAAAACCAATTAACTGCTTTTGTGCATCGACTACGGGCGCGCCAAATAGTCCATGGCTTTGCAGTTGTTCAATAATGTCCGTTAATTCTGTGTGTGCGTAAATAGCCGGAAATTGGCTGGTCATAATGTCTTTAATTGCTTGCATAATACGGTTCTCCTGTTGGTTGATATTAGTATCAGCAATAAAGCTTGATTGGTAAAATGGGTTGTTTAGATTGGTTTGATTGCTTTTATTGAACTGAGTGGGTGATCTTATTTTGGTTGAATCTTATTCAGTGCGCAATTGGTGTGCTTAGGTGTATGTTTTTTTACCCATAACGGGTATTAACATGATAAGGAATATAAACATGAAACTAACACTCAATAAGAAAGCCGTAAAAAGCTTAAGTAAAGACAAGCAAGCATTGCCAAGTGAGCTAACACCACATGTAGGTGGTGCAGCGCCTCAACCAACAGCTAGCCCAATAGTTTGTGTAAGCCATCCAGTGTGTTGGACAGTAAATTATTTAAAAAGAAACCTGCTTTGATACTTTATTTACTTGAAGGTGAAAGAAAAATTGAAAACTGTCTGTAATTGTTGATTTTTATATATCTATAGAAGGTAAGCTTTTCTAGTCTTTACAGAAGCTGGTATCTGTAATGAAAGCTTCAATTAAAGTCAGTAAGAGTTAACTGACTTTAAGAAAAATGCGAAATTAGCACATATTTGATGTTGCGCAACCAGCTCCAACGCTAGGAGTACAAAGATTTGTACATAAGTTAGTCATTGGTTGGGTGGTACAATTGGCATAATAGCTGTAAGGCTTGTCTCCTGCGCCTGCAACTTCGGCAGTTAGGTCAATTGGCAACTTTGATTTATCAAGTGAAAGTGATTTTATACTTTTCTTTTTTAATTTAATCATTTTATTTTCCTTAAAATTAATGAATTACTCCATTTGGAGTGAATCTTTTATCTCACATTAGCTCTTTTAAATGAAGAGAGTATTCAAGAATGTGGAGGTTAAAGTGTAACAAGATAATTACTGATTTAGATGAATAGATAGTGGCAAATAGCTTGGTAGATAAATACTAACAATCACCATATTTCTCCCTGATAAGTGCCACATAGTGGTCAAGATTCTTCGATTCTTGCAGGTTAAAATCTTCGGCTAATAGAGTTGCACCTTGAATTCTATCGAGTCTAAATTCACGATAATCAGCTCTGAGCTGGCAATAAGCAACCAGTGTCCATTTACCACCCCAATAAACTAACCCCAGCGGTTCGACAGTGCGTGAAGTGAGCGCTTGTTTGGCATCACTGTAATGTAAATCTACACAACGTTTTTGTTCGATACCTTGGCGCAGGGTATAAGTAAGCGATTGATGCTCGGTGTTATGGCTCCAGCCTGAGACTAAATAAGGCTGATCGGTTGTCTGTTGTTTTAACTGGGCGGGCAGTACAGCTTCTATTTTGGTGATGGCGCTTTGTGCTTTTTCGGCTAAATCAGGATCTGTCCATGCGCTGACCATTTTACTGCCAAGTAACAGCGCTTGCAGCTCATCCATGGTGAACATCATAGGTGGCAAATCATAGTCACTAATGAGATAGCCAATGCCTGCTTCGCCTTCAATGGGCACACCCGAACTTTGAAGGTGTTGGATGTCACGATAAATGGTGCGCTCTGACACATTCAAACGTGTTGCCAAGTCACAAGCTCGGGTTGCGAGTCGACGACTTTTTAGAATGTTGACCAGTTGAAATAACCGCTCAGATTTATGCACACCATTGTCCTTTCTGTTTTATTTGATGATTAGAGTGATTAAATGTTTAGGCACTTTGTTCACAAGGTGTCTGACTCACAGCATTGTAGCGCTCTAATTTCACAGTGTCTTTCTCAATCAGTTGCGCGAACTGCTGACAAATTGGGTTTTCCATAAATGCATCACCAATGCGCTTGGCATCAGCCATTGTTTCATAATACACCACATCAACATAGCTGTGGGTATCTGCTAATTTTGCAAGTGAGCGGTAGAGCACACCAGGTTGTTGATCAATAAAGTTTTGGAAAGCGGTGTTTACTGCTTCGAACTGAGCAAGATCTGCGTTTTCTTGCAACTTGAATTGCACGATTTCAATGGCATTATTAGACATAATTATCTCCGTATTGACTGTTGTTGGTTGACGTAAATAAGTAAACCACAGCGTCATGTCAGGGAGTGTCAGTAGGGTTTTATTAGCTGTCAGTAGGACAATTCGATTTAGACTCTGCTATAGACTTTGCCGTTTTCTTATGTCTATCAAAGCGGTAAGATGAAAATCGGTACTGGTAGTAAAGCTTCAACGGACATGAAAGAAAAATTAAGAGCAAGCTTAGGCAAAATCACCTTTGAGCTGATAATAACAAACTAGCCATAGCATATTTAGACACTAACTCTAGTGTGTGGAAGTTTGCACTACTGAGAGATGAACTAAAAGAAGTGCCTGTGGAACTGCTAATTACTATTTCATCAAGTTATAAAGCAACCCATGATGCGCAGATAGCATCTGAGCTTATAGGTCCAAGCTCCTTTAATAAGTTTCTCAAAGAGTTTTCAGTAACGACTGATAAACAAAGTTTACTGAAGGATTTAAAGTTAGATGTTCAAAATGCGCATATGAAAGCTCGGTTTGCATCTTTTCTGCTAGAGAATACTGTTAGTGAAACTGCATACTATCTGAAAACCGGTGAAATGAATCCAGAAAGAACTCAAGTCGAGTTTTCCATTAGCCTAGATTAAACATAATAAAAAACGCCAGCAAATATGCTGGCGTTTTTTATATGATGTTGCGTTACTTAATGTACGCAAAGGCATCGGCGTACATGTTCTCGCGAATTGCACCATGAGCGATAAAGTCATCACGCACTGGACCAATCATATCGAAACGGCCCGCCATATAGATTTCGTAGGCTGCTAGCGAGTCGAAATCTTTTAATACCGCTTTGTGCACAAAACCTGTGTGGCCTGCCCAGTTGTCGCTGGCATTATCAACGACAGGTACGAATGTGAAGTTTGGCTTTTTCGCAGCCCAAGCTTGCATCTCTTCTGCTGCATATAGCGCTGATTCGTCACGAACCCCCCAGTAAAAATGTACCTGACGGTCTGAGTCAACTTCAGCTAAATGGTCGGCCATTGATTTTACATAGCTAAAACCTGTACCGCCCGCTAATAACACGATTGGTAATTGTGATTCAGTACGTAACTCAGAAATACCTAAGCCCACCTCTACGATTGCTTGTGTGCCATTTGCGTGGTGCTCACGTAAATGATCAAGCGCTTGCATGGCATAGCTGTTTTCTTCAGAGGCACCAATGTGTAGCTCAAGCAGCTCTTTTTGGCTCGGGCGACTGGCAATTGAAAAAGCGCGTTTGTCTTTTTCGCCAAGTACTAATTGAAGATAATGACCTGCTTTAAACTCTGCAGGCTCGCTTGGTTTTAGCTCTACCTTGTAAACAAATTCTGTTAAGGGGGTAATATTTACTACTTCTGCATTTAACACTTGCATTATTAAACCTTTCACGACGCGTGCTGCGTTTATTTATTTAGAGACATAATGTTTAACGAGTCCCAAATTTCATCAACTCGTTGTTTGGTTGATTCATCCATCACGATGGGTTCACCCCACTCGCGATCGGTTTCACCTGGCCATTTATTGGTGGCATCCATTCCCATTTTTGAGCCAAGACCAGACACGGGAGAGGCAAAGTCGAGGTAATCAATCGGGGTGTTTTCGATCATGGTGGTGTCACGTGCCGGATCCATTCGCGTAGTTATGGCCCAAATGACATCATTCCAATCTCTCGCATTGACATCATCGTCACACACAATGACAAACTTGGTGTACATGAATTGACGTAAGAACGACCAAACGCCCATCATCACGCGTTTCGCATGACCTGGATACTGTTTCTTCATGGTGACCACGGCCATTCGATATGAACAGCCTTCAGGCGGTAAATAAAAGTCGACAATTTCTGGGAATTGCTTTTGTAAAATAGGCACAAATACTTCGTTCAGTGCCACGCCTAAAATGGCTGGCTCATCAGGCGGACGACCTGTATAAGTGCTGTGATAAATCGGGTTTTCACGATGGGTAATATGTGTGACGGTCATCACTGGGAAGTCATCCACTTCGTTGTAATAACCCGTGTGGTCACCATAAGGGCCTTCAGGTGCTAACTCGCCTTGTTCAATATAGCCTTCAAGTACAATCTCGGCACTGGCAGGTACTTGTAGGTCGTTAGACACAGACTTAACAACTTCAGTTTTTGAACCGCGCAGCAAACCTGCAAATGCATATTCACTTAACGTATCTGGTACGGGCGTGACAGCGCCTAAAATTGTTGCTGGGTCTGCGCCTAGTGCTACCGAGACAGGGTAAGGTTCTCCTGGGTGCTCTTTACACCACTCTTGATAGTCAAGTGCACCACCTCGGTGTGATAACCAGCGCATGATGATCTTATTCTTACCTAACAATTGTTGGCGATAGATGCCTAAGTTCTGGCGCTTTTTAAATGGTCCTTTAGTAACAGTTAATCCCCATGTGATCAGCGGTGCCGCATCACCAGGCCAACAATGTTGAATCGGCAATTTAGTCAAATCAACATCATCACCACTTAATACAACCTGCTGGCAAGGTGCCTTGCGCACTTCTTTGGCTGGCATATTTAGCACTTGCTTGAACACGGGAATTTGTCCTAAGGCTTCTTTAATGCCCTTTGGTGGCTCTGGCTCTTTTAAGAAAGCCAATAACTTACCCACTTCTCGCAGCTCGCTGACATCGGTTTGACCCATGCCCATCGCAACACGCTTCGGTGTACCAAATAAGTTGGCTAAAACAGGAATATCAAACCCATCAGGGTTTTCAAATAAAATTGCAGGGCCGCCAGCACGAAGAGTGCGATCGGCTATTTCGGTCATCTCTAACTTAGTAGAGATAGGTTGTTTAACCCGAACAAGTTCACCTTGTTCTTCTAAGCGTTTAATAAAGTCTCTTAAGTCTTTGTATTTCATCATTGGCATAGGGCACTTTTCATTGTCGCGAAGTATATCAAGATGTGGCGAAAATGGCATCACCACTTAGGTTGAGCAAGTTATACGTTAGAAGGTGTGATTTTGTTTGATCTGTTTTCGGATGGTTTAAGTTAGTTGAAAAATAAGTGCACTGTAGAAACGTATTGAAATATCTTGATCAGCTGCCACAAGGAGCGGCATATTTGTTATTAAAGCGAATATACCGGTAAGTAGGTTCAACGGCACATAGCTTTGTGCTTTCTACAAAACGACTCAAGCGCAGCCTTAGCCTTTAAATTGTTTTGAGCTGCAGCGACCTTATACCATTTATACGCACCAGCTAAATCAACATTACCGCCTTCTCCGTACTCAAGCATATCGGCGAGGTTGAATTGTCCATAGTCATAACCTTGCTCAGCGGCCTGTGTGAAAAGTTTTCTTGCTTCCTCGAAGTCTCTTTCTAAATAGGCTCGTACGCCTTCTTGGTTAAATTGATTAAATGAGACCTTTAATTTATGTGGTATATGTTCAGGAGCCGCTCTGTGTCTGACTATGCCACCCATCACATAGATGTCTGTTGGGCGGAATATTTCGTCGATTGCTCCCTGTTCATGAAGTGCTGCAAGTTCTGATTTTTTAAAGCTAATTAATGCAGGGCGAAAATAGTTACTGAGCATTAAGCTGTCTAGTTTAATGGCACGCTCTGCACCACGCTTTTTACGATAAGTGTAACTCCCTTGTTTTAGGGTGATGGAGTCTTCTTCTACAGAGAGTACTTGTGCAACACGATATTGGGTTTGGTATTTGCGGTCTTTAATCAGATGACCCATATCTAAGATAAGTACATCATCGACTTTGGGGGCTGATAAAAACTCAGCCTGTTGCTGCTTGTTTTCAAAAATGCTGTAAGCAAAGTAAGCAATCACAATGAGTGCAATAACAAACAAAGTGCGGTGGTGATGTTTGTAGAGTTTGTCAGTTTGGTCGTGAAAGTAAAAAAGAGACTTTTGAAAAATGGTTTGCATAACAGCTTCCCTGTACCGATTAAAACTTCAGTCTGCCATAAGTTTATAATCTAGTCATGTGCATAAACACTGAGCGGTTTGATTTTGAAGCTTAATAACAATGCTGTAAATGTGTGGTCGAGCGCATTTACTGGTAAACTAAGCCATTAAATTGGCTTTGTTAGAGAGACGATAAGCATCATGCAATTTAACACCTTGGCTTTATCACCCGTATTACTTGAGACCATTGCGCAATTAGGGTTTAAACAGATGACAGAGGTTCAGGCGCAAAGCTTGCCACTGATCCTCGACCAACAAGATGTGATAGCACAGGCGAAAACGGGATCAGGTAAAACGCTGGCGTTTGCGCTTGGTGTATTATCTAAACTCGATGTATCGAGTATGCATGTACAAGGCTTAGTACTTTGCCCTACACGCGAATTGGCAGATCAAGTGGCTACAGGAATTAGAAAACTGGCGAGTGGCACAGCAAACGTTAAAATTCTTACCCTTTGTGGTGGTGTGCCTATTGGGCCGCAAATAAGTTCTCTTGAACATGGTGCACACATCATTGTTGGTACGCCAGGACGTATAGAAGAACATTTGTTTAAGGGCACGCTCGACTTAACGCAAGTAAACACCTTAGTGCTTGATGAAGCCGACCAAATGCTCGATATGGGTTTTACTGATGCGATAGAAAACATCGTTGCTTATTTACCACCTGAGCGTCAAAGCCTCTTATTTAGTGCAACATATCCCAAAAATATTGAGTCACTTTCTGCGCAACTGATGCGCAACCCACAGCTAGTTAAAGTTGAAGAAGTGGGGATCAATAAAAGCATCCAACAAACTTTTTATAAGCTCAGTAATAACAAGCTGCGTTTTAATACACTGCGATTACTTCTGATGAAGCATCAACCACAAAGTTGTGTGGTGTTTTGTAATACCAAGGTGGAAGCTAAGCGCTTATTTGAAGAATTAAAAGAAGTCGGTTTTTATGCTTCGGCACTGCATGGCGATTTAGCTCAGCAAGAGCGCGCCATGATGTTGATGCGTTTTGCCAATAAGAGCGCCTCTATTTTAGTGGCGACTGATGTTGCGGCGCGAGGCTTGGATATTGATGATATGGACATGGTGATTAACTATCATCTCGCACTTGACCCTAAAACCCATGTTCATCGGGTGGGCCGAACAGGTCGTGGTGATAAAAAAGGTTTGGCATGTTCTATCTTTGGTGAAAAAGAGGCGTTCAGAGTTAAGCAAATTGAGCAGCTATATGATCGTG
Organism: Pseudoalteromonas phenolica; assembly: GCF_005886345.1. GTDB lineage: Bacteria > Pseudomonadota > Gammaproteobacteria > Enterobacterales > Alteromonadaceae > Pseudoalteromonas > Pseudoalteromonas phenolica_A. The sequence goes on from NZ_PNEC01000048.1 coordinate 43,855, forward strand.
AATTTGAGCCTGCGGTTTTACCCTCGCTGAGCTTATTAGATAAACCACCTTATAAACCTGAAATGCAAACCCTTTATATTGACGGCGGTAAAAAGCAAAAGCTGAGAGCGGGTGACATAGTGGGTTGCTTAACGGGTGAAGAGGGCATTGGCTTTTCGCAAATTGGTAAAATTAATACTTTTGAAAACCAATCGTTTGTTGCTGTGAAGCGCGAAGCAAGTAAACCGGCTTTTAGAAAGCTGCGAGATAACAAAATCAAAGGTAAGAAATACCAAGTACGCCGCGTCAATTAAATTGATTTAATGTGCCCAAGCAGTTGTTGATACTCATTCTGTAACTGCTTGAATCGTGTATCGTCATTATTGCCTTTATCTGGGTGGTACTGAATGGCAAGTTTCCGCCAACGTCGTCGAATGGTTTTTTCTTCCAGTGGCTTTGTTAACTGCCATTGCAGACAAAGCTCATCGAAGTGGGTTTTGCTCAATGTATGCTGAGGGCGATGAATGCTTTGAGTATATCGCTGCCAAAAAGAATCTAGCAATGATGTTATTTCTTCATTATCTGTTTGGTAGTTCTGCCAATCTAAATAATAAGTGCTGAGAGGTGTGTTTAATTCAGGGGCTTGGCCTTTGTCTGCAAGGTAAATATCCATGCTATCTATATGTAAGTAGATATCGTCTTCAATTAACTCAGCCTGCAAAGTATATAAGCTATTCATCAACACAAAGTTACGCTTGAATAAATCTTGATTGGGGTCGTCGTCAAGTTGCTGAAGCAATTCAACAGCTTGCAAATGAGCTGCCAGCGTATGCACCTTAAAGTGTGCACCATTACTCAGTACTGAAAAAATTTCATCTAGAATCGGGCGCAACATTGTCCCTCTTAGTGTGTTGGTGTATCTTCACTTTAACATGATTATTTTTTAGCAGGCAATGAGGGCAGGGATGTTGATAAAGCCACTGCGTAAATACATATTTCTTTTGCTTCTGAATTTGGGTTTGGCATCTACTTCAGTTTTAGCCAATTCTACAGCGCCATTATTAACTAAGTTAGAATCAATTAAGCAGCTCTCTGATTGGCAATTTGCGCAACTTGAAGCTAAAAAGCTAGCTGACTCAATTAAATTCAATATCCCAGAGTATAGTATTTTATTAACGCAAATGGGTAGAGAGTCGTTAAATCGTGAGAAGCTGAAAGATGCAGAGGCGTATTTTACTGAACTTGCAGACATCAACCCTGAGCCTCTGAGTAGTAATGAGAAGTTTACCGCATTTAAAATGCTAGGGATCACTGCGTATTATCAAGGAGAATACGATAAATCTATCAATCATTATCAAACTGCGCTTAATATCGCAAAATTAAGAAATAACCCTTTAGAATTGGCCAATATCCACAACAATTTGGGGTTAGCATTACTCAAAGCGCATGATTTAGAAAGTACTATCCGCCATTATGTTGAAGCACACCGCTTGTATGAGTTACATGGCACAGCGCAAGACAAAGCAGATATGCTACTAAATTTATCAGGTGCCTACATTCGTCAATATCGTTATGAAATTGCCAAAGATATGTTGCTTAGAGCAATTCGCTTATTTAATCAATTGAATGATGAATACGGCGTAGCATTAGCTCAGGCAAATTTAGGTGTGATTTATAGTGAAACAGGACAAAGTAGTTTGGCTAGAGCGAGCTTGCAAGCCGCAGTGGCTTATTATGAGAAGATAGGCTCGGCAAGGCGGCTAAGTTTTGAGTACAGTAATTTAGCAAATCTGAGTGTAGCGCTGGGTGAAATGGAACGTGGCTATGAAGAGGCACAAAAAGCATTGCAATATGCTGAGCAAGTTGATTTAGATTCAGGCCGTATGGAAGCACTCTATCCGCTGGCTAAGTTGCAGGTGTATCTCGGTGACTTTACCGCCGCATTAGAGAGTATTGAAGCTTCAATTGAGCTAGCTCGGGCACAGGGCTCAAAGCTGCGAGAAAAAGAAAGTTTAGCAATTTTAGCTGTCGTACAGGCCGCCTTAGGTGAACACAAAAAATCACTTGAAACATTTTCCGCATTCCAAAAGTTACAAAGGCAACTGCTCAATGATCAGCTTGTGGCTCGATTAAATGAGTATCAGAGCAAAATAGAGGCCACTGAGCTCAACCAAGAAATAGCTTCGCTGAAACAACAGCAAGAAGTTCAGACTTTGCAAATGGAGCAGCGAGAGCAGTTGACTTGGTTAATTATTTTGCTTTTTATCACGGGCTCTGTTGCGATTGTTAGTATGTATAGAAAGCGCATGGAGCATGTGGCCAATATTGAGTTGAGTCAGCAAGTTGCTAAGCGCACCGCCGAATTACAAAAGTTAGCAGATGAATTAGGCGAGGCTAACAAAGTAAAAAGTCAGTTCCTAGCCAATATCAGCCATGAGATCCGCACACCGCTCACATCTATTATTGGTAACAGTGAAGCGCTCTTACATGAGTATCAGTACGATAAGCGTATTCAAGCATCTTTGCAGGTTATACAAAGGCAAGGTGAACATTTGAAGGGGCTGGTCAGTGATGTACTCGATCTAAGTAAAATAGAAGCACAGCGCTTCGAACTTGAGTTTACTGAATTTACCTTAGACCAGTTGCTAGAGGATGTCACAGATATGTTCCAACATGTTTGCGAGGCCAAAGGCTTAAACTTCTTTGTGGACAATCAGTTACCTTCTCCTTATGCCGTTCGATTGGATTATGTTCGCCTTAAACAGGTATTAATTAACTTACTCGGTAATGCTGTTAAATTCACAGAATTTGGCCATGTTGAGCTGGTGGTGAGCCAAAAAAATAATGGAGTTAAATTCTCCGTTAATGACACGGGTATAGGCATGGATACGGTGCAACTTCAGCATATTTTTGATTGTTTTCAGCAAGGAGATAATAGCATTACTCGTCGCTTTGGTGGCTCTGGGCTAGGTTTATGTTTATCTCAGCAACTTGCCACTATGATGGGGGGCAGTATTCAGGTAAAAAGCGTACCGAAACAGGGAAGTCAGTTCTATATTGTTATACCTTGTGCGCGTTTAGAACCGGGCTTTGAAATAAATAATCTAGTTAATCCGGCTCAGGAAATTAGCCAAGTTAGTCAATTTTCAGGCACAGTTCTCATTGCAGAAGATCACGATGATAATCGAGCTTTATTTGAGAGAATACTAACGCAATTAGGTGTCGAAGTGATCACGGCTGAAAATGGCCAAGTCGCATTAGAAAAGGCTCTAAGTGAGTTTCCAGATATGATCTTGATGGACATTCAGATGCCAGTTCTAGATGGATTGGAAGCGTTCGACTTGCTGCAGAGAGCAGGGTTTGATAGACCCATATTTGCTCTTACGGCGAATGTTATGCAGCATGAAATCCAATCTTATCTAACGCTGGGCTTTGCTGGTCATTTAGGTAAGCCTTTAAATCGCGATAAACTAGTCCAAGTGTTGAGCGAACATTTAGAGCGAGAGGCTGAGGCTTCAGAGTTTGATATAAAAGTTGATATGAGCGATCTAGTGGCAAGTTTTGCTCTCAGTATGGATCAAGAAAGGCATAAAGTTATTGAACTTTGGCAGAAGCAAGATTGGACTGAGTTAAAAGCTGTATGTCATCGTTTAACCGGTGCTGCCAGTACCTTTGGTTTTGAGGATATAGCGAAGATTGCGAAACATATAGAACTGGCTCTAAAAAACCCAAAAGAAGTTGACCCTCATGGGTTACAGCATTGGTATTTAATGCTTTGTAATGAAATGCAGCAAATAGAATTATCAGAACAACTCAACATCTCCTGACTCCTCAGGTAATGGCTGAGGTTCAGAGATTGTTTGTGATTGATTTAACCGAGTATTATCAGTCCTAGGTGTTAGCTCAAAGGTTTTCTCATTCACCTTAAATATCCCTAGCTTTTCTTGGATGCTCTGTGCAAGCGCAAGCAGATCATTACTCGATACCGCTTGAATTTTTGAGTTTGAAAGAGCGTCTGAATTAAGCTCAACCATTGATTCAATGCTCAGTTGTGCTTCATCTGAAACGGCTTTTTGATCTTGAATTTGCTCATGAATATTATGTGACATATCGTTTATGTTGAGCATCGCTGACTCAATTTGGTCCACTTCTTTTGTTGATGCTTCGGATAGAGTGACTGTTTTCTTTGTTTCTTCTAACGCATTTAGCATAAGCTGATGAGCGCTATCTGTCCCAACTTGAATTTTGTTAACTACTTCTCGAACTTGCTGAGTTGATTGACTTGTTCGTGCTGCGAGACTCCTTACTTCGTCTGCCACAACTGCAAAACCTCGGCCTTGTTCACCAGCACGCGCTGCCTCGATTGCGGCGTTAAGTGCTAGTAGGTTCGTTTGTTCAGCAATTGAATTGATTACTTCTATCACTGAACTAATTGCATCTGAGTCAACTTTTAGCGTTTCAATCTGTTTGCTAGTTTCTTCAATATTTTTAGCTAAACTTATTAAGCTATCTTGGCTTTTATCAGTATCTATACGTGTCTGTTTAACAGCTGTAGTTGCATCTTCAACTGAAGTGTAGATTCTATCTAAATTATCATCTAAGTCTCTGGAGACTTTTAGCATTCTTTGAATTGAATTTGCTAGATCCTCACCATGCACGTGTTGGATTGTTGCTTTTTGTGTCATTGAAGCATAGGTGTCTTTAAGGCTAGCAGCCATTGGAGAAAGGCGCGATGAAGAAGTATGAACTTCACTGATGATATGTTCCATAGTTGCAAGACTAGCATTAACTGCAAGGCATGAAGCAGGTAAAGTCTTTTGGTGCTCATCATAACGAAAAGTGAGATCAATAAGATTATCGTTATTGATTGAGTTAATTAGTGCTTGCAAATTATCATTACTAATGCCTTGTTGTTTAAGATACAAAAAAAAGCATATTGCAATTGTACATTGGATTGCGATGATAATACCGATCTTTGACCAAGAAATAGACAGTAGTGGCAAAATAATGAGTATAGAAAAAACATTTGCAATCAGAATTGTTAGAATTATTCGAAAGGGTTTCATGAATCGAATTGCTCCCTGTCTAAGCATGCATTTCTATAACTAAGATAGTAAAAAATAAGCATGAATACTAGGTCAGACAAGCACAAAAAAGCCCGCATCAGCGGGCTTTTGAATTTCGTTTTACTTTCTTCTCATTAATTCAAAGAATTCGTCGTTGGTTTTACTCATAGAAAGTTTGTCTATGAGGAATTCCATCGCATCAATTTCACTCATTTCATGAACAATCTTACGCAAGATCCACATCTTTTGAAGCTCATCCGCCTTAGTGAGTAATTCTTCGCGACGTGTACCTGAGCGGTTGAAGTCAATAGCAGGGAATACACGCTTTTCAGCAATCTTACGATTTAGGTGTAATTCCATGTTACCAGTACCTTTGAACTCTTCGTAGATAACTTCATCCATCTTAGAGCCTGTATCGATAAGAGCCGTTGCGATAATTGTTAAGCTACCACCTTCTTCAACATTACGTGCAGCACCGAAGAAACGCTTAGGTTTATGTAGTGCATTCGCATCAACACCACCTGTTAGTACCTTACCCGATGAAGGAATAACGGTGTTATAAGCACGTGCCAAACGTGTGATTGAATCAAGCAGGATGATAACGTCTTTCTTGTGTTCAACTAGGCGTTTTGCTTTTTCGATAACCATTTCGGCAACTTGTACGTGACGGCTTGCTGGCTCATCGAACGTTGAAGCAACAACCTCACCTTTTACAAGGCGCTGCATTTCAGTTACTTCTTCCGGACGCTCATCGATCAGTAACACCATCAGTGTTGCATCTGGGTTGTTGTAGGTAATCGATTGCGCGATATTTTGTAGCAGCATTGTTTTACCCGCTTTCGGCGGAGCTACAATCAGAGCACGCTGACCTTTACCAATTGGAGATGCTAAGTCAAGAACACGGGCAGTAATATCTTCTGTACTACCATTACCACGTTCCATCACAAAACGCTCATTCGCATGAATAGGCGTTAAGTTTTCAAATAAGATCTTAGTACGAGAGTTTTCAGGTCTATCGAAGTTAACTTCATTTACTTTAAGTAGTGCGAAGTAACGCTCACCATCTTTAGGTGGGCGGATAAGACCGCTAATTGTGTCACCAGTACGCATGCTGAAGCGTCGAATTTGACTTGGTGAAACATAAATATCATCAGGACCAGCTAGGTAAGATGCTTCTGATGAACGTAAAAAGCCGAAGCCATCTTGTAGAATTTCTAAAACGCCGCCGCCATAAATGTTTTCACCGCTTTTAGCGTGTGCTTTTAGAATGGCAAAAATAATGTCTTGTTTTCTTAGACGGGCTACGTTTTCAAGTCCCATGGACTCAGCTAGTTTTACAAGTTCGTTGATTGACTTGTCTTTTAATTCGCGTAAATGCATATTGGTGGGTTCTTTATAACAATTGTCATCTCAGTGATGAGAGGTTGATTTGATAAAGCTAAAGGTTAGTGGCTTTATAAATTAGCAGTTAGCTTGCTAGTCGTCCAGTCTTTAAACAAATTTAGTAGAAAAAACTATGGGCAGATAGGTGGGATATACGCCTAGCAAAGGCGAGGCGTACATATACAGACTTAGATGTTGTCGTTTAAGAACTCAACTAACTGAGTCTTTGATAACGCGCCAACTTTAGTCGCAGCTACAGCACCATCTTTGAAAAGTAGCAGTGTAGGAATACCACGAATACCGAACTTAGGTGGTGTACCAGCGTTTTGGTCGATATTTAATTTACCGATAACTGCTTTACCTGCAAATTCTTCAGCAACTTCGTCTAAGATTGGCGCGATCATTTTACAAGGGCCACACCATTCTGCCCAAAAGTCTACTAGTACTGGTAGATCTGATTTAATTACATCAGCTTCAAAGCTGTCGTCAGTAAGCTGGATAATTTTGTCGCTCATTGCGTTCTCCGTTAGAATTGGCGAATTATTTACTGCGTATTTAAACACTCTTGTTTCTTATTGCAAGTTTAAACGTTATGCTTAATTGCTATGACTAAGACACATTTGACCAATAAAAAATTTTCTGACTTTGCTATTGCACCGGAAGTGGTCGCCGGTTTAGCTGCGAATGGCTTTGAATATTGCACGCCAATCCAAGCAAAGTGTTTACCTTTTGTCTGTGACGGGCGAGATATCGCTGGTCAAGCACAAACCGGTACTGGCAAAACATTGGCGTTTTTAACTGCCACTTGCCACCGTTTAATGCAAACAGAAGGTCAATCCAGAAAGCACCCAAGAGCGCTGATCATGGCTCCTACGAGAGAGCTTGCGATTCAGATCCATAAAGATGCAAAAATTATTGCGCCACACTGTGGTCTAAACTTAGGTTTAGTATATGGTGGCGAAGATTACGAAAAACAACGGGCGCAACTCGAAAAAGGTGTCGATATTTTAATTGGTACTACAGGCCGCTTAATCGACTTCTATAAGCAAGGTGCTTATAGCCTTAATGAAATCGAAGTTGTTGTGCTTGATGAAGCAGATCGTATGTTTGATCTGGGCTTCATTAAAGATATCCGTTATCTATTTAATCGTATGCCTCCGACAGCAGAAAGATTAAATCTACTTTTCTCTGCAACTTTATCTTACCGCGTACAAGAATTGGCTTTTGAGCACATGACTAACCCAGAGCATGTTCAAATTGAGCCAGATGTAAAAACCGGTAAACGTATTCAAGAAGAGTTATTCCATTCATCTCATGACGACAAAATTCCGTTACTTCTAACATTAATAGAAGAAGAGTGGCCTGATAAAGCAATCGTATTCGCAAATACTAAGCAAAGTTGTGAAAACGTGTATGCGTGGCTAAAAGCGGATAAACATCGTGTTGGTCTATTAACAGGTGATGTAAATCAAAAGAAACGTCAGTCAATTTTGGCGCAATTTACTAAAGGCGATTTAGATATTCTTGTGGCAACCGATGTGGCTGCGCGTGGTTTGCATATCCCTGAAGTAAGTCATGTGTTCAACTTTGATTTACCGGATGACTGTGAAGACTACGTTCACAGAATTGGTCGTACAGGTCGTGCTGGTGCATCAGGTCATGCAATTAGTTTTGCGTGTGAACAGTATGCATACAACTTACATGAGATTGAAGAATATATAGAACATTCGATTCCTCTGTCTCATTATGATAAAACAGCATTAATTGAAGATTTACCTAAACCGAATACACAGAGAAGACGTCATCACTCTGGCCCAAGAAAGGGAAACAATCGACGTCAATCAAATTACAATAAATCGAAAGCGAACACTTAAGAAGTTGTAATTGCGGGATCTTGCAGCTAGAGGTACAAAGTGGCCAAAAATATAGACAATAATAACGTTTTTGCCGTTATTGATTTAGGCTCTAATAGCTTTCATATGTTGATTGCAAAACACATTGCCGGTGGTGTTCACACCATCGGCCGAGTTAAACGTAAAGTTCGACTGGCTGCAGGCTTAGACGAAAACAACATGTTATCTTCTGATGCAATGCAACGAGGTTGGGAGTGTTTGGCACTATTTGCCGAAAGGTTGCAAGATATACCGAAGCAAAATATCAGCATTGTCGCAACGGCAACGCTGAGACTTGCTACCAATGCCCAAGAGTTCAAAGCCCAAGCCGAAAAAATCCTCAATCACAAAATCAATATCATCAGTGGCGAATTAGAAGCGCGCACTATATATAAAGGTGTGGCACATACTTCTGCATGCCAAGGGAAACAATTGGTAATCGATATTGGTGGTGCCAGTACCGAGGTTGTCATAGGTAAAGGGTTTGAAGCGCTGCTCTATAAAAGCCTAGACATGGGGTGTGTCACTTATTTAGAGCGTTATTTTCAAAATGGTTTACTGTCTGAGAAGAATTTTGAGCAAGCAATTGCCGCAGCACATACTGTGATTACACCAATTAAATCTCAATATATTGAGACTGGTTGGGAGCTTGCTATTGGCGCATCTGGTACTGTGCAAGCAATTCAAGAAATTTTAGCTGCGACAGGTCAAACCGATCTGCTTTCTTTAGAAAAGTTACAGTTTATAAAAGCCGAAGCGATAAAGCATAAGAATGTATCAACACTTTCTTTGCCTGGTCTGAGCGAAGAACGTCGCTTGGTGTTTGTCTCTGGATTAGCAATTCTCATTGCATTATTTGAAGCGCTGAATATTCAGCAGATGGGGCTGGCAGGTGGCGCACTTCGTGAAGGTGTGCTGTATAGCATGATTTCAGATCTACACCATTCGAATATCCGTGAAAGAACGCTTGAAAGCTTTGCGCTGCGTTTTCATACCGATAAAGAGCAAGCTAAACGCGTTTCAGATGTTGCCTTATTAATAGCAAAACAACTTAATCATGCCTGGCAACTAGATTTACAGCAAGTTAATGTGTTGCTTTGCGCAACAGCGCACTTGCATGAAATTGGTTTGCTTATAGATTACAAACAATATCATCATCACAGTGCCTATATATTAAGTAACACCGATATGCCGGGTTACTCGCCAGCAGAAAAGAAAGTTATTGTCAGTCTTTTAAAAGGCCACCGTGCTGATTTAAATGATGCACTGTTTTCACATCTTGGTGCTAATAAAGCACTGACCGAAAAGTTAGTACGCATAATTAGGCTAGCCGTTATCTTATCTATGCGTCGTAAAGATGATGTTTTACCTACCTTTGAAGTAAAAGCAGATAAAAACAGACTTAATATTAGCTTTTCTGAAGACTGGTTAGCTCAACACCCACTTATGAAAAGTGAGCTTGAGCAAGAAAGCGTGTATCAATCAAAGTTAAATTGGCAGTTTAGTAGCTAAAACAGCTCATAAATTCTACTTAAAACATCGAAATTATACAGTTTCGTTCAAAATACACGCGAATAGTTAGTTTTTTGCATTTTTCTTTAAAAAAGGGGTTGCGTAATTTTCTGCTCACCCTATAATGCGACCCCACTGACACGGGGCGAGACGCTGAAAAGCAAATCAAAACGATGTTGAGTCAAATAAAACTTAGCTTTAACCTTTCTTTTAAGAAAAAGATTAAATTAAGTGTTGACATAAAAAGTGAAGTCGTTATCATGGCGCTCCACTTCGCAGCAAGGCTGCGGTAACTCATCGAGTTACACCCGGGTAACCGGAATGTTCTTTAAAAATATGAAGCAATCATCTGTGTGGGCACTCGTACAGGTTGAGTTCTAACAGCTCTTGATTCAGGAGCAAAAAAATTTAGAGTCTCAATTTCTTATGAGTGACTATATAGTCAATTTATACAGAATTCATTGAGCACGGATCTTCGGATTCAAAAAACTT
>NZ_PNEC01000049.1 GCF_005886345.1 Pseudoalteromonas phenolica
GATCAAGTCAAGACTAATTCACGTAAAAGCGCTTTTTACTTCTTATTAATAAGAGACAAATCAGCTTCTATCTCTGCAAAGGCAGAACGGACTTTCGTAATAGACTCTTCCCTTGCCACTGAGTTTTGAATTGCTTCATCGACATTGGTAAAAATGAAAATTTCCTGATCTTCATCTAAGCCCATAGTCGGAATTCGATTCTCGAACTGCTCTTGTAAAGAGCGAAACACTTCTTCGTTATGCTTACGATTATCGTCTAGTAAAGTCATCAACCCTGTAAATTTACTGTGCACCATAGAAATGACTTCAGACAAGTTAGCTTGCTGCTCTTGAAGTTCTTGTCTAGTTAAAATCGACCTTAACTGCTGCTCCGTCACGCTCACGATAAAGCAAATATGATCACGAATTCGACCATGCTTTTCTTCATCATCATCAGGCATATTCAGGATCAATAGACTTAGATCGTCATAATTAACTAGAATGCGGTTTTGAAATTCATGTAGACGTCCTTTAGATTTCAGAATTTCAAACAACTCTAAAACAATTGGTGAGCACAGACCTGAAGATGCGAAGTGCTGTCTCTCATCATCTATTCTCAGCTCCATGTTGCAACTTAAACCAAAGCTCGATAAACAGCTGATCAATGCTTGAGCTAACTCAGTGACATTGTCTATCAGACCTATTTGCTCAATATAGTTAACAATTTGACCCATTTCACTGCTGGTCGCCATTGCAGTAAACGCAGTACTGGTTGCATCCTCAATTTGCTGCTCTAGACTTTCTTTTTCTAGTAAAATTTGTCCTAGATTACTGAGTTTGCTTTTTAGCTCACCATGTGCAAAAGGTTTTACAATGTAGTCTTCTGCACCGACAGAGTAACCTTCCATACGTTCTTCAACTGAACCTCGAGCCGATACAAACATAACCACAATGTCTGCAGTTGCAGGGTTTGCTTTAATTTTTCGACATACTTCATAGCCATCCATACCTGGCATGCTGACATCGAGTAATACAACTTGTGGGGAAAACGATTCAAGCACCTCCAAGCACTCTGGACCGCTTTCTGCGGTAACGAGTTGAAGGTCTAAATCGTCTAAAATTTCTTCAATGATCTCTAAATTAAACGGTTCGTCGTCAACGGCTAAAATACGCTGTAATGCCATGATCTATTCCTTTTCTTGATACCTTTAGAATAGTTATAGTCTTGGTTAAGCTAATTTGCTAAACCATTAATTAATTTTGTTTCTCTAATGGTAACTCAATCAATACTGTTGCACCGCCCTTTTTATTGTTCTGAGCGCAAATATAACCCTTATGTAGTAGTATAAACTCTTTACAAATAGCTAAACCAAGACCTGTTCCACCAGCGCCACTATTTGTCTTACTACTTTGTACAAATTTAGAAAATACCTGCTCTAACTCTTCTTCAGGAATGCCTACACCATGATCGCTGATCATCAAGCGTACTTTAGATTCTTCGAGTTCAACATCGACTTCTACCGTACTGTTTTCAGGGCTGAACTTAAGCGCATTACCAAGTAGGTTACGAACCACTTGATTTAATTGTTCTTGATCACAGAACATAGGAAGCTTATCGACCGGACTGTTTATTTGGACCTGAATGCACTTTTCTAATGCAGAACCTGCAACATCTTCAATACCGGTTTTAATAATCGTCATTAAATCATGATTACCCGGGTTAAATGGAAAGTGCCCAGCATCTAACTTTGATAAATCGAGTAAATTATTCAGCAATAGCAACAAACGTTCACCGCTAGTCTCTATTCTTGATAGATATTTTTTAAGTTTATCTATGGGAGTTTCACCTGCATTAAGTTTATCTAAACCAAAACGGGCAAAACTTAAAATAGAATGCATAGGTGTTCTGAGTTCATGAGACATATTGGCCAGAAACTCGGATTTACTTTGGTTAGCGGCCTCGGCATCATCTTTTGCTTTTTGCAGTTGCGCCGTTCGTGCCTGCACCTCAACTTCTAAGACCTCTTTAGCTTCCTCTAATAATTGCTGTTTCTTTTTTAGTTGCGTTACATTTTTCAATATAACTGCAAATGCCATTTCACCATGGTGATCAATTTCAGTGAAAGTACCCATGAGTGGAATAGGGCCACTTTCTCTTGGTAACAATAATTCAAAATTAAAATGCCGATGTGCACCTACATCTTGAATCTCAGTTTTTAAACCAATCGATGTTTCGGTATCAAATAACTCAAAAATGGAGTGCTCAGGTAAGGCTTCAGGTGATAATTGCAATAACTCTCCACAGGCATCATTGGCTTCGATGATTTGCCCAGAACGAGAGAACAGCATAATAGAGTCTGGAGTATGTTTATAAATGACTCGAAGCAAACTATCCCGCTCGATTAATGCATCAACGGTATCTTGCAGCCGCTCAACTAGCTCTTGGTTATGGCGTTTAAGTAATTCAGTTTGCCAAAGTTTATGTAATGATTGTAATAACTCACTATCATCAAAAGGTTTAATTAGTACGTCTTCAACCCCTTGCCTAATTGCTTCCATCATATCGACTTGATTTGCTCTAGAAGTAAATAACAAACAGCGGCAATTTGGAGAAACCGCTTTTAAAGCATTAAACACTTCTAAACCCGTGCCTTGCTCTAGATTGAAGTCACTTATGAGTAAGTCCACTTCATTGTCTTTTGCAAGCTCAAGTGCTTCTTCTTTATTGTGCGCAGTAACAACGGGTAGCTGAGCACCTCTTAAACTTGTCGCTAAAGACTCCAAACGCTCATGATAATGGTCAACCAATAATACTTTAGGTAACACCAGCCTAGAGTCTATGCCGACCTCAAGCACGCGTTCGAGTAAGTTGGTAATCTCTTTATTAGCAAAGAAAGGGTAAATAACGATGCCATTCGGTAAAGCTCGATTGAACTGACTGAACACTTGTAAATGCTCGGTGTTGTCTGGCTTAGGTGCCAACAAAATCAATTTGGGGTGCGACCTCAGTTCAGATAAAGTATCGAGATAATCACTTGGTATACCATGCGCAATTGCAATAACATCGTATTGATTAAAATCGAACTGCTCTTTCAACATTCGATAGTGAATGTGTTCCACAGCACCGCCTAACAGTTCGAACAAAACTTTTAGGCGCATTGCCAGCACACTGTTACTATCAATGATCAGTATTTTATTAGACATAATGTATTCTTTTACTCTTTATATAAACTAGATGTGCACTCTAAAATTGACATAGCGTTCAATTGAACGAGATTTTTTATAATGCAAACTGCTCAAAGATGCTTCCCTAGAATAGTCAAACTATAAGTCTGATCATCCATTTCTGCCACTTGAGGGAGTTCTCCCCATACCCTGTAGTTTTGCTGCTCAAATAACTTGATACTTGGCACATTGTGCGAAAACACAAAACCGAGTAACACTTTCAGACCGATTTTCTTACCATGATCTTCTGCAAACTTGAGCAACTGCTTGCCAAGACTTTTCCCTCTGGCACTCTGTGTGATGTAAATACTAATTTCTTTGCAGTTTTGGTAGGCAGGACGACCATAGAAATCTTTATAACTGAGCCAGCCCAACACCGTATTTTCTGAACAATATACAAACAGTGGCGAAGACGCTGAATGACTGTGAAACCAAACTTGCCTTGATTCAACAGAGACAGGCTCTGTATCTGCCGTAACCATGCGACTGGCAATCGTCTCATTATAAATTGACACGATTGCTTCTAAATCAGATTCTTGTGCATAGCGAATATTCATACGTTTTACTCTACAATGATCGTGACTGACAAAGAAAACGTATCTTAAACCAGTCAAATTTAAAAAGGGAAAACATATGTGTAAGTATTTATTAAAACTAATAATTTTGTGCTATGCAGTACTTTCTATGCCATCGCAAGCTGAAAGCTGTGATGACTTTACCAATGTATCAATGCGTAAACTCCATGCTGAAGAGTCTATAAACTTTTGCGAATTTAAAGACAAACCACTGTTAATCGTTAATACCGCAAGTAACTGCGGCTTTACAGGCCAGTTTAAAGAGCTAGAAGCATTACATAAAAAATATAAAGATAAAGGCTTAGTGGTTATTGGCTTTCCAAGTGACGACTTTTTCCAAGAAGAAAATGATGAAGCTGACACAGCTGAAGTTTGCTACGTCAATTATGGTGTAACTTTTACCATGCTATCAACAACGGCAGTTCGTGGAGATGATGCAAATAAAATATTTAAGCATCTGAATAAAGAAGCCGGCGCTCCGAAGTGGAATTTTTACAAATACTTGGTCTCTGCCGACAGAAAAACTGTTCAACGATTTAATAGTCGTACCAAACCGCTTTCAGCAAGTTTAACTCAAGCAATTGAAAACGCACTCTAATCATTGCATGAGTTAAAATTATATCTATACTAGACTAAATCATGAGTTATTTTGACTCTGACACAGGATTACGGAGAATTTATGACAGTTGCAAGCGCAAGACATATACTGGTAGAAAGCGAAGCTCTTTGCTTAGAATTAAAAACAGAAATTGAGCAAGGCGCAGACTTCGCTGAACTTGCTAAAAAACATTCTAGTTGTCCATCAGGTCAAGATGGCGGAGAACTTGGTGAATTCGGCCCAGGTATGATGGTACCAGAATTCGATAAAGTGGTATTTTCTGCACCCGTTAATACGGTCCAAGGCCCAGTTCAAACTCAATTTGGCTATCATCTACTTGAAGTTACTAGCCGAACAGAATAATAGTTTCTCAAATTAAAGTCGCAATAGCGGCTTTTTTTATATCTGCTTACCTTGTATAGCTTTCAAAAATATAACACCTATAGGTAATATCTTATGCATCTTTATGGTTCTGATACCTCCCCTTACGCTCGCCGCATTCGCATGTTTGCCCATTATCATAAACTCGATTTACCTTACACTTGCCTCGATATATTTGCGCAAGATGATCGACAAACCATGGTTGAGCATAATCCGACTCGGAAAATCCCATTTCTGACCGATGGCGAATTAAACATCGCCGATTCAGGGTTAATCATGCGTTATTTAACGGAGCAAAAACAGCTAAATGAAATGACTTGGTGGCAGGCAAACCAACTTGTGCAAATAGATGCCTGTAATGACTCCTTTGTTGAGCTGCTTATTTGCAAACGCTCTGAATTTGACACCTCGGAAGACAGGTTGTTTTTCAATCTACAGAATGAACGAGTGACAGCGCTTTTAGGTTATTTAAATGAACAATGTGTGAAAGACGTTTTTTTAGAAAGCAGTTATCTAAAGATCAGTTTATACTGCCTGCTGGATTGGATCTTGTTTCGCGATCTATATGACTTGCAAAACTTTGATGAATTGCTGGCTTTCCATCAAACACAAAGCAATTTGCCTGGTGTAACGCAAACCGATCCACGACACTCTTGATAGCTTAAACAGGATAAAATGATGAGCGAAATCGAAATTGAATCAGAATTAGTCACATTTGTTGAGCAAACCCGTCTTGGTGCACAGGTTTGGGCTTTGGGTGCAGAAGATGGTGGCGTCGTTGTTTGCGAGTCAAACCAGTTTGAAAATGCGGATGTTCTTTTACTATGGGACAGTGAAGAAAAAGCAAAAGCGCAATGTAAGGACGAGTGGCAATCCTATAGTCCTATGGCCATTGACCTTGATGAACTACTTGACGAATGGGTAGAAGATCTTAATGAAGATCAAGCACTGTTTGGACTTAACTGGAACGATGAGAACGTTTGCGTCGAAATCGAGCCTACAGGTCTAGCCCGCGCTTTGTGCGATTAACGCAATCAGCGTCCCTTCAATAGCACGCACATAGGCTTGTGTGTGCTCTCCCTTATGATTTGGTGGCATGAGCGGTTCGGCACCAGCTGCAACAGCCCTGTCATAACTCTCAATCACATTTTCACACTCGATACATAATTCAAAACCTAATGCTGGTTGTTTTGGATGACTGCGAATATAGCTTTGTTTAAACTGCGCTTGCGCCAAAGGATGCGAAGCAAAGCCAAGCGTCACCATTCCTGTATCTAACTCACCATAATCAGCTGACTCAGTTAGGGCTGTGGTAGCAAAACCAAAAGCTTGGTAGTAAAAATCTAATGCCTCTTCTACTGAATCGACATAAATTATTGTTTTTAAATACTGCATATTTCATTTTAAGTTCAACCTGCGTAACTTAAGCATACTATTTGAACAGCATAAAAAAAAGCCAACTTATAAAGTTGGCTTTTTTACTATCAATCTCTTACTGCTTATAAGTATTTAGCTAAATATTTTTTGAAGATAGGATCGCTTTGAGCTAATTGTTTTTGCTCTTCAAGAATTTCTTTAAGCATAGCTTCAGAAGTCAAAGGGTTGGCTAATACCACTCTAAATACAACGGTAGGCTGATTTTCATACTGTGCTGGCGTTAAACGTGTACGAGAAACAAATGAGCGTCCAGCTTCACGCTGACGTTTTTGCATACTTGCCGTGAAGCGGTTTAACGCGGCATAAATATCAATCTTTTCCTCTTCACTTGCGTTTGCAATGGCAAATTTAATTGCCCGAGGTACATAGCGATAAGTTAATAAGCAAAGTTCAGGCTCTGACACGAGCTCAAAATCTTCTTCTTGTTTTATCAGCTCTGCAAAATATTTTGCTTTAGCAATGCCTTTATCTATGAGCATTTCATAACCTTGGCGGCCAATGACACGTAAACAAGCATGTACTAGCATAGCCATACCTGGGCGGCTACCTTCTAGTGTATGACTACCTAAATCTTTTGAGCCTTTACGAAGAATGTATTCTGCGTGATGCTCAATAGCGTCTGTGGCATGTGGGTCTTTAAACAGCACCATGCCTGCCCCCATAGGTACATACATTTGCTTATGTGCATCAATGGTAATAGAGTCTGCACGCTCAATACCGGCTAATAAGGTACGTGCATTCGCTGATAATAAAGTTGCCCCCCCCCAAGCTGCATCGACGTGAAAATGACAGTTTAACTCTTGGGCCAGATCAGCCATCTCATTCAGAGGATCAATGTTACCTGTCTCAGTTGTACCTGCGACGCCAACTAAAGCCATGACCTTGATGCCTTGAGCTTCAAGTTTCAACGCTTTCTCGCGCATAGCCTGAACATCAACTTTATTATTATCACTGGTTTTAACGGCAATGAAATTGTCACGACCTATACCCAATACATCAGCTGCTTTACCTAATGAATAATGAGCTCGCTCAGATACCAATACAGCTAAGCCCTTATAGCCATAGTGCAGCATTGCGGCAACTAAGCCTTGGCTATTTATGCCTTTAAAGTCACCTTGCGGTTTTAATAGGCAATTACGTGCAATCCAAAGTGCAGTAATATTGGCAATAGTACCACCTGAACAAAAAGCGCCGAGTGACGTTTTAGCACTGTGCATCCATTTGCTATAGAAAGATTCGTCAGCACCATATGCAAGATGGTGCATCATGCCTAATACTTGGCGCTCTAGTGGCGTGAATGCCTTAGAAGTCTCAATTTTTACTAAGTTTTGATTTAAACCTACCATCAGCTTAGATAGCGGTAATACAAAGTGTGGTAAGGCTGAAGTCATGTGACCAATAAAGCTAGGGGAAGCCGTGTGCACCGAATGCGCAACTAGCTGTTCCATAATGTCTTGAGCATAATCAGACACAAACATAGGCTCTTCAGGGATCGCAGCTGATTGAAAGTCTTTTTCAACTTCATGCAAAGGCTTTTCAATTGCAGCAATATTCTCATTCAAAAAGCCAACCAAATTATTGGAGATTTCCAGTTCAATCTTACTTAAAGTTGAATCTGGCGCTTCTGGCACCGTAAATATACGCATTAATGTTTCATCAGAAGCTACTGCACAACGCTTAGGACCCATGTTTCTACCTAGTTAACCCAACCTGTGCCGAATAAAATCACACAGGCCTTATAATTCTTATATGACTAAACCGCTAACTGTACTTTAAGTTTTCATTAAAGTCTCGTTTTGCACCTATAAAACTTAAACATGCTCAATATACAAGTGTAAAAGCACAATCTTGATGTGGACTTAAGTACTTTATTTGCCTAATATTTAGATAAAAAGTGATCACTCTAAAAACTCTCTGCTTTTTAGAATAAGGATTAACAATGATCAGAAGGACCTCGCCAGCAAATATCTTATTTGCAGGCTTCTTTATTTTTCTAACCTGCCTCGTCAGTTATGTTTATTATACATACGAGACAACAAGACAAACCATCATCAGTGAAATTGACAATCAGCTTTTATATGCAGCCAAAAGTGCTCAGCTAATAATTGGTGAACAATACCATGATGATTTAACCAGTGTGACACCTGAACAATATCAGCAACTCAGCCAGAAATTATCAAAACTAGCAAATACCCTTGAAGTCGAATATGTTTATAGCATGGCTTATGAAGCCCCTTTTGTATTGTTCACTTCTTCAAGCTTTACTCAAGCAGATTTAAGGGAGGATAAACTCACTCAATTTTTAGATCCTTACCCCGAAGCAACAATTAGTAATAAAGGCGCTTTTCGTTCCACTGAGCCAGTCTACGAAATATCAGAGGACCAATGGGGTCGATTTAAAACCATTTTTGTACCTTATATAAACCAAGCCGGAAAAACCTACTTGGTTGGAGCTGATATAACGACTGATTCAATGCAAGCACAATTAAATGCCAGTGTAACCCGCGCTATCCTCAGTGGTAGCTTTTTCTTTTTTATCGCTGTG
This sequence comes from Pseudoalteromonas phenolica, assembly GCF_005886345.1. Lineage (GTDB taxonomy): Bacteria > Pseudomonadota > Gammaproteobacteria > Enterobacterales > Alteromonadaceae > Pseudoalteromonas > Pseudoalteromonas phenolica_A. The sequence continues at coordinate 8,741 of NZ_PNEC01000049.1, forward strand.
CTTGTCGCTAGTTTTTACTTTTTGCTTTACCGAAAATCTTTAACGACCGATCCCCGAACTGGTTTTGGAAATCGAATTGCCTTAGAGCACGATATAAAAAATTACAAACGAGAGCATTTAAGCCTCGCCATCGTAGAAGTACATGAGCTTGAAAATATTGTCAGTTTTTACGGCGCCAGTGTGGGGGATCAAGTCATGAGCAAAGTGATGAGCTACTTTGCAGCGCAATCTAGCTCTATTTATGTGTACCGACTTGCCACCTCAAAGCTGGTGTTACTCTGTGATAGTGAGCGTGGGGAACACTTTTTAAGTAACTTAGTTCAGCAGTACCCTGTCAGCTCACCGATTTTACAGCGCCCACATTTATACATTCAACTCAATGCAGGCATTGCCGAAGGGAATAAATCACTATTGCTTGAAAATGCCTATGTTGCATGTCGACAAGCTATACAGCAAAAAGAGCTGGTCTGTATTTACAGCATAGACAAACATGAGGCTAAACAATTACAACATACCCGTCTTGCTATGGCCAAGACCTTAAATGATGCCTTTTCACATAATCGTGTTGTCGTCTATTTTACACCTCGTTGCTCACCAAATAATGACCATGTTTATCAATACCTTTGCAACGCGAGAGTCCTTGATGAGCAAGGAGGAATGATAAGTGATGAGGCTTTTTCTGAGGTTGTGAAACAATCTAGAATGGAAGGCCAGCTAACAAGACACATTTTCTCTCAATGTGTCACCCGCTTCAGAAAGTCAAAAACTGCATGGGCCATACATCTAAGCTATCAGGATGCGTCAGACCCTCAACTGATTGATTTTATCTCCCAAGAACTTCGTCGTTATCCGCAACCAAGCCTGATCACATTCGAGTTAGATGAGCAGGATGTTTTAGATAACTTCAATGCCATGGCTGTAGCAATCAATATACTCAAAGGTAAAGGCGTAAAGATCTTAGTAAATTCTGTCAGCAGCGGCTTATTAACCGTAAGTAGAGTAATGAAACTCAGCATCGATGCCATAAAATTAGATGACGCAATTGCATCACATATTGAAAGTGACGAACAAGTTTTAAAATTCATTAAGCATTTAGCACGATTGTGTAAAGAGCGTGAAATACAGTTAATTGTCGGCAATGTTGAATCAGAAGCACAATACGAATTGCTATGTGCAGCGAATATTAACTACTTACAAGGGCCATTTATAGGCAAAGCAACGCCTCATGTAAAATGCCCCAATGAGCAGAGCGATTACCAAGCGAGTGCTTAAGAACACTTTAATACTAAACAACAAAAAAGG
>NZ_PNEC01000005.1 GCF_005886345.1 Pseudoalteromonas phenolica
CTTATACAGATCTGAGGTTAATTAGAAAGCCGATTGGCGGAGTGCCGGCAGAGATGGCTAAGATTGTACAAGCTGTTTCTTAAGGTGACTTAACTTACCAACTTAAAAATACAGGTAATGAGACTGGTATATACCCAGCGATGCACGAGATGGTTGATAAATTGAATACTATGATTGCGCAACTTATGCAGTCGACAGCCCAGGTCACAAGCACTTCAGAAGAACTGAATCAAATCACCACACAATCAAAAATAGGTGCAGAGCAACAAACAGATCAATTAACCCAAACTGCGACAGCAATGAATCAAATGGCTGCAACGGTTAATGAGATCACACAAAGTGCTCAAATGGCCGCTGATTCAGCTATGAGCGCTGATAATGATGCAATTTCAGGTAAAAACGTTGTTCAAGATACGCAACAAGCTATGACTGAGCTCGTTGAAACCATGCTCAATGTAAGCCAAACAATAGAAAACTTAGAAGCAGAAACTGAATCTGTTGGGTCAATATTAGATGTGATCAGGGGCATAGCAGATCAAACTAATTTGCTTGCGCTAAATGCCGCAATTGAGGCTGCAAGAGCTGGTGAGCAAGGTCGTGGTTTTGCTGATGAAGTGCGATCTTTAGCAAGTAGAACACAGCAAAATACAGAAGAAATTCAAATGATGATTTCTAAGTTACAAAGTGAAGCGAAGCGCTCATTTGATTCCATGCGTGCAAATATGCAAGGTGTTGAGCAAACTGCAGAAAAAACGGCACAGACAGAGCAAGTGTTAGAAATCATTTCCCATTCTGTAGGCACAATAAAAGACATGAGTGTGCAAATCGCCAGTGCGTCAGAAGAACAAAACGTGGTCAGTCAATAAATCAGCGATAGTGTTCAGAGTGTGAATGAAAAAGCGCATGAAACAATGGTTGGCGCAGATAAAGCGTCACATATCGCAGACAACTTATCTCAATTAGCAAGCGAGTTAGATAATATTGTGAAGCAGTTTAGGCTTCGCTAATTATTTTTAATCGTTTACTCACTCTGTCGTCATAAATTCATACTAAAAGGCAGTATCTAGGCTATGCTGTGATTAAAGGCTATCACCTAGGTACTGCTTATGATGTATGGCGTAGATAAAATAAATGCTTTCGCGTTAGCGATGTTGAATCAAGCTGAGTTAGATGACTTATTATGGTCTATCGCGCAAGGTGTTGGTGAAATTATGCAGTTTGAAGATTGTGTTATTTATCTGCGTAATGATGACATCCTTATACAAATGGCTGCATTTGGTATAAAAAAACCAAAAGATAGAGAAATTTTTGAACGCCTAGAGATACCTGTGGGAGAAGGAATTGTTGGAACCGTAGCGAAAACAGGTGAAGCTGAAATTGTTAACGATACAAGAATTGACTCGAGATATATTAACGATCAGTATCAAGGGTTATCAGAGCTCGCAGTTCCTGTGGTTTATGAAGGTGAAACGATTGCAGTGATCGACTCAGAATCTAACCGCCCCAATGATTATTCTGAATTTGAACAAGCGCTCTTACAAGTGATTGCGAATATTGCAGCGCCACGTATTGCATCAGCACGCTATCAATTGAAATTGAAGCAAACCCAACTGCGTCTGGAAAGAAGTAACCAAGAATTAAAACAAAGTTTAAATGAATTAGCCAAAAATCAATCTGCGTTGATCCAAGCTGAAAAAATGGCGTCTGTTGGCGTGCTATCCGCTGGTATTGCCCATGAAATTAATACACCATTGGGTTTTTCCATTAGCAACCTTAATACGGTTCTTGAAGACTTTATTCCAGAGCTCACACAAGTGATCCAGAGGGTAAAATTAGACCCTGATTTATCGGTTGCAAGCCGTGCTCTTTTATATGATGAAAAATTTAATTATGTATTAGATGATTTGTCTATTTTGACTCAGGAAACTTTGAATGGGCTCAAATCAGCAAAGCAAATTATGCTTGATTTAAAGCGATTCTCTCGTGATGACTCGGATATCTTTATTCTCTCAGATATTAATAAGGGAATAGAGTCTACCCTAAACATTCTTAGAAATGAGCTAAAAACAAACTGTGAAGTAGTACTCGACCTGCAACCGCTTCCTGAGGTATCAGTTAATATAGGTAAGTTGAATCAAGTCTTTATGAACTTGATCATGAATGCTAAGCAGGCAATATCGGAACAGGGAAGCATATCTATCAGTACTAAGTTTGTTGAAAATTGGGTCGAGATTAAAGTGCATGATACGGGGTGCGGTATTCCTCAGCCTCATCTCAAAGATATTTTCACGCCATTTTATACAACCAAGCCCGTAGGTGAGGGGACGGGCTTAGGGTTGGCAATTTGCTACCGAATTGTTTGTCAGGAGCATAATGGCAAATTAAGTGTGGAGTCAGATAGTCAAGGTACGGTGTTTACAATTCAGCTCCCAGTAAAAGCATCCATTGAAAAATTAGCTTAAATTAAAACTCCCTAAAGGTATGAAGTTATCAAAGTTTTGAACCTTGATAGGCTTTCTTGGAATCATTGATTATTAGTTACAACAATTTTTACGAGCTTATTTACAATGGGAGCGACAAGATTAATAGTTGGAAAGCCACTACAAACGCCCAGGCTTTTAACCAAATAAACAGAACATTTTCAATAAAACCTACATTAAATAGCGTAATCACAAAAGACATAATGCATCACATCAATAGTGCCATAAACAATGAGAAAACGAGTTTCTGATAATTAACCTGAACTATGGCTAATAAATTTATCTTCAACGGCCACTTTTAACGCTAACTACGTTGAATTCACTTGCAATAGGCTTGCTATTGACGCGCAAATTCGCCTTGTTATCCCTAAAAGTTTCCGGCTGAAGACTACAACAGTATGTTTCACCTAATAAAAATGTATTTGTAAACTTCTTAACCAAAGTTCAGGTTATCTAAATAGATCATAAATACGCTACCTTTGGCTACAGTAAAAGAAAGCCAAATTTGATTGGCTTTCTATGATTGCGAAGGATTATTTAAACACCAGTCACCCATGAAGGTAAATAATTAAGTGCGATTGTTTCAAGTGTTTTATCAAACCCTGTTATGACCATGATAGCCAAAATGAGTAACAGCATTCCTAACAGCTTTTTTAGTTTCTCAACATTACTGAACACGTTCGGTCGAAATTTTTGTAAAACGCTGGTCGAGATTATACTTGTAATAATTAATGCGCTCGCCGTACCTAAACCAAATAAAAATAGCACAGAGCTTGCCATCAGTAAGTCTTGACCTAGCGATGCTAGTGCAATGGCCGCGCCAAGTGTTGGCCCAACGCATGGCAACCACACTAGGCCAAGCATCATGCCAATCATAAATTGATTGAAAGCACCGTCTTGCTCGCCCTGTTGTGTTTGTTGTTCAGGTGTCAGTTTTGTTAATACCAATGATAGCCAATTCGCTACTTTAGGGATCAGCAAACTGAGACCCATTAGCACTAGCATGACAGCGCCAAGCCAACGTAAGACCTCTGGTGACAGACCAAGACTAAATAAAATAAATGTTAATACACCGCCAGCAAGCGCGAACGCGACACTCAAACCCAGTGCTAATGCAAATTGACCTTTTTTACCGCTATTTGAAGATGAAGCCATCACAATGGGAACAAGGGGCCATACGCATGGTGAGAGTATGCTTAACACACCAGCCATTAATGCTAATGGCAAAGAGACAAATTCAATACTCATCTTTAAAACTCATAGGCGTGATTTAGCTTTTCTTCGATCACATCAAAGCGTGTTTCAGCAACCGAATACCAAAATTGCTTGTCTCCTTTGTATAACAATAGTGTTGACTGTCTAGGGGCTCTAAATTTTTTCACCCACTGCTTATCGTTGTCATAATCAACAACAAGCACATGAAACGGTTTATCTGGGTTTTGCTCATGGTATTGTTGGAAAAGCTTTTGTTGCTTCTTACAAGTCGGACACCAAGGGGCATATACATCAATCATGATGACCGCATTTTGTGCTTGTAGTTCTGAAAACAATGCTTCACTAAATGGTTTTTTTTCGAACGCAGAGGCAGAAAAAGCCATAAAGAAGCTAATTATACTGGTGAAAATATACTTCATTTTGATCTCTCTAAAAGACTGATTAATTGCTCTAGTAGAGAGAGAAAGTCTGTTTTTTATTTCAAAAAAACATAAAAATAATTTTAAATTAGGGCGTGTTTATCTTTGAGGTATGAATTTTGTTCGAATCAAAGGCTTTTAATACGCGAAATGAGCGACGCAGCAAAGGTTGCCCCGCATAATGGGTTATGTAAGTGGCGAATGACAAAGTAGTGGAAGCCTTTGGTTGAACTCTTCGAGCAGCGCGAGTTGAAAATTTATTCGACGTTATCGGCTAACTAACATATAATAACTATGCGGGGCAACTCTTGCTACGCAGCCTCTGCGGGGCAACCCTGCCTTGCCTAAATATCCAACTCACTGCTGCAAAAGCACATAACAAAGGTCAACACGCCCTAGGTTTAGTTATAAAAATCAACAAACAATTTAAGACTGACTAAAAGGAAAGTTATTGTGATAACTCTGAAATATCATCAATTAAATCATCAATTTCGCTTAAAAGGTGTTGTTTTTGTTTTTCAGTTAAACTGAGGAAAACCCCATATAGAAAATCGTGATAGCTTTGACGGTTTTGCTCGTTCAGCTTATTTAGTTCATCGCTTCGAAATGTTTCGGGGTTTAGCAACAGGGATTTAAGTTTGCCCCGATCATTACCACCAGACACAATATTTAATAGTACGCTTTTGAGTGAAGTCTGATAACGTGCTCGGTAATTTGACCATAAATGAGATGATGGCGATTGAGCAAGATATAGTGATTTGACCATTTTGTTCTGTGAAGAGGTGATATCGCCTAACCAATTTTCTAGTGACTTTTCAGTGCGAGTGAACCAGCGTTTTTGACGCTTTTCATCACTAAGTTTTGCACGTTTCTTTTGCTTTTCTTTTTCTTTCTCTGCGAGTTCTACGAATAGTGTGTTTACCTGCTTTTCAGACAAGTTGGGCGCTAAAGAGACTAGGTCGGGTACAATTTCTGCACGTACAGAATGCCAATGAGCAATGACTTTATCGTTATGGTAAGCAATACGCGCTGGGGTGATGTTTCCTTGTTCGATATCTATTTTGATTTGTTTTAAGTGGGCGATATAAGCAGGCAACTCGCTGTTTTTATGCCAATCAAGCCAAGTTTTGAGGTGTTCATCAAGTAGGTCTTCTTGAGCATCATTTAATGATACATAATCATCAACATACCAATAAGCCAACCAATCTGCATTCTTATAAGCGAACTTAGTTGAGCAACCTGTTAACAGTATGAATAATAAGATCAAACAATGTTTTTTCATAAGTATTCCTTTCTGAGCTTACATAAATCTACGTTGTTAATTTTGTTTTCGATTACTAACAAGCTTGTTTTGCCATGACTGTATTAGTTAAGGTTTTACTAAACATACTTATTCATTATTTAATGCTCAGACTTTGAGCCGCGAAATTTGTTCACTGTTTTTGCTCATAAATTGATAAAATTCAACAATAGCACGATTAGATTGGTTATAATGCCGGCAGTTTTTGGGTTCTATTTCGTACTATGACAATAACTTCTAAACTTGGACATGGGCGTTTTTCAACAACGCTTTTAGAAAATAATATTATCAGTGCAAAGCTAATTGGCAGCTTCAATGAAAGGGGCTGTTTTAATTATACCGAATCGGTAAAACACATAGTTAATGCATTAAATGGTGAGCCTTTTGCAATGCTGATTGATGATCTAGAGCTTGAAGGTGGCACGCCTGAGGCGTATCAAACTTTGCAAGCTTACAATGTTTGGCTCAATACTCAGCCTATTATTGCTAAAGCATTTATCGTCAATGACAGAATGACGAAACATATCATACTGCAGCGTTCACCTGCTTTGCTCGAGCAAAAGATTGCTTTTTTCGAAACCCATGAGGAGGCTGAAGCTTGGCTCTCTCTGCAGCTATATCAAAAGTGCAGTTAAGTATTATTCTATTAAATAACCATACCTAGCATAAATCGATTTAATTCTTCCGGAGCTCTTTAACTGGCTCAAAGCTTGGTTCAGTATCGGGATTAAATGCGTGTGTTGTGGGTGCACCCTCATGGCTACAGGGTCTTCTGAAATTTCAAAAACTTTTTTAAAATCCCGATATCTTTCAGTATTAGCAATATAATATGCGGCAGTAGCCTCGCCGATTAAAATATATTTGAACCGATTTTTAAAAAGTTGCTCAATTAGCATTTTTTCAGATGTATTATCTACAGCAATTAATTTATTTTGCCCAAAGTACTCATCAAACACGCCATAGCTATACCCTCTGACTTTACCTATGACTTGTCCATATAATTCAGAGATATGTTCAATTTTTCGAGCTTGATTAGAGACAATGATTTCTTTGGAGGTAGCATAACTTATAGAGTATAACCCTTGAATATGTTCGTTCTTTCTCCATACTGGGCTAATGCCGGGCTCAATGTCGACTTTTCCTTGTTCAAAATATAGTTTTCCTCTTGCTACAGAGAGTGGTACGAACTCAAATTCTAGATTAGTTAGAGTACTTATTTCACGAAAGATATCGATGAAAATACCTTGCTGACTCTGTGCTTTTACAAAACTATATGGTGGGTTTGCTTGGTGATACAAAATAACAGAATAAGGCTCAGAGGGTGCAGCTTGCACGAACTTGAAGGCGAAAATAAGAAGTACAAGTAGTGCTTTCATAGGTGCTCTATATTAATACCTTTATACTATTGTAGTACCATAAATAAATTATTACAGGGAACTAAGTAATACTGGCTATACTTATCTGAGGTCTTGGTAATGAGCGAAAGATATGTCAGATAGCAGAAAAAAAGTTTTAGCTGGCATTTTTATGTTTATTGGCTTTTTAGCTTTGGCAGCAGCTTTTGCGAATACGGTCAGTAAAATCAATGAGGCTACTGACAACCTTTATCAACACCCTTTTATAGTGTCAAATAGTGTTCAAAAGATTAAAACCAATCTACTACAAAGCCAAGTGCTTTTTCATTCGATAGTTGAGTCAGATTTTTATAATGAAAACTTTTCTGTAAATCAGTTAAAGGTCAGAGTGCAAACTTTCAATGCACGAATAGAGGAGGACTTTTCTCAAGTAGAAAAGTATTATCTGGGTAACCCTAATAGTGTTAAATCCATACAACTCAATTTAGGAAAGCTCAATGAAAAATATAACAATTTCTATAATGCCATCGCAATAGAGCATAAAAAAGAGCCTTACGACTTACTTATTGCACAAATAGACCCTCTCATTTTAATGATGCTTGATGATTTAGAGCAGCTACAAGCGTTTGCTCAGAATAAAGCCATAGAGTTCAAAAATGCTGCTCACCAGGACTACTTCGAGTCAATTGTCATCTTAGTTTTTATTATTATTTATGTATGTTTACTCGTTGCATATATTTACTCTTTAAATATTTCTCATGTTAAAAGAGCGCTTAAGAGCCTTGAGCTTCATTACAAATGGCGTAAGAACATACTCAATGCTACACCCGATGCAATATTGATCATCTCTGAAAACGGAAAAATAATTGACTGTAATGAGCAAGCTACTCTGTTATTTGGATATACATCAGATGAACTAAAGCAGTTAGAAGTTGAAGCGCTCATTCCTCAAAATCTCAGAAGGGTTCATAAAGAGCATAGGAAAGTACATTTAAAGTCTTCATTTATAAGGCCTATGAGTAATCTAGATGGGTTAAAAGTTTTGTTAAGAACAGGAAAGGAATTAGATGTCGCAATCAGCTTAAATGAAACTGAAATTAATAATAAAAAGGTTTATATCTCTGCGATACGTGATATTACAAGAGAAGTAAAAATAAGAGATGAGATTGAGTACCAAACCAATTTTGATGTGTTAACTGGGCTTGCTAATCGAAATATGTGCGAGAAACGGTTTGAACAGTTAGTTTCAAAAGGTAACGATCAGAACAGTAAGCTAGATATCGCTTTGTTTTTCATTGATCTTGATGACTTTAAAAAGGTTAATGATACTTTAGGGCATGACACTGGAGATAAATTGCTTTGTCAAGTTGCAGAGAGGCTGAGTGGTACCGCAGAAAAGCATGGCCTTGTTGGTCGATTAGGAGGAGATGAGTTTATTCTCATTTTAGAGGTTGATAATGATGAAGATAGTGTTAAAAATTTAGCATTTGAAATAGTTAGCGATTTTAAGCGAACATTCTTCATAGATGCGAGTACTTTAAAAATCTCCTGCTCTATTGGTGTGGCCCTGTATCCATGTGATGGAAAGACATATTCTGAGATCCTCAGAAAAGCGGATGCGGCCATGTATCATGCTAAGTCGTTAGGCAAAAACCAGTTTACCTATTATTTTGATTCTCTAACGGTTGGATTATCAAAATACTTCAAAATAGAAGAAGCCTTTCTTACTGCAAATATAGAGCAAGAGTTTTATATGGTTTTTCAACCGCAAATTGACTTCAGTAATAATGAACTCATCGGCGCAGAGGCACTCATTCGTTGGGAAAAAAGAGCAAATGAATTGATACCACCTCAAGAGTTTATACCTGTAGCTGAAAATAATGGAAAAATCTTAGAGTTGGGTGAGTTTATTATTCGTGAGTCATTAAATTTTGCTTTGATGGCTATTAGTTTAACCCGTAATAAAAATTTTAAAATATCTATCAATGTATCCCCTAAGCAATTGATGGATCATTCTTTACTTGAAAAGCTTATTGAGCATATTGATGATAGAGGGCTATCAGCAAGTAATGTAGCGCTTGAGATTACAGAAGGTGTTTTACTTGATAGCTCTTCAAGTACGATTGAAATATTAGAAAAAATTGCTAATGCAAATATTATTCTTTCCATGGACGACTTTGGGACAGGTTACTCTTCACTAAGCTATTTGAGAAAGTTTCCGTTTAAGCACGTTAAATTAGATAAGTCTTTTATTGATGACTTGGCAGAGAGTGATAACGCCGAAGCTTTAATCCGATCTTCTATCATGATGGCCCATGCCCTTGATTTAAAAGTAGTCGCAGAAGGTGTAGAAACTAAAGAGCAGTCAGATATATTGGCGTCATTTGGCTGTGATTATGCTCAAGGTTATTATTACAGTAAACCATTGAAAAAAAATGAGTTTAAAACACTTATCCGTGATGCAAATAAAAATATATCCAAGATTGAAGATGCAATAAGTAAAAGGCAAAGAAATTAAGGCACAAAAAAAGCAGACAATGTCTGCTTTTTTTAGAGTATTTTAATTAAAAATTAAAGTACTACGATGTTCTCAGCTTGAGGACCTTTTTGACCTTGAGTTACAGTGAACTCAACTTTTTGGCCTTCAACTAGAGTTTTGAAACCGTCGCCAGAAATTGCGCTGAAGTGAGCAAATACGTCTGCGCCAGACTCTTGAGCGATGAAACCAAAACCTTTAGATTCGTTGAACCACTTAACTGTACCAGTTACTTTAGACATAATCATATCCTAAAAAAATATTGTAAAAATGTGCCCGAAGGCGGTATTGCTTGGAAAATAAAACTTGAACTTAAAGCTTCAGGACGAGTATTACGAGTAGTACAACGAAATGTAGATTTTAAATTTAGACTTTCTTTCTAGCTGATGCGCACTTTATAGGCAATGGTTGAGTAAGTCCAGTTATTTCTTAAAAATTTTTCTTGAGTGAACGGTAACTAGACAGTAACTGGACAGCTCAAAACATCTGAAATATGATAACTGTGTTGATATACAGTTGTTGTTTGTTATGAAAGCCCTACCTGAAAAGTATTACTTGTCACATTTCAATGAATTAATGAACTTCTTGCGCTCGACAAGTATGCATCTATTCACTGATAAACAACGGCAGCAATTAGAAAAGTTGTCTGTATTAAATGAATCAGCGCTGTGTTTGTTATTGCGTATCGTAAATAGAAAAAGTGAGTTTGTTTTTAAAGGGCACTTAAACTATGACGAAATAACAGATATTGATCGAGCTCTCGGTGAGTTGTTAGAGGCAGAATTAGTTAATTTTGCTATTGATAAAGCCCCTAATGAATTAATAAGAGAGTTAAAAAAGCAAGATCTTCAGCAAGTATGTATTAATTCAAACCTCGAAAATACGCCCGTTAAATCAGCTAAAAAACAAGCTTGGTTAGAGGCGGTCTTGCAGCAAGTGCAGCATATTAATGTGCAACAGTGCTCGGTGTTTAATCGTTATGTATATTCTGATTTTAAGCCGATTTTTGAGCTTTGCTTATTTGTTTATTTTGGCAAATTGGGTGGCACGCTTTCGCAGTTTTCCATGCGCGATCTGGGTGTTTTAAATGTACATGAAAGAGCGAGTACACAAATAAACGCCCATTTTGACGAGCAAGAAGAAGCACAAACGGCTTTTTATTTCTCTAAATTACTACAATCTTTAAAAACATTGGGTGATGATGAAAAACTGACATTGGCACAAACCTTTACAAGTTCTGATTTTCTCCAACCAACAGGTTTCCAAGCTGAATCTAAATATAACACGCTTACCTATAAACTCGCCGTGTTTTGTTTGCCTGAATATCCTGAACTTGCAACACAATTAATGACGCTAAGCGGTCATGTTAGCGCCCAAGAAAAGTTAGTTAGAACATTATATGCTCAGGGTGACGTAGAAGCTTGTAGGCAAAAGCTTGACGATATTATTGAACACTCAGCAGACGAAGGCTTATTAATCTTCGCCGAAGATTTCTCAAGAAGAAAGTTTGGTGCTGAGCGCACTTCAATTTTAACAAATATGCTCACAAGTGCAGGGGAGGCTATCCCATTAGATGAAGCATTTGTTGGCTCGCCAGAGCAGGGGCTGATAGATAATTTTGCCCGCCAAGGGATCACCGCGATTCATTGCGAGAATGCTATTTGGCGTGCACTATTTTGTTTAACATTTTGGCCCGAACTTTATGAACACGAACTCAGTGGTTTAGGTAATGAATTTTCTCGACTACCTAAACCCATAAAAGAAAATATTTTTTACGACATATTTGAAGCAAATATTGAAAAGCGTTTAGCTAGTTTTACGAGTAATCATGACTTATACACTTGGTTGCTAAAACAAACTACAGCCCATTATGGCAAGCCTAACGGCTTTATTGCTTGGTATGAGAGTCTGTTTGATGAGCTTTCATTATTAATAAAGCATGCACCCATTGAGGCGCTTTGTGCGCACCTTCGAGCCATGGCAAAAGATTACAAAGGATTAAAAGACGGCTACCCAGATCTTATTTGTGTTAAAGGCGCCGAGTTTTTTTGTGTCGAAGTCAAAGCGCTGGGTGACAGTTTAAGGCGCAATCAACTGGTGACCATGAACCAGTTATTAAAAGCAGGCTTTGATGTCTCGATTAAAAAAGTCGAATGGCAAATTGATCCCGCCCAGCCTTATGTAATCATCGACGTAGAAACCACAGGGGGTAAAAAAGAATATGAGCGCATTACCGAAGTCGCTATGGTTAAAGTCATTGGTGAAGAGACTGTAGAGCATTGGAGCTCATTAGTTAATCCGAATAAACACATACCTAAATACATTACTGAATTAACAGGTATTGATAATCAAATGGTTCGCGATGCGCCTGAGTTTGTTGATATTGCTGAACATATAGAATCATTTACAAAGGGATGTATTTTTGTTGCCCATAACGTGAATTTTGATATGGGGTTTATTCGCGCTGAGTTTGCACGATGCGGCATGTATTATAAGCGCGCCAAGCTATGTACTGTGTCATTAGGCCGTAAATTCATTCCGGGGCACAAATCATATTCCTTAGGCAATATTTGTAGAGATTTAAATATCAGCCTTGTAGGTCACCACCGCGCATTAAATGATGCAATGGCTACCGCTGAGTTGTTTATTAAGATTAATAAAGCTCGAATAACTGAACAACTTTGAATGTTCTTGCATTTGCAGTGTCAGCTAGATGCCAAGTCTCATCTAGCTGAGTATATTTTGTATTTTTAGACTAAACGTTCGCCCAGAACTTCGAATTCGTCTTCAATAAGGCGCGCTTTACCATCTTCTTCAATACGCCAAAGTTCTCGATGAACGACACCAAATGCTTTATTCATGGTCCATTTTGAAGTCAAAATGAAGCTTGTATCATCAAATTTTCTCCATTCTACATCAGTGTATTCAACCTCTTTGAAGCCCTGGTCAATAATGCCTTGCCAGAATGACTCTATCGTATGTCTGCCTTCAAAGGAGCCAAATGGGCGCGCTTGCATAACAGCATTATCATTATATTGCTCAGCACAGCCTTTGGCGTCTTGGTTGTTGAAGGCTTTTTGCCATGTTGCGATACCTTCTTTGCATGCTTCTAGTACTTGTTGTTCGGTCATTTCTAGTCTCTCTTTTACATCAATATTTGTGAGGCTAGATTAACGAACTGAAAAGTTTTGAAAAACAGATATAATAGAAGTAACTGTTTTGCTTTACAGAACAATAAAATGAAACGTTTAAAACAAATGATGATTTTTGCCGCGATAGTTGAAGCAGGATCTATCTCTGCAGCGGGTGAGCAGCTATCGCTCTCAAAGTCAGTGATCAGCCAAAACTTAAAAGACCTTGAGCATGCGCTTGGGGTTATTTTGTTAAAGCGTACAACGCGAAAGTTGTCTCTCACAGATGCGGGAAATCGGTTTTATTTGCAATGCAAAGAGATAAACCTGATTGCCAGTAATGCGTGGGAACAGGCTCAAACTTTTCTAAATGAACCTAAAGGGCGAGTAAGGATCACAGCGCCAAACGCTTTGATGGAAACTTTAGTGACGCCAGTGATTGCTGAGCTGATCAAGCGCTACCCAGACCTAAAACCTGAATTGATAAGCGCCGATGAGCAGTTAGATTTCATGGAACATGATATTGATTTGGCCATTAGAGTCGGCCGTTCTTCAGATAGCAGTTTAACCCAAAAGCGTATTGGTTCATTCAAAGATATACTTTGTGGTATGCCAGAGTTTGCTGGTCAGCAACTAGGGTCGTTATCCTATATTGCCAATGTGTGGCAAGGTAAAAAGGTATCGCACACCTTTGTGAAAGAGAATAAAGAAGTGCAGCAATTTTCTACAGAGGCACAATGTATAACGAACTCGTTTTACTCATGTATATCATTGCTTAAAGCGGGTGCGGGCATTGGAGTTGTGCCTGATTTTTATTTTTCTCAATTTGCCGATGAGCTGGTGGCTGTAAATTCTGAATTAATACTGCCTAGTAATCCTGTTTTCGCAATGCATCCTTATGGCAAAAATCAACCATTGAATGTCAGAGTGTGTATTGAAGCGATAACAGAGCAACTAACAAAATTAGTTGCTCAAAGTACCCATTAATTTAAGCTTGGTAAAGTTCATAGAATGATACTTGATCAGGCTTACTCAGCGCCTTAGGGCGCATTGCTTGTACTTTTTCTTTTGCTTCAGCTTTGCTGTAGCCCAGCTCAACGAGCAATATGGCAATCATTAAGCCTGTGCGACCAGAGCCGCCTTTACAATGTACTGCGACAGTTGCCGGTGTATTCAGTAAAGTCAGCAGCGCTGATTTTTGCTTTTGCCAAGCATCAAAAAATTGTTCATCAGGCCCTTTATTATCAGAAATAGGTAATTGAAACCAAGTGATGTCTTGGTTAGCACAGACTTCACCGAGCGTTGAGGCACTATTTTCAGCAAGCTCTTCATCAGACATCAGCGTCACAATGGCATTGGCACCAGCCGCTTTCAATTGCGATACAGAGTCGACTAAGTTCGCGTCTTTTATTCCTGGGCAAGGCGTGAACAAAAATCTAATGTCGTTTTTTACGGTTAATTTATCAAATGGATGTAAAGACATAATCTTTCCTATCTAGAGTTATGGGCAACAAGCTGAAATACGGGCTGGTCTGTCACCCATTTTATTTAAGCGCGCCAAATCATTTTCTAAAAACTCAGGGTTATTTTCTATGGTGCTGCTCAGCACAGTTTTAGCCCACTCAGGAAGTTCGCTATTTATGCTATAAAAGACCCATTGACCTTGACGCTTGTCAGTAAGTAATCCGCACTTTCTTAGCTGAGCTAAGTGACGCGATATTTTGGGCTGGCTTTCTTCAAGTGCTGCCATTAATTCACATACACACAGCTCTTGCTCTTTCTCTATGAGCAGCAAGCTTTTCAAGCGAGTTTCATCTGCAAGACATTTATAAAATTGTACAGGTTCCATCATGTTTCCAAGTATTCAAGCCGATTGATATGAGTCTCAATCAATATATGGAAAATCATATGTTTTAGCTTTTAGTTGATCAAGTATTTATAAAATTATGTGTTAAAAATAAGGTAACTAAAATTATTGGTGCCAATTTAGCACTAATGTTTTTAATAATTTCGTATTTTTTTGCACAGGTATTCTCCGTACGATCACATTAATCACTTTTATCGGAGAATGTCATGAACAAACTTAGCTATACACTTAGCGCAGTCGCTTTAGCATTGGTGCTGAGTGGCTGTGGTCAATCGAATGCACAACAAGGTCAACAACCGCCGCCATTAACTATTGATGTGGCTAACGTTCAATTAGAAGAAGTTCAGTCTTGGCATACGTTCACGACTCGCTTAGAAGCACCTGAACGTGTTGTGCTTAAACCACGCGTATCTGGTCAGCTTAAAAGCATGGCATTCAAAGAAGGTGAACGAGTAGAAAAAGGTCAATTACTTTTTAGCATTGACCCTCGTCCATTTGCAACACAGGTTGAAAGCCTGAAAGCACAACTTGTAAGTGCAGAAGCCGCGTTAAGCCAAGCGCAAGGTGAAGCAGAGCGCGCACAACGTTTGGTTGCTAAAAATGCCATGTCGACTGAGCAAGCAGATCAACGTGACGTGACTCTACGCCGTGCCATTGCAAACAAAAATGCTATTGCTGCACAGCTTGAAAAAGCGCAATTAGACCTAGAGTTTAGCCAAGTAACTGCGCCTATTAGCGGCGTTATTTCTCGTGCAGATGTTACCCAAGGTAACTATGTGAGTGCCGGTGATACAGCCCTTACAACCATTGTTTCTGATGACTTGGTTTATGCGTATTTTGATGTAGACGAACGTACTTGGAGCAAGCAGTTTGCTTGCATGAATGCAGATACTGGCGTGATGGTGCAATTACAACGTATCAATAGCCAACAGCCAATTGCAGGTAAAGTCGACTTTATTGATAACGAAATCAACCCAACAACCGGTACGTTGCGTGTTCGCGCTGTGTTTGACGCGCAAGCGCATAACTTAAAGCCGGGTGCCTTTGCGCGTATTTCAATGGCTGCACAAACACCAAAAACTCTGGCAATTGTACCGGAGCGCGCAATTGGTACTGATCTTAAAAATCGCTTTGTTTTAACAGTCGATGAAAATAACACCTTGCAATATCGCTTGGTCGAGCTCGGTGAGCGCTATGGGGCGTATCGTGCCATCAAAAGCGGTTTAGTACGTGGCGATCGTATTGCAGTAAATGGCCCCGCGCGCGTTGGTCCGGGTATGCCAATTACACCGAATAAGGTGGCATTCAATTTTGAGAATACTCAGTTTGTTCTTAAGTCTACAAATACCTCAAGTGATTTATTAGTTAGCGCAGCGAAGTAGAGGGTATTATGAACTTTTCACACTTTTTTATCTCAAGGCCTATATTCGCGGCCATGCTCTCTTTGATCTTCGTGATCACTGGAGCAATTTCATTGTTTCAGCTACCAGTAAGTGAGTATCCAGAAGTCGTACCACCTACGGTTGTGGTAAACGCAACGTATCCGGGTGCTAACCCGAAAGTTATTTCACAAACAGTTGCAACGCCCCTTGAGCAAGAGCTCAATGGCTTAGAGAATATGCTTTATCACTCGTCTCAAGCTACCAGTGATGGCCGTTTGACGTTAACTGTGACATTTGCACTGGGGATTGATCTTGACCAAGCGCAAGTACAGGTGCAAAACCGAGTGAATAACGCCTTGCCGCGTTTACCACAAGAAGTACAACGTTTAGGTGTAACGGCACAAAAATCTTCGCCGAACTTGGCTATGGTGGTGCACTTGGTTTCACCTGATGGCGCTCAAGATACCGCTTATATGGCGAACTATGCTGATATTTATATCAAAGATGAGCTTAAGCGTTTACCGGGTGTGGGTGACTTACAGCTATTCGGTGGTTCTAAATATTCAATGCGTGTGTGGTTAAACCCAGATGCATTAGCGGCTCGTAACCTCACAGCGACAGATGTAATGGGCGCTTTGCGCACGCAAAACCAACAAGTGGCAGCAGGCTCTTTGGGTGCACAACCTTCGCCTGAAGAAAATCAGTTCCAAATTCTGTTAAACGTAAAAGGGCGTTTAGAAAGCATCGAAGAATTTGAGCAAGTCATCATCAAAGTGGGTGAAAAAGGTCAACTTACTCGTCTTAAAGACATTGCTAAAATTGAGTTGGGTCAAGAGAACTACGCACTGCGTGCCATGCTAGATAATCAACCAGCACTTGCTATGCCTGTGTTCCAACGTCCTGGCTCAAACGCAATTCAGCTGTCGGATGATGTGCGTGAAACTATGGCGCGTTTGCAGCAAGATTTCCCTGCAGGTATGACGTATGAAATTGCCTATGATCCAACGGTTTTCGTACGCGGCTCAATCGATGCCGTGATTGCAACCCTAGCTGAAGCCATTCTATTGGTTGTCGTGGTCGTGGTGTTGTTCTTACAAACTTGGCGCGCCTCTATTATTCCTTTAATTGCTGTGCCAGTTTCACTGGTGGGTACTTTTGCCATCATGCAATTACTAGGCGTGTCTATTAATACCTTGTCGCTGTTCGGTCTTGTTTTGGCAATCGGTATTGTTGTGGATGATGCCATTGTTGTGGTTGAAAACGTTGAGCGTAATATTGCCGATGGTCATAGCCCATTTGAAGCCACTAAAATCGCTATGAGTGAAGTAACAGGGCCAATTATTGCGATTGCGTTTGTACTGTGTGCGGTATTCATCCCTACGGCATTTATAACCGGTCTTTCAGGACAATTTTATAAGCAGTTTGCATTAACCATTACTATCTCAACACTTATTTCTGCGTTTAATTCATTAACTTTATCACCTGCATTGTCGGCAATTTTATTAAAGCCACATGATGCACCACAAGATAAGCTGACAAAACTACTAAACGCGTTATTCGGTACTTGGTTATTCAAACCATTCAATCGCTTATTTGATAAAGGCGCACAAGGCTACGAAAAAGTCGTGAAAAAGCTGATCCGTATGAGTGTGGTTGTCGGTGTGGTGTATCTTGCTCTGGTTGGCTCAACAATTGGCTTATTTAACTCTGTTCCGGGTGGCTTTATTCCTCAGCAAGATAAACAATACTTAGTTGCAGTGGCACAACTGCCAGATGCGGCAAGTCTTGATAGAACTGAAGAAGTGATCAAGCAGATGCAAGAGATCGCCCTTGAAGTACCGGGCGTCGCCCATACGGTTGCTTTCCCTGGTTTATCGGTAAATGGCTTCACCAATAGCACCAACAGCGGCATTGTGTTCACGCCACTGGATGATTTTAGCGAACGTAATGACCCTAGCTTGTCGGCTTTTGCCATTGCAATGCAATTAAACCAACGTTTTGCTGCCATTGATGAAGCGTTTGTGGCTGTATTCCCACCACCGCCAATTCTGGGTTTAGGCACAACAGGTGGCTTTAAACTTCAAATTGAAGATAGAAGTAACCAAGGGTTTGAAGCGCTGTTTGCTGCACTGCAAGCAACCATTGGCGCTGCACAAAAAGACCCTGCACTCATGGGCTTATATTCAAGCTTTAGAATTCAAGTACCGCAAATGGACATTAACATTGACCGTGAGCAAGCGCTAATTCAAGGCATTCCGTTAGACGAAGTATTCAACGCACTGCAAGTCTATTTAGGTTCTGCATACGTGAATGACTTCAATATGTTTGGCCGTACTTATCAAGTAAAAGCGCAAGCTGAAGCGAAATTTAGGTCGAAGAAAGAGCAGATCAACAACTTAAAAGTGCGTAATGCTGCAGGTCTCATGGTGCCTCTAGGTTCTGTTGTGACTGTAGAAGAAACCACAGGTCCTGATCGTGTGATGCACTATAACGGTTATGTTACCGCTGAATTGAACGGCAGCCCTGCGCCGGGTTATAGCTCAGACCAAGCGCAACAAGCCATTGAAGCGGTACTGGCGAAAACACTGCCAGAAGGGATCACCTATGAGTGGACTGAGGTGACGTATCAACAGATCTTAGCGGGTAATACCATGGTGTATGTATTCCCACTGGTGGTTGTATTGGTCTTCATGGTATTGGCAGCGCAATATGAAAGCTTACGTTTACCATTGTCGATTATTTTAATTGTACCAATGACGATTTTCTCAGCGCTGGCAGGTGTATACATGCTCGGTGGTGATAATAATATCTTTACGCAAATTGCTTTGATTGTATTGGTTGCGCTGGCTTCTAAGAATGCAATCTTAATGGTCGAATTTGCCAGAGATAAGCACTTACAAGGTGCAACGCATCTAGAGGCGATTATTGAAGCATGTCGTTTACGTCTTCGTCCAATACTGATGACATCAATTGCCTTTACGGCAGGTGTAGTACCTCTGGTACTGGCATCAGGCGCAGGGGCTGAAATGCGTCAAGCAATGGGTAATGCCGTATTCTTCGGCATGATTGGTGTAACGGTATTTGGCTTGTTATTCACGCCTGTATTCTATCGTCTAGTAACGGCTAAGGAGCAATAAAATGCGCGTATTTAAAATGACGTTATCGGGCATTGCTCTGGCTGTGTTGGCAGGATGTGCAAGTGCCCCAAATATTGACCAAGCACAGCAAACGTCGCAAACCTTCAGCAATACGTTAAGCACACATGTGTTGTTATCTGAAGTGGCGAAACAAAGCGAACAAAACTGGTGGCAGCAACTGAACATCGCTGAGTTAGACCAACTTGTGGTTGATGTATTGGACAAAAACCAAAACCTAAAAGCATCGTCGGCGCGTTTGCGCGCCGCCCTTGCTGGGGTATCAGTGCAGCAACGCGCAAACCTGCCGCTAGGTGGCTTAGCGGTATCTGGTAACCGCTCTAATACGCCTAGTAGCACAAATCCAAATGCAGATGTTGTGAGTTCAGCAACCGCGGGTGGTAACGTGAATTGGCAACTGGACTTGTCGGGTCGCATTGCAGCACTTACTTCAGCGGCAGAAGCGGTTGCAGTTGATAGCCAAGCGCAATATCAGCAGTTACTGGCTGAGCTAGTTAGCACGTCTGTTCGTAGCTTTTTACAATGGCAGAACTTAAAACAGCAACATGCATTAATCCTTAACCAATTAAAAGCACTCAAAGACTCGATGGAGATCATTCAAGTGCGTATTGAAGAGGGCATAGCGACTGAGCTTGAGTTAAACAGAACACGTGTGCAGTACTATGAGCTCAAGCAACGATTGCCTCAAATTGGTGTTGAGCTTGCCCAAGTTGAGAAAATACTAAGTGCATTAACCGATAAACGTGCCGATGAACTTAGTTTTACTGTGTTGAGTCAAACAGACTACGATGCGCTTAATTTAACAGTGAATGTGCAATCGGCAGATGACGCACTCTTGCAACGCGGTGATATTCGTTCTGCGATGGCTAAGGTTCATCAACAAGGTTATTTGGCACAAAGTGCAGAGCGTGCGCTTTATCCTGATATTAGCTTATCGGCCTTTGCAGGCGTGTTAAATATGCCGGGTATTAACTTCAATAATACCCAATCGAATTGGCAAGTTACGCCAAGCATCAATTGGTCTTTATTCAGTTACCCGCAGTTATTAGCTCAACTTGACGCTCAAACTGCATTGTCAGAAGCAAGCTATCACAGTTATAAGCAAACTTTGACCGATGCATTGTCGCAAACCGAGTTGTCTTTGCGTGCGCTGCAACATGCTCAGCAGCAGTTTGCACTCTCTACGCAAACTGTAAAAGCCGCGCGAGCTGCCTATCAACAAGCTGAAGCGGGTTATCAAGAAGGGCAATTAGCCTACCTTGATTTACTTGCAGCAAGACAAGACGTACTCAGTGCTGAGCGCAGCCAAGTGTTAATCCGCAACCAGTGGTTAAGTGCTTCTGTTGCAGCGTATAGCGAATTGAGCGGTGGCTGGTCATCACAATTAATTTCTAACCTTTAAAAGAGGAGGCCTCATGTACAAGGATAACAACAAAATGAATGCATTGGAGTTACGCCAACATGGGGCTGACTTCGATTTGGAAATGACACAACTCGATCTGCCTATTCCCAGAGGCAATGAACTATTGATAAAAGTAGAGTATGTCGCGTTAAATCATTTAGATGCCAGCTTTGCTGTAAAAGGCTTTAGCCAGTGGCAATATCCGCATATTTTGGGCTCAGATGCTGTTGGTACGGTTGTTGACGCACCAAAAGGGGTGTTTCCGACTAAAGGCGCACGGGTTTTATTTCATGCGAACCTTGCCCAGCAAGGCATGCTAAAGCAATTTACTGTTATGCCAAATCATGCGGTTTCTGAGTTACCAGAGCAAATCGAAAGCGAATTAGCTGTGGCATTGCCAAACTCGGGTATGGCGGCATTACTTGCACTTGAAAAAATTAAGCTGCAAGAAGGGGACACACTTGCAATCAACAGTGCACAAGGTGCAGTGGCTCATTTTGCGATTCAGTATGCAAAAAAACAGGGAGCACAAGTATTTGCGTTTGCTCAAAAGCCACACCATAAACGTTTGAAAAAACTGGGTGCTGACTTTGTGTTTGATTGTAGTAAAAAAGACGATGCAATCTGTGCACAAATAAAGCATGAAATTGGCTCTGATGGCTTTGATTGTGTGATTAACACAATTGGCAAAGAAAGCGTCGTTCAAGATATTCAAAAACTAAGGTTCTGTGGGCGTATAGCCTGTCTAAATGGGTTTTCTGCGATCCCCGAAGAGTTACTATTTGAAAAAGCGCCTAATATTGGCGTGGTGTCGATTGCAGGTGCTTGGTTGGCAAATAGTTTATGTGCACAGCAGCATTTATGTTTTATGGGCGAGACACTTTTAAAGGATATTGAAAGTGGTGCCATACAAGCACCAGAAATAGAATTGATTGAGTTTAACGCAGAAAAAGTCAAAGACACGTTACAGTGCCTTTTGAACCAAACCTGCATCAAGCGACCGGTTGTTAAAATTATTTAATGTTTGTGAAAGCTTATTGAAAATAAGCTTTCACAAAGTCGATAAATACTCTTAGTTTATAAGGCGGGTAAATGAGCTGAGGGTAGAGCATATAAAGCCCGCCACTGTTTTTTATTTTCTCTTGTTGTAACACTTCAACGAGCTGACCAGAATCTAGCTCATCTTTAACGAAGTAATTCGCGATCCTGAAAAGCCCACCGCCTCGTTGAGCTGAGCGCTTCAACATGTGGTTGTCGTTACTAGATAGCCAACCATTGACGCTTACTTGCTGGGAAATAAAAGGCCAGATGGTTTGCTCAGTTACTGTCAGGCATTGGTGGTTTTCTAAGTCAACAAGGGAGTCTATTGAGCTACTTGATTTCAAATAACTCGGTGAGGCAACAATGATATGCTCATAGTCGAACAGTTTATTGGCAACCATGTCATCTGGCGGTGATGAGGTGGCACGAAAAGCCAAATCAAAATCTTGTTGGTTTAAATTATAAGTTTGGTAACTTGAATTAATTACAAACTCAATATTTGGGTGCTGTTTTTTAAACTTATGGCAAATGTCGAAAAGAAAGCTGCTCGCAAACATTTTTGGCGCAGTGAGTCTTATAACCCCAGCAACTTGTTGTGAGTCAGTGGTTTTTTCTATATCAAACAACTGGGTTCTTATTTGCAATGCTTGCTCATAAACATGAACGCCTTGGGCGGTAAGTTTGACACTTCGCGTTGTTCTGATGACTAAAGGCGTTTTTAAATGGGCCTCAAGCAGCTTTATTTTTTCAGAAAGATAACCTTTCGAGATCCCTAACTGCTCAGCGGCTTTTGTAAAGCTAAGTTGTTCTGCTAGTGTTAAAAATAGCATCAGCAACTCAACACGTTTATGTTCGTTCATAGATATTATTGTTTGCTATATAAAACAATGTTTTCTTAATTATACCCTTTTATTCATGGCACAGAACAATAAACTAATGAGACTAAAAACAAATTAAGGTGACTTGATGACAAAACAGACTTTACCACTAAAAAAATATTACCCTAATATAAGCCGCATAGCTTACGGATGTATGGGCTTAGGCGGTGAGTGGGATAACTCTTCGATTATGAATAAAGATATCTCTCAAGCCCACTCTGTAATTGAAGCAGCACTGGCTTATGGCATTAATTTCTTCGATCATGCTGATATCTATCGAAATGGTAAAGCTGAGCAGGTTTTTGGTGAAGTGTTAAAGAAAAAGCCTGAACTGAGAGAAAACATGATACTGCAATCTAAATGCGGGATCCGTTTTAAAGAAGGGGTTTTACCTGGCCGTTATGACTTTTCTGAGAAGTGGATCAAGCATTCAGTTGAAGGCAGTTTAAGACGTTTAAATACTGAGTACCTAGACATTTTAATGCTGCACAGACCAGACCCTTTAATGCAAGTTGAAGAGTTGGCTGAGACATTATTGGAATTAAAATCAGCAGGCAAGGTCAACCATTTTGCGGTTTCTAATATGAGTCATCATCAGATTTCATATATACAGAAACATCTTGAACTGCCAATAATCGCAAACCAAATCGAGATGAGTTTAGGAAAGCTGGATTGGCTCAATGACGGTGTCATGGTGGGCAGTGCGGGCAACCATCAGGTGGACTTTGTAAGTGGTACTTTAGAATATTGTCAAAATGAGCGGATACAACTCCAAGCTTGGGGATGTTTAGCAAAAGGTCGATTCTCAGAGCTAGGTTTACAGTCAGAGTGTCATGTGACGAGACAAACTACCAAACTTATTTTTGAATTGGCCGAAGCACATCATGCAACACCAGAAGCGATTTTACTGGCATTCCTATTAAAGCACCCGAGTAATATACAGCCTGTTATTGGCACAACTAATTTAGATAGAATAAAAGGTGCGACCATGGCGCTCGATTTTGAGCTGACCAGAGATGAATGGTATAGCCTCTTCGTTAGCGCGAGAGGGCAAGCACTGCCTTAGCAAGATTTAAAAAACCGTCATAAGGCGGTTTTTTTGTATTAATTTTTTTACAGAGAGCCTAACCTTTACGTTAACGTAAGCTTTTTTTGCTCATCTTATGGACATTTTTAACTTAAGGGAATAACAATTAAGCTTAATTTGAATTGTTTATTCTCTATTTTGTTTTTTATTGATTTTAAAATGCTTGTTTGAGGAATTAATGAGGTTGAATGTCTCAATTTATAGAGAATTTATAAATATAGTGATAGAGTCGACGCAGTTTCAGCGCTATGCCCATTTAAGAGGGCAAAAAATTCGGAGAACAAAAAGTGGCTGTATTTAACCAAGTTGAATTTGATAACCATGAACAAGTGGTATTTTGCTCAGATAAAGAATCTGGCTTAAAAGCAATTATTGCTGTTCATAGCACTAAGTTAGGTCCTGCAGTTGGCGGTTGCCGTATGTGGGATTACGCGAAAGATGAAGACGCTGTATATGACGTACTTCGTTTATCAAAAGGTATGACGTACAAGAATGCAGTAGCGCGTTTGCCTTTTGGTGGTGGCAAATCAGTGATCATTGGTGATGCTAAAACAATTAAATCTGAAGCGTTATTTAGAGCTTTCGGTAAACAGCTTGAGCGTTTAGGTGGTACTTACTACTCAGCTGAAGATGTAAACATCACTACAGGTGATGTGATGACAATGCACAAAGAAACCAACTACGTTATGGGTCTAGAAGGCAAAAGTGGCAACCCTTCTCCATTTACAGCGTTAGGTACTTTCTTAGGTATTAAAGCCGCGTATAAACATAAACACGGTCACGAAGATTTAAATGGTGTAAAAGTATCTGTACAAGGTTTAGGTGCAGTTGCATATTCATTATGTAAACACCTACATGAAGCCGGTGCACAATTATTCGTTACAGATATCAACCAAGAGTCAGTCGATAGAGTAGTAAATGATTTTAACGCTACGGCGGTAAATATTGACGAGATTTATGACTTAGACGTTGATGTATATGCGCCATGTGCACTAGGTGCAACTGTCAACGATGACACAATTCCACGTATTAAAGCTCAAATCATTGCTGGTTGTGCTAACAACCAGTTAGCAGAGTCTCGCCATGGTGAAATTTTACGTGAGAAAGGTGTTTTATACGCGCCTGATTATGTAATTAATGCGGGTGGTATCATTAATGTTTATTACGAAACAAAGCCAGCAGGCTACAATGAAGCCGATGCAACGAAGCACGTAGAAGGCATTTATGACACGCTTGCAGAAATCTTCAAGCGTTCTGAAGAAGAGCAAAAGTCGACGCATATTATTGCTGATGAGTTAGCGCAAGAAATTATCGCAAACGGTCTATAATTACTTTGCAATATCTTAAGTAGTTGCTCTAATAGAGGGATGTAATTTTACATCCCTTTTTTTATGAAAAAAATCGACTTAACGACTTGGTCTCGTGCAGAGCATTTTAAATTCTTTCTGCCGTTTTCTCAGCCATTTTTTAACATTGTGCTTGATTTAGAAGTAAAATCACTTTTCGAATACGCAAAGAACCAACAGATCAGTTTTACTGCTAGCTACTTATATTGTTTGCACAAAGCAGTGCAGCTCTTCCCGCCGATCCGCTATAGAATTGTTGATAATGAACCTGTTGAAGTAGAAAATATCACGCTGAGTACAGTTTTTCTTCGAAATGATGAAAGCTTTAGGTTTGTGCCCTTAGAGTTTCAAAAGTCACTAGTTGACTATCAGCATCATTATCAATCAACAAAAACCCTTCACTTAAATAAACCACTTTTAAACCCTATTTTTATTGAAAATGCAGATAAAATTGAGCAGATGTATATTTCAATTTTGCCTTGGTTTAAATTTACCAGTTTTAAGCATGCTGAAAATGCAGCAATAGGTTCAGGCATTCCGAAAATTGTTTTTGGGCAGTATCAAAAAGAACAGGGTGTATTACCAGTCTCAATAGAGGTTCATCATGCATTAATGGACGGTCTACATATATCGCAATTCGTCGCTGTTTTTAATCAAGTTATCGCAGAGTTAGTGGCCAAAAAGTGACATGAAAACTAATTAATAAACGCCATTTTATAAAAAAAAAAGATTTTTTTTAAATATTTAAAAAACTTAATTTAATCAGAGTTTTAACTTTAATTTGTGATGCTTTAAAACTTCAGTTACAGGATGTTTTTTCAATGTAACATTTTGTAAAAAATGTGTTTTACGGTGCTATTTTGAGCCCGAAAAGCCGATAACTCACATTTTTCAAATGTTAAAATTATGTTTTTTCTAAAAATTATTATGACATTTTCTCATAAGAAGTTTTATCCACGAAGTTGACACATGGCCTTGCATTTAGCATTATTGGAAAGTTGATATCTGCAAAAAGATATCAGGGTCGCTCTACTCTAAAGAGCAAAAAATTATAAAAGTAACATTACTTAATTGGTTGGGAACTATGTCTGTTAAAATCAGAAAGAGTCTTGTAGCTACAGCACTTCTAGGTGCAACAGCTTTCGCAAGCAGCAACGTGATTGCAGATCCTTTGAATGACATACAAAAAGTAGGTCAGCAAACTCAAAAGGCTGCTAAAAAATCACAAGAAAAAATTGATAACATTTATGGTCAAACTCAAGAGATGATCGGTGAGTACCGCAGTGTTGTTGATGAAACAGAATTATTAAAAGTTTATAACGACCACGTAGCACGTTTGGTAGCTGACCAAAATGCTAGCATTGAGTCACTTAATCGTCAGATTGGTACGATTGAGAAAACAAAACAGGACGTTGTGCCTCTGATGTATCGCATGATCGATACGCTTGAGCAATTCATCAAAGCGGACGTTCCGTTTGACACTGAAACTCGTTTAGGCCGTGTAGAAAAACTACGTGATCTTCTTTCTAACTCAAAAGTAACTACTTCTGAGAAATTCCGCCAGGTTCTTGAAGCTTACACAATTGAAACTGATTACAGTTCAACTATGGTTGCTTCTCAAGGCTCACTAGAAATCAACGGTAAGAACATCAACGTTGACTTCGCACGTATTGGCCGTGTTGCATACGTTGCACAATCTTTCGACCTTAAGCACGCTTGGGTTTGGAACAACAGTGCAAAACAGTGGGATGAGTTAGGTGAAGAGTATATCAAGCCTGTTAAGACTTTCATCCGTATCGCACGTGGTCAGGCTGCTCCTGAACTACTAGCACTTCCAATTTTTGGCGCGGAGTAATAAATAATGAAGAAATTATTTAAAGGTTTTGCAGTAGCTGCTGCGCTATCTGTTTCAGCGGGCGCTGCTTTAAACGCGCACGCAAGCACTGAGACGCTTGACAAGATCCTTCAAGAAGTTAAACAAAACCGTATCTCTGAAGGTAAAATCAACAAGCAACGTGAGCAAGACTTCCTTTCAGCTCGTGCTGACAAGCAAGCTCTTTTAAACAAAGCAAAGCGTGACTTAGCTAATGAAAAAGCACGTGGCGATCGTTTAAATAAGCAATTTAAACAAAACGAAATCACACTTGCAGAAAAAGAAGTTGAGCTTCAAAACGCAACTGGTACTCTAGGTGAGATGTTCGGTGTTGTTCGTCGTTCAGCTTCAGAAGCGATTGGTTCAATCGAAGCATCACTAGTAAGTGCTGAAAAGCCAGGGCGTGCAGAAGTTCTTCGTTCACTAGCTGCTGCTAAAGAACTACCGACTACTCGCGAACTAGAAGAACTTTGGATTGCTTTCCAAACTGAAATGACAGAATCTGCAAAAGTATCTACTTTCGAAGCACAAGTTGCTGAGTTAAGTGGTGAAATCAATACTAAGCAGGTTACTCGTGTTGGTAACTTCAACCTAATCACAAAAGACGGCTACGTAGTATACGATGCAGCTAACAAAGCAATCGTTCCACTAGGTAAGCAACCAGACGGTCACATCTTCAACACTGTTGCTGACCTCCTAAACACACAAGCTGGTTCATACACTAAGTTCTATGTTGACCCTGCGCGTGGCGGCATCCTTCGTCTAAACACTCAACGTGCAACTGTTGAAGAACGTTGGCACCAGGGTGACACAGTTGGTTATATCATCACTGCATTACTTGCAATTGGTGCGTTACTAGCGTTAGTTCGTTTCCTAGACCTACTTATGGTTAGTGCTAAAATCAAAGCACAGGTTAAGAACATCAATACGCCTAACGAAAACAACCCACTTGGTCGTATCCTTAAAGTTTACCATGACAACAAAAACCAAGACGTTGAAAACCTTGAGCTTAAGTTAGACGAAGCAATTCTACGTGAAACGCCTCGCATCGAAGCTGGTATCAACATCATCAAGATCTTAGCTGCTATCGCACCGCTACTAGGTCTACTTGGTACAGTTGTTGGTATGATCTTAACGTTCGAATCAATCACACTATTCGGTACTGGTGATCCGAAGATCATGGCAGGTAACATCTCTCTAGCGCTTGTAACAACAGCTCTAGGTCTGATTGCTGCACTACCACTAATCCTATTACACGCAATCGTTTCAGGTCGTAGTAAAGCAGTTCTACATATCCTAGACGAGCAGAGTGCAGGTATTGTTGCTGCACATGCGGAGAAGGAGAAAGCCTAATGCTAGTCCTGATGGAGATTTGGGAATCTATCAGGGATTTTGTTGGCACAGGCGGCCAGGTATTATACGTGGTCGCGATAGCACTCTTTCTAATGTGGGTATTAATGATTGAGCGCTATTGGTTCCTACTCGCCGAGTATCCGAAAATGAAAGCGGATATCGTAGCGAAGTGGGACGCCCGCCAAGACACTACGTCTTGGTACGCACACAGAATCCGCGATGCATGGATTTCTGAAGCGTCTGAAAAATTAGAAGCGCGCATGTTGATTATCAAAACATTGGTAGCCATGTGTCCATTAATCGGCCTACTAGGCACTGTAACGGGTATGATCAGCGTTTTCGAAACGATGGCAACTCAAGGTACTGGTAACGCTCGTCTAATGGCATCGGGTATTTCAATGGCAACGATACCAACAATGGCAGGAATGGTTGCGGCACTATCTGGTGTATTCTTCAGCACTCGCCTAGAAGCTAGAGCGAAAATGGCTAAAGAAAAGCTAGTAGATAGTTTGCCTCATCACTAAAGAGAGATATTAATATGGCACGTAAACAACGTTTTCGTGAGGAAGAAGAAGCAGCAGTAGATATGACACCGATGCTAGACATCGTATTCATCATGCTTATCTTCTTCATCGTAACAACTTCTTTCGTGAAAGAAGCTGGTATTGAAGTACAAAAGCCAAAGGCTGCACAAGCTCAAACTAAAAAGAATGCTAACGTCTTTATCGCTATCCGTGAAAACGGTGAGATCTGGATGGACAAGCGTGCTGTTGACGTTGAGCGTGTTAGTGCAAACCTTGAGAGCATCCTAGCTGAGCAACCAACTGAAACCGTAATCATTCAAGCTGATAAAGGCGCGAAGCACGGTGTGGTTGTTAAAGTTATGGACCAAATCAAGGCGACTGACGATCAACTAAAAATCTCAATCGCTGGAGCTAAGTAATGATTCGTTTTCTGTTTTCACTTTTAACAGGTGGGGCAGTTACTTTCGGCTTGTTTTATTTTATGGCATTTCTGATCTCTGGCGGAGCAGATAGAGCTGAAAATAAAAAAGAAGAAATTGTAGTCGAAATTTTGACGAATCCACCTGAATCTGAGGTTCAAGAGCGCAGACGTGTTCCGCCTCCACCTCCGCCGCCGCCGCAGCAGCCGCCTAAACCGCAGCCGCCGCAGCCTGACAATGCTAACCCAAATGCTGGTGCTATTGGCTTTAACATGCCTAGCATCAATATTGGTGGCACAGCAGGTGGCCTAAGTGGGCCTGGTGAATTTGGTCGTGATGGTGATGCAACACCTATCGTACGTATTGAGCCGAAATACCCGACTCAAGCGGCACGTGATGGTAAAGAAGGTTGGGTACAACTTTCATTCACTATTAACGAGCTTGGTGGTGTTGAAGATGTAAAAGTTATCGATGCTGAACCTAAGCGTATTTTTAACCGTGAAGCGATTAGAGCATTACGTAAGTGGAAATACCGTCCGAAAATCATCGATGGCAAACCGCAAAAACAACCAGGTTTTACGGTACAGTTAGACTTTAAACTTAACCAAGGTTAATAAGGAGCGAAGAAATGAAGCAATTACATAAAGCAACAGCTCTTGCGCTACTTATGACTCTTACTGGTGTATGCGGCAATGCTGTTGCTGCACCAGACCCAGCAAAGATCGAAGCGCGCAAAAAAGCGAAGACTAAGATCATGGGTGAGCGTACAGGTAAGAAAGTTGTTAAAGCTTTTGATCTTTATAACAATGACCAACTTAACGAAGCGATTGCTTTATTGGAAGAGTTAGACCCGTCTAATGATTTTGACAAAGCAACAGTAAATCGTTACTTGGGTAACTTGTATGCTCAAAAAGAGGAATACACAAAAGCGATTGGTTTTATCGTTGAGGCAATCAAGCCAGACGTTTTAAACTTTAAAGATCAAGGTGATCTTTATAAGCTTTTGGGTGACCTATACATGGGCCAGCAAAAATATACTGATGCAATCAAGACTTACAATGATTGGATGGATTTCACAGGTGAACAAGACAGCAAGGTATATGCTCGTATTGCTCAAGCAAACTGGGAATTAAAACAGTATACAAAAGTTCTTGAACCTGCTGATAAGGCAATTGCCTTAGAAAAAGAACCTAATAAGTCATTCTACATGCTTAAAATTGGTGCTTATTTCGAACTCAAGCAATTCAAGAATGCTGTAAAAGTTGCTGAAACAATTGTAAAACTATTTCCTGACGATGGTAAAAACTGGACTCAATTAGGTTCTTTCTATATGCAGACTGAAGACTTTTCAAAAGGTCAGACTGTTATGGAAGTGGCTTATGAAAAAGGTTATTTTGAGAAGGAAAACCATTACAAGATTCTGAGTAGTTATTATTCGCTTAATGATATCCCTTATAAAGCTGCAATAGTTATGGAAAAAGCTTTGAAGGCAGAAAAGATTGAGCGAACTAAGCAAAATGTTACAGCAGTCGCAAGTTACTTCCATCAATCGAAGCACCTTAAGACTGCAGCTAAGTACTATGAAGAAGCTGCAAAGTTTGATGACGATGCAGAGTTATATAGAAAAGCTGGTAGCTTGTTACTTACAGAGCAAAAGTACAGTGCAGCCGTTGAACGTTTGAATAAAGCGCTTGAACTGGGCACTGATAAAAAAGGTCGTACCTATTCTGACTTAGCTGAAGCATACTTATACCAAGAAAAGTATAAGCAAGCTTATAGAGCGATAGTTAAGGCTCAGGAAGATCCTTCTACTCGTAGGTTTGCAAGAGGTTGGGCTACGTTCATCAAGGACAAAGCACAACGTAAAGGCGTAAGCTTATAATTAAAAAGCCCCGAAAGGGGCTTTTTTTATATTTGGAATTTAAGGTGAGCAATAAATTTTTTTTAATAACGGTCCCCATTCTGCTTTTGTTATCGGCGTGTGCAGAAAAGCAGGAGCTTAATTCATTTACTGAAGTGCGAGCACAGTTAAAAAATATTAATGCTGTTTTATCGACAGATAGTAAGTTAAAACAATCTCAAGTATTACCGTTCAGTGAGGCTTATCTAAAAAATAGGCATAAAGTCTTGAGTACTGCTGATCTTCAGTCATTAACTGAGCATCAAATTGAAGAATTACAATATCTTATAATTCAAGAACGTTACCCTGAGAGGTTTCTACCTTGGCCAGCATCTATTAATGTTGCAACCAATCTCAATGAAGAACAAAAACAAGCTTGGCAAAAACTAGTAATCTCAAGATTAGAAGATGCTAAGAAAAGTAAGATATTTTATAACAGGTATGAACTGAACAAGTTAAAAGCATATTCTGAGTCTGAATCATTAACTAATTTAATTGAATATTTTAAAACATACAAGCCAAGAAGCCGTCTAGGTATTTATCAGCTACCCAATGGTAAAGAATGGTACCAAAGTAAGGTTAATCATTACTTAGGGACTGTAGAAAACCCACAAATAATTTTGACCAATATCCAGACTTTAACAAGTCACTATAGTAAACATAATAGTAATGCTGTTGCGTTCAGTATTTCAGATATTGCTAAAAAACATTGTTCAATTGTAGATGGTTTAAACTGGAAGCATGGTTTTATAAATTTTTCTGCGACATTTGAACAATGTGAAATAAAAAGCCTGTTAGTTTATAAGCAGGTTACATTAGTATTGGCTGAGATAGATTTAGGGATTCATTATCAAGCTTGGTCAGAGCAACAGGCAATGGTTGTAATAAACCAGAAATTAGCACTAGAGCAAGAGAAAGCAAGAGCGTTACTAGAGTATGTAGTTATGAAGCCCGCAGCAGTGTTATCTTTAGCAGCTATTTATTTATAAGTTTTTAGTAAAAGGAAATCCAGAAAAGGCCTTTAATTATAAATGCCTTTTCAATTAGTTATGTGCTTTTCTTCACTTTTTCTCTTCACAAACCGGGCAACGTTGTTTAGCTGGGTCTTGTGAAAGTACCAGAAGATCAAGTTTAGTCTCACAATCACAGCAATAACCAAATTGGCCAATATCTATTTGGCATAGAGCAGCTTCTAGTTCCATAAGTCGCTGAAAGCGGGGAAACTGATTTGGGTTAATTTTAGTGACTACTAAGTCAATCCACTCTCCTGGTGTTGAGTTTTCTAACATTGAAGCCAATTCGCCAGTAAACTCATGTTGTGCGTCTTTAAGCTCATTTAAAAACTCACATTGAACAGAGTCTAATTCAATTTTTAGCTTGCTTTGAAAGTCTTTAGTTTGATTTGCATTCATGATCGCTCTCCTATGAGCAATCATTATGGTACTTCTAGGCGAATTCGTTATGATTTGAATCAATGCTAGGACATTTTGCATATTTCTCTAGTACAGAGACAACCTCGCCTTTGTTTTTAAGCTTTCTAATTTCGTCAAAAAGATCATTGGCTTGTGGATATTGCAGTTTAAGATAGCTAAGCCATTGCTTCGTTCTTGAAGAAAAATATTTTTCACTCAAAGAAGGGTCTTGGTGCATGGATGAATGCAAAATATGGTAAATCACATTTTCCCAAGATAAAGGTGTGTAAGGCTCATTATTTCTGTGAGCTTTAATTTTTGCAGCTAAGTCAGGTGTTGCTAATGCACCGCGGCCAAGCATTAGATCTGAGCAACCACTGCGTTCTTGACAGCGATAAGCATCTTCGACTTGCCAAATCTCGCCGTTTGCGACAATAGGCATGTTCACTCTATCCAGAAGCGGTTTTATTTTCTCCCAGTAAGCAGGTGGTTTATAGCCATCTCGCTTGGTTCTCGCGTGAATAGCTAAACTTGAAGCTCCTGCACTTTGAACTGCATCGACAATTTCGGCAGTATTACTGTCATCATCAAAGCCTAAACGTATTTTGGCACTGACTTCATGCTCGGTTGGAACTGCTTCTCTAACCGCTTTTATAATTTGATACATGAGCTCAGGTTCTTTTAACAGAACCGCACCACCTTTACTTTTATTCACTGTTTTTGCTGGGCAGCCAAAGTTAAGATCGATTCCATGTGAGCCAAGCATGACGGCTTTACGCGCATTTGCAGCGAGTGCATTGGGAACTTGACCCAGAAGCTGAATGCGAACAGGGGTGCCAGATTCGGTATAGCCATTATTTAATAGTTCAGGGCAAGTTTTTATAAACACTCTACGTGGAAAGGTTAGATCGACAACACGAATAAACTCAGTTACACATAAATCAAAGCCACCAAGGTTGGTTAAAAGTTGGCGCATTTTAAAATCTACAACGCCTTCCATTGGTGCCAAAATCAATTTCATAACTTGCTCTATACTATTTAAAGGGCGCTTATTTTAAACGAGAGGGAGAGTGTTGCTAAGTTAAAATTGAATTTTTTTAGATTTAATGAAATATTCTTTTTTGTAGTAGGGTCTACTAAGTGAATTGAACGAAATATCCCGAAGGGTCGAGTATGAAAAACTTAAAAACTAAATCAATCGCTGCTACGTTAGGTGCTGTAGTTGTAGGCACAGCGAGTTTAACTGCATCAGCAGAAGTAAACGCTAACCCATTTGCATTTACTACCATGTCTTCTGGCTATCAATTAGATGCTGCAGAAGGTAAGTGTGGTGAAGGCAAGTGCGGCGAAGGCAAATGTAGATCCGAAGCGAACACGTCTGAAATCCACTCCCCGGCTATGAGCTCGTATGACGTCAACTGCTTGAAAAAAAACACCGGGGGGATGGGGGGGGGGGCGGGGGGGGGGGGGGGGAGGGGGG
>NZ_PNEC01000050.1 GCF_005886345.1 Pseudoalteromonas phenolica
ACTTACTCCACCAAATTTGTTTGCCAGTATTGCCGACATTATTTTCCTGATTTAGTCAGTTATACACGTATGTTGAAGTTGTTACAGGCTACGTTGCCCGCTCTGTGTAGCTATTTAAAGCAGCGCTTTGATAAGCCTACAGGTATAGCATTTATTGATTCCACTTCACTCAAGGTTTGTCACAATATGCGTATTCCTCGCCACCAAGTTTTCGCAGACGAAGCCAAGCGAGGAAAAGGAACAATGGGCTGGTTTTATGGCTTTAAACTTCACCTCATCATGAATGACGAAGGTGGT
>NZ_PNEC01000051.1 GCF_005886345.1 Pseudoalteromonas phenolica
TTGAAGTTGTTACAGGCTACGCTCCCCGCTCTGTGTAGCTATTTAAAGCAGCGCTTTGATAAGCCTACAGGTATAGCGTTTATTGATTCTACTTCACTCAAAGTTTGTCAAAACATGCGTATTCCTCGTCACCAAGTTTTCGCAGACGAAGCCAAGCGAGGAAAAGGAACAATGGGTCGGTTTTATGGCTTTAAACTCCACCTTATCATGAATGACGAAGGTGGT
>NZ_PNEC01000052.1 GCF_005886345.1 Pseudoalteromonas phenolica
GTATTCCTCGCCACCAAGTTTTCGCAGACGAAGCCAAGCGAGGAAAAGGAACAATGGGCTGGTTTTATGGCTTTAAACTTCACCTCATCATGAATGACGAAGGTGGTTTATTAGCAGTAAAAGTGACGGCAGGGAATGTTGATGATAGGAAGCCTGTGTTAGACATGGTCAGAAATGTTACAGGTAGTTTATATGCAGACAAAGGCTATGTATCTACAAGCCTAAAAGCGGAGCTTGCCGAGCAAGGCATTGATTTTATTACAGGTCAAAGAAGTAATATGAAACGTCAGCCAATATCATCTTGGGATAGAGCTATGCTATCAAAACGTTTCATCATTGAAACAGTTTTCGACCAGCTAAAAAACATGGCTCAAATAGATCATACAAGGCATCGAAGCTGTATCTCATTTATGGTTAATTTAATGGCTGGGTTAATTGCCTACACTTTTCAGACTAAAAAGCCGAGCATAAAAGTGACTCGACTTTAATTCTTATACAGATCTGAGGTTAAGTAAGGTATTAAAATGAGAA
>NZ_PNEC01000053.1 GCF_005886345.1 Pseudoalteromonas phenolica
TAACCAGTCCTTGATTACATTAACCATTCCTTGATTACACTAACCAGTCCTTGATTACACTAACCAGTCCTTGATTACACTAACCATTCCTTGAATACTTCAACCATTCCTTGATTACTTCAACCATTCCTTGGCTAAAGTATTAAGATATTAACCTGAAACTGGTTCAGCACCTTCAACAACGCATCTTGAATGACTAGTTCTGGATGGAGTGTCAGTTGGATTTTCATTACCACCATTGATCTTACCTGTGAAAGACTTCGCAAGGACAGAGGTAGATAATTGTTTCAATTTCTTCTTTTTTAAATTTAAAAACATTGCTAATCCTCATTGTAAAAAAAGCAATATATTACGAAATAAAGATTTAGTAAGCTGGGACAACAAAGAAACACTCTAGCTGCTAAATCTGGTTTCATAGTAGCTAGATAAATAAAGAAGAGAATGAGGGATTACTTACAAAAGTCTAAAAAAACAAACTCACAAATAAGTAAGAATTAAATAAATTCAAACAACACCACCTCATTGCTTTTAAAGCTATGTATTTGAAGGATAAATTTCACACCGTCTGAAGATTCAAAAATAGAAAAATCTGTAATAAGTTTTTCATTGATATCAAAATCAGCCAGTAAATATGTCTCCTGATTTGTATCTATCGAATATTTAAAAAGGTTTGTACCTGTAGAGTAATAGAGGTAGCCGTCATGCAATTCCCAAATAACATATGGGTAATCTGATAAGGAAAGCATTTTCTTTTCTAACCCTTCTTGAGGGTCAAACAGATAAAAATTATTGTAGAAATCTTGATAAAATATTTTACCACCCGTATCTGTGGCAACACCTTTAGCGTTTTTATGTATAATTTTTTGTAATTCCTTGGTTTTAACATTAAATAACCAAATATGTTGCTCGCCTTGTTTCGCCTTTAAAACTAAAAGTAAATTTTCATCATTAAACCATGATAAGTTTACTATTTGATGCTTAAGTACAAAGCTATCTTTTAAATCTTTATTTCTAAGGTCAAACAAGCGTAGTTCTTTATTAAAACTTAAAGCTAAAAGATCATTGCTTTTATTGTATTCACCGGAACTCAATGTTGATAAATCAATTGAAATGTCATCTTTAGATATTTTTTCACCAAAGTAAGAATACAATTGAGCTGGTTCGCCTTCTTGGAAGAAGTAAAATCCATCTTTAACGGCTATTGGCATAAACTCACTCGCTCTACTTTCAACAAGTTCATTCAGTACCTTTTCTTTAGAATCGTATAAATAAATATCATTATCTGATGTTCTTGTAGCACCATATAGTGCATTAAATCCAGGAAGCATTGATGAAACGTAAGAGTCTGTATTCACTGACTTTGAAATAATTTCTTCCGAGTTTAAATCAAAGCTCATTAGATTTTTTGAGGTTGGCACATACCAAACAAGTCCACTAGATTCTTTATTCCAAGAAACATGCCTAATAACATCAGTAGTTTCATAAAGCATTTTTTGCATGCTACCATCTAAATTGGCTATGAAAATTTGCCTTAATCCAGTTTGAACCCTAACAAATGCAATTTTTTCATTATCAGGGGAAAGAGTGACGTACCTATCACCAAAAGAATCAAGATTTGGAGAGGTGACTTGAAACTCATCGCCTGTTGATAAATCTCTCGCCACAAGCGCAGCTAAACTTGGTACATTACGATAACCAAACTTTGTATAAATTACTCTATTACTCTCTTCATCTGCAGCTAAGCTTAATATATATTGCGACTTACAATCTAAAATCTTTTCTTTGTGAGAAACCTCATTATTCACAAGAAAATCGGCTCTCCATACTTCGCAAAATTCTTGTTCATTATTTATAACTTGGTAGTAAATACTATTACTATTTGATGCCCAGCCTATATGATAACTGTCAAAATCTTCCGATATTATTTTTGTATTTTTGTGTGTAAAGAGATCTATTAAAAAAATCTCATCGACACCACTTTTTGTGTCTAACTTACTTACAGCCAACTTATCATTAGCCGGTGACAAACTTAAAAATGCATATACGCTACTATCTGAAATTGATAGTTTTTTTGACTGTAAATGAAGGGTTTGAGGTTGTTGTTGCCACCAATAAACTAAGCCAATCAATAGAATGGAAATAGATAAAACCGACGCTACAAGCTTAGGCTTTATGACTTTATATTTTTTTGCTTTATTTTTTAGTAATTCTAGGCCGGAAGACCCTTCTATGCTTTGCTTTTCAGTTTCATCTTGAATTGAATTAAGTTCTATCTTGTTTGATGCGCTGCTTATTACTTGTTCCTGAGTGTCCTTTTGTGAAAAGCTATGTTGCTCTCGAATAAATTCAACTTCACTGGTGAAGCTGTAACCTTTTTTATAGTGTGTTTTGATCAGATTAGGCGCTTCTTCTGTTGCCTTTAATAAGCGTCTAAGATCAGAAATTGCCTTGTTGATCGCGTTATCATCAACATAATGGTTAGCCCAAACACTACTTACAAACTCATCTCTAGAAATAATTCGGTTTGGATTAAGAATAAAATAGCAAAGTATTTTATAACTGAGAGGGGTTAGTTCTTGAGTGAGGAAATCACTAATTAAGCTACAGCTTCGTGTGCAAAGAGTCCAATTTGCAAACTTTACCTGGATAACATTGGCATCAAACAAAATAACAACCACCCTCTTTTATTTAGCACTAGTATTATAAATTTAAAACCATGCTAATCAATTAGTTATTAATACTTTGAAACACACTAAAGCAAAAATATGCAAACAATGAACCTTGAAAGCGAATCATTAATGTCTACAAAATGATAACTTAACATACAATTTAAAATTATGTTAAATCAGCTAACATTTTAAATGTCTTTGTGAGCTTTTTTAGAGTTGTGGTGTTTATAAAAATTAAAATGATTTAAGCATGTAAAGAAAGTTTCTATTACATGCTTAAATATGTTTAAAAAGAAAAAAGCAGAAAAATAGAAGGGTATAAACCCAAATAGAGCAAGCCAGACTTTGCGGTTATTCGTCCAAACAGTTTTTGAGGAATAAATGTCACTATTTGTGCAGTTTTAGCAGCATTGAAAAAATTTAAAAAGCTCAATAGCGTACCAATCAAAGTAACCAAAGCACAAAACCAAGCAATACCAACCCCTAAGCCATTAACAAATAACATAATTAAGAAACTAAGAAATAAAAGAGTAAAGCCAGACAGCTTGAAAGTCTTTTCTAGCTTTTTATCTCTCTTCGGAAATTCTTTAATCGCTTTGTTGTATTTTGGCATAGATAATAATATGAGTAATAAAGCGTGCAACACCATAAAAGTTAAAAGTAACTCCATCATTAGGCTTGCTCCTCCTGTAAGAACTTCTCATTTGAGTTACCACTTTTAACTGACTCAGTTTTGAACATTTTTCTCAGATAGTTTGCTAAAAAGAAAAGTATAAAGGATGTAAACACACACAGAAGGTCAACGCCTACAAACACCCAGTTTTGTTGTTTAAGACTAAAAATAATATTATGATCAGTTGTAAGTGTATTTACTACTGGCACCAAAGCATAAAAAGTAGCGGTAATGTAAGTCAATGACACCCAAGCAAAGTCAGCCTTTTTCAAAATAGCTTTTCCCACACCGTATAGTGTGAACAGGCCCCAAGTGATAAATAACGCATTCACTTCCCACATTGCTCTATCACTCATTTCTTCAGGAATAAGTCGATTCGCTAAAAGGTAAACTGCAACACCTGCTGGCAAGCCCAATAAACATGAAAGATTTAACCCTTCAGTAAACCTATAACCAAAAGTTCCGCCTCCAGTTTTTAGTGCCTTACTTCTTCTTTTTACTGTCCAAAGCACCATACCTGAAGCGATCATCGCAGTACCAAACAGACCCGTTAAGAAATAAAGCCAGCGTAAAGGTGTAGATGCAAACAAACCTTCATGTAAAGAGCGTAAAACATAATAGAATGACTTTGATGACGATTGCCCTATTTGCGCTTCAATCAACTCACCTGTATTTGCATCTAACAGCCACTTATCTCGGCTATCGCTTAAAGTTTTATGAATACTGCCAACTTCAAAAATCGCATTTGAGTCATCTGCATTTGACAGTGAGAACCAAGCAATAGGTTTATTCTGCATTGTTACTTTTGATTTTTCTAACAAGGTTTCTAAGTCTAAATGTGCTTCATAAACTCCTGAAGCTTCAACAGAAGTTCTGCTAAAGTATTCATTGAAGAAAGCGCTCCTTCCCTCTTTACCTAACCCATAATGTGCATTCATTATGAGTGGCATTAAGGTATAAAGTAATAATAAGAAACCAGTAAAGGTGATCATAAAGTGAAAAGGTAAAGACATCACACTCATCAAGTTATGACCATCTAACCAAGCGGTCGGCTTTTTACCTTTTCTAAAGGTAAAAAACTCTTTAAAAATTTTCTTGTGAACAACAACACCCGTAATAAGCGCTAAAAACATAAACATAGTTGCAGCACCTACTATGTAATAAGCCACACGGCTTGGTAAATAACGCAAACGATAGTGCATTCTATATAATGTTTGGCCGCCAGCTGTTGCGCGAGGTGTTAACTCTTCACCTGTATATGGGTTTAATTTAACTCTCTTTCTCTTGTTCTCTTCATCGCGATAGGAAATGGAAAGGTAAGGTTGTGATCTATCTACTGGAAAACTCACAGAATAATTTTTAATTTCAGGTGTTTTACTTTTAATAAACTGATTTACAATCGGTAAAGACTGTTCAGCTGTTGCATTAAAAACAGGCGTTTCCGGTGTCATCCAATGATCAAGTTCAGAATCAAAATATCCTAAAGTCCCTGTTAAAAATATAAAAAATAACACCCAGCTCAGAAGTAACCCAACCCAAGTATGTAGCCACGCCATTGATTGTCTAAAAGCACTTTTCACGAAAAAACTCCTACAGGTGCAAAAAGCCAAGACAACCCGCTTAAAATAAAAACAGACAAAACTAGATGCAATGCGCCTGATTTATAGTTAGCAATACCAAATGACCACATCACAACGGCAGGTAAGACAACAAAAAACAACATAGTCGACCAAGCCACTGCATGCATTTTTTCAGTAGGTAAAATAAAAGAAATAAGAAGAGACAATAATAACGAAAAGACAAAGCCACCAATTATTGCAAGCAAACTTCGAAAAAGTACTTCTAGCTGGTAAGAATTTAAAGCCAACCGCATGACAAACCTGAGAAAAACGATAAAGATAAAATGATAATAATTCTCAGTTTTTATATCAATATATTATTCCTAATAAACTTACTATTATTACCAATGTTACAAATGTAATTGCTGTAAGGCTCTGTAATTGAGAAATATACTGTTTGATGTAAAGTTAACAGGCTTTTATTTATGGAAGAGTGAAAGTGGGTAAACATTTTGTCGTTCACCACTAAGTTGCCGTTGTATCGCAACTTTATTTTGAGCAATAAGCTACTTAGTTATAAAGCCTCACTTGTCGAGTGAGGCTTTTTTTATCCAATACATTTAATGTGTTGCTCTACTATTTTGGATTTCTTTTTCTAATTCATCAGCTCTTTGTGAATGATAAATAACCGTATGCTCAAACCAGTTTTGAATATTTGTATAAAGCAGGTCATTAGGGTCAAGGTGTGTTTTGCTCCAGCCTTTTTTCAATACGGAGCATCGCTGCTTCAGCTCAGTATTTAGCAAAGTGATCAGTTTATTTTCTGATTTTTCTAAAGTACTAAAATACTGCACATAAGCAAAACTCGAGGCATACAATGCACTACGATTTTCAAGCCAATGTCCACTTGGTTCAATGACATCTTGAAAACTCAAAGGCTCAGCGAGTGATTCACTTCGTCTTTCCCACTGTTCGTAACTTAAAAATAATTCTGGCGTTTTAGTTTCAACAAAATGCGTAAAGTATTGGGCTAAGCCCTCTTGTGCCCATCTATGCATATAACCAAATTGTACAAAGTTAATAGCATGCACAGACTCATGAACCAAAACCTGCAATAACCTCATGCCAATTATCTGATTTCTCTCGTTATGGGGAATTTTTACAAATGCAGTATGAAGCCAAGGTAAGTACACACCTTGTACTTTTGCAGACTCTTCGGCATCGTGCTCAGCTAAAGCATTAAAATACTGTGTTTGGTTTAACGCTAACTTAATATTTATTTGTGCTTTAAATAACTTTTCGGGGCCTAACCACTCAGAGTAAGTATCATAGACCCGATCTAAGTAGTCTTTCATTTGAGCCTTAAGCCACTTCTCTGTGCCCTCGTTATAAACCGAAGCAATCGAATACTCTCTATCGTTATGCAAAATACTTAGGTTTAACTCATAGTAGTCTGAATAAACACGTTTAGTCTCTTGCTTATCGCTGTCAAAAACCTCTTTGTAAGTTAACGGTATTAACTCCATATCTCTACAAAGTTGTGCCTGAACAGGAGATACTTCAACCAACTCCCAAGGATGAGGTGTGTGAGCCGTATAGGACTTATCTTGCTCAACAAACGTTTTCTGCTTGTTGGTGTTATGGGCTTGCTCTTCAGACAAGTCGATATGAGTAGTTGATGGCTCAACAAGTGCTGGTTGTTCGATTGTACTTATATGAGAGATCTGTTCATTAGCTGCATCAATCAGGGGGGCAAACTCATCTTTTGAGGTGAATGAGTTCAAAAAGAAGTGGACAAAGAATACCAAAGCAATGATAACAGCAAGCGCAATTGCTAATAAACGAATACCTAATCTGCTGTTATCTTTCATAAAAAAACTAATCTCTCAGAACATCTAAGTTTTGACTATATAAGTAAAGCAAGACTAATTGCAAAATTTTGCACACAACACTCACCTATGAATTTAATCTTTTGGTTTATGCCGTTTTAAAAAATATCTATTAGCAATTTAATGCTTACTGAATTAATACTCACGGTTAACCTGTTGTAAAAACTGCTTAAATCACGTTTTTGTCACCTTTTTTCGCTGCTTTATCACTTCTTTTTACTTATCAACGAGCAACATGGCTTCTGTGTTTAATCAACTTAGTAGTCAAACCATGAGCAAGAAAAAACAACCTAAATTTAAGTTATCAGCTTTTACTAAACATTTTGCTATTTTAGGTTTAGTAAGTTCACCTTGGGTAAATGCAGCAGACATTGCAAACTATCAAAATCGCAGTGTTACACCTCCTAAGATATCTAGCTCACCAAATATTGATGGTGAGATCACACAAGCTGAATGGCAAAACGCACTCGTAATAGACGAATTTGTGGAATATCGACCAGAAGTTGGACAAGCACCAGACCATCCTATCAAAGCATTAGTTGCTTATGACGAAGACTACTTCTATGTCGCAGCTCACATCACGCAGCCTGCAGACACCATCACTGACAGACTTTTAACCCAAGGTAGTTTCGCTTGGCGTGAAGATTACTTTGGTCTTGTTTTAGATACCAACTTCGATAAATCTGATGCCTATTTGTTTCATGTTACGCCATCTGGCGTAAAAATAGACGGCCTAGTCGATGGTTCAAACTATATCGAAGAGTGGAACACCATCTGGTACGCCAAAACCAAAAAAACAGATAAAGGTTGGGATATTGAAATCGCCATTCCCATGCAATCCATTTCATTCGATGAAAACAAGTCTAGCTGGGGATTACAGTTAAGGTATAAAAGCTCAAAGCCATATCAACAATATTACTGGAACTTAAATAACACCCAAGATAGCCCGTGGAACGCAAATCAAGTTGGTGAAATCAAAAATATTAGTGGCTTAAAACAAGGTAAAGGTATTGAAGTTCGTACCGGCTTAAGTGCTAACAAAATAAATGACGAATCAAACTTTGAGCCAAGTATAGATGTTGGCTACAAGTTTACCCCCAACCTCACTGGCTTATTAACTTTGA
This sequence comes from Pseudoalteromonas phenolica, assembly GCF_005886345.1. GTDB lineage: Bacteria > Pseudomonadota > Gammaproteobacteria > Enterobacterales > Alteromonadaceae > Pseudoalteromonas > Pseudoalteromonas phenolica_A. The sequence goes on from NZ_PNEC01000053.1 coordinate 7,915, forward strand.
ATACCGATTTCAGTGGCACAGAAATCGACGCTCAAGACGTTAATATGACGCGTTTTAATAGCTATTTTAACGAACAACGAGATTTCTTTTTACAAGACGCTCAGCTATTCCAATTTGGTCAATTTGCACCGTTTGCAACCAACGGCATGCCGTTTTATTCGCGTCGTATAGGCCTAAGTCCAGAAAGTGAAGTACTGGATATAAACTGGGGTACCAAGTTAACAGGTCAAATTGACCAAACCCAACTTGGGGTATTAAGTGTCAACCAAGACAGCGCCACACAAAGCCAAAATAATAAAAGCACTCAACTGAGTGTTGCCCGTTTAAAACAACTTATCGATAAAAATCATTCGCTTGGCGGTGTGTATACACAAGGCGCACCAACCGGTGATGATGATTCAACTATAGGTATAGATTACAGCTACAACGACGTTCTTCTTGAAGACCAGAGTATTCGTTTTAATACCTGGTACAACGACGTAGATAATGAACACGCAACAGGAAGTGACTCAGCCTCTTATGGCCTTCAATTAGAATTACCTAATGACACTTTTTATTGGCGCACACGCTACCAACACATAGGTGAAGATTACAATCCATCTATGGGCTTTGTTAGTCGAAAAGGCATCGAATATAGCGAACATGTTACCCACTATAGAGTCAGACCGAACGAAGGGGTTTTAGCAGATAACTTGAACTTCTTTATGTTTGTTGCAGGCCGTTTTTCCACCCATGACTTAAACGGAAATTTATTGAGCGAACGCTTAACATTCCAACCTTTAAGCATTCAAAATAAAAATAGCGATAGTATAAGGCTTGCTTATAACCGTAAAACAGAAAACTTAACAACAGACTGGGCATTTTCTGATTCTATTACCTACAAAGCAGGCGAACACAAATTCGATAGCTGGCAACTTGTTGCAAGCTCAGGCACACAAAGACCCATTTACGCCACCTTAACAGTAAACTACGGCGAGCATTTTAGTGCTGACTTAGTCGATTATTACGCCAACTTATACTACCAACCTAACAAACATATATTTTTAAATATGGGTCGAGGAAGCTACTACTACGAACAACAACATAACAAATATGCTGTTCACCGTAGCCATATTCGTCTAAATGTCGCACTCAATGCCGATTGGTCTTGGAACACCTTATTGCAACACAATACGCGCTCAGATAAATTTTCTCTATTTAGCCGAATAAAATATCAAAGCGCACCCGATGCCATTTATCAAATTAGCCTAGCCAAAGGCTACGATATTAGCGAAGGTTGGTCTGAGCGCACCGAAACATTTGAAGAAACCAGTTTAAAGATCAACTATATTCACCGCTGGTAAGACACAATTTAAAAACTAAAAAAGGCTTCAAATCATGAAGCCTTTTTATTTTATTGGGCAACCGTTCGGTGTACTTCACTACTTAAATGCACCAGTTTACTGTGCAACAGCTTGCCATTTTTTACTGTAAGATCCCGATCAATTTCGACTGGTAGTAATTCGGGCTCTGCATCTGACATTAACTTTAACGAGTACCATTGCCCTCGTTTACTACTTGGGTAATACAATGTCTGCTCATCAATCAACGCAGCAAAGTAAGAGATAGGACGCTCTAACTTCAGTAATTCTGTTGCGCTTTTTACAAGTGCACCAGCATCATTAAAATCAAATATGTCTGATAAATTAACGCTATATAATATTTGTTCATCAACAATTGCAACCACATCTCTGCTGCCATCTTTTTTAGACATCAGCCTACTAATGTTTGCACCGTTACCACTTATAAGCGTATGAACTTTATGTAATTGAGTATTATAAATTTCAATATGTATTTGCCCTTGCTCTCTAACCGACACAGCAAACAATTGATTACTCAACCAATCTACAGCCAAGATATGCCCTTTAATAGGAATTACCCGATCAGCTTGGCTTTTATCTGTTGCTAACAACCAAATTACCTTGCTTTCAAAACTCGTGATCCACTTATCACCTGGTGACAGTGCAAGCCCATAAAATCTAAAGTACGCATTAAAATCACTAACTTGCTCGGCATTTGGAGTGCCTGATTGTTTGTAAACCTGCGTTTTACCTGTTCGTTTTGAGAAAAAGTAAATATCGTCAGACGTATTAGCAAAAGCGGGAATAAAGTCATAGCTACTCGAATTATTTACCTCACTACTTTTGGCTTGCCCTTTACCTAAAGACAACCATTCGATATCGAAGTCTGCCGCTTCCGTGGTAAAAATATAATCATCATTCAAACCAATACGACTTATATTGCAACATATATAATCACTGAAGCTTGCCACCAGCTTAGGTTTTACATCGGCTTCTAATGATTGGTAAAGCAACTGGGTTGCTGGCGGCGCACTGGTATAAACTACCCCTTGCTTATCGTGCGACCAAGCAATGTTGTTAGAACGAAACGGTAAAGTAAAAATAGGGGTTAACGGTGCTGGGTTTTGTTTATTTTCAAATTCAATTGAAGTGAGATCAAAAGTAAACACACCACTATGGCCTATCGCTGTATGAGCCAGTAAAGCCACATCACCCTCTTTTATTTCAAAACGCGATGCAGACCATTTATTCGCCAAGTTAATCGTTGCGACTTTAAACTCTGTATCATCAAAATGAGCATACGACACACTGTTCTCAACATGCCCTTCACTGCCATGATTTATAAAATAAAGCGTGTCAGTCTCTGAGTCATATTCGTTATCACGCAAAATACGCTGTGGGCAAGCTAATTCGCTGCGCTCAGTAATAATAAAAACCTGACCTTCAACAAGGCCTTTGAACCAGCTACAACGACCATTTTCAGTCGCTCGAACAATCAACTGACCGCTTTTATCAAAACCCAATAAATAAGTAATAGAAGAAAACTCCGTGCTGATAGATTGTGCACTTTCAGCGTTAGCTCCCATTGCACCTTGAAATAACTGCCCTACACCTTTATTGAAGTTTATGAATAAAACAGCTTGTTGATCGGGCATCACAACGGGTGACTGCTTAACCCCCGTCATGCGAGTTAATGTTTGCGTTTGCCCATATTGAGGCTCAGGCTTGTTATCTGAATACGCCACATAACTCATAAACACCACAAAAGAAAACAAACACAATGAAACCGCATATTTAGGCCACGCCCATGCAGCCCAGTTTACCGTCACTTCTGTGCTATTTTGGTTAACTTTTAAAACAGGCGAAACCGCATGTATTTTCGCTACAAACCTATAGCCTTGCTTGGGCACAGTTTGAATGTAGATGGGTGATTTTGGGTTATCATCTAATGACTTTCGTAAATTAGCAACCAGCTTATTAATCGCGTTATCACTGACGATAACTTGTTTCCATATCGCTGTTTGTAGTTCATCTCGCGTAACAATGCGTTCTGGGTTCGCAATAAAAAATTCAAGCAAAGCGAGCTGACGAGGGTCGAGCTCAACAGGCTGAGCATCACGACTTAAAATTTGAGTGGTTTGGTTAAACTCAAAACAACCAAACTGAATAGACGACATAAAACATTCCCTATTAAACAGGCAAAGCCACTTTAGTGGATTAAAGCGGCTTTGTTAATAGGTTTGGGACAAACAAATTCTAAGCTGTAATTACTTAAACCTAATCAATAGTTTTATCAATCTTTCTATCTTCCTATGAACTTCATTGTCCCAACCAAAATTACCTGATTCTCAGGCTTTAAAAAATAGTTATTGCAAACATAGCTTTAAGTTCTGTAAAACGTGTAAAGTAAGAACATAACTACCCTAACAATTTTTATATGACCAACAAATACGCTTGGCTTTCAAGTAAAGAAACCAAAAAAGTCTTAAAATTAACTGACTGTCAACTCATGCATAAACGTGAGCATGGTGAATTAAAGTTTGAAAAATGTGGTCGTGCTTTTTTCTACTGGATTGAGATAAAGGAATAATTGCAACTATGATATTTGATGACTTACTAACTACCCTTAATCAAAACCAAGTTTCCGAGCCACAAGGCTTTCAAGCCTATATTAAAAAGTTAAATACTCAAGCAAATACAGCAGCTTCTATTTCTGTTGATTCGATGAAAAGTCTGAAAGCGAACCTAAGGAAAAGCAATACAATGGTTCTTCGGCTCGGCAGTCGGGCTAGTGACAAACAGACTTATTTTTCATTGGTAAAAAACACAGAACGTTAGAGACTTCTTCTTTGATGACCAAGAATTATTTGCCGCACTAAGACCTGAACTTTTTCTTCCAGCTGTTTCTATTCGTAGCCTGTTTGCATTTCAACTATTACCTAAAGTAACTGAAACGTCAGTGGTGAATTTAGCTTGCGCATCAGGACTATTAAAAGAAGCCCTTTCTTTAGATGATGAGGCTTCAATAATAGTACCGGCTACGGGTCAAAGTACGTTTACTTTCAGATTTAAGCCTATATGTGACGAAGACACCATTCTTGAGCATATTAACGGACAAGTCGAAATTGATGCTGTCTTTGTAGGTAAACGGAATGGAAAGGAAAATCTATTTGTTATCGAAGCAAAGCATAGTGAGAAATTTGATTCTCTTGCAAAGCATAAATTACTTTACCCATGCCTTAGTTTGTTAGAAAAACTGCCTGCTAGTATGCCAATTGTGCCTGTATATTTAAGAAGTATTTGAACAAACAACGGCATCGATTTTTTCTTCGCTGAATGTAGCCCATTTGTAAATCAACAAGATGCGCTATATAGTTTAAATACGCTTAAGCCTTGTAAAACACAAGCCCATCACTTAGCAAACTATTAAAATATGAATGCAGAGCAGTTTAAAGCACTAGTAAAAGAAACAAAAATTGGTAAGCGTCTTCCAGATGCAATATATCTTCACAAAACAGCGTTGGTTGAAGCGCCATCTGAAATAGCCAAGTTTATTCCGATTGTTGCCAATGCTTTAAAAGTCGATGCTAATGAGTGGGATATAGTAAAGCTATTCAAAAGTGACTTTAAACTCTCGCTTCTTAGCTACCCAGAGTTCTTTTCAGATCCTTACCCAGCGTTAAAACAAAGTGTTACTGTTGATCTCAGTAAATTAGCTCATAGGGTTACCAACTACGAAAATCACGAAAACCCGCCAATATTACATCGTAAAGAAACTATGCTCTGTGCAAACCATCCAAATTACAACGATTACCAGCAAGTAACAGAGCAGGCTGAGCAACTTAGGTTTTATGAAAATCCAAGGATGATAGGGTTTAAAAACGGCTGGCGTAAAGAAATTAATAAAAAAGGTTACGATTTAGTTGATGGCAACCTAATAAAATTAGAGGAAACCACACATCCACAAGTTAAAGAAAACAAAATTGACCGACACAAAACAGCGCTAGTTAGACATGACCTTTCAGCTCCAATGAAAACACTCGTTAAACACGGCTTTTTAAATGGTGATTATACCGTTTTCGATTACGGATGCGGCCGAGGAGACGATTTAAGAGAGCTAGAGGCACATGGCATAGACGCTTTAGGCTGGGACCCAGTATACAATCCAGAAGCCGATAAGGTTACTTCAAATATAGTAAATGTTGGATTTGTTATTAACGTTATTGAAGACCGGGCAGAACGCATTCATGTTTTGCAAGATGCGTGGTTACTCACAGAATCTGTATTAGTTGTATCAGCTATGCTCGGTAACGAAAGTATTGTTAGTCAATTTCAACCATATAAAGATGGCGTTATTACTAGCCGAAATACGTTTCAGAAATACTTTACTCAATCTGAGCTGAAAGCATTCATTGAAAGTGCATTAGATGAAGCAGCTACCGCTATTGCTCCCGGAATATTTTACATATTTAAAAGCAAGGAACTCGAACAACATTTTTTACAAAACCGCCATAAACGCGCGTATAAATGGCAGCACATTACTGCACCTGATCCCGTTAACGAAAACCAAGCACGTATTCTATTTGCCCAAAATGAAAAACTATTCGAATCATTTTGGATATGCTGTTTAAGCTTAGGGCGCTGCCCGGCCAATGATGAGTTTGAACAATCAGATAAAATAAAAGAAGTGGTTGGCTCAAATAAAAAGGCATTACAGCTTGTCTTGAAATGGTATAACGAAGAAGAGTTAGCGCTTGCAGAGCAAATGCGAAAAGAAGACATATTGCTTTACTTTGCACTCGCCCAATTTGAAAAACGTAAACCATACACACAACAGCCGGAAGATTTAAAACGTGATATAAAAGCGTTTTTTGATAATTATAAAGTTGTACAAAATCAGGCTACAGAACTGTTATATGAAATTGCTAACGTTGAGCTAATAAATCAACTTTGCTTAGACGCAAATAATACATTGCCAGCCAGTAAACTTGATTATGAAAAAGGATTACCTCACGCCCTTACGCTACATAAAGATTTTATCCCGCAGTTGCCACTTGTGCTGCGTGTATACATTGGGGCGGCACTGCAAATGTTTGGCTACCTTGATGATATTCAACTGGTTAAAATACACATCAAATCAGGAAAAGTAACATTACTCGGCTTTGAAGGCTTTGACACAACCCCACTGCCACAACTTAAAGAACGCGTAAAAATAAAAATGGCAGAGCAAGACGTCGATTTTTTCGATTACATCATTGAAGAAAAACGCACTCTACTTCTCGATAAAATTAAGTACATTGATGAAACATTTGATGATTACAAAAAACAAAAGGCGTTTAATAAACGCCTTTTGAAAGAGTTAGAATTAACAGAAATGAAACAGTTAAATAAAATTCAAATTGAAAGTTTACTTAACCCGAAAGCACTATCGCTTAAAGGTTATCGGTTCTATCATTCCAATAAGAAATGACAAACTCAACTAGTTCATCAAAAACATGAGGTTCGGTAAATCCAACTTGAATTGAGTGAGTTTCTCCCTCAGACTTAACAATTCCATGTCCATAACCTAATAGGTTCTCGGCTCCTGATTCCCCAAGAATAATTTCTGAGTTTTGATCTCTGTCCACCTTCAGTGCGATTTTCGTATCTAAATTTGCTCTAAGTAATGGGAATACGACATCTGCACTAGGACGTTGAGTTGCCAATACTAAGTGAATACCCGCAGCGCGTCCTTTGGAAGACAGCCGGACAATTATATCTTTGGCTTCCGCTTTGAAGTCATTGTCTAAAATCCAATCTGCAAGCTCATCAAAGAAAACAACTTCTCTCGACATTTTTTCATTTGGGTACTTTCTATTATGTGCCTCAAAATCTTTAACTCCCAATGTCATTAGGTGCCTGTACCTTTCGTTCATTAGATTTTCTAGTTCTTGTAAACGAACTACAGCTTCTTCCTTATCTAACACTACAGGATGAGCCAAATGGGGCGCTCTGGTATACGCTGAAAATTCTACTTGTTTGGGATCAAAGAGTCGTAATTTTAAATTTTCAGGGGAATTGGTCATTAGTAAATCAATGATCATATTATTCATTAAAATAGATTTACCAGACTTAGTTTGTCCTCCGATCAATGCATGAGGGCTAGCACCATCGAGTTTGAAGAAAATGCTATCGTCACTAAATTCATTTTGCCCTAATAAAACTTTATTATTGAAATTGCTTAAGATCGTGTTGCTTCTACTTGCCAGCGTTCTGTTCAGTAGGTCTCCAAAGTAGACGGTTTCACGTTTATCTCTATCAAAAACCAGTACCATTACACCAGGGTCAGGATAAACTTGCCTCAATTTAAGACCGACAACAGATAAGAAATTAGCTTTCAATTTAAGAATTTTTGTTGGGTTAAGGTTTACGTCACCATGAAGCTTTATAACGATAGAGTTAGGTGTTACTAGTCTGTCTGAAAAATTTGATGGTAAATTCGCATGACCGAATATCTTTCGAATATTAGCTTCAACGATCTTCATATCAATTGGCAAACTATCAGAATTCACCGAATTACTTTGTAAAAGATCAATTCCAGATCTCATCAAGTTCATTGCACTTTTAACCGAGGAACCTTCGTTTTTATCTAGTTTAAGATTAGATTCAGCCAATTCACCAAGGTCAACAGGAATTGGTTCATCGTCTACAAATATTTCATCCGTGTTTAAAGGTTCTGATGTGGTCTCATCAAATGTGTTGATAATTTCTACACTTGACTCAGGTAATAGTGAAGACTCTTCCTCACTAGATTCATGCTTTGATTGCGTTGAAGTGTTGGTTATGTCAGCTCCCTGATGACTTTGATTACCATGATTTTGATTCAGTTTCTTATAACTAAAGTCATGTTCTCTAAATAAATTCAAATCTTCTTCAGGTGCTAATAGAGACTCAAAAACTTTACAAGTATCATTTGAACTTAACTGTAATTGGTATAAGTAATTACATTCATAAACTGAGTTAGCATTTGTTTGAGCTTGTTCATTGTTGTAGTGAAAGACAACAGATAAACCACGAACATTAATATTGACCATTTTTTTATCAAGGGAAATTAAACTTTCAAAATCAAATTCACCTGGAGAGAATTTAAAGTGGCCTACTATGAATTCGTAAAACTTATTAAGCCAATATTCAAAATCTAGATCGTTGTAGGAGTTAAGCATCGAAGATATCAAATCAACAGTTGATTTAACTTGTTTACAAGATTTCGTTAACTGATCTTTCGAGCCGTTAGTCAATTTTGACTCACTAACTATAAGGTTTATTGATACTTCGCTGTTATCGCCTTTGGATATATAAATACCTAATAAATCGGAAATATAATTTACAGTTCTACCTATCGATTTAAATGTGTCGTCTTCTATTGAAGATTTAAACCAACTTAAATAATCGTCAAGGTGAACCCAGAATATTGGAGAAACTTTACTTTCATTCTTAAATAAATTCTCTAAAAGTGTTGCAGCTCCGGCTGTTCCGACTAAATCATGAGAAAAATTTCCATTTCCAACTGACCGAAGCAATGTGTCGCTGCTAAATGAGTTTGATCGTGTAAAGATTTCTTCTACTAAGTTATTAACTTTATCGGTATGAATTAAATGCCAAGAACGAATATCAGAAGTTAAATTCTTGGTAATATAGTGTGTTTCTTTATCCGTTATAATTGCTAAAGATCGCTTGCTTCCTTCACCTTGGATGTAGCGTAGAACTCGCTTATTATTATAATTATCTTCGTTTTCACTGCACGCAACTAGAGTCTCTTTACTCAATAAAAAGTCGTAAATAACTAGCCAGTTACATTTGCTTAATCCGTTTGTTATTTCATCTTTTAAGCCATGCTGACTAACCTCTCTACAAAAGGAGGTGTTTTCAGGCAAATTATTAACTTTCATGAAAGTAGAATGGAATACTCTGCCAACTTTATCATGAATATGGTTGTTCATTGAAAATTGAGTCTTTCTTGCAATTGGATCTGATGGCACCTTCCTTGATGAAGTGTATTCCCAATTTATACCTTCGAATTCTCGCTCAACAAAATTTGGAGACACCGATGCAATTTGATTGTGTGCAAACAACGGATCGAAGTTATAAATTAAATCAATTTCTCCGTCTTCCACCTCTCTAATATTGCTTATAATTCTTATGTTTATATTTGAATCTACTTTACTTGATTGAAAGCTCTCACATATCGACTGATAAACTGAATCTAGAGAAACTCTACTATCACAACTAAACGCTAATGAAATAGAAAGGTGCTCTTCATGATTCTCAGAAAGTTTTTGCAATTCGTCATAGACAGCTAAGATTTGTTCGTATGAAGAAAGTCCTAAACAAAGTATTTGCAGGTGATGCCTTTCATTTGGATAAGTTTCAAGAAACTTTGTTGATGTTGCATTAATAACAGAGCGAATTTCTGCTTCAGTAATTGCGTTTTTCGATGTGTTCAGCTTGCCGAATTCAAAATAACCTGAATGCGATTTAGTAGAAACTAAATCAACAAATTCGTTGTCTTTTAACTTTTTCAGAAACACACTTTTTCCATGATTATCTAGCAACTCTCTAAATAACTTAGCAAGGACACCTTCACTTTTATTAGCTATACCTAATCGATCTTCTCTATATTGAGTTGCTAAATTTAGTAGCATTTTATTTCTATTCGATTGAATGAGAAGGCTGTAAGGAGACCAAGGAAGGTAAATGCAATAATCTGAATTTTCTTTAACACTCAACGTGTGCGCTGATAAAAGTTCATAAACAAGTTTGTTTGACCACTCTCTATTTATCTTCAACGAATAAATAGCATTGATTAGTTGCTCAATATTTTTTAATAAGCTATCAACCTCTCCACACAATGGTTTTCCTTTAAGCTGTTCTAGAGACTCACGCCATGTGTTTTCAAACTCCTGATAAAATGCATTAATAACGTCTAATTCAGAATCCTTAAGATGATTATGATCATGTAACTGCTCTAATAGCTTAAAAAAATCTTTTGACTCATGGTTTCCTTTTTTAACTACTGCGCCTTTCTTCATGTTGGAGCTTGTAGCTAAGAACATATGAATATTTTTTATTGATGGCGTATTTTCAGCTCTTTTTATAAATAGAGGGTCTAAGGATAGTGAATGACTATGGAAAAATCCTTTCCGGCTCAATACCTTGGTAAAATCAGGATATTTAGAAGACTCGAAGCCATGAGGATTAAATATCCATTTTAACTCCCAACTACTAATGGGAGTTTCAACATTAGTTTCCTTATCTAGTGCCTTTCTAACAATCCTAAAAGACAGCTCATTTGCGGACTTGCTATCGCTGAACTTCTTCTTTTTAACTGTATCAGCAAAGTCACTATTAAAACTCGTACCAAAATCTAGTTTAAAATTTGCTCCGAATTTTGACCAGAACTCTTCTAAATCTTTATATTCGTTGTTGAAGTATTCTAGGGCGTACCAATTTTTTCTTTCTAATGATCTCCTACCTCTTTCTTTGGCTAACTCCAAATAAACGATGTCATCGCCAATATTATTAAGTAATAGAGATTTTGAAAGAACTTCTAATATCCCAGTAATTAAATTGTTACATTCTGTTGTTTTAGAGTCGGTAACTTCTTTTATCCACGCCTTATCTAATTTAGTGTTCTCTGAGATTATCTTTGAATATTGGAAATAAAACTTTCTTAATTCATTAATATCGGGCTTCTCATTAGTTCTATCAGCGGCTTCGAGCAACTCTATTTCATCATCTTTAAGCTCTATATCAGAGTCATTAAAGTAAATAATAGTTTCCTGCCCCAAAAGGAATTTTGGCTTTGTATTTTTGGCCTGCAATACTGAACCATAAGGATACGATGAGTCGAAATTAAGTTGCAGATCTGCTCTATGCATTTCCGCAACACTAGTATTTTCCATATAGTGAGCTTCAAAATAACTTTGCACTATTGAGCAAAACTCGTCGTAGTCACCGCCAGACTCTTTGATTAGATCAAGATTATGCTTAATATCATTTAACTCAACTTCCTTGTCTTTGTTATATGCTCTCCAGAAATCAATGTCCTTGAAAAGCGTTTTTGTCACTGTAGACCTGAAAACTCGTCTGTATGAACTGCCCGATTTTTGTAAAAGATCGAATTCATCTAATCGGTTTATGCCGCCAAGCTTTACACAACTTTTACCAAGAGCAACGTAGAATAATCCGCTTCTTATTGTTTCTGCTATAACTTCATCAATAAAAGCATTGATCTTGTTAACTTCTATAAATGGTCTATTGCTCCAAGTTGAGTTTGTTAATTCGAAAATGAATTTTGCGAGTTGTTCTACATGCTCCTCTAAAAAGTGGTGGTGATTTTCCTGCTGAATTTTAGCTATTTCAATCCATTTGACGATTTCATTTGCTTCAAAAACAGTGCTTTGGTCTATGCTTCTAACCTGATCAAATGTAGGCTTAACTTCAGCAATAATGAATAAACAAAAGAAATTACCATCTCTATTTCTTTCATGAGCTAAGTCGGCGAAAGTATTTTTATCAATTGTTAGAGATTTATATTTTTCATGGTTTTCTACAGCAATGATAAAACCGAACTCTGAACCAACTTGTGAAAAAGGAAACTCATTATTCTCCTTTAGTTTTTCTAATATTTCGCTTAATAACTCTGGGTCAAACTCTTTTAACGCAAACCTTCCAGGAATACTTTTTCCATGACTTGATTCAAACCAATCGTCATATTCTTGTTTAATAATCGAATAAAAATACTCTGCCAATGATCTCATACCGAATCCTCCTTGTATGGGTTAATTACATAGCTGCAAGCGTCAGATAGATGCCTGAGCATTCCCATTTGGTATAACAAGCTTGCGAGGTTCTTTGAGTTTCTATTTAAATCTCGTTGTATAACCTCTTGATAGTTATCAGGTGTTACATCAACAAATATTGAATATCGTTCCTTTAAATCATTCTTAAAGTTCGAATATTCCATCCTTTTCTCGTTTCCAAGTATGGTCAAAACTAGTGAATGTAAAAAGTCTTCGGTCAATACGTATCTGTAACTTCTTGTGTTTTTTTTCGAAAGAAAACCAATTTCCCTGAAGCAAACATTGGGGTAATTTGAAATGTGAGTGGCGAGATAAGATTCTGCATTTTCAATTTGCTTTGAGATTTTTCTTTCTTTGTCGCTGTTGTCTTCAAGTTCAGTTTCAGCTTCAATAACATCTTCATATAGACTTACGATGTCACCAACTCTCGTAGCTAAACTTCTTTTAAGTTTATTCCGTTGGGTTGAGATACTTTGAATCGAGGTTTTTCTAATACTGTTTGTTACCTTAGAAAGTATTTCAACGAGGTAGTTAGGTCTCTTCAACTCGGTTGGATTTGAAGTGTTATGGTAAGACTCACCTATTGATAAAATGTAATTTCCTATGTGATAGCCTATTATGTCTATCATCACTTTAACTTTATCAAGCCTTTCTAGTTCCAAAGACAAAATATTTGATAGATCTTGGGCAAATTCGCTAAAAATAGGGAGTTGGTGATATGGCAGATAGCCGAGATCTTTTCTAACCTCTTCTCTTAACTTTAAATCCTTTCTCACTTCTGGCCTAACCAATAAGTTAGCCAATTTTGCAAAAGAGTTATTTTGTGGAGAAAGCCAACTTTCAAATTTTTCTTCTAACTCTTCTCTAACACGATGGTCAGCCCTGCAAAGCATCAAATAAACTATTTCACCACCTCTACAGAAAAACCTTCTGTCTTCAGATTGTCTTTTATTATCAAAATCACACCAAATATACTCTGATGAAATAGGATATATAAACTTCGAAGTCCATCGTTTTTTAGATAAGGGGTCAAACGTTAAGGAGCTTAGGATATTCACAGCATTGTAAAAACTCTCAAATGTAGAGAAGTTATTCCTAATATGTTCAATATCGTCATCTTTAAATTGAAATAAATCACCTTCCAGTGCTTTTAAGTGATCAAATTGACGCTCCCACTTCTCCTCATCTGTTAATTTGGAATTAATAAGTGTTTCCAAAATTTCATTTTGATATATGAGAATTCGTAATTTAAAAAACTGTCGATGTTTAAAATACAGCTTATCGTTTTCAGGATTGAATATTGAATTTATTAGACCGACGTTTTTAGCTTGTAGTTGGCTTTCAATGACACACATTAATTCAAATAACAATATACTGGGAGTTTGGTCAGTTCTAAATCTGTGCCCCCATATATTTTCAATTATTGGGATGTTTTTAATTCCATATTGTTTATTAAGTTCTGAAGAGTATGTGTGTAAGCTATCCATGATTCACCTGTAGGGCAGAAGTTTTGAATTCTCCGCCTTTAATTGTATAAGTGTCTATTCGTTGATTTGATAATCCATTGCTAAAATTTACCTGAGAAGCAAGCTTGGAACGAAAAATTAGTAATTTTTTATATAATCTAGGATTTGTTGTGTTAGGTGGTGAACCTTTAGAAACCCGATATAGAAAATCGAATAGTTCTACGGTCAAAGCTAATTTCAATGATTTGTCTCTACTGATGTAAAATTCAACGACAGGTTCAATTCTCGACCCTGTAACGTCAAAGTCACCTTTTATTTTTGTTACGTATACTTCTCTATCTCTAAGTTCTTCGCCATGAAAAATAGAAATAGGCGTAATCGAGCCTTGATCTTTTTCAGGAATATATAACCTGTCACTTCCTGAATTTTCTGAAATAAACCTACCATGAAATACTCGATTTAGAGCCAAAATGATGGTAGAAACAAGCTCAAAATCGTTGCATGAATCATTGCTTTGTAGCGATTCATATACCTTATTCTTATAAAAAGAAAAGCTAGAATATTTTTGGAGATCATATGAGCGTTGATCTCCCTCTTGGTAGCAGTAGAGTTGAATTCTTGATCGTTTCACTACTGCGCCCCATAGATCTGGATTGAGGTCAACTTCACTAGATTTCTTTGACGTGATGAGACTATTGAAGCTATCTAATGGAATTTCTACTGACCGCAGTGCCTTATTTTTTAATAAGTTATCCCAATAATTAGTGGACAGCTCGCCGAAGTTTAATTTATTAATCTCTGAGTAAGGTCTTGCATTATTCATTCGGTGAGGGCCTAAATTCATTCCCCAAAATCCGACTTCTATTGACGATTCGGTGTAAATTAATGACAAGTCGTCTATTTTTTTTACTCTACTACATGAGAAAGTTTGGTAAGAAGTATCTCTATTACTTAACTTTAAAGGCTTGGCTTTGGGTGTAGAAGCTAAAATAGTATTTGTTGCTAAATTCAATAATTCTCTAATTGTGAAATGTTCATTATTGAGTTGAAGCAATAGTATGATGTTACTTAAATTTTCCCTTATATTTTCATTATTCTTCAATAGATCATATTTTTGGTAAATGGGGCACTGTCCGTTGATTTTTCCTTCACAGCCTTCACAGTCATCCCAACCTACATGATTTAAGATTTCGTTTAAAATGAGTGAAAAATTTTCTTTTGCGTTTAACTTCGATAAATTTACTAATTTAATTAATTCTTGTTGCTCGCATAAACTAAAACCTAAATTAATTTTGTCTTCAATAATGTCCTTTAATTGAGTAGCTTTAATAACTAATTCAGTATCACTCGATAATGATATGAAGTTACTTAACTCCTCAACTAATATTCCATCATTCACAGCAATTAAGATTGGCTTTTCTGCACGACCTTGTGTAAGCACAGTTGTTAGTTCATTAATTACTATATTGGTTTCTTTCGATGAAAGTTCAGAAAAATCTTTGACGATTGTTCGGTCTGCGGAGCAAAAAAAACTGCTTGCGTTCCAGTTTTCCTCATCAAATGCAGAGCCATCAATCTGTTTGACTATATCCCTACACAGCTTTGTCTTACCATCACCCGCAGTACCTGTAAGGATAATTACTCCGTGAGTTTCTTTGGAATCAAATTCATGAGCTATCTGTTGTTGCCATTCAAACTTAATATTTAAAGGCTCTTCAATTCCTAAGTTTTGTGCAACCTTCCTTACATATTCATCCTGAATTTGATTTTTTCCTTGGCAATACCCTTCAAGGTACTTTATCCATTTATTAACTTTCCAAGCCATTTTATTTCCTACAAAACTAAATTAAGATTTTAGGGTTGCTATTTAAGAGTTAAATTATGTATTTAATCTTAGTTTTATATAAAGTTATAATACTATTATCAGTAACACAGTGTATTGCTATGTGACTGATACTTCAGATAATTACACAATTGCATACAAAAAAAAAGTGAATTAGACTAATTACTGTATAAATATACAAAAAGCACTTTCTCTTAGGTTTAATTCCATATAACATTGCCTCGTTGGACAAATTCTCCAGGAGTAGTTTTAAGCATGAAAGCTAAGTTTACAGGGCATGATACCTTTCCCCTGCGCTATGGATGGTTATTCAAAGCCGTTAATCATTTGAATTTAAAAGGTAAGTTTACTAGCACTGACGAAGAAAGCATACGTGAATCAATCGTACGTTTAGGTGTTGGTAAAAACATGGTCAAAGCAATTCAGTATTGGGCAGAATCAAGCTGTGTAATTAATGCTTCACGCGAGCAAAACTCTTACGTCCATCATATTACCCCGCAAGGTAAACGCTTATTTGGTGACGGTATCAGCCCTGGGGCTGACCCCTACCTTGAAAAGGTTGGATCAATTTGGCTTTTACATTTTTGGCTTAACTTTAATGATAAGCACCTAACCGCATATCGTTACTTTTTTAATTACGCGAATGTTCAGCATTTCGAGAAGTCAAAGTTTGTAGATGACTGCTATAGCTCTGCGACTCAACTGGTTCAATCTGAAGTAGGTAACATTTCTACAATTAAAAAAGACATTGACTGTTTTCTAAATACTTATTGTAAAAAAGCAAAATTAGCTAAATCAAAGTCAAGTCAAAAGGTCGACGAGGACCATTTTACAAGCCCATTATCAGAACTCAATTTATTACAAGACAATGGCGCTGGGTTTTACGTAAGCGCACTTGCGGAGCGACCGGAGCTACCTATTGAAATATTTGCTTATGCACTGCTTGAGTTTTATAAGCTAGAAACTGAAGATTCTAATGTCACTACAATTGACTTTGATTCTCTGTTAACTAAGCCCTGCTCACCTGGTCGTATATTCCGCCTTTCAGAGTCAGGATTAGGTCAAAAACTTGATGAATTACAACGCTTTAGCAAAGGAGAGATATCTTGGGTCGATTCTCTAGGCTTACGTCAAGTTAATATTAACCAATCACCTGAAAACCAATCTGACAAATACTTAGATATCTATTATGGCCAATAAAATGTCTGACTTATTAATTAATATTAACCAACGTTATAAAAGCTCAACACGTATTGATGTTGATACGTCAGATTTAACACCCTTTATAGATGATTTTATCGTTCATGGTACTGCAGTTAACGTAATTGACACTATTAGCCGTGAATTTCGAAGCAGTACCCAGCGTGCCTATACAATTACAGGCCCTTACGGTTCCGGTAAATCAACCATTGCGCTCTTTCTAAGTTGTTTGTTGAGTCAACATACAAATGAAAGAGAATACGCTCAGGCTAAATTAGGTAATTCGCAGACAATTATTACAGACTTTAATGCACGTTTTAATATCAAAAATGGTTGGCAAACCATTAAACATGTGTGTGGTTTAGAAGCTCCCAGTAACAGTATTTTAGTGAGCTTATTGAAAGCTTATGACGTTGATTTTGATGAAGAAGTCATTAGCTCATATGATGATGAAGCTTGTTTAAAAGAAATTAAGAAGCTAATTGCGACACCTAAAGCTGATACAGATGGCGTTATTATTTTACTCGATGAAATGGGTAAAGCACTCGACTATCAATCAAGGTCGAACAAAGATCTACACCTATTCCAGTCATTAGCTGATATTGTACAAAACTCTAAAAATCCAGTCGTGATCATTGGTTTTTTACATCAAGCATTTTCTGATTACGCAAAAAATAAAGACAGTAAAACACAGCAAGAATGGGCAAAAGTACAAGGCCGTTACCGCGATCTGAGTTTTAATCCATCCATTGATGAATCTCTTATTCTTGTTGGTGATTCAATTTCTAAAAATGCAAAAGTTTCAAGTGCATTGACAGATCAACACAAGCATCTTATCGAAGTAGTCAGCGAGTCTTTTGTTAGTCAAGCAAGAAATTCAAAAGCTCTTTTGAATACACTTCCGCTTGATCCTGTCGTTAGCTTGTTGCTAGGTCCTGTTTCTCGAAGACGTTTTTCTCAGAATGAACGAAGCTTGTTCGGCTTTTTAGCTTCTCATGAGAGGCTTGCATTTCGTGAATTTTTAGAATCAAATTATAACCAATTAAATGAGACACTTGCACTGTATCAACCTGAAGCATATTGGGATTACTTGCATCATAATTTACATCATTTAATTGTTACATCCCATGATAGTAAGGCCTGGCTAGAAGGTTGTGATGCCATTCATAGGGCTAGCCAAAAAGGGGATGAACTTCACGTTTCTATCACTAAAATAATTGCATTATTGACAATTTTTGGCTTCCATCATCATTTACATGCTAAGCGTGCTTTTATCTCGAATTACTTTGTAACTCGTGGCTATTCAAAACAAGCTGTAGATGATGCAATTAGCGACCTAGAAAATTGGACTGTAATTATTTACCGTCAAAAGCATGATGCTTTATTCGTTTTTCAAGGTAGTGATATTGATATCAATACACTAATCAATGAACGTATTGAAGCTATTAGCGAGGGAGTTGATTGGACACAAGTCTGTGATTTACCCCAAAATACATTAGCAACGGCGCATTATCATGAAACAGGTACTATGCGTTGGGCATCTACTAAACTTGTTAATAAAGTTGATAAGAACTTAATTGCTGCCCTTTCAAACACACCTATTACAGGTGAAACATTTTTACACTTTGTATTGCCCACAAATATAAGTGTTGCTAAAGAGTTAAAAGCAGCTCTAACTGAGGATTCTTATATCGCTGTTGGAAGTGTAGATAGTTTCGATTCATTAAAGCTTGAAGCAATTGAATTAATTGCACTTAACCTAATCGCTAAAGAGGAAAGTAAAATAAGTCATGACCTCATCGCAAAAAATGAGTTAGAAACAAGAATAACCCAAGCTAAATATAAAGTTGCCGAAGAGTTACATCGTTTATTTAAAGATGCGAGTTGGAAATACAAAGGCGCAAAGCTGGCTAGTGCTTCGTTAACAGTTTTAGCATCTCAGATTGCTAATATGATTTTTGCTAAAGCGCCTAGTGTTATTAATGAATTGGTAAATCGATCAAAACCTTCTGGTAGTGCAAACAGCGCCATAAGAAAGCTAATGAACGCCATGTTTGAATATGGTGATGAGAAAGACCTTGGATTTGATGAAAATAGCTTTCCTCCAGAAAAAGGGCTTTATTTGTCATGCTTAAAAAGTAAAGGATGGCATTTAGAAACAAGTGAAGGTTATCTTTTCCCAAGTAATTGGGATAAGCAAGCAATACAAAATAACCCTAATATGCATACGCTTTGGCAAGATGGTGTGACATTTATTAAGGAATATTCAAAAAACCAGCATGTCACTCTCGCCGCACTCTATGATATGTGGATGAAGCCTCCTTACGGTTTAACTTCAGGCTTATGTTGTATTTATGGCCTTGCACTACTGAAATCGTTAGAAGGCCAAGTAGCTTTTTATGATTTTGATTCAACTAAGCAATTCGTTTTTATACCTGAGTTAGATGAAGAACTTGTAAACAAAATATACAAGTACCCGCATGAGGCTGCTGTAAGGTATTTTGAAATATCTGAAATCCAAACTCACTTATTAGATAACTTAGCAAAAGCAACTCTAGGCGAAACACAACCAAATGGTACAATACTAAATATTGCTAAACATATTGTTGGTATAGTTCATAAATTACCTTCATGGGTTAAAAAAACAAGTGGTGACAATTTTGGGGAAGAGCATCAACAAGGTTTATCTAAGGAAGCTCGAAATTTTAGAAATAAAGTAATCGGCGCAAACGATCCCTTTAAGTTAATTTTAGATGATTTACCTACTGTTTTTGGTTTTAGTAAAGACGATCCTACTGTAGAAAAACAATTAGCAACTAGCTTAAAACGCGCAATTGAAGAGCTTACTGCACAACACGACATTTTATTTAATGGTTTCAAACAAGTTATTACTTCAATGCTTGGTGAAGATTTTAATGACCAACTAAAAGAGCGCTGTATTTTTGTCGACAAAGTTGCAAAACGTCCAAATGTAAAAGAGTTTGCAAAGCGAATTGCTGCCTATATTGAAAATAAAGATAAACCAATAGCTAAGACTAAATTCGAGTTTATTATCAATCTAACTACAGGTACTCCAGAGCGCAATTGGACTGATAAGCACTTACGTAATGGATTTGATGAACTACAAAATTTATGCATTCAATTTAGACGAATAGAATCTTTTGGCAACATCCAAAATAAAGGTACATCGAAGCCATTAGCCTTAATGACATTGGATGAAAACGGAAAACACAGAGAATTTGGTAGCTTCATAAGACATGACTTAACTGATGATTCTCAAGTGCTTAAAGCAGTAAGTAATATTCAGTCTAACTTGTCTGATATTCCAAAAGAAAAACAGCTTGCAGCTTTGACTAAGCTACTTGCAGACTTAATGGATGTTGTTACTGAGGAGTCTGTTAATGACTGAAAAAGTTAAATATGTTCTTGGTCTTTCAGGTGGTAAGGACAGTAGCGCACTTGCTCTGTTTGTTAAGGAAATTTACCCAGAACTAGAAGTTGAGTATTTTTTTACTGATACAGGATATGAACTACCTGAAACAAATGATTTTATAGATAAATTAGAAGAGAAATTAGGCTATATTCACCGCCTAAACGCGCGTTCACTCAATAATATTGAAGGACGTGGTGAAAAAGACTTTGCACATTTGCTAAAAGAACATGGTAACTATTTACCATCACAACGTGATCGCTGGTGTACGGTCCAAATGAAGTTAAAACCTTTTGAGCAATGGCTAGACAGCTTCATCAAAGACGGATATAAAATTAAAAACTTTGTTGGTATTCGCGCTGATGAACCTGAACGTACTGGATACATGACAATAGAAAAGCCTATTGAATCTGTTTTTCCGTTTCGTGAACATGGCATTGTGCGCAGTGACATTGAAAATATATTGCAGCGAAATGGTTTAGAGCTGCCTGAATATTACAAATGGCGTTCTCGCTCAGGTTGTACCTTCTGCTTTTACCAACGTAAAATCGAGTGGGTGAAATTGATGCAGAAGCACCCCGATTTATTTGAAGAAGCCAAAGCTTTTGAAAAAGGTGATGATACAAATACAACCGTTGGAGAACGTTTTTACTGGATGGGCCAAGGTACGCCTCTAGAGACTTTAGAAGATCCAGAAGTTCAAAAGCGAATAATTGAAAATCATGAAAAAAAAGTCGCACGCTTTCAAAAGAAAAAACGCAGAAATGCACTATTAGGTGATATCGAAGGGTATTGTGAATTCGGTGAATTAGACAATATTTACGATGAAGCCGAAGGTGGTGGGGCTTGTGTAACTTGTTATAAATAAAAAAAGCGACTTATGTCGCTTTTTTTATAGCGTTAACTACAAACGAAATTTGTTCATGGCTAATATCTAGAGGAAAACTGATCCTAAAAGTCTTTTCGGCTTCTTCTCTCGAAAAGCCCAACGCTGTTAAGACGTGCGATGCTTGAATTTCCTTAGAGCTGCATGCTGAGCCCTGAGCAAAAGCAATCTTTTCATCATTTTCTCTGATTAACTTAGTGACTTTTACATCATGAAAAGTAAAAGAGCAACAGTGGCTTAGTTTTTCTCCATGACCATTCTCAGAATAAGTGATGCCCGTAGCTTGTAAAGATTCTTTAAAGAATTCTAATGCCTTTGTTTTGCTAAACTCTTTATATCTTAAAGGAAATAACTCTATTGCCGTTCCGAATGCTGCAATTAATGGTGAAGCAACTGTTCCACCACGTACTCCTTGCTCTTGCCCTGCGCCATGAATAACAGGTTCAATTTCTCGTTCTCTTAAGTCCCTAATATACAAAGCACCAATGCCTTTAGGGCCAGCAATTTTATGTGCCGAAAAAGACATAAAATCGACATTAAAATTATCTACATCAATCTCTGTTTTGCATAGACTTTGTGCTGCATCACAATGAAATAAAACGTCATTTTCAAAGCAAACTTGCCCTATTTCTTTAATAGGGTTTAAAGTGCCTAATTCATTATTAGCATGCATTATAGAAACAAGCGCTGTATCAACTCTCAAAGCACCTTTAACAGATTCAGCCGTAATTAAACCATTTTTATTAGGCATTAAGTATGTCACTTCAAAACCTAAACTTTCCATGTAATTACAAATAGCTAAATTACATTTGTGCTCTATCGCAGAAGTAACTATATGCTTTTTAGATTTTAATTTGGGGTCTTTTGATAATAAAGCACCTTTAATAGCAAGGTTATTAGATTCTGTTGCCCCACTTGTAAATACTATTTCACTAGGGAAAGCACCAATTTCGTCAGCCAACATTTCGCGGACTCGATTAATGCTTTTATTAACTTCTTCGCCTAAGTAGTGGCTTGCAGCGGAATTTGCATAATGATTTTCAAATTCTTTAATGAGAGTTTCTTTGACTTCAGGTAGTAATGGATAAGAGGCTGCAGTATCAAGATAAATCATAGTTATTCCCTTTTTTAGAAAGGATTAACTTTATCACAAATTGTTATTTTAAAGGTTGAAAATAACAATTTGAGATTTAACTAATACACCTTTCTAATCAACCCATTCAACCAAATCTCGCCTTTTCTCTCTGGCCTTTGATCTTCACTTTGCCATGTTTTTTCAAGCGTTAACTGTGGCTCTGCGTCTATCAATGCTTTTAGGCTTTCTTCGGTTAAGTTTGTGTAGTGCCTATCATTTATATCTCGCTCACCCTCACCGTATTTAAAACTAACGTAAAGTACACCGTTTGATTTTAAGGCATTGGCTAATTTGGTGAAACGGTCTGGCAGTTCACGGTGAACAACATGAAGTAAGCTTGCACAACACCAAATTCCGTCATATTGGTTTTGGTCGTTAATTTGGCGAAAGGTTTTAACGTAAACAGGTTGCTCTAGGTGAAAACTAGCAATTTCGGCTAATTCTGCACAAGCGTCAATAGCCGTTACTTTATATCCTAAATTTTTGAAATAAAGTGCATCTCGGCCTGAGCCACAGCCGGCGTCTAAAATATGCGGTTTTAACCCATTCGGGCAACCTTCGGCTGATGGTAAGTGTGGTAAGAAGGCATTGTAAAAATCGCTCATATCTATATGAAGCGTGCTGTTGGCGAATGCGCTGGCGTTCTGAGCGTAGTAGTCTAGCGTTTGTTGTGTCATGTGTTTATTCTTTACCAATGTGAGAGAAGTGACGTTGGGTTTCACGCCTGTGCAGTTTTAATATAGCTGCTCGCCAAGTTTCTTTGTAACTTAGTTGATTGCTAATTTAGCTTAAATTTTTGTAGATGAGTAGTGATAAGAATCAATAAGTTATTCATGTTTGGTCTGATTATTTTAAATTGCTTTTAATATAAGCAGATAACCCCAAATATAGTGGATGTTGTCGAGTTATTTTTTACCCGACCTTGAGTCGGTGCTACCGAAGTCAGTAGCACCAATACTTGTTAAGGTTACCTTATCTCTTCTAAACGATAGTCACCGGCACCAGAATATGAATAGACAATATATCGATAATAGCCAGACGATGCTTGATAATTGATAGACTCTGTTGAAGTCGGCGACTCAGACAAGCCTACTTGTTGCCAACGACCACCTTGCCAACGCTCAATTTTTAGATCAAAGTCTGCAGAGGTTGGGCCGGTTAATTTTAAGCTTATGTTGCCCCCATCGAAATAAAACCAACTACCGTTTGGCTCAACAGCTTGTTGTTTATCAGCTAAATAGCCTGTGTAAACAGTCCCTGCTGGCGGCTCTATTATTTGCTCGTTTACTTTAAAACTGATGGTTTGCGCTGCAGCACTAATGTTTGAAATGTTTAAGCCCGAGTCACTGCCATTCCACCAAAGTGAATTAGTGCCTCGTGAGGTTAGTGCATTAGGCAAGGTGTTTGAAAACTCTCCTGCATAATCAAACAAATCAGAGCCATCACCACGATTGCGTTTGTATTCGGGATCGCGATTACCATCTGCGTGCTCCATTTGAATATAGGGCTTCCACTCATTTGAATTATTACCCGAGCTATCGACATGCCAAATTGCTAACCCTTGATCTGGTTGCTCTGAGTTTTGTCCACTCTGATGAATGGCCTCTATATAAAATGCTTCGTTTTGGTTGCTCGGGTTAGTCCATTTATACGATGCATTAGAACCTGAAATGTGACTCAGTGTGCCTTTTGGTGCATTTGCATTGATTGCAGGGTTTAACTCGGTGACAGTGTCCCAGCCTGCGATTGCTCTAAAGTGCGCTACAGGTGGGGTTGGTTTAAAACGATTAGTTTGCCCTATTGCGCCATATCCCATTACACCAAAGCTGGCGACTGAGCCTTCTGAGCTGCCATCGTAATCGTATAGATCTGGCCAATTCGTGATTAAGTGACCAGATTCATGCACAAAGGTACCAATTGATAAACTACTGCGCATGTCGGTGATTTGGTAGCGGTCGGTACACACACCGTCGGCACAGAACCTTGGACTGAGACGTGCCATGTGTGGCCATAAGCCTTTTGACCAACTGCTGTCTGAATTACCTGCATAGAAAATGTTTAAGCCGCGAATTTGCTTACTGCTGTTGGTAGTCAGTGTTGAGAAGTCAAAACCCTGCTGGTATTCAAGCCAATCTAGTGCTTCTTTTATCAGTTCTTGAGAGCGAACGGTTGAGCTCAAGCTTGAGTCGGCATAGTAGGCTTTGTTCTTTTTTGCCGTGTAGTACTGGGTAACTGTATTGGTGTAATCAAGCTTGCCACCCGACACTTTTGTGAAGTAGCCTCGTACAGATTGTGCGTTGCCAAACTCGGTGTAATTGGCATCATTTAGAAAACGCTCTATTTGGGCTTTACTGATAGTGCCACGTTCATCAGGAAAGTCGATGATAATAGTAAGGCCTTTCACCTGCCCTGATATTTGCGCATCTATCTGTGTGGTTTGCATGCGTGATTGCACTGAGTGAGTATGTGTATCATGCTCGCCTAACATGCGCTGCTGTTGTGCTTCAACTAAGCGTTGTTTCGCTTCGGTACTTAGCCCTGCTTGCTTAACTCGCAACTGCACATTTTGAATACCCTGTTGACTCTTACTGCTGACTAAGATGCCAGTTGAGATTAGTTTGCTGCCCTCGTCATTTAATTTGGCATACGCCATGCCTTTAAGTGCATTGTCAAAAACAACGAGGCGACCATCTGCTGTTCTTTGCTCAGCATAATAACTATTACCATTAAGTGTTAGCGTTATCACTTCACCACTAGGTTGAGTGAACTGGTATCGCTCGTTCTTATATGGAATCGCTGCAAATGCGGCAGAGCTGCATAGCAAGGTTGCTAGTGCGGTGTGTTTTAAGTTCATGATTATTCCTTTCAGTTTATTTGTCCCCAAAACGGACAAATAAACTATTAACCAAAAATTTACATTTGGCAAATTTTTGTGAAAGGAATTGAGAAGATTACCCGACATAAAGTCGGTGCTACTAAGTTAAACACGTCAGCAGCGAAATCATTTCGCGTGTTATTTAATTTTGATTATTATAATTAACAAAATGTTAACTTGAATAACTTGCTAAGAGTTTACACATTTCCCGTGTTAGCTTCGGATCTTCTGCCATCAACGCTTTTAACTTTTCACTAGGCAGCCACATAATCTCCACGGGTGTTTCACTCACATATTCTATGGCATTTTGATTCGCTAATAATGCAAGCACACCAATGGTTTCTCCAGGCCCTTTACTAATATGAACTTTGTTTGTGTGGCCATTTTCAGTTTGTTTAAATTTTTCTGTAATGCTGCCTCGGCTGACAACGCCAATTTTATTAATTTGCTGATTTTCGGCACAAATCACCTGTCCTGCCTCGTAAACACTGATCTCAGTTAAAGCTGAAATTTTTTCTCTTGTTTGGCTTTTTAAGTCTTTTAGCCATGAAATTTCTGCCTTTAATTTCTGCTCTCTAGATTTATTAAATATCGATATTTTTTGTAATGCAGCCATTCTATGCTCAACATCATCAAGCAATCTTTGCGCTTCAGGTTTATCTAGCACAGCTTGCTTTAATTGCTCTTTGATAATTGCTCTTTCTCGATTAAGTAATAAACGTGTTGCTGATTGTGATTGTAAGGCCTGGATAATTTCAGGAAAACTTGTATAAAGATCTTGAATTCGCTCAATAGTGAGTTGTTTATTAGCCTGCACCGCAGAGCGAACTTCTGCTGCGGCTTCTGGTGAATGAGCTAAAGTATCAATGTGACTTTCTAACGTTTCTTGCGCTTGAATAAACCCTCTTGCAATATCGTAACCCAAAGCTAACTTACTAAAATATAGTTTTAACAACAACTTATTCGACCAACTATAGGCCCTAAATGGTTCAAGCCACGCAGGTAATTGCCAAACACTAAAAAGTTTTTCTCTATCCCCTATTTTAGGCTCTCCATCGAGTGCTCTTTCGACGGCTTCAACCAAGCGGTTTGTCGCTTGTTTACCTAGCACACCTTGTTCAAACTGAGTCCAATAATGCTTTCTTTCTGTTTCAAGCAAACGGCGTTTATAAGCCGTGTTTAATTCTTCTTGAGAAACTTCATTTGACTCTTCAACTTCGTTAAGAGCTTTAATTTGTGCCGATTGCTTGACACTCGTCCAGTCTGCACCTTTTAAGAACTCATTACTCATCATGTCTGGTAATAAGTCATGCAATGCTGAATTCACTTTATTTTTTGCTTTATCAACCGTCGCTTGTTTTGCTGGAGGAAGACTATTCAAACCTAAAAGTTTTAACAGTGCGCCCATTGTTCCACCATTAATAACTATGGTTAAAACTACAATACCAGCAGTGAGAAATAGTACTCTGTCTCCGAGCTCTTTTGGCAAAACATCACTCGCAGCAACTGTGAGCGCTAATGCCAAAGACACCGCACCTCTTAATCCCCCCCAACAAAGCACCGCTGATTTTTGAAAATTGATACCGATACCAATTCTCTTAAGCACAGGCATAAATACTGTGATAGAAAATGCGCGAATGATTAAAATGCCTAAATAGAGAAGAAATAGAGCCTGCCAAGCGTCTAGGTCATTCAATGGGACTCGAATAGCGACTAAAATACCTACTAAAAGGAAAATGATTGTATTGGCCATATAAGCCATCATTTCCCAAAAGTGGTGAAGAAAGTCAGCCACTTCAGGGCTGATCCGTGTTCGTCCAACACTTGCAAAAATAATCGCAAGAGTCACTACTGCAACTACACCAGATACATGAAAAGTTTCAGCAATAAAAAAGACAGAGTATGCCGCCGCGATTGTTATTGATATCTCAATCATGGGATCATTAAACACTCTGTCTATCCATAAGACACAAAGCCAACCCACAATCAGGCCAATCACTAGACCCACCAAAACCACGATTAAAAATTGTAATACAACTTCCCA
The DNA here is from genome assembly GCF_005886345.1 of Pseudoalteromonas phenolica. Taxonomy (GTDB): domain Bacteria; phylum Pseudomonadota; class Gammaproteobacteria; order Enterobacterales; family Alteromonadaceae; genus Pseudoalteromonas; species Pseudoalteromonas phenolica_A. Next base: position 34,975 of record NZ_PNEC01000053.1, read on the forward strand.
GGGGGGGGCTAAGGTTGCAACGGAGCCAGAGCTCGCACTTGCAATAACCCAAGCATAAAACAACGAAAAGAAAACAATTGCTGTACCATCATTTAATAATGACTCACCTTCAATTAATGTTTCAAGTCGCTTTCTTGAGCTCACTTCTTTTAGTAAAGCGACAACCGCTACGGGATCAGTGGCGCTAATTAAAGCCCCAAACATAAGGCAAATCGCCCATGTCCATCCCCAATGGGAAGGCACTAAGACATTGATTAATTCTGCAGTTAGCCAAATTGCTAACATTAAACCAGGTACAGCAAGAGTTGCAATTTGAGTAAACATACGCCTAAACAAATGCACTTCCATAGCAAAGGCACTTTCAAAAATCAGTGTTGGTAAGAATAAGAATAAAAATAAATGGGCATCAATTTCTGAAATTAAACTTAAACTACTGCCAATGACGCTTAAATTATCAGTAAATAAATCTGCTCGATGCAATAAACCAAACCCAATGCCCAACATCAACAATGCGACCGTATATGGTATTTGCGTGCCTTTCAGTCCATGGCGAACAATTGCTCCTGTGATCAGAGCAAGAATAACGAACAATAAAACCTGAAGACCAACAGCAAAGCTCATACATAATGTCCTAGCAATGACGTTTAGTTGAGCATAGTTAAATATCAGCAAATAGCCTAATATATAGAACTAGTAAAGCTTAGTTATAAGGGTTAATTTTTACTGTTCATTCCTATTGTGCGGCGCGTTATAGTCTAACTCAGGACCATTTGGGATCACACCAGTTGGATTAATGGTCTTGTGACTCGCATAGTAATGCTCTTTGGTGTATTTAATATCAACGGTGTTACTCACGCCCGGCACCTGATACAACTCACGAACATAATTACTGATGTTTTCAAAGTCCTTAAGCTGAGTACGATTACATTTGAAATGACCAAAATACACGGCATCAAAACGTATTAGCGTCGTGAATAAACGCCAATCGGCTTCGGTAATTTGCTCGCCAACTAAATAACGATTTTTGCTTAGATGGTCTTCTAGCCAATCTAAACTTTCAAACAATGCATCATACGCTGTGTTATACGCTTCTTGTGTCGTTGCAAAACCCGCTTTATAAACACCGTTATTGATGGTGTCGTAAATACGTGCGTTCATCTGGTCAATTTCAGGTAGCAAAGCTTCTGGGCTGTAGTCGTCTGTGTTGCCAGTTAGTTCATTAAACGCTGTATTAAAAATACGAATGATCTCAGCGGATTCGTTGTTGACTATGGTCTGGGTCTTTTTATCCCAAAGAATTGGAACCGTCACGCGGCCTTCATAACTTGGATCTGATTTTAAATACAGCTCATAAGCATATTTAAAGCCATAAAGCGGGTCTTTTTCATCATCAAACTCCCAGCCATTTTCTAGCATTTGAGCTTGAACAACTGTGACATCAATTAAAGACTCAAGCCCTTTTAGCACTCTAAAAATCAATGTGCGGTGCGCCCAAGGACACGCTAAAGAAACATAAAGGTGATAACGGCCAGCTTCAGGTTGATAAGGGTTATCACTGTCTGTGCTAATCGTGTTTCTAAATTTACTGTCTTGGCGTTTAAATGCACCTTTGCTCTCTTTGGTGTCATACCACTTATCAACCCATTTGCCGTTTTGTAATAAACCCATAATAAGTCCTCTCAATGCTATAAATATTTTGCTGTAAAGAAGTCACGTATGAGCTGTGACTTCTTTACTTTAATTTCTTCGCTTTAAAAACTTTCGAACTTATATTTCGATTTTAGTTACTGGCAGTTTGAAGCTGTGCGTTACTTTGGCTAATTAACTTAGACGTTAAAGTACGGTCTAGCGAAAACTTGCCACCACCTTGGAATACTAATGCAACGCTGATAGCAAACAGTGACAACGCAAATTCATACCCATTGTTCGACATAAATAAACCGTTTTGGAAATGCACTGCAAAAATGGCCACCAGCATAGTGAAAGCAAGTGCAACAGCAGTTGGTCTTGTGAGTAAGCCGATTAATAAAAAGATCCCGCCGAAGAACTCTGCGCTTCCGGCCATGAGTGCCATTAGATAACCTGGTGCTAAACCAATTGACTCCATCCACTGCCCAGTGCCTTCAAGACCATAGCCACCAAACCATGCAAATAACTTTTGTGCGCCGTGGGCAATAAATAAAATACCTGCGACTACACGAAGTGGTAAAGCTGATAGTTGGTCGTCAGTTTTTAATACGTTTAATAAAGTTGATGTGTTCATTTTGCTGCTCTCTCAAATTTAGTTAATTGTGTTTTTCAGTGTTTCTCTGAAGAAGTGAGTCCATTATAGGTAAGCATTAGTAAACAAATAACTGGCAGAATTTGACAAGTTAGTTCAAAATATTTGAACAATAAATTTGAATATATTTTTAAGTGATATGCAGCACTCTCCGCTTACATTAGAAGCTTTACTAGTACTCGACGCCATTGACCAACGTGGTAGTTTTGCCAGTGCCGCTGAGCAACTTAATAAAGTTCCATCAGCGATTTCGTATATTGTGCAAAAGCTCGAAGAACAACTAGGGGTGACTTTATTTGTGCGCCAAGGTAGACGCTCAGTATTAACTCCCGCAGGCCTGCATCTTCTTGAAGAAGGCCGTAAAGTTTTACTTGCCGTTGGCAAATTGACAGAGCAGACGCAAACCATCGCCCACGGCTGGGAGCCCAAAATACGTATCGCTATTGATACCATTGTGGACGAGCGTAAAATTTTCAAAGCCTGCCATGCATTTTTAGCTGAGCACGAAAACATCGAACTCGACTTTAAAGAAGAAGTGTTAAACGGTACGTGGGAAGCCTTAATAGAAGACGAAGTGGATTTGGTGATCGGAGCATCAGATCCCATACCATCACAACAAGGAATAAGAGCAAAAGCTCTAACCCAGTATCACAGCTGCTTCGTGGCTGCGCCAAATCACCCTCTGCATACACTAAAACGAAAGTTAGCAGAGTCTGATATTCTTAAGTACAAAACAGTGGTTGTACACGACTCAAGCCGCAATGCCATTGCAAAATCATCGAATATCATCGAAGGCTCAAAGCATATATATGTTAGTAATTTACAACAAAAGATTTGTGCCATCGAAGTCGGTATGGGTGTTGGTTTTTTACCATCTGAGCAGATTAGAGCACAGATAGAAGCAGGCTCTTTAAAGCAACTTAAGCTAATAAAACAGGTCGAACCACAGCAGCTCAATATTGCTTGGAAGGTAATAAACAAAGGTAAGGCATTGAAAGCACTGACAGCATGTATAGAAAATGAATTCAATTAACTTGCCCAGTAAATATGATAAGTAAATTACAAATCTGCAAAAACCTGTTTGTAACTAACAAGAACTCGCCTATGCTTTATAAATAATCAATGACTTGAAATTTCTTTATTTTGAATAAACGCTTTTTTGAGATTGCAATTAACGTCAGTAAGCAGATGTCATTTGCTCGTAAGTTTATAGCCATTATTGGAATGTTGTCTCTGCCTTTACTTTTTCTTTTACTTGTATTGTTAATTGATACAACTAAAAGTATCCAAAAAACTCAAAATGAGATATTTGGTGTCAAATCACTCGAATCTCTTATTACCACTATCTATCAAATACAAGATTATCGAGATCATGCTGTACTACAAGAAGTAAACTTAGATGCTCAATTAAGTAAGTTTATTTCAGAAGAAAAACAAAAAATTACAAAAGAAGTAGAGTTATTATCTAGTAATTTATCTAAACAATTATCAATCACTACAAACGTTAAATCACAAATTGAAAATGTTAAAAATCAGTGGCAGCAGCTAAACGAGAGCAAGGCAATAATGCGAGGTGGTATTGAATCTCAGTTTTTACATTTTGATAAGGTTGTAATTGAACTGCAACTTTTGGCAAAAATCATTTCTTTTGAAAGTGCACTTATTCACGACGACGACCCCATTAATTTTTATCTAATCAATAATTTTGTTAATGAAACGCCTGAAATTTATAACAATATCGGATTTTTACGCGCCGCAGGTGCATACGCTCTCAGCATGCCAACTGTAGACAGTTATACTTATCACACATTAGAAAAATTAGCAGCTCAAGCTGAAGATAATATTGCCTTAAAAAATTATGCGTCTAGCCACATTTCTTTTTACTTAGATGAAGACAGCGATGTAATAAATGCCTTAAATGAAATATTAAATAGCTCTAAAAGTCTTTTAAATTATACTTATGAGCAGATTTTAGATGAGCCAGATGACCTTCCCACTTGGCGTAAATATTTAGATTTTTACTCAAAAGAAATAGATAAAATGCGTCAATTTGATGCACAAATTCTAGAATATGTTGAAACTCGATTAAAAAATCGAAGTCTCAAACAAAAGCTCAAATTAGCCGCTTTAGTAATTGTTAGCTTATTACTTTACCTTATTGTTATCTATTTTGTTTATGGGACTTACTTACAACTCAGAGAAACCTTAAATAACTATTCCATTAAGGCTATGGAGTTGGCTAAAGGGAACTTAGACACCCGTATTGCAGATCTTTCAAAGGATGAATTTGGTGATTTAGCTAGAACTTTTAACGAAATGGCTAAAATTATTTCTGAGAATCAGAACAAACTCATCGAAGCTGAGAAAGTCGGCTCGCTGAATAGAATGATCTCTGGTATTGCCCATGAAATTAATACCCCACTAGGTATTGTTATTTCGAGTTATAGTTTATCGAAAGCTTCTCTTGAAAAGCTAGACCTACTATTTGAACAAGAGGCGTTAGAAGAAGATGACTTAAAAGAGTTTATTCTGTCTTGTAAAGAGGCCGAAACCTTAATTGATAAGAACTTAGATAAAGTTGTTAATCTGATCGAGACATTTAAACAAGTTAATAGTTCTCTCAATGTTAGTCCGCAAAAAGGGGTAGAAATAAAATCGTTGATAGAATTTGCCTACTTACCTATCTCTGAGTTAAACCAAGAAGTGGAGTTTGAAGTTCATGGTAATGAGTGTGAGATAGATACCGACGTTAATTTACTAACTCAAGCGCTTAGCAATATTATTGAGAACGCGATAGAGCATGGCCTTACAAAACAAGAAGATAAAAAGGTTATTATCAAAATAAATAGCGACAACGACAAGCTTCATTTGTCGATCTCAGACAATGGAGTAGGTATATGCAGAGACGAAATTAACCAAGTATTCGAGCCGTTTTACACAACGGGAAGAATCAGAGGCAAAGTTGGTTTGGGAATGCACATCGTGTATTTAATCATTACCCAGTCGCTAAATGGTACGATAAAAATTATTAGCGAAGAGAATAGATATACTCGACTCGATATTGCGTTACCCAAATATCGTTCAGACTGCGAAGAGATTGACATAGACTTAGATGACTATCTGTAATGGTTATAGCGGAGATAAAAGCTCATTAAACGTTTTAATCTAGTTAAGCTGTCACGAACAGTTTTAACCACCAGTTCAACTCTATTGATTTTGAAGATAACCCATATGCCAAAAAGTTTAAATTGATTACTTTACGATAACGAGGACAGTGGCCATTTAGATTAAAAATATAGAAGAAAACTAACAATATGTTGCTTTATTCGCGCCTTCAACTTCTAATCAATTCATTATTTTTATCTAATATCATAGTTATACCTGATTTCAGATAATAAGTGCGACACTCATAGAAAGGTGTAGAAGAGGAAGCCAACTGCCGAAAGTGGTACGCTCTTCTCGCCAAAGAAACAAGCAGTACTACTATGAGTTATCAGCAGTTGACCGAGGGGAGAAGATAGCAAATTTCTACCCTTTTGGAACTGGGTATTTCGATCTCTGAAATTGCCAAAAAAGTGAAATGCCATCGTGCAACGGTGTATCGTGAGTTAAAAAGAAATCAAACCCATGGGGGTTATTGCCCTCATAATGCTCATGCTTTTTCGGTTCGCAGGCGCAAAGCCGCTCGCAAATATCGAATACCTAGTGAGCGTATTACGTTTGTTCGCGTGCTGCTTAGTATCGACTGAAGCCCTGAGCAAATATCCAATGTCCTTACAAGTGTAGGAGCTTGCGTTAGTCATGAATGGATTTATCGTTATGTTGCTCGAGATAAACGTCAAGGCGTTCAACACTATCGTCACTTGAGGCAAGGACACAAACGATATCGCAAAGGCCAAAAAAAGAAGGTGCCAACAATAAAAAATGCGGTATCCATTGATGAACGCCCATCAATTGTTGATAGCCAAGAGCGATTCGGGGATTGGGAAATCGATACTGTATTAGGTAAACCTGGTACAGGTGCGATTGTGACTATTTTAGAGCGAAAAAGCCGCTTCTATTTAGCGAAGAAAGTGTCGTCTAAATCGGCTGATGCAGTGACTAAGGCGACAATAGAGATGCTTTTGCCATTTAAAGACTGTGTACACACAATCACAGCAGATAATGGTAGAGAATTCGCTGGTCATGAGCAGATTGGAGCAGCACTTAATGCTGACATATATTTTGCCCACCCATACAGTTTTTGGGAGCGAGGTGCAAACGAAAACGCGAATGGTCTGTTAAGGCAATACGTGAAGAAAGGGTCAGACTTAAGGCAGGTAACGGATGAGTATATTCAGTTTGCTCAATCAAGGATAAATAACCGTCCAAGGAAGTGTTTAGGGTTCAAGCAGCCGGCAGTTATTTTTAAAGAATTAGCCATGGCCGCTTGATGTTGGTGTGTCGCACTTCGAAGTTGAATTCGGGCCTACATTAATCTAAACATTTATAACACTGAACTGCACTAATCATTCTAGGCACTTTGGTAATGAAATAAAATCTAGTTATTATGACGTTAAGGATTGATAGCAATATTTAGGTTAAGTAGATGCTCAATAATTTACTTAAACATTAACAACCGAATACAAACATTTATTTTATTGAACCAATGGAGTGGTTTCATGTAGTGCTAAATTTAGGCTAACTGCACCGACACTCATTATGCATGGCGCGCCTCTTCGAGCAGTCTGTAAAAGATAGTATTACACTATGACCTATTTTTTCAGCTAATTAATATATGAAAACGTAAGATTAATTACCAAAAATATCTGTAATTGCACTTTCTGGTTGAATGGTACATTAGATCAAAGAATACAAAATCACTTTTTACTTATTAACTTGAACAAAACTTGCCCACCTTCCTGATCAAGACTAAATTTAATAAATACAAATATGCTTTTATGTGATTATTGGGAGTTAAAATTGGTTAGATCTTTATCAATTAAGTTACTCGCTATAGTATTAACGGTTTACTTCATACTGGCGATTCTAGTAACCGCTGTTCATGTTTATATTGAATATCTTCATGCACAAAATGAGGTTTACAGAGTAGTTGAGGCTTCTGAAAACAACTTCAAGCATAAACTCGCTTTTGATCTTTTAAATGAAGATTATGATCAACTCAAAATTTCTGCCAAAAGTATTTTAGGACTCCCACATATATCAGGGGTCGTCATTACATCAGGTCAAACCGATAATATTGTAAGTGTTGGCACAATATCAAATGATACCGGTCAAGAAGATAATTTTATTTCACATTCGTTTCCGCTTCTTAACACATCAAAAAATACGACAACCGAAATTGGTACCATCACCTTTTATTCGAACAAAGATTTCATAATCAATAATGTCCAACAGAGCCTATTTTTACTGTTAGTTAATGCAGCAATTAATATAGCTGCTGTCTTTATACTTATCTCAGTTGCTTTTAAATTACTATTAAGCACCCCTCTTAAAAAATTAACGACGCAAATTAGTAAAATTAATCCAAGTGATTTAGGCAGTTCAACAATAACTGTTGCTAGAAACTATGAAGATGAGCTAGGTACTCTTCAAAAAGCACTGAACGCAATGATTAGTAAAACATCTGAGACCATCAGTAGTTTAGATGCAGCAAATAAGAGTCTTGAATATACCATTGAAGAAAAAACCGATGAACTTAATAAAACGATTGCTCAACTTAATGAACAACACTCTAAACTTGAAAATGAGATAGATGTCAGGCAAAAATCAGAGAAAGAATTAGAGTGCTCTCTAGGTAATTTACAAAATGCTCAGTCTAAGTTGATTGAATCTGAAAAAGAACTAGAGAAATCTCTAAATGAGTTGCAAATCGCACAGTCTCAGTTAATTGAATCTGAAAAAATGGCCGCTTTAGGGCGACTTGTCGCAGGCGTTGCGCATGAAATCAATACACCTGTTGGGTTAAGTCTAACCGGTATTTCTCACTTTCAAACAACTGTTCAAGAAATCGCTAGGTTATTTGAAGAAGGAGAGTTAGAAGAAAGTGACTTCACTCGCTTTATTAATGAATCGCAAGAGTTATCAACCACCATACAAAACAGTCTTCAGCGTGCTGCAGATTTAATAAGGAGCTTCAAACTCGTTGCTGTCGATCAGTCAGCTGAGCAGATAAGGCAATTTGATATTATTCAATACCTCAATGAAACAATGATGAGCCTTAAAAACAAGTTAAAACAAAGCAAGGTAGTATTTGTGGTTAATACTCAGTCTGATCCTCTCATCATTAATAATTACCCCGGCTCTTGGGCACAGATTTTCACCAATTTCATACAAAATACACTTATACATGCATATGATGTCCAATCGGAAGGAAAAGTAGAATTAAACTTCTATACTAAAGATAGCAGGTTAATTTTTGAGTTTATTGATGACGGAAAGGGAATGTCCACGGAGTCAATAGACAAAATTTTTGAACCTTTTTACACCACTAATCGCGCCAATGGAGGCTCTGGATTAGGCATGAATGTGGTTTTCAATATTGTACAACAAAAAATGTTCGGAACCATTTCTGTTGAGAGCCAAATAAATGAAGGCACTAAATTTGTCATTAATGTGCCTATTGATATTCAATCAAAATTAGAAGGTGACGAAAATGGGCTTATTTAAAAAATCTTCTAAGCCTAAGGAAGCACGTAAAGCTGCATGGAAGGTATTAATCGTCGACGATGAACCTGATGTTCATGCTGTTACTAAACTAACTTTGAACAGGTTTGAATTTGATGAGCGCGGCCTTGAATTTATTAGTGCTTATAATGGAGACGAAGCACGAAAGGTACTCACTGAACATAACGATATAGCATTAGTTTTGCTTGATGTGGTCATGGAAACCGATGATGCAGGTTTAAAAGTTGCTGAGTTTATCCGCAAGGAATTAAATAACCACTTCATCAGAATAATCCTTAGAACGGGTCAACCCGGCCAAGCACCAGAAAGAGCGGTAATCACCAACTATGATATAAATGATTACAAAGACAAAACCAGCTTGAGTAGTGATAAACTTTTTACCGTTGTATATACCGGATTACGTGGGTTTAGAGACATTCAAGATATAGAACTTGCTCGAAAGAAACTTGAAAATCATCGCGAAGGTCTCGAAAGAGTTATTAATTCAACAGCCAGTTTATTTCGTATTCGCTCTATTCAAGAATTTGCAAGTGGCTTACTAGTACAAATAGCAGCACTGCTTCATGCAGATAAATCAATAGCAGAAAATAAAAACAACTTTGCTGTAAGAAAAATCGACGGCGAACTTCAATTTCTTGCAGGCACTGGTAATTATTGCCCTAAAGAAGGCAACCTTGTAGAACCCCCTGAAAATATTCAAGCAATGATTGAGAATGCTTGTATTAACCGTAAAAGTGTCATTGAGAATGATTGCTTTGTCGGCTATTTCGAGACAATTAATGCAGGAGAAAACCTCATTTACTTAGAGGGTATTAATCAAGTAGATGAATTAGATAAAAAGTTACTCGAGCTTTTTTCGAATAATATCTCAGTTGCTTTTGATAATTTAGAGCTTGATAAAGAAGTTTTCGAAACACAGTCTGAAATTATTGAAACCTTAGGAGAGGTGGTAGAGAGTCGATCTAAAGAAGCTGCAAACCATGTTCGTAGGGTTGCTCATTTATCGCGTTCATTAGCTTTATGGATTGGCTTATCGGAAGAAGAAGCACAAGAGTTATATATGGCTTCACCTATGCATGATGTAGGTAAAGTTGCCATACCTGATTCAGTATTGTTAAAGCCTGGTAAGCTGACCGAAGAAGAATTTGAGGTGATGAAAACCCATGTAAACATTGGTCATGACATTTTCGCTCGTTCAAAACGCTCTACTCTAAAAGCAGCAGCTATTGTAGCTGGAGAACATCATGAAAAGTTCAATGGCGAAGGTTACCCAAATGGTTTGAAAGGCGATGAAATTCATATTTATGGACGTATAGTAGCGTTAGTTGATGTGTTTGATGCTTTGTCTCATTCGCGTTGTTATAAAGAAGCTTGGGACTCTCAAGAAGTTTTACGATTACTTGAAGAAGAAAAAGGCCAACATTTCGACCCTAATTTGGTTGACGCATTTGTACAAAATATGGATGAAGTAATAAAGATCATGGATGCATATCCTGATTAAGCACTAACTGTTAAACAATAAAGCCGAACATTCATAAAATGAATGCTCGGTTTTTTTAATCCATAAATTGTTGGTACAAAACTCTTGTTGCCAATAACAAGAAGGCTACACCCAGTAACTTATCAATGACCGCTTGTCTCTTTGTTAAATCAAACTTTTCACTTGCTTTTGCACTGACCACTGAAACAAAAAAATACCAAAGTGTGTCTATGCTCAATACTGTGCCACACATTAATATTGCAACAAACAATGTCATAGAGCCTGGTTCAATGAACTGCGAAAAAAGCGCAATGAAAAAGATCGCAAGCTTAGGATTCAAAAATGCAATTGCAAATCCGTCTTGCGCAGCTTGTTTGTAGCTTGTTGTATTTGCTCTTGAGACATCGAATCCAGAGGATTGACTGGTTAGAATTTTACAGCCCATATAAGCTAGGTAGGCAGCACCTGCATACACTAAGGTTTGAAATACAATAGGAAAGTGTGTGATTAAACTTGCTAAGCCAGCTAATGAAAGAGCGGCGTATAACCCCACACCAACCCCGTGGGCAACACTGGCAATGATGCCATGACCAGCGCTATTGTACAAAGAGTGACGAAGAACGACCGCTAAACTAGGGCCAGGTGACATAGCGCCAATAATACAAATTATCGCAAGGCTAAACCATGTTGTTAATTCCACTACCTATATCTCAATTAATAATTTCGAAACAGTGTAACGACACAAATATTCACTAGCAAGAAAATATGAAAATCACTCAATTGTGTATAGTTTACACTCTGTAAAATCATTTTATATCATGTTCTTATAAGTCAAACTTCACGTTTTTAGTTACGATAGCCAGTAGAATGGTTAAAAAGCGTATCGTTGTATATCATTTCAAACTCTCTGGTTTAGAGCCAGAGAGTCTCAAATGTCTCCATAGAAGTACCTAACTATTTTAGTTTTTCATTAAACTTTTTGACCTCACCCGCTTTCATTAAGCAATAAACTGCAGGTAAAACAATCAAAGTAAGCAGCACAGCGCTCGACATACCGCCGACCATAGGCGCTGCAATACGACTCATCACTTCTGAGCCCGTACCATCACCATATAAAATCGGTAACAGACCAATAATAATGGTTGCGACTGTCATCATCACAGGCCGAACACGTAAGCCTGCACCATGCAAAATGGCTTCTAGATAATCTGCTTTTTCAATGGTTGTGCCTTTGCTTTGATGTTGGTCTTTTAAATCTTGCAGTGCTTGATTCAAATACACCAACATGATCACGCCAATTTCCACTGCAACGCCGGCCAGTGCGATAAAACCAACGCCAACAGCAACCGAAAAATTAAAACCTTCCAGATACATGAGCCATAATCCGCCGATCATCGCCATTGGCAAAGTTGCGATGATCACAACGACTTCACTCAAACGCCTGAAGTTGAGATAAAGTAAAATAACAATAATCGCCAGCGTTAACGGCACAACATAGCTCAACTTCTCTTTGGCACGCTCCATGTACTCATACTGCCCGGCCCAATTAATTGAATAGCCAGCAGGTAGCTCAAGCTCTTTGGTAAGTAATGCTTTGGCATTTTCAACATAATTGCCGACATCAATATCTTCAATATCAATATAAGTCCAACCATTTAAACGTGCGTTTTCACTCTTGATACCCGGCGGACCATTTTCGACATAAACATGCGCCACATCACCCAACGCAATACGCTGGCCTGTAGGTGTGACCATCGGCATTCGAGCTAACTGCTCTGGTGAGTTTCGATAGTCTTGCGGATATCGTAAATTCACTGGGTAGCGCTCTTGCCCTTCAACGGTTTGGGTTACATTCATCCCGCCAATGGCCGTTGCAACTACGTGCTGTACATCGGCGATATTCAAACCATAACGGGCCGCTTTAATTCGATTGATATCAACCTTGATATAACGACCACCAGCAACGCGTTCTGAATAAACAGACGCTGTACCTTCAAGCTTAGGTAAAAGTGTTTCGAGTTGTTGACCAATATTTTGAATAACATCGAGATCTGGTCCAGCGATTTTTATGCCTACAGGCGTTTTAATACCCGTTGCAAGCATATCGATACGCGTTTTAATTGGCATAACCCAGGCATTAGTCACACCGGGTAATTTCACCAATGCATCCAGCTCTTTTTTCAAACTCTCAGTGGTCACGCCATCACGCCACTGTGATTTGGGTTTTAACTGAATAAAGGTTTCGATCATTGTAAGCGGCGCAGGATCGGTGGCGGTTTCAGCACGGCCCACTTTACCAAATACGTTCTCAACCTCAGGAATAGTTCGAATAAGCTTGTCAGTTTGCTGCAACAGCTCTCTGGCTTTACCAATCGAAATGCCCGGATATGTCGTTGGCATATACATTAAATCACCTTCATCTAAAGGTGGAATAAACTCGCTGCCGATCTTATCTAGTGGATAAAAGCCAACTACTGTAACTGCAATCGCCGCTAAGATTGTGGTTTTTGGAAAACGTAAAACGCCTTTCAGAACTGGCATATAGATCGTAATCAGTAATCTATTCAGCGGGTTTTTACGCTCAGGTAATACCTTACCGCGAATAAAATAACCCATTAACACAGGCACTAAGGTGATCGCTAAACCAGCAGACGCAGCCATGGCATAGGTTTTGGTAAACACAAGCGGCGCGAACATACGCCCTTCTTGGGCTTCAAGAATGAATACAGGTAAAAAGCTAACGGTAATAATCAGCAAGCTAAAGAATAGCGCAGGCCCTACTTCACTGGCGGCTTTGCCAACCACTTGCCAACGATTTTCATCTGTCAGTGGAGTCTTCTCCATGTGCTTGTGCATATTTTCAATCATCACGATGGCACCATCTGTCATCGCACCGATGGCAATCGCAATGCCGCCTAACGACATGATGTTGGCATTAATCCCTTGAAAATACATAACGATAAAGGCGACTAGAATACCCATAGGTAAGCTTATCACTGCCACTATTGAAGAACGTAAGTGGAATAAGAAAGCTGCGCAAATCAGAGCAACAACTATCAGTTCTTCGGTGAGTTTACCCCATAGATTATCGACTGCTCTGTCGATTAAAGCAGAGCGATCATACACAGTGACAATTTCAACGCCCTCAGGCAAGCCCGCTTTTAGCGATTCTAACTTTGCTTTCACGCCCTCAATGGTGGTTTTGGCGTTTTCTCCAAAGCGCATAACCACAACGCCACCCACAACTTCGCCTTCACCGTTGAGTTCTGCAACACCGCGGCGCATTTGCGGACCGAGGTTGACCACGGCCACATCGGCAATGGTGAGTGCCACGCCCTTTTCGTTCACACCTAGTGGAATTTGCAGGATATCTTGCACACTTTGGATATAACCCGTTGCGGTAACCATATATTCCGCTTCGGCCATTTCAAGCACCGATGCACCTGTTTCTTGGTTGCCACGCTGTAATGCTGTTTGCACATGATTCAATGGAATACCATAGGCGCGCAGCTTATCTGGGTCGACTTGTACTTGGTACTGCTTCACCATGCCGCCAACTGCGGCGACTTCAGAGACACCTGCTACAGATTGCAATTCGTATTTCAAGAACCAATCTTGAATACTGCGCAGTTGGCTAATGTCATGTTTGCCAGTTTTATCAACCAATGCGTACAAATACACCCAACCTACGCCAGTGGCATCAGGACCTAATTGAGGTTTTGCACTACTGGGTAAGCTTGGTGCAACTTGACTTAAGTACTCTAACACCCGTGAGCGCGCCCAGTACAAATCAGTCTTATCGTCAAAAATGATATAAACGTAAGAGTCGCCAAAGAAGGAGTAACCTCGTACCGTTTGTGCACCTGGCACCGATAACATGGCGGTAGTCAGTGGGAATGTCACCTGATCTTGCACCACTTGCGGTGATTGACCGGGGTAACTGGTTTTTACGATCACCTGTACATCAGATAAATCGGGAATGGCATCAACAGGGGTGTTCTTCAACGAAAACAACCCTGCGCCAACTAAAATTAAACTCATCAACACCACGAAGAAACGGTTGCTGATAGACCAGCGAATAATTGCTGCGATCATATTGCCTCCTCGCTATTAATGATGTGTGTGTTCATGTTCATGCATTTGCATACCACTCTCTTGCATGACATTTTTATCGACTATTTTTTTGATGGCGATGACTTTAAAGTCTTGGGCGGTATCAAAAGTAAATTCGATATTATCACCCACTTTGAGCATTGAAATATCCAGTTCATCGATAAACCCAAAGTCCATGGTAGCAGGTCCTCTGCCCCACTTTTCAATGGCTTCACGACTGATATTGATAACGCGAGCGTCAGAATCAATGGCATTAATGACACCATTTACTGTGGCTTGTGTATCTGATGCCGCAACTTCAACTTTGCCCATAATATGAATGGCTGAAACCGGATAACTACCATCATCTTGTTTGGTGATCTCAAAATGTAGACTGTGGCCTACTTCTAGCGCATCAAAGTCCGCTTGGTTGAGCACACCAAAATCCATCACCATTTGTGGCCATTGCCATGCTTCAACTGGCGCATGGTCGATTGTTACACTTTGCTCTGAATCTGACTTTGCGGTAACCACCCCTTCAGCCCATACAGAAGTTGGCTCTGCGGCAAATTCCATACGTTTAAAGTCAGAGGATTTACTCGATTCAGAGTCAATCAAGAATTGCGCCGATGTGACGACGGTATCGCCTTCATTGAGACCTTCTAATACTTCAATTTGATCTTGATAGACTTGGCCAATTTGCACGGCAATAGACTTAAATTGCCCATCACCCAACGCTAAGACCACGCGATTTTGTTTGCCCGTTCTTATAACTGACTCGATTGGCGTAAGAATGCTATCTTGTTTTGTTTTACCGCTTATTTGCAATTGCGCATACATGTTTGGCTTGAGCGCACCATCTTTGTTTTCAAAACGAAGACGTACACGTAGCGTACGATTTTTTTCATCTAGCGTTGGATATATGTAATCAACTTCACCATGCCAAGCTCGGGCTGGTTGATAGTCTAAGGTCATGTGTACAGGCAAGCCAACCATTACAGACGCTGCATCACGCTCAAAGACTTCGGCTTCAACCCAGACATTGCTCAAATCGCCTATACTCATCATGGTTGTACCCGGTTGTACATAATAACCTTCGCGAATTTTTAAGTTGGCAACCACACCATTTTGCGGAGCATAAAAAGTCACATTTTGGCTCACTTTTTTATCACGCTGTAGCTGCTCGATAAAAATATCGTCAATATGAAGCGCTCTCAATCGAGCCTTGGCTGCGTCAATCAAACCAAACTCTGTGCCGCGCAAAGCGATTAAAAATTCTTGTTGTGCATTCACAAGTTCAGGGGAATATAAAGTATAGAGCTCTTGGCCTTTTTTGACTTTTTGCCCTGTGGTTTTCACGAATAATTGCTCAACCCAACCAGATACCCGCGGGTGAATATGTACGAGGTTGTCTTCGTCATACTGTATATAACCCACGGTATTAATTGTTGGCGTCATGTCTTTAAGTGTGACTTGCGCAGTTCGAACTCCTAAGTTGTTTATCACTTCTGGAGAGATTTTAATAGCACCCGGACCGTGCTCATCTTCGCTATTAGACTCGTCGTATACAGGAATTAGATCCATGCCCATTGGAGACTTACCGGGTTTATCTCGACGGTAGTTCGAGTCCATTGGCGCAACCCAATACAGCGGTTTTTTTTCGTCACTCTGTTCAGCATGACTGTTGTGTTCTGCATTTGATTGCGAATAAAAGTACATACCCGCACCGCCAACTGCCATACCTAAACTGAGCAATACTGCATTGGTAATAAATTTCGACATCAGAATTGCTCCTCGTAACTGTTTACTTCAGCGAATATTTCGTAGCTGCCATCTTTTTTTAACAACAGCACTTTATAGGCTTGAAACCTTTCATCAATTTCCATCCCAGGTGAGCCTAGTGGCATAGCAGGTACACTTAACCCAATGGCGTTTTCAGGGGGAGATTGCAAAAACTGCTTAATGAATTTCGCAGGTACATGACCTTCGAAGGCAAACCCATCGGCATGCACTGCGGTATGACACGAGCGATATCGCGCTTCAATGCCGTATTGGCTTTTTATTTCGCTCATTTGCGGGGGCGAAAAGTTTTTGCCTTCGACCTTAATATTTTGGGAGGTGAGATGATCTAACCATAAGGTACAACAACCACAAGTCGGGGTTTTAGCAACCAGTAACTCTATAGCCTTGTCTTGTGCAAAACTGTTGTTTGAAAAAGTACTTAAAAATAACGTGAGTGAAAAAATTAACTTTGAAAAAACTCGCATCGCCTGCGCTCCTAATCACAATAAAAACAAAACAATAAATAGGTGATTAATCGGACACACACGCCAAATTTTAGGCGCAGTTACCCTAGGTTAGGCAAAAATCGGCGGGCGATAGAGATTTGAAATTGTTGCAGTTGGTGGCGTTAACGGCGCATTTTGAATTTTTTCAAAACTAGAGAAAAAGCCAAGCGTCTGAACTGACTGAGGTACATAAGTAAAAGCATGACAGGCATTAATCGGGCAAACACATTCAACCTCGCAGCAATCCATTGATGAAATATCACTTGTTGGCGAAGCCATTGAAGACATTGTTTCGACTTTCGACATTCTGTCTTGTTCCATTGAATGGTGCATCATGCCGTCTTGAGTCATCAAAGTCATATCGCATTCATGGGCAGCAAAAGCGGTCATTTGCCCATATGGCGAAACGACTAAACTTAAAAACAGCATGATTGAAACGATAAATTTAAACATAACAACTCAATTGAACTAACTGGTGCCAATGCTAAACAATTTTTGTCAGTATGGCAAAAGCTGTGATCATACTAAGAAAGCCTAGCAGAAAAGTATTTGCTGGCACAGCATGCACCAGCATACTTGGCATTTGCTTATATTCCAAAACAAAAAAACTTTGTCCTTCAAATCTAGCAAAGCGTTCAAAATAAGGTTTTAACTTCTTTAAGTAAGGTTCGAAGTAGGCTTTAATGGCGCTCAAATAGAACATACAGAAAGTTGATGCGCCCATTACTTCGACCATCAAAGTTAATTCCATTGCCACGAATATTTCTGGCCCTGCAAATACAAAAACAATCATCATAGCCAAGCTGTACCAGGAAAATTGTTTCATTTTTTCAATTAATTGTTTGAAAGAACTAATTAATAGCTTCATGCCCTCACTTCCTTTTCGTAACAGTAAAATTCTAAATTCAGATACTAGCAAAAAGCCGTTAAATATAAAAACCGATTAATTAACAAACAAATAACAACGCACTCCTTTAGTTATTTCTAAACTTATATTGAACGCCATAATCCAAAGGTGATGTTATGAGTAAACTAACTTTGGGAATTATTGGTGGGCTCTTAAGCGCAATTATTGGCTTTATTGCATGGCAGCAACTCACCCCGCCAGATCCATTCCTTGCTAGACAGGTGAAAACAATTGCACCTGCAGAAGATAACTATTTAATCGATTTTTACCCCCATATTTCTGAACACCAACGCCCTGAAGAGACTTACCCCTTTCCAATTCCGCTTGACGGAATCGGACCAGCAACCAATTTATATTCAGGGCCGAACCAATATC
This sequence comes from Pseudoalteromonas phenolica, assembly GCF_005886345.1. Classification (GTDB taxonomy): domain Bacteria; phylum Pseudomonadota; class Gammaproteobacteria; order Enterobacterales; family Alteromonadaceae; genus Pseudoalteromonas; species Pseudoalteromonas phenolica_A. The sequence continues at coordinate 53,085 of NZ_PNEC01000053.1, forward strand.
CTTTCTTTTGTATGTCAGTTGATTCAAAGGTTGGCCAGCCTGAGATCGATAATCAAGAGGGTCTTGGTGTGCCAGTGACAAGTGAAAGCGGTGAACTTTTAGGTTTCAGCAAAGATTGTGGTGTTAAATCGCACTTACAATACTTTGCCATCAATGCCGATAAACAGCCCGAAAAACTCACCATTGAACAGGCCAAAAACTATCAAGGAGCGCTATTTAGAGCTGAGCAAGGCACAATTAATCGCTTTATTTATACTATTGTCATGCCTATCAAGCCTGAAGAAGTGGGAGACAGATTAGCAAAGTCGCAATGGAACAATCGACTGGTGTATCAATTTAATGGCGGCTCAGGCATTGGCTTTCGACAAGGACGACAAAAAACCCATAAAGTCATGCAGCGCCAAGTAGACCAATTACTTGATGGTTATGCCATTATCAGCTCTAGCGGCAATAAAACTAGCTATACCTACAACATGCTACTAGCAGAAGACACTGCTAGGAGAGTTAAAAAGCAATTCACCAGTTTATATGGTGAGCCACTTTATACAGTCGGTGTAGGCGGCTCAGGTGGCGGCCTTGCGCAGTATCTGATCGCTCAAAATAGCACTGGCATTTTAGACGGCTTGCTGCCCCTTTATAGTTATCCGGATATGATCAGCCAAACCACCTATGCACTGGATTGCGACCTGTTAAACAACTATTTCACCTTTAGAGCCGATGATAGAAAGGCATGGCGAGACTGGGACAGACGCCGCTTAATTGAAGGCATGAATGCCATAAATGACTTTCCGCAACTGGCAGGTTTTTTGCAACCTCTAAATCAACTTATGGCCGGTTTTGTGCCTAGCTTCCCCGACGGTAACAGCGAATGTATAAACGGTTACTTTGGGCTATCAGCATATATCAACAACCCTAAACAGGGCTTTCTTAGACCTTTATTCGCAGACTCTGTGGTTGATCAAAATAATTGGAGTTATTGGCAAGATATGAAGCATGTGCTTGGTACAGACAAGCAAGGTTTTGGCCGTTCAACTTGGGACAACGTGGGGGTGCAATATGGGTTAAATGCACTTCTTGAGAATAAGATAAGTATCGAGGAGTTTTTTGATATTAACTACAACATTGGGGCTTGGAAGTCACAGCCCACCATGCAAGTAGAGCATATCATTACACCGCTAGGTCCTCACAAACCACTTTGGCTCTCCCTTTGGGGTAGTGAAAACATTTATGAAGCAAACCACGGCCCTGCCCAGCGCCATACTGCTAGTCTTGAAGCCATTGAGGCAGCTTATCGTTCAGGCCAAGTATTTATTGGCAAAGTTGACCTGCCAATCATTGATGCCAGACATTACCTTGAGAATGAGTTAGACATGCATCATATGTCAGCCTCTTTTTATAGCCGATTACGAATAGATAAAGCCAATGGCAATCATAAAAATCACATTATTTGGGTCGCCCATAAAGATCACGACCCAACACAAGCCGCGTTTACCATGATAGATAAGTGGCTTTTAAATCTAAAACAAAACCCTGACCTCAGTGTTTTTGATGCAAAGCCACTAGAGTTAGGCGATACCTGCTTCGAGGCCGATGGCAGTACCTATGCAAAAGGCGAAGACGTGTTTGACGGAAAGTGGAATCAAAAGTCAGACGGCGCTTGCCAGTCACGTTTTCCGATGTTCAGTACCAGCCGGATTGAATCAGGCGGTCCTTGGGCTGGCGATATTTTTAAGTGCTATTTAATTGATGTTGAAACAGCAATCGAAAAAGGCATGTATGGTTCTCATCGAATTGCTCAATTGAACGAGCAATTGAAGTCTGTTTTTCCTCATGGCGTTTGTGATTACGAACAGGGTGATATGGGGAGACCGAGTGATATTTAAGTTTAATATTAATACGCTGTATTCCAATAAAGAGGTAGTTCTGTAAAATCAGAACTACCTTTTATTTTTATAAGTTTAAGACCTATGCATTTGTTATTTTCTTATGGCACCTTACAGCAAGATAAAGTCCAATTAGACACCTTCGGTAGGCTGTTAAAAGGGCAAAAAGAGACTTTATTAGGCTATACCCTTGGGCAAGTTAAAATCACTGATGAAGCAGTTATTAAAAGCAGCGGTAAAGAATACCACCCAATACTTATCTCAACAGGGGATGTAAATGATCAAGTCGAGGGCAGCGCATTTTTGCTTACAAGCGAAGAGTTAAAGCATGCAGATAACTATGAGGTAGATGACTACCGACGTGTTGAAGCGACTCTTGCATCAGGTAAAAAATGCTGGATTTATGCTGCGGCAGAATAATCTACATACTCTTACATTTTTAAACTATTCGTGCTGAAAAAATGACACTATTATAAAACACTTAGAATATTTAAATTCTCAACAAAGTTTCTTCAGTAATGACGCTATAAGGGAAAAGATGATGCGCCGTTTATGCTATTTCATATTACCATTTGCACTTTCAGCACTAAGTGGTTGTTCTTCTGAAACAACTGAATCCGATAATGTAAAAACCCAAGCGATTTGGTCAAATATTTACGTAACATCAGGTGGAGAAGACAGTCGAGTTATCGCTGAACTGAATTTATCAGGAGAGTTTGGCAATAATATTAGTTTATCAAGTTCAGATACACTTGAGGCCACAGTTGCGAACGATACCAAAACCTTAGAAAAACATACTGAGGTATTTGATGTTGATTATCGAGCTGTATTTGAACAATTTAATGAGAATACCGAATATACTGTGAAGTTCGTTCGTTCAGAAGACAATATTACACTGACAAACACCCTCACCTTGCCAGCACCTTTTGAAATTCTTGCACCGCAAACTAACCAATCTTTTTCTAAAGAAGAGCAGCTTGTTATTGAGTGGTCTAACTTTAACAGCGGCGATAAATTAGATGTCAAACTCAGCTCAGCATGCAAATTAAAAGACGGCGCGACTCAGTTTAATAATGAATCATTTGACAATATTACTGATGATGGAAAGCTAACTATCGATTTAGACGCCCTAGATATGTTTAAAGATGAGAATTTAAATACCCGCCAAGATTGTACTGTTGATTTACTTATTGAACGATTCAGGTTAGGAAATGTAGACAGCAATTACGCAACCGGCAGCAAGAGTAGAGCATCTCAACAACGTCGTTTAAAAGACATCATAGTAACCTTGAGATAGCGAAATTATTTTATTTTAAGTTATAAGACCGTTAAATAAATTAACCTCACTGCTTTAAATTAGAACAAATACAATTCTCTTAAGAAGCTTTATAAATTTTAAAGCTTCTTAAAATCATAAGGTTAGAGTAAATACACTTCAAGCGACCAGTTAGTCATATTCCTGTAATAAAAATCCCCCATAATATCCACCATCTTATACAGCAACCTATTTAAAGTTATGAACCACTCACCGTTATTGCTCGGATTCACGCCCCGTACAATGAACGATTTAGACAACAACAATGTGCAACATACCTGTCAATACGACACATTAAAGTTAAATTATGCACAAGACGGCATAACCTTTAATTGTGTATTACCGTACGATGCACAGATCGGTGACGTGATTTCATTATCTGCAACTAAAACAGATGCAAGGTCGGAAAGTTTTAGCGCAGAAACAACTTTAACTAAAGCAGATTTAGAAAGCAAAAATGCCACTTTAAAACTGCTAGGTGAAGGTGATACAGACAAATATTTAATGCAGCTTAATTTACTTGGCTTGCATGGCTCGATAAAAAACTCAGCTGAGTTTAATGCATTAATTAAAAGCCAAGCAGTCAAAAGCAGTAAAATGAACCCTATTTCCCCTTGGCTCATTAGTGCTAAAAAGCAGGGGGCAAAACTTATGTCAGTGATGCTCTCAGGTTTTTAGATTACTAGGCTATTTTTCAGCCCCGCTATTTTAGTGGGGCTTTTTTCACCAATAAATAAAGCCCATAGGAATTATAAAACCTAGAGTGACTAATATCGCTCTTCTCCCCCACGGACTATATTTTCCTTTGACCATAAACAATGCGCTTATTGCTAGAAAAATAAGCAAGCCAGCAAATAAATCCGAAAAAACTATCCATGCTTTATGAGTTTCATTTAAATGCAATCTATTTATAGCTTGAAAAACCGGGCGAGCTTCAATATGTTCAAAAATAAGTTGGTGATTATCAAGGTTAAGGGTGATGTTACCATCACTTTTCAAAAACACTTTAAACTCAGTCGGTGAGGCCCAATACGTTGCTTTTACCTCTAACCCTTCATCGATATAGTTAAATATTTGCGAAAGTAAAATCTCATCACTCGTTTCATGCCACTTAGTAACGGGAGCTTGGATCAATTTATGTGTTACTTGATAGTTTGGATTCCAGTCATCTTTATGATTCACCGCAATACCAGATACAGCAAAAACTAAAACCATACCGATACAAAAATAGCCTACATCTCGATGTAGGCTTCTATTGAAACGATACCAATTAATGTTTCTCAACTTATTGATCAAGGATCGAAACCCCAGTAGGTACTAATTGATATATAACTAACGGCTCAGTGACAGAGGCAGGGTCAAACACTTCATTCTTAGCAATGGCTTGCTGAGCTTTAATTTGCTTTGTGCGCTCAAGGTCAAACTCGATTTTATTCAGTTTTCCGGTTGCGATAGCTTGACTGCCTTTTGCACTCATTGGGAAAACCATGTCGCCGTCTCTAACTTTAATTCTCAGATTTTCAAAACGTTTATCAGATGCTATCGTCATCCAGCAGCCTCGCTTTTTACAAACTCCTACAACAGTGCCTTTTATTGTTACAGGCGAACTTAGGTATTTGTCTGGCTGTGCCATAATGGTTGAAATTTTTGTCACGTTTTCCGCGTTAACTTCAGTGCCAAAGTTTATATTCTTAGCTAATGCCAAATCTGAAAAGCTTAATAATAAAGCCGCAACTAAGATAGATTTGTAATACATATTATTCCTTATTTATAGTCATAAAAATTGTGGTGAGGGCCTCTAGCAGGCAATGCAGTGATTGAATGTAAGAAAGCTTCAAGAGCTTTCATTTCTTCGTAGTTTAAATTTAAAGGCTTTAAAAGCTTTGATGTCACAGGAGACATTTCATCATTAGGGTCTTTAGTAAATTTAAATCCGCCCGCATTATAAACGTTTAATATCCCTTCCATATTGGCGAAACTCCCATTGTGCATCCAAGGCTTCGTATTCATAACACCACGTAAGCTTGGTGTTTTAAACTTACCAACATCATCTGCCTGTTTCGTCACCTTAAATCGGCCTAAATCTTCTAACTCACGTTTGTACCATGTAAGCCCTAGGTTATGAAATTTATTGTCACTAAACAATGGGCCCGAATGACAATTCATACATCGTGCTTTTGTTCTGAATAAATGCAGACCCCAGAGAGCCTGATCTGATAATTTCTTAGAAAATGCCAACTTGACTTTTTCATTTTTTTGCTTTGATGATTGTAAAAAATAGTCAAAGTCACTCGACCTAGACAAGATGGTTCGTTGATAAGTGGCAAGCGCTTTAGCAATGTCTGTTGCTTTTACCCTATCCGCATTGAATACTTTTTTAAATTCTGCTTTGTAAACTTCATTTTGATTAAGGCGTTGTTCCAACTCTTCAATTGAAAAATTCATTTCCACAGGATCTAAAATTGGCATTAAGGCTTGCTCCTCTAACGAAGCTGCTCTGCCGTCCCAAAATAACGTTTGCCAAAACGCTGAGTTTTCAATGCTTGGCGCGTTTCTTCTGCCTTTTAATCGATCATGACCAAAAGACACAGCGCGACCATCGGCCCAACCTAAATCTCTGTCATGGCAGCTTGCACAGGCAATTTGTCCTGAGCGAGACAGTCTAGGATCATGAAATAGCTTTTCTCCTAGAAGCACTTTTTCTTTACTAAAAGGATTAGCTTGCGGGAAAGTTGGTATTGGTATTAAACCAATCTCAACATGCTCAACGCCCTCATCTAAAGTTGGCTTTGGCCACAAGTGCGCTGGTTGCGAGTATTGCTCTCTTAAATTGTCGATATTTATATCATTTGCCAATGATAGCATTGGCAAAAATATAAATACCAAAGTGATGACGGTAGTAAAACGGTGCATGTTATTTATGCTTTAGCTCAAACATTTCTGGATCTTTAGCTGCCAATTTTTTTGCTGCATTTAACTGAGGTGCTTTTACTGTAATACAATGTTTTTTCTCATTTTCGCGAGCAGACACAAACTCAGTGCCTAGTTCATGCTTTTCTAATTGAATTGCATGAATATCGTTTGCAGGTTCGTAGCAAAGTGACGCAACAACAGCTGTGGTCAAAAGTAGTGATGTCATAGTGATATTTCCTATTATTTATATATGAAATTGATTTGTTTCTAATATGAGTAATTTAAGCCAAGCCAAAAACGCCGCCCAAGCTCTAAACCCGTCGAAAATGGCGCCACTTGGTAGGTGCGTTTGTTCAGTAAATTTTCACCTTCGAATGAGAAAGACAATGTGTGCTTACCAACAAGTGGTACTGAATACTTAACACTGCCACTCAATAACCAGTAAGCAGGTCTTTCTTGAATACTGTAAACTGGGTAGCGAGTTTCACTTGGCTGGCAACCATCACATAAAGATGAAGCACTCTTCACTGATTCAGTTGCGCCTGTGTTGTAAAGTGCATCTTGCTTAGAGTGATATCGGATAAATGAAGAAACAGACCAGTTTCCAAAGCGCCCACCCCAACTCAAGTTGGCAATAATGGGGCGATTAAAATCTTTTTTGACTAAATCAAGGTCATGTTTAGTCACCAACGCTAAATGCTCATAATTAACTGACGCATTCTTAATATTGCTGTTAGCAAGAAATACGAGCTCATCAGTGTTGTAGTCAAAGTTTAAAAAGCACTTTGGAAAATCCGGACAAGTGCGCGCTTCACCATCAAAGGTTTTTTCATCCGTGACATTCTTCACGTGTGATACGTTAAATTGCACATGCTGATTATCAAACGATGCCATCCAAGACAGTGAGTAACGATCATATTGACTGTAACCTGAGTTGGCGCCATACAGGATTGATTCTCCCGAATCATTAACCCCTTTTTCTCGATTAATTTGATCTTTATTGCGTCTGTTTATCCATTTCAACTCCACAGTGCCACCGAATAGTTGATGACGATAAGCCAGTGTAAATTCGTCACTATATGGGGTTTTCAAATCTTCGTAGACATGCCGATGCCCTCTGTTTTTCAAAGCGCTTTGCCAATTTAACACGCGATTATTAAATGCGGCTCTGTACTCGTTATAAGTAGGCAGTTTCGCTTCATTTAATTTGTAATTAAGGCCGTCATTAGAATAATAGCGACTCGCGCCAAAGACGAATTGAGCGTCATCATCAAAAAAGTTGTAAGACCCTCTAAACCTTGGAGAAACATTATGGTTTTTGAAAAAGTCATTGAAATCATAACGAAGACCCGTAGCAACAACTAAGTCTTGCCATTGTATTTCATGATCGACATAGGCCGAGAACTTGTTCATGTTTGCTTCAGACTCAGCGGCCGGTATGACGGTTCTGCCCTGAAAATACTGGCCAGAAGCAATAATATTCTCACTGTATAGAAGTAGCTCGCTTTCATCTGTGAAATCGAGCGGCCTTCCTAACTCTTGCTCTAGCTGTGAAAGCGATTTTTTATATTCACTCTCAATACAATCTATGCTGTAGCCTGCGCAGTTAATGTTCGCAGCAGAGACGGCATCATTGAAAGCAATAGAATCGTCTAATCGATTAAACTGTGAATATAAATACTCATATTCAAAACCAACATTGGTTTGATGAACTAAACCATTTGAGATTATCTCTGAAAACTCAAAATCATGTTTAAACAGTACTGAGCGTTGATTTTTCTCAATATCACCAAAGCCTCCTTCAAGGAAAGTTTTAGAGTAGTGAGACTCAGGAAGGGCTTTACCCGGTTGATTTAACCAAACAAACCAAGCTGGTGGCGCATCTTTTGAATTCTGGCTTTGTTTGTACACAAACAGGTTTTCAAAAGCCCCCCATGATCGTTCTCCCTCCCATTTTAAAGAGGCTTTTTGTCCGCCTCCCTTTACGGAATAAGGTGAATTTTTCGCAGTTTCAGCAAAGTACTCTCCACTGTATGGTCCATGAAAAAGATTTAAGGTAAGTGAGTCATTTGCTGTTAACTCATATTCAAATTTAAGCAGTGCATTATAGTTTTCTTGATGCTCAATCTTTAGATCTCCAACGCGTTCTACACTTTCTTTAGAGCTTAAAAGCTGAATTTGGGCAAGAAAGCTTAAGTCAGCTGTGATCGGCGATGACACATAAGCACTGTAAGCACTTTTTTCGAACACAGCATCTTCGTCTTTAAATCGACCTTCATGTTTGAGTGAATAAAACCGATTGTACTTTACAAAGCTGTCTGCAGTTTTTCTAAAACTAAAACCCGCTTCTAATTCATCAGCAATCTTTTTGGTGTCGGCGATCACAACGCCACCTGAAAACGCGCCATATTTTGCAGGGACATTGCTGTCATACACTTCAATGCTTTCAACCAACTCAAGATTCAAAAAAACTTCCTGACTGTGGCCAACAACGTCATCCAGAAGATCTTTATCTGACATTTCGCTTGAGTCATTTAACAAAGAGTTATTTGAAACACCATCGATTAAATAGGCAGTTTGTGCACCTGAAGCACCAGATATAGATACCTCTGATGGACGGATATTTGAAACCTGATCGGCCGATTGTGCTGATTCGGCATATTGCACACCGGGAAGTATTGCCAGTACCTCATTCAGATTGCCATTACCGAATCGATAGCCTTCGATCATTTTACGATTTAGGTTGTAGCGCCCCTTACTCGAGAAAGAGATGGGGTTAATTTTATCGCCACGTACTTCGATCACCTCAAGAAGTGAACCACATTTGTCTGACTTTGATTGCGTGTCGCATTTTACAAATTCAGACTGTTCAATTTGCTTTTGTGCTGTTGATGGCTTGCTTTCTTCATTTGAGAAAACAGGAGAAGTTAGCACAAGGCTAACCGCTCCTATACAAAGTGTATACTTCATGACTACTTTTTAGATGCATCTAGAGGATATGCGTCTTGGTCGTCATTGACACCATCATTATCACTATCAAGGTCTAACTCTATCCCAGAGTCAGTGATCATTTGCTCGGTTGCAAAAGGCGCAAAGAAGTTCGCTTTGCCATCACCATCTGTATCTACAGTCGCAATATTCGTTGTTACGAATTGATTCAAAACACTCAATGCATTGGCAACTTGGTTGATGATTGAATCTATTTCAACTTCACCTAAACCTGATTTATCTTTTAACGCAAGTGCTTGTTCAAATTGACCCAGCTTTATAAGTTGATCTGAAAACACTGTATAAAAAGTCGCTTTTTGCTGTACAGAGCCATTGACATCTAATCTGGCTATATTCCACGTAACTAGCTCTGCCCACAGCGCATTGGCTTTGTTTAGCTCCACAGCAAAGTTATCATTTTGACCCGCTGATTGCTTAATCGCACTTTGAAGGGCAACAAAGTTTAAATCTCTATATCTAGAGTTATTAAAAAAATCTTTTGTCAAAATAAATTGATATTCAGCATCAATATTAGTTTCAAGCTGCTTTATAAGCACAATAGCCTCAGCCAAAGATTGATTAGCTTTAGTGTGCAACCCACCTCTTGCCAAACTCACAGCAAGTTGCATCATGTCTTCCACTTTTTCGCTTAGCTCATTATCATCATATGCTTGAATAGACGCTTTTACTTTGGCAATCACTGGCTCTGCTTGGCTTTGTTGTCCAAGTAGCCCATGATGTTTAATTAAATCTAAATGTGCTTGCGCAACGTTTTCGATTAAAACATCTGTACCCTGAGGAGAAGAGTAATGTGTATTTGCAATGTCACGGCAAGTCGCAAGTGCATCAATCGCGTAAGTGTTATACTTTTGTTCAGCGGTTAACCTATTAAGCTTCATAAAAGTATCAAGAAGAAGGTTACAGCCCGTAACACCCGTAACAAATGGTGTTGTATCAAGATTTTGAGCTAGATATTTTTCGTCTTTCAGTACATTTAATGCTTCCAATGCAAACTTGCCAGCAGCCTCATAATGGCCCTGCTCAATTAAAATTGTTGAAGCACCAGGGCTTTTGCTACTGAAGGCTAATAAATTAGTAAATAGCGGCCTAAGGTTCTCATCATCACGGGTGTTAAGTACTTTTTGTAATGCGTCATCTTTATTTGTTGCATTACGAACACTCGCCAATAAACGTGCTTCTTCAGCCTCTTCAATCAGCATACTTCTGTAGAAACTGGCTTCGTCATATTTAACAGCTAAGATATCTTCTACGCTAAGTTCTGGATACAAAACGACAAAGCGCGGCGCCATATCAACTAATCCAAACGGGTATTCTACATGTGTTACGTCAGCATGCTCATCGGCAAGAATTGGGTAGTTTTCGTCAATGCCAGCTACACCATGTAGCGCTAAACCATCCAGTAAAGCAGGTTTCGCGGCTTCTAGCTCACCTAGCTTAATATAGTTATCAACTACATAACTTAGCGCTACTTGACGCACACTATGATAAAACTTACCCAAATTACCATTTCTGTCGTTACGAACTTCCCTTGCTGCAATCAATTTAGAGTAACCGTATAAACGGTCATTCATTTCAACAGCTCTTAGCCTGTCAGCTTCGTTACGGAATGATTGCCAGTATTCGATTTCTGCATCAACAGAATCTCTAAAAGCAAAGACCAGTCTTAATGCTTGTGTTGTCGCATCGCTATCTAGAATCGTCTTGAATAAAATATCAAGAATATTGTAGCTCTGATTGGCAAGCTCAAACTCACCGGCCTGCCTATAAGAAATTGCCAGTTCATCAAAAAACACTTGATCGTTTGAGCTGAAATTGGCCAACCCTTTATCTGCGATATGTTTCGTATAAAGGTTATTTGCTTTTAATCTGAGGGCATTTGCCTCTGTGTATAAGCCTTGATTGTTGTAATGATTTGAGACTGAAAGAAGTGCATCAGCAAGCTGCTCTTCTTTAACGATCGCACTTTCGGTTAAAAACCTTTCTACTTCTTTGGTTAAACCTGCAGCGGCATAGCCTGAAGCTAAATTTGCATTAAGTAAACCTAAGTTCACATCGTTTTTAACTTGTGACAGCATACTCTCTGCACGTTTTAGATGTGAGTGGCTACTTGCGTAATAGTAATATGCACGATCGGCATTGGTAGTTAGGCCTGTGGCTATCGCGATTTCTTTGCTAACAGAAGCGCCATTGCTATCTGTCACTGTTAACTCAAACTTATCTTCAGCAACGGTTAAAGACTGCGGCGTATAAGTAATTTCACCCGTTTGGCTATTTATTTCAAGTTCACCATTTTCAGGTGAATGAGTAATAGAATAGGTTAATAAATCTTGTTCAATATCAGTGGCAGACACTAAGCCTTTTTTGACTTCTGCACCACTGATCAAGACTTTATCAATTTCGATCACTGGCGCATCATTTACCGACTCAACATTGATTTTAAGTACTGTTTTAACCGTTTCAGTTCCATCAGTGACTGCTACTTCAAGGCTATCTTCACCAAAAAAGTTGTCATTCGGTGTGTAGTCTATCTTACCGGTCGAAGGGTCTAATTCAGCAATGCCGTTTGCTGGTGCATTCGCAATAGAATAAGTAAGAGTTTGAGCATCAGCATCTGATGCAGATACAGTTATTGAAGCTGAATTATCTTCTTGCAAAGATAAAGTGAATTCAGCCTGAGAGAATATTGGCGATGTGTTTTTGTCTGCTTCAGTTGAACTTGAGCCACAGGCGCTCAGCATGATTGCACTAACCGCAACAGAGAGTAGTTTTAGTTTCATTAGATTATCCCATTTAAAATCGAAACGGATCCTAATGATAATTATTATTATTAGCAATAACTAAATTAAATTGTTACATATAATAATTAGGAATAAAAAATCCCCACCATTAAACATTGAAATATAAAGAAAATTCTACTTTCTGTTAATTGAGCAGTAAGGTTATTAAAAAATACAGACATTTTTGTAAGAGAAGAATGAGTCAAATTAATAAAAAGAGCCCTAAAATTAGAGCTTTAACACTATTTTATTTATTCGACCAAATTGATTTGAAATTATTCAGGAAACGATAACTTTCCCATGCTTACGCCAATTTCAGTCGAATTACCAACTAAACACTCGTTTGCCAACACAGCAAATAAAATCGCTTCTTTTGCATCTGGGTCTAAATCAATTTTATTACTGTTTTCAATTACCACGTCAGTAGAGACTAATCCCTGAATTCTTTGCATCAATATTGGATTATGCACCCCACCACCACTGGCATACACGTTTAGTTTTTTACTTTCTGAAAGGTAATTTAGCTGCTCAGCTATTAGTAAAGCACTCAACTCACACAAGGTTGCCATAACATCTTCATGTTTCAAGTGGGTTGTATTTGAGCATTCCTGTGCAGTTTGTAAGTAAGCTAAATTAAATACCTCTGGTCCTGTTGATTTAGGGAGATCTAACCCAACAAAATCGTTATCTAAAAGCTTAGATAATAAAGCTTGGTTAACGCAGCCTTTAGAAGAAATAGCGCCATCACTATCAAACGCTTGGCCGAAGTGCTTCTGCATATAGGCGTCCATGATGGTGTTACCTGGACCCAAATCACTACACAGCATGTCGTTGAAGCTGCCTGCCTTTGGTAAATAAGTGATATTGGCGATGCCGCCTAGATTCAATAAAACACGGTGTTCAGAGTTCGATGAGAAGCAAAAGTAATCGCCAAACTGTGCAAGTGGCGCACCTTCACCGCCCGCTGCAATATGCTTTTGTCTGAAGTCGCTCAAAGTGACTATACCCGTCTCGACAGCAAGGTGATCACCATCACCGATTTGTAAGGTGGCATTACCAAAATCTTCATAATCATGCTGATGCTGAGGGCAGTGATAGATTGTTTGACCATGACTGGCTATGGCATCTATATCTTTGGGATTAACTTGCCACGCTTTTAAAGCTTGGTTGATCAGTTGACCGTGATACTTCCCTATCCAAGGGTTTAGAAGTGTGAGGTATTCTAGCGATACTTGTGGCTTGGCAAATACAGTTCTAATTTTACTTTTAACTTCATCAGGGTAATCAACTGTTTTGAAGTGTTTTAAAGTCACTTCTGTACCCGTGCCACAACCACTTATTTCACATATAGCGATGTCTAGCCCATCTAATGAGGTACCACTCATTAAACCAATAATCTGGCGTTTTGTTTTTTGTGAAACGTGGTATAACTGTTCAATGTTTTTGCGCACTTTTAAGCCCCAAACCCTAATTGTTTCACTTTACTCAGCACCTCTTGATAGCGAATATCTGTACAACACCCAAACCCAGCGCGTTGTCGAAATTTCGAAGATGTCGATAGAGGTGAAGTCATGCCTGTTAAGAAACGGGTGAGTATTGCTAAACTTGGCGCAACACCTATTTGCATTAAATGTTGCCTCAATGCATTCAAGTCATTTCTTAATGCTTCATCTGATGGGAACTCAGTTGATTTAGACTGCTCAAGTTTAGCAACTTGCCCTCGACACGCTGAGCAGTGACCGCACTGCTCTGGCGCATTTATGTCATCAAAATATCTTGCCAAGTTGTAACTCAAGCACGTATTTAACTCAAAGAAACGAAGCATAGCAGCAATACGCTTAACCTCAGCTTGCTCTTTTTCTATAAAATAGTCAGCAAGCTCTTTCGCTAAATCTGGCTGGGCTAACTTACTTTCATCAACTTGATACACTTGCATCATACGCTTTGATTCAAGTTCGATAAGCCCTTGCTCATGAAGATAATCTAAGGCGGCAACAATACGATTTCTATCTTGCCCTTGTTGCACTAAGGCTTGTATATCAACAGTGCCCCACACTTTTTTAAAGTGTGTATTAGCAAATATTTGCTGGATAAATTGCTGACGATTTGGATCAAACAGGCTTAAAATTTTGTGCTCCGTGTGCAACCATTTAAATCTAAAGTCGGCATAAAAGGCGTATTTAGCTTCAATCACATCTTTTAATTCAAGTTGTACCAACAGAGTTTTCAGCGCAAGGAGCCTTATATTACTGACCTTAGACGCACTAAGCTCCTGCATTTCCCATAAACCAAGCTGTTGCTGAGATTGAATTTCCTCAATCAGTGCTTGAATACTCGTTTGTTCAGGCGTATCGGCATATACAAAGTTCTCAAGCGTAGCAACACCATCTAAATTTGCTAGCGTGATACATTCTGAAAATTGTCCATCACGGCCTGCTCTCCCAATCTCTTGGCTATAATTCTCTATCGATTTTGGTAAATCATAGTGCACCACAAAACGGATATCAGATTTATCTATACCCATACCAAACGCGATAGTGGCAACTATCACTTGCTTTTGGTTACTCATGAAGTCATTTTGAATGCTTTGACGAAGTCCATCGTCTAAACCTGCATGATATGCAGCAGCATTAATGCCTGCAGCTTGTAATTGCTTTGCGACTTGCTCGGCTTGTTGTTGCAAAGTTACATAAACAATCCCAGCCCCAGTTTGCTGTTTTAAATAACCTATAAGTGCTGGGATTTTTTCTTCTTCAGAGTAAGCATAAACACTTAAATCTAGATTAGCGCGATAAAAGCCAGTTTGAACAATATGCTCAGGTTTTATATCAAAACGTCTTGCCATGTCGTGCTTTACTTTTTTTGTGGCTGTTGCAGTTAATAACAACACCAGTGGAATATCTAATTCGTTACGATAGTCAGGTAATTTGAGATAATCAGGTCTAAAGTTATGACCCCATTCAGAGATACAGTGCGCTTCATCAACAACCAGCATAGAAATTGGTACTTGCTTAATGAATTCTCTAAAACGCTCATTTTTAAAACGCTCAACCGAGATCATCAATACCTTTGTGCTGCCATTTCTGACATTTTGCATTACTAACTGACTTTCTTCTCGGCTTAACGTGGAATCTAAACTCGCAGCATTTATACCTTTGCTTTTTAAAAACTCTAGCTGATCTTTCATTAACGCCAGTAAAGGTGAAATCACTAAAGTTAAATCGGGTAACTGTAAGGCTGTTAGTTGATAGCATAGGGACTTGCCTGAACCCGTAGGGAAGATAGCTAGGCTAGAATGGCCGTTTACTAACTGGGTAATTGTTTGTTCTTGGCCTGGTCTAAATTCTGAGAAGCCAAAATATTGCGCTAAGGTTTGATGAAGCACCGACTCGGTCATGATGCGAAATTCCATGTTTACAACTGCTTAGCTAAGATAGCATATTATCAACCCCAAATAATACCGACGAGCTTATCATCAGGGTTGATATACCAACTGTTTCATGTGGTGTTTAGCGTTTAAAACGCACGACTAATTCAACCATATCTTTTGATACCTGCGACATTTCTTCACTAGATTGCTCAACGTTAGAAGCACTTTGAAGACTATCACCAGCTAAGGCCGCGATATTGACCACTTGCTGATTAATGTCATCAGAAACACTCGCTTGTTGCTCTATTGCTGCTGCAATTTGCAATGACATGTCATTAATTTTATCTATTGACTCGTTAATTTGTGCTAATACATTGGTACTCTGTATTAAATGTGCCATCCCCTGATTTGACTCTTGCTCACCTTGCTCAGCAACATTCACCGCTTGTGATGTACTGTGAGAAAGTTCATTGATGATCCCTTGAATCTCTTGTGTTGATTGCTGCGTTCTTTGCGCCAAATTACGTACCTCATCCGCCACAACAGCGAAACCTCTCCCCTGCTCTCCTGCTCTTGCAGCTTCAATTGCAGCATTCAGTGCCAATAGATTAGTTTGTTCAGCAATTTGTTCGATAAACTGAGCTGCATCAGCAATTCTAGAGGTTTGCTTTGATACGCCCTCTACCGAATGTTTAATATTTAAAACTGTTGCAGTCAAAGACGCCATGGCTCCTTTAGTTTGCTCGCTCAGTTGAGCACTTTTTTCTGCTAGATCATGAGACTCACCAGCTTGCTCAGCTGTTGCCTGAACATGACTTGATACATCGTTGATTGTCATGGTCATTTCATTCATTGCGGTTGCAACCTGTTCAGTTTTGAGCTGTTGTTGCTGTAACTGCTCTGTGGCGTTGTGGGCCATTTTCAAAGATACTGTTGCACCACTAGACACTTGTTTGGCAGCTTCATCGATTCTCGTAACGACTGTATCTAGATGTGCTTTTTCACTTAAAATTCTGACGTGTAAGTCTGCAATATCACTGGGGTAAGTTGAGTAAACTTGTTTTGATATGTCATCGCTAAAACTACTCGATAGTTCTTGACTTAAGGATTTAAAATAGAGATTTTTTTGTCGGCTTTTCAATACCAAAGAAATAAGTGTCGCTAAGATTGTCGCTATAAAAGCAGGTACTTGATAACCGGAAAAAAAGGCAACACTCGCTAGCAAAAGTAAAGCACCAAGCATTAAATAATAAGGGTCTAAGTTTAAATTCAGCTTGTTGGTGTTGTTATTATTTACTGCATTATAAATCGCTTCTGCACGCTTCACAGCATCAGCATCCGGTACGCTTCTAACAGACTCATAACCGACTACTTTACCATTCTCTGTTACAGGCGTTACATAGGCATTAACCCAGTAAAAATCACCATTTTTACAGCGGTTTTTAACTATGCCCATCCAAGGTTTGCCTTGTTTCAACTCTGTCCACATTGTTCTAAATGCAAGTTCAGGCATATCGGGATGGCGCACTAAGTTATGTGGTTGACCAATCAACTCTTCTCTTGAGAAGCCACTAACTTGCACAAAATGTTCGTTACACTCGGTAATATTACCATGCAGATCGGTTACAGAAATAAGTTTGATATTAGATGAAAAAGTCTTTTGATTTGCAGTGATTGGCTGGTTATTTCTCATTGTTCCCCTTACTGAACTAGTATTGAGCATTTTTAGCAAAGTCTAGGGGAGCGAAATCTACTAATAAATTATTTATTTATCAAACTTT
The DNA here is from genome assembly GCF_005886345.1 of Pseudoalteromonas phenolica. Taxonomy (GTDB): domain Bacteria; phylum Pseudomonadota; class Gammaproteobacteria; order Enterobacterales; family Alteromonadaceae; genus Pseudoalteromonas; species Pseudoalteromonas phenolica_A. The sequence goes on from NZ_PNEC01000053.1 coordinate 70,133, forward strand.
AATTATTATTTTACACCAAAATAAATACTAAAGGATTAATAATTACACACTCGACACAATGAAAATAAATATGATCTTCATTTTAGTGTCGTACGTACTAAAAATCTTGTAAAATTAGAGTATTACCCTGCCGTTTCCAAAAATTGATAATGGTACCCACTAAAGGAGCAATTTGTGTCTCGATTTTCTGCTGTCACAGACAACCCACATGAAGGTCGCTTTAATAAAAAAACTGGTATTCTAGTGACAAACTTAGGAAGCCCAGATGCACCAACAGCAAAGGCGCTTCGAGTATATTTGGCCGAATTTTTGTCTGATCCTAGAATCGTAGAGATCCCTCGTCTTATTTGGTTGATGATTTTACACGGCATAATCTTAAGAGTTAGGCCTAAGAAGTCAGCGAAAGCCTACCAAAGTATTTGGACTGAAAATGGCTCCCCGCTTATTGATATTTCTCAGCAACAATCAGACAAAATTGCTGAAAAGTTAAAGGCTAATAACCATAACGTAGAAGTCGAACTTGCCATGCGTTATGGCAACCCTTCAATTGAAGCTGGTTTAGAAAAACTGAGAGATAAAGGTATAACACGAATTGTTATTTTTCCTTTATATCCTCAATACTCAAGCCCAACAACGGGTTCAACATTCGATGCAGTTGCACGTGTATTAAAAAAATGGCGTTGGGTACCCGAATTACACTTTATCAATGGGTATCATACTAACCCTCTCTACATTGAGTCACTTGCGAATAGCATTAGAGAAGACTTAGAAAAAAATGGGACACCGCAAAAAGTTGTTTTCTCTTACCATGGTATGCCAAAACAATTTTTAGATCACGGTGACCCGTATCACTGCCTATGTCATCAAACCACGCGGTTAGTTGTTGAAAAATTAGGTTTAAATAAAGAGCTAGTAATGACCACTTTCCAGAGCCGTTTTGGTAAGGCCGAGTGGCTGAAGCCTTATACTGATGCAACCCTTGAATCCTTTCCAAGCGACGGGATAAAGGATATTGCTATAATCAGTCCTGCATTTAGCGCTGATTGTTTAGAAACATTAGAAGAGCTAGAAGAAGAAAATCGCGAGATTTTCGAAGAAGCAGGTGGAGAAAAATACCGCTACATTGCTGCATTAAATGACAGAGATGATCATATCAATGCACTTTATGATGTATTAAAACCAAATCTTTAAAGTTTAATTACTGACTGGTTAGAAGAGTACGGCAACCTAATGTTTCCTTGGCTGCCGTATTTAGATCAGTTATCTTACTGATTTCTGAGTTAACATATTCAAACATACTGAAATAGGTTGTGCTGGACTGTAATAAAAACCCTGTATCCTATGACAGCCAAACTCTTCCAGTATTTTTACTTGTTCAAGTTGCTCTACACCTTCCGCTATAAGTTGAGTACCAATATCCTTACCAAGATCAACCAAGCATTTTACCATTGCCTGCTTTTTCTTATCTTCAATCAGTGTATCAATGAAAGAGCGATCTATTTTTACAAAATCAACTTTACTCTCTAATAAATTACTCAGCGAAGAATACCCGGTACAGAAATCATCTAAAGCAATTTCAACGCCTTTATTTTGCAGTTCACCTAATACTTGCCAAGTATACTGATTGGCAGCAACTGATTCGGTCACTTCAATAGTTAAAGCATGATATGGAAGGTTATTCATCTCAATTGCTTGTATGATTTGCTTGTATTGGTCATTACTCGATTTAAACTCACTCACTGAGCGATTAATCGACACAGAGATATGCCTATAACCTAGGCTGTGCATTTTCGCTAAATCTTCACAACTACGCTCTAACACAAGCTGACCTATTTGATGTATCAGACCAAACTCTTCGGCAACAGGGATGAATTGTGCGGGAGAAACAGCCCCAAGTTCACTGTCAGACCAACGAACTAAGGCTTCAAATTTACTGATCTCACCTGTTTTCGTGTCAATAATTGGCTGATAGTGGACAGATAAAAGCTGAAACTTAATGGCTTCTTTTAATTTGTCTCTGAGGTGTATTTTTTTCAAATAAGCGTTTTGAATAACTTCATTATATCGTGCGATTTGCCCTGGTGCAGTTTTCTTAGCAGAACCTAAAGCATGGGTTGCATGACTTATCGAGTTAGAAGCGGTAAGTGGTTGCTCTGAAGATAATTCAGCAATCCCTATACTGGCAGTAATTTCAACGGAGATTTCATTAAACACATAAGGCAGCGACAATTTAGACTGAATTTTTTCGGCCACAAAAATCGCATTATCAATACCACTGTTTTGCAATAAGATTGCAAATTCATCGCCACCATAACGACAAACTGTATCTTGACGCCTTACGCCATTTTTTATGCGTTTAGCCACCGACAATAAAACATTATCCCCGATTTCAGAACCATAAATATCATTTACTTCTTTAAACCTGTCTAAACCAATAAAAAGCAAAACAGATTGTTTTTTCTTAGCTCGGTTTTCTGAAATGACTTGCTCTAAATTTTCAATAAAACAGCGGCGGTTAGTTAAGCCTGTCAATGGTTCATGATTTGCATAAAAAGTGAGCTGCGCCTCGCTGCGCTTCCATTCGGTAATATCTCTAAATACAGCAACATAGTTACTTATCTGATTTTGTTCATCTTTAACTACACTGAGCGTCAGCTCTTCAGGAAAAATTTGACCGTTTTTACGACGATTATAAATTTCACCTTTCCACATTCCTTTGGTGTCTAATGCTTGCCACATTTTTCTATAAAACTGCTTACTCTGTTGACCCGAAGAAAGTACACCTGGGTCCTTCCCTAATAACTCTTTTCCTGTATAACCGGTTAAATCTTCAAAGGCCTTATTAACCAAAATGATTTTATTTTCATGATCAGTGATCATAATTGCATCAGTAGCGTGTTCAAATACTACATTCGTCAACTCTAGCTGCTTGGTTAAAGAATTGATTTGTGAAATGTCTTGTACTGTTGCGCTAAAAACTCGTTCAGGTATCGGTCCTTCTTCGTTCTCAACATGACCTATTATCCTCATCAATCCTTTGCGTTTAGACAACAATTTATGTCTCACACGCATATCGAGTTTTGTCAGTTCCCCGGCTTGTATTTGTTTCAGCGCTTCTTCAAGCTTGCCGCTATCTAAAGTTTCTAAACAATCTAAAAAGCAATCGATACTTAACTCAATATCATGATGCTGGCCAGTCAAATAACGCATTTCTTCACTAAACCAGTGCTTATTTTGGCCTAGGTGCCAATTCCAAGAGCTGAGTTTCGCAATACGCTCGCTTTTCGCTAATTGCTTGAGGATCATACCTTGTGAAGCGACTTCTAAATTGTGATTAAGCTCAGCGCCCACGATGTAGCTTAACTCTTGCAAGAAGCCCTGCTGTATATCATTTAGTAGTCTTTCATCTTCATACATACACACCATGATGCCAATCGGTGTGTGATCTAAAGCCCGAAGTGTTACTCCGGCATAACTATTTATGTTTAATACTTTTAATAACTCATCTTCAAGATAAGTCTCTTGCAAACAATGATTCAGCATGCAAACCCCCTCACTGTCTTGTGCGTCGTTACAAGGGGTGCCAGCTAAATCATAAGTAATATTAGGTTGAATTTGACCATCTTTAGCGTAACAAACTGTTTGAACTTGAGTGCTTCCATTAATAAATTGACCAATTAAACAATGAACAGGAGAAAGCTGTTCAAACATCATTTGAATGGCTTGTTCATATCTCGCTTGGCTATTCTCAAGACTGTAAAAATGGCTAAAAGAAAGGGACATAATTTCCACTTTTAAAAATGCGATAACTTAAAATGCACGAGTGAAGATTATAGTGGAATTTTCTTACGATGTTTTGTGGTTAGATCAAAGAAGTGAATATAAATTGCCACATCAAAGCGATATGAAGTGGCAATTTATTAATGCAAGTAAGTCTGTTACTGAATGACTGGTTGTACGTCTAAGCCATAGCCGAACATAACCGCTAACACAAGTACTGTTGATGCCGCAGCCATAAGTTTTAACATAAGAGGTAAACAGAATCTAAACCAATGCGTATATGGTACGCCAGCCATACCTAAAATACCCATCAATACAGCATTTGTTGGAATGATCATATTTGAAAAGCCATCACCAAATTGATAAGCAAGTACAGCTACTTGACGAGGCACGCCAACCAGATCACCCAAAGGAGCCATAAGTGGCATAGTGACATAAGCCTGACCTGAACCTGAAGGAATAAACGTATTCAGTAAAGTTTGGATAATCAACATACCAACTGCAGAGATTTCAGCTGCAACATGAGACAGCGGTAAAGACATACCATGTACTAGAGTATGTAGAATTTGTCCATCTTCAAGAATAAGCGCTATACCACGAGCAACACCGATTAAAATCGCAGTGGTCACCAAATCTGAAACACCTTCAATAAAACGCTCTGCTGTTTCATCTGCTGACAACTTACCTAAAATGGCAACAACCGCCCCCCAAGCAACGAACACACCACCAAGTTCATATAAATACCAGCCTTGAGTTGCTATACCCCACACAGCCACGGTTAAAGTCACTAAAAAGCTGCCTAAAATAAGCTGATGTCTTTTATTTAATTTAGGATAGTTAGGCTGCTCTTTACCCTCTAGTGGACAAGGTACGCCTACCATCATTGATTTGCTTGGATCTTCGCTTACCTTTTTCGCATAGCTCCATACATGATGAAAACCAATTAAAACAAATGGCACGAAAATAGCGAATCGCAACCATATACCTGAGTAAACAGGAATTTCAGCAATCTGTTGAGCGATTAACACTGTGAATGGGTTGAATGCAGATACACCATAACCAATACCATAACCGGCCACAATCATACCCACTGCAGTCATAGCATCTAAACGCATGGCTTTACATAAAGCCACTAAAATAAGCACAAAAGGGATATACTCGCCAGCAGTGCCAATCGCACTTGAAGCCAATGCGAAACAAAACACCACCATAAATATCAGACGCTGCGGTTTTGTTCCATGCTTCTCAAGTAATCGACCAATCAGCGCATCAACTGTGCCTGTTGCTCGAGCTATAGCCAGAACACCACCTACAATTAATACAAAGAAAATAACATCTTGCGCAGCAGCAAAGGCGCGAGGAATAGAAGTCAGTAAATCCCAAGGAGTGAGGTAAGTTTTATCTGCTACTTGCGCATAAGTGCCAGCAACAACCATTTGACGACCGGTTTCTGTCGTACTGGTTTCAAAAAAGCCCTGCGGCACAATCCAGGTCGCAAATAACGCAGCAACCATCATGCCCAATAATAAAATTAAGGTATGGGGTACTTTCATATTACCCATTTACACGCTCCTATTCTTATAAATCTAAGACTGCCTGACAGTCTGGAGCGCGCATAATACCTAAATCGGCACCATTATTCACCTTCAAGATGTCATCAAATGAAAACGGGATTTGCTTTCAGCACACGTTTTTAACACGCTTCAATTAAATGTGTTCTATTTCTACCCGCTTCTTTCGCACTATATAATGCTCTATCAGCTTGTTTTAAAACGGTATCAATATCATCACTTACATCTGGCCAGCGTGCAATACCAATAGATGTAGTGACATGCCCAACCATGCCAAAATCATGCGCTGCAATATTCTTACGTAAGCGCTCAGCAATCTTAAAAGCGACATCACACTCTATATTTGGCAAGAAAATTAAAAACTCTTCTCCGCCAGATCGACACACCAGATCTTGTTCACGGGCACATTGTTTCATTAAAGTTGCAAATTGCTTGATAACCATATCACCCACATCATGGCCAAAGTTGTCATTTACCCGCTTAAATGATCAATATCGAGAGCTAATTAGCCAACTTTCCTGCATAAACTCCATTTGCTTCAAGGGTATCTTGGAGTAGTAAGTCTTATTGAACCTTATAGGCTGCAAATAAAGCGTGGCCCAAGGTAAGTAACACACCAAAAAACGACAGTATTAATACCAACGTTTTAAATCGAGGCGTCTAAAGACGCGGAAGACATTAACCAAATTAACCTATAAATGGCCAAATACATGCAGATACTTCTATCATTTAATAAGGTACAGATTTAGATTGATGACTGTATTAATCTAAATCAAATTCTTGCTCTAAATTCTTCATACCAATTATAACAACAAAAAAGCATCTAAAGAGGAGAAAAAGATTACATGTGAAACAATCTCATTACATATTAAATAATGGATGTCGTCTTTTGTACCAAGTCTCGTTATAATTAGGTATCTCATTTATGCATGACTTATATGGTTTACAGTAAACTAAAAACATTAGCTTCCCATCTTACTATTGCTTGTATTTTACTTGCTTGTTTATGGCTGTTTGCCAGTGATAAACACATCCTGATTATTGGCAACTCTCTCATTTTGGCTTATATCGTTTCTATTTTGGGTTTTTGTGTCATTCCAAAAAAGAAAAAAAGCATTAAAAAAAATTAAGGTTTACAACTTCAACTAATTTAATAACATTAAATCAATCGCTTTAATGTAAAAACCAAGTCTATACTTTTATAAATCCCACAAAGAATGTTTACCTATGAAAGCAATCAAACTTATTTTTTCAGCAATACTTATCTTTAGTTTCGGCTTTTCAATGGGGATTTATACATTACCACTTATGGTTGCTCCGCCTTCATTGAGTATGCTCGAACTCGCTACTGCTGCGCAGAGTGCTAAATACCTGGTTCAAATTCCAGATGAATTAGATGGTTCAGATTTATTGCATTACGGAAAAGGAGAGTTTTATATAAGTGAATCTAAGATTGTTTTTAAAGGAAAGTTAGCCCCTGGTCCGGATTATCAGTTGTATTTATCTAAGCAATTTGTAGAAAATGAATCGCAATTTAATGAGCACAAAGATTCGATGCTTAATATTAGTGAAGTTAAACGCTTTGACGGTTTTATTTCTGTAGTACCCAATGATGTTGATATAAATCAATTTAATAGTGTTATTATTTGGTGTGAAGCATTTGGGGAATTTATCACTGCTGCGAAGTTCAAAAGTTAGTTCATCTAATTTTATGTTTATTCCGTATCTTTTAAAAAATTTGTAAAATTGGAATTCTATGCATTCTTTTTCTAACCACATTCAACTTGGCTATTATGGTGTTTTACCATTTTTAGCTTGTATATTAGCCTCATTAATTTTAGGAAGTAGCGAAGCTCTGATCCAAGCTTTTACTTTTTATAGTCTAGGCATCAGTGCCTTTTGCGCAGGTATTCTCTGGCGCCCTGGTCAACAAAGTATGACGCATGCTGTTATGGCTGTTTTACTTGTAATTCCTTTTCCTATGATGGCTTTTGTTGGCCCAATTATTGTCTTGGCTTATTTAGCTATTTGCTACCCTTTAATTTTAGTGTTTGAGAGAGGCATGCCAGCATGGCAAGACTATCATAAGGATTACCATAAAATGCGATTTGTACTTACCTCAGTTCTATTTGTTAGCCACTTATTTATGATCGCTCAACAGTTTGAACTTTCCCGTACTCTTTAAAGTCGTCTATTATCTAAATTATAGAGGGGCACTTGTTTAGCTTATGATGAAAAAACTTATCTATTTAGCGTTCCTAAGCTTGTGTCTTTTCTTGGCTACCGTCATTTTAGGAAACAACCCGCTTATTTCAGATGCCTCTGAGGAACTGTTCTGGTTCACCTGTATTGGACTATTAAGTATTTATAGTGCTAAATATGTTAGTAATAAATTTTTAATGGGCGCTTGGGTGTTTTTCAGCTTCGGGCTGTTGCTAGATTTACTTGACGAACTGATCCCATCTGAAGTCCTGCCCATCTTAGTTTTCGATACATCAATCAAAAATATAGGTTTAATCCTCACATCCTTTGTGCTCTACAACGTGATCCATGACGAAAGAAAGTTAGTCGAAAAGCTGAATTTTGAAATAGATAAAAGAAAAAAGCTAGAAGAAAAGTTAAGCTATGAAGCCAATCACGATCACTTAACAAAGTTAGGCAACAGAAAATCTTGTTTTGAGAACTTTGAAAATATAACTAAGACACTTCCTTTCTTACTCTATTTCGACTTAGATAACTTCAAAATTGCGAATGATAAATTTGGCCACAAAACAGGTGATAAAGTGCTTGTAGATATTACACAATCAATGTGTGACTCATTCGGACAAAATAACTGCTTTAGACTTGGTGGCGACGAATTTATTGCTTTTTCTAAAGCATATCCTCAAGATATCGAATTATTGCGAAGGACTTTACTTGAACCAATTTTCGAGTTTGGTGTTGGCATAAGTATAGGCGTAGCAAAAGCAGAAGACGGCCTAACTCCTGACGAAATTATGCACCTTGCTGACGAAAATATGTATAAGGACAAGGCGCATAAAATTATTCGTCATCAATCTAGAACATAACTCTCTTATTTCTGGCTCTTTTTTCAATTGACTGATAATCTAAACCTACTAACTATTCATGAGGGAAGCGTTGTGTTTGGTAATTTATTCAATAATCAACAGCAAGAACAAGAACTACAAGACTTAAGACAACAAGTTCAGCAACTACAACACGAGAATTCACAACTAAAAACCGAAAGCAATAACCTCAATGAGCTACTAGTTGAAACTCAATCCCAACTTAATGAAAATACGGACAACCAGCTTTTACAGTGTGCTATAAATGGCCTTGCTCAAGTAAGAGATATCAGAGAATCTGTTGGCAACAGTTTTACTTCAATTGAACAGGAAAGTTCATCAATTAATAATATCAATAATGTTTTTGAGACTTCAGAAAAATCATTGACAGATATTTTAGCTGGTATGGACGGTTTAACTCAAAATATGGCAACAATGACAACCAATATTTCAGGTTTGTCTCAAATGGCCGACAACATTAATACTTTTGTTACAACCATTTCTAAAATCTCAGATCAAACCAACCTGTTAGCTTTAAATGCTGCAATTGAAGCAGCTCGCGCCGGTGAAGCTGGTCGAGGGTTCAGTGTGGTAGCTGACGAAGTTCGAGCTTTAGCAAACAATACCAATGAATCTGCAAATGAAGTATCAGATCTCGTTAAACAGATTATGGATACCACACAACAAACGGTTAATGCTGTAAATATCATCCAAGACTCTAATAACAGCCTATCTGAAAGTATTGCCCAATTAAATAATGATTATTCAAGTATCGTAGACAGCTGCGGCTCTATGAAAAACACCATTCATGATGCTACTACACAAACCTTCTTACAGACGGTGAAACTTGATCACGTTGTTTGGAAGTCAGATGTTTATAATCATCTCATAGGCATTAATTCACAGCCAATTTCAGCATTTGCCGATAATGCTAGCTGCCGATTAGGTAATTGGATGAGTTCTGAAGGCCAACAAAAGTTTGGCGATATAAGTGCATTCAAACGCTTAGAAGCACCTCATCGACAGGTACATGCAAGTGGTGTTGAGGCAATGAAATTATTTGCCCAAGATAACAAGCAAGCCTGTATTCAAAAGCTTAATCAAATGGAACAAGCTTCATCTGAGGTGATGTCTTTATTAGATGAGCTAGCACGACACGCTTAGTAATTATATAATACGCCATTGTTTTCTACTGCTTAGTACTATGAAACTCGATAAACAATGGCGTATATTAACCGTTGGTGATGGCGATTTAAGTTTTTCACTTGCATTGTCAGCACAATTTCCACCTTCTCAGCTGACCGCCAGCATCTATGACTCAAAACAGGTTGTCACTGAAAAATATGCTGAAAATTCACTACATCAGCTACAAAGTAATCAATACACAGTCTTAACCGAATTTGATGTCACGCTTGAGTCATCATGGCAGAAGCTCGCTAAACAAAGTATTGACGTTGTAATTTTTCAGTTTCCGCTGATCCCAGCGTTTGACAACTATCATGATTTTAAACAGCAAACGCACTCTGTAAACACATTAAACAGACGCCTGCTTAGGTTATTCATCTACTATGCACATAAATATGTGTTAGACCCTGAAGGCCCCATGCTTTGTATTATCACATCTAAAGACGTAAAACCTTATTGTGAATGGGATTTAGAGTCATCACTTTTAATAGGCCTAGATATTAACTACTTAGGTCAAAGCCCTTTTAACATCAGTGACTTTCCAGGCTATAAAATTCGTAATGTTGATCGCGATAAGCATGTAAAAGACACCAGTGGGATCAGCTATGTTTGGTCGGCAAAAACGCATAGTCAAGACTTACCACATTTAAAGCTTCCTCATTATTTAGATGCCAATCATTGTAGTTTCTGCCGAGCAGGCCCCTTCCTGACTGAGAGGGACAAGCTCGCGCACAATAACTCTAAAAAACATAAAAATATGCTGCTCCACCATCAAAATTGGCAGGCTTATCTAAAAGTTGAATCACTGTAACAACTTTTTACTCACGTAAAATTTATGAGTTACAAAGAAAATTAACTGTTATGAATAAATTACAAAATAGCTCAACCTTGAATAATGTATACAAAGGTAATTGTATTGATTTTATTTCGAGATTAGACTAGCTGCCCAGTTAAATATGAGAGTTTTAAATCGTAATGGCAAATAGAGATTTGCTTTTTGCAATCGCCAGTTTACTTTGTGCAATGGTGACCATTCAATCAGGTGCATCTATTGCGAAACAACTTTTCCCTTATGTTGGACCCGAAGGCACAACAGCTTATCGGCTTGGTTTTTCTGCGCTCATTTTATGCTTAATCTTCAGGCCTTGGCGTCATTTACCGAAAAGGTGGGGGCCTATCCTAGTATATGGCCTATGTCTAGGTGGAATGAATATCACTTTTTACTATGCCATTGAGCGTATTCCTTTGGGTATTGGCGTTGCATTAGAGTTTACGGGTCCCCTTGCTGTCGCTTTGTTTTCTTCAAAAAGAAAACGTGATTACTTGTGGGTGGTATTTGCCATAGCCGGAATTATACTTCTGCTGCCTGATATGGATAGCCAAACTGGATTAGACCCAATTGGCGTTATACTGGCATTAATAGCTGGTACATTTTGGGCTGGCTATATTTTATTTGGTAAGAAAACTGGAAACCAAGGCTCTGGAGGTGCAACAGTTGCTATCGGTATGGCAGTTTCAGCAGTTGTGCTCGTGCCTTATGGGGCAGTTTCTCAAGGTACAGCTTTGTTGAATTGGGAGCTTATTCCACTCGGGATCATGATAGGTATTTTATCAAGTGCCCTGCCTTATAGCTTAGAAATGGTGGCGCTTAGAAATATGCCTGCGCAAGGATTCAGTATTATGATGAGCTTAGAGCCTGCTGTTGCAGCCGTTGCAGGCTTGATTATTCTTGGTGAATTGCTAACAGTTTGGCAGTGGGTTGCGGTATTAATGATTATTATTGCTTCGATAGGCAGTTCAATGGGCAGTAGTGAGCAACCTAAAAAAGAAAAAGCCGGATAAAACCGGCTTTTCCCTATTAGTTGAATGGGCGCGCTTGTTCAGGAGAATACATTTCATCTTTCGGCATGACGTACTTTTCTAACCACTGCTCTTGTTCCCATAGCACATGTAAAATAGCTTCAATGCTGTGATATTCATGTTGTTCATTTGGCAAGAGTACTAAACGCGCTTCTTTATTTAATTCAATCAAAGTCCGGTATAACAATTTAGCTTGTAACTGGCTTGCATATTCGTCTTCTTTACCATGAATGATTAAAACTGGTATAGATACTTTATCGATAGAATTAAACATTGAAACACCAGCAAACAGAGCTGAGTTTTGCCAAAAAGCCGTATCCGAGTCCAAATATCCTTTCGTCGTCATAGACGCATTGTATTGGCCGTTTCGTAAAATTGCGGTGCTAAAGTAATCAGTGTTGGAAATAGCTAAAGACGCTAAAGTTGCACCACGGCCATGTCCTGCAATTGATATTTTACCTTGCTCAGCAACTCCTTTAGCAATAAGTGCATCTACTGCTGCTTTTACACTTGATTTTAAGTTCTTTATAAAAGCTTCACTTGAAGTTGCCTCTTTCAAACTAGGCATACTCGGGTTTTCTAATATTGCGACACCTTTTGCAACATACGCCACCATATCTTTATGATTACTTGTTACAAAGTCGCCTTGTTGATTATATATATTGTCACCTAGCCAAAACAAAACAGGTAAACTACCCTGCGTAAAGTCGTAGTTATTTGGCAAATATAGATTTGCAGTAAGCGCTTTACCATCAGCTCTTAGATACTTTAGCTGTTCTTTCTTTACGCCTATAAACCCTTCAATTGGATGCGTATTTCTCGTTAATTGCTCTAACGTATTAAAAGTCATATCACTAACAAAAAAGTTTCTTGGCTGTAGCTGTGTTTCTTTACTAAACAACAAACGCATTCCTTCATCATCGAGTAAGGCGATTAAAGATTCTGAATATTCTGGTTGAGATTGCCACAATGTTGATTGGCTATTTGTTTTAGCATCGAATCTTTCAAGCTTTTGTACTAGGTTTTCACCTTCAGGTTGCAGACTATGTACAAATAAATAACGGCCACCAACCACTTTCAGGACTTCTTTACCTAAGTCATTGGTTTGTTTTATAAACTTATGCCAAATTTGAGGAGCATGTTGAGTACTAAATTGACGATATAATACTCTTCTCTGGTCGGCGCTTCTTGGGGTGATAATACTTTGTCTAAGCGATTCACCATCTAAAGATTTTTCTGTCAGTACTGCTAAGCTGTCTGAAGCCCATTGTATATTTTCAAACTGCCAATCCAAAGTAGCAAACAATTGTGGCTCTTTTCTAAATGGCGCACTGACGGTAAATAAGTTATCAGAATCATCCATTTTAGATTCTGACCAAAGTACAGTCGCCCCTTTATCTAAACGCCATTGAAAATCATTCTTTAATGGTAGTACTTCGGCTTCTACAGATTCTATCAATGGGTTAACTGCAAGCTCATAGAGTGCATAGCCCGTCATTCCCCATACTTGCCAAACATTAGCAAAATGACTTTTAGGTACCGTTGAAGTAATTGGGTCATCTATCATATTGACAATTAAATTGGTTGAATCAGGAGAAACGCTAAATTGCTGTAAAAATGTCGCTTGTCCGATAGGTTTGGCAAGCCCACTTAAACTAATCTTCAAAAGTTGACCCTGTGCAAAAAACTTAAATTGATCCGCAAGAGGCTCTGGCACAGTCTCAACAAAGTCTGACTCGTCAGCAGGTTGCGGATTTTCAGTTTCCGAAGACACAACACCAGTTACGCTCATGGTGTTTTCTTCTAGCTCTTCTTTATCTTTAGCTTCTTCAATCAGTTCTTCAGGGTGGAATTGCTCTGTAATCATCAAACCTTTTGCATCTAATTCAACACGCTTTTTAACTTGGGCAACCGTGGGCTTTTCAAGTAAAGGTTTGCCATGGTTGACCGCAATATTCACCACAAACCCTGTGCTATCTGGTAACCATTGATAAGGTGAAGTTGTCAAAAAGCCATTGAGTGTTGACTGAGTAACTTGCTCTAGCCTTCTTCTTTGTACGTCAAACACCCAAAGTGTCGCTGAGTTTACCTGCTCAAGTACAAAGCTCAAAAAACGACTATTCGCAGACCATTGCACATCTCTGATTTCCCCTTCAGGTAAATTATTTAGGTTAAGGACAGAACCCGAAATAACATGTTTTATCTCAATATCGGCATAGCGTTTTTGGTCAATACGTGAAAAGTTAAATGGATTAAATTGAATATCAAAAAGGTTCAAGCTAGGGGGAGTTAGCTGCTTATAACCAATTGAGTGCTCAGAAAGTTGCACTAACCAATCATTGTTTGGACTCATTAATATATCGGGTGTTGACTGTACTTCGACTAAACGCGCAAATTCAGTACTAGGCACCTGATATCCGTTAGTATTTGTATTCGCAATGGCATTAGAAGCGATCAAAAATGTAAAAATAAAAGCGCCAAATACAGACGAGACAGCACAGTTCATACTTTTCCCCTAGTCAGTTAGTTGCGAAATAATATACTTAAATCATTAAAATTGCAGCTATTTCCAAATATCGAGACACTTTAGTCGTGCAAATTGCCAAGCTTTCCATGAAAAAGCAGTATTTTATTAATGCAGGCAATCGTCGTGTTTATCTTAAAATTGATATAGACTGCCCGCCTTTAAATTGCAGTATATAAAGAGAGTGTCATGAGTCAGCGCGTATTAGTTATTGGTTATGTTTGGCCTGAACCAAATTCATCAGCAGCGGGCACACATATGATGTCACTGCTCAAACTATTTCGCGCACAAGATTGGCAAGTTGAGTTTGCAACTCCAGCCCAACCAACAGAGCACATGATTGAGCTCAATAGTTATGGGATCAGCAGTAAAGAAATTGCCTTAAATTGCTCTAGCTTTGACGAATACATTGCAGAATTTAACCCAAGTATTGTAATGTTCGACCGTTTTATGATGGAAGAGCAATTTGGTTGGCGAGTCGATAAATTTGCGCCTAATGCTTTAAAAATACTTGATACTGAAGATTTACAATGCCTAAGACAGGCAAGACATACCGCACACAAAGTAAAACGCGACTTCACTTTAACAGACTTACAAAGTGAGATTGCCAAAAGAGAAATTGCCGCTATCTTACGCTGTGATTTAAGTTTAATCATTTCTAGTTATGAAATGTCTTTGCTTGAATCATTTTTCAAAGTTGATATGAGTTTATGTCATCACCTCCCTTTTATGGTCAATCTAGACGCATTACCAGACTCCCTACCTGAGTTCAAGCAAAGGTCTCATTTTATGACCATAGGAAACTTTCGACATGCTCCAAATTGGGATGCCGTTTTATATCTGCAAGAAATTTGGCCATTGATAAAGAAACAGCTGCCTGATGCCCAATTGCATATTTATGGTTCTTACCCCCCCCCAAAAGCAACAGCACTTAATAACCCAAAAACAGGTTTTTTGATTAAAGGCTGGGCTGAAGATGCCAACCATGTAATGCAAAGCGCCAAGGTGTGTTTAGCCCCACTTAGATTTGGTGCGGGGATCAAAGGTAAGCTTCTGGAAGCCATGATAAATCAGACTCCGAGTGTTACAACAGATATAGGTGCTGAAGGCATGACGCAGCAAAGCCTAGCGTGGCCAGGAAAAATCGCCAATAGCGCAGAAGAGTTTGCAAATGCAGCAGTTGAGCTATACAAGGAGCGAACTCAATTTGAACAAAGTGCAAATAACGCTAATCAGCTACTCAAAGCCTTCTATGACCAAGAGCAATTAGGGGCAAAACTGATCACCAAAATAAACGCTATTTTAGAGAATTTAGCGACTCACAGAATGAATAATTTTACAGGGCAAATGCTTAAACATCACACCATGAAGAGTACACAATATATGGCGCAATGGATTGAAGCAAAAAACAAAAATAATTCACAATAAATTGCTAGACATACCTTCAAAAGTGATTAGAATTCGCCCCGTTTCTAACAAAGCATACCAGTTAGGTTAACTTCAGCTATAGTTAACCTAATATTTACTTTTACCACCCTCATTTGGTCTAAAAACTTGAACACAGCTAGTTTTACGCAAAAAAGAAAGTTTATTGTTAAGCTTGGCAAAATGTTGCACAAATACGGTACGCCTGCCTATCGTCTTGAAGCTCATTTAATGGAAGTCGCAACGCACCTAAACTTAAAGTCGTCTTTCGTTATGTCACCAACTTCTGTCACCTTTGTGATATGGACAGATGGCCATGAAGAAGAGTATACGCATGTTGCGCGTGTCGAACCTGGCGATCATGATTTAGGTTCATTAGCAGATACCGATGATGTAGTAACTCGTATGTTGGCTGGCGAATTAACCATTGAAGAAGCTGATGCTAATTTAGAAACCATAGACACAAACAAAAACCCTTATAACCATTGGTTTACTGGGTTTGCTTTTATGGTTTCAGGCTCAGCTTTTGCCATGTTAATGGGTACCAGTTGGAATGATGTCTTCTGGTCAGGAATAATATCCGCCATTGTATTTTTGTTCGTGCTATGGTCTGGCCGCTCAAAGCGAGTGACACACATGCTCGAACCTTTGGTCGCCATTGGCGCAGCGATTGCAGCCTGTGCTGTCAGTAGTTATATAGACCCAGGTGTGAATATTCGCTTAGTCATCTTATCTTCTATTATTGTATTTATTCCTGGTTTGGCATTAGCACTTGGTTTTGCTGAACTATCAGCAAGGCACTTAGTATCAGGGACAGCTCGAGTAATGGATGCCATTATGCTGCTGTTTAAGCTTTACTTTGGTGCTTTCTTAGGCATTAGCATCGGCTTCGCTCTGTTTGGAAAGACTGATTTTATACAGCCTGAAGCACTACCTAAATGGACAGCTTGGCTTGCTGTGTTATTACTCTGTGGCAGCTTAATAATTATATTTAGAACCAAGTTAAAACACGCAAGTTGGTCAGTGGCATCAGGCTTTATCGCTTATGCGGCAAGTATCAGTGCAGCAGTTTACTTTGATTACAGCATAGGTGCTTTCGTCGGTGCGTTTGCGGTTGGTGTATTTAGTAACTTGTTTAACCGCGTAGTGGATGCGCCAGCCTCTATTGTGGCTATGCAAGGGCTTATAGTTCTGGTGCCAGGTTCTAAAACATACATTGGTTTGAACTCATTAATTGAAGGACAAAGTTTCGTTAATGCAGACCAAATTGGTCAACAAACGTTTTTGATCTTCATGTCACTGGTTGCGGGTTTAATTTTCGCTAACGTGGCGCTACCGCCCAAGAAAAGTTTATAAATACAATTAAGGCTGCATAAACTGAGCAGCCTTCTTTTCTATTAAATCACCAACATTTCTTTTAAAATCTTGTCGTTAATTATTCTCTCTTAATAGCAAACACTGGAAATCACCGTTTGTGACTATAAAATAGCGCAAAAAACTGAACAACAAGGTCACATAATGAAGTTAATAAAATCAGCTATTGCACTTGCAGTGGGTTTAGTTACCTCATCTGCTTTTGCGAATGACACAATAACAATCGAAGATATTCCTAAAATCCAATCTGTAGGCCAAACCGCAGTTGACCCTGAAGGTGAGCTAGTAGCTTTTACACGCTCAGTGCCAAGAGAACTTTATATCGATGCTAACGGCACAAACTATTCTGAGCTTTATGTTGTTGATGACAAAGGCATTGAGCGCCCTTTCATAACAGGTAAAGTCAGTGTTCGCAGTATTCAGTGGTCTGCTGATGGTGACTTTATCTACTTCTTAACTAAGAAGAAAACAGATAAATTCACGTCTTTATACCGTATCGCAGCTAACGGTGGTGAGTCACAAAAAGTATTATCATTAAACGGTACTTCAATCTCTAGCTACAAGCTAAATCCAAATGGCAAACAAGTTGCTATATTAGCGATGCCAGCAAAAGATAAGACTGAAAAAGAACTTAAAAAGCTTGGCTTTATGGCTGAAGTTTATGAGTTAGGCCTTAAGAATAAACAATTACACCTTGTTGATTTAGTGCAATCTGAAAAAGCACTTAAACCTGCTGCGGTAGAAATTGAGGGCTATGTAAGCGACATCAACTTCTCTGATGAAGGCGACAAACTGCTTGTTAAAACTCAACCTACAGCCCTGATTGACGACAAATATATGAAGTCACAGTGGCATGTTATGGATGTAGCTTCGCAGAAAATTACCACGTCTTTCAAAACAGAAGGTAAATTAGGTGCTGCTGAATTCTCATACGAAGGCGATTATGTTGCTATTCTTGGTGCAGAAGATAAGCACGATCCTGCTACTGGTCGTCTATATCTAGGTAATGCAAAGACGGGCGAAATTGAAGAGTGGATCCCGAACTTCATGGGCCACATTGGTGATTTCGAGTGGGCTAACCGCCGTAACACATTAAACTTTGTTGCAAACGTTGGCGCTGAAAGCTTCGTTGGGCAGATCAAAGTTGGTTCTAACAAGTACAAGAAGATTGTTAAAGAAGGCAAACTGATTGCTTCTAACCTATCTGTATCTGATTCAGACAAGACCATTGTTCTTAGAGGTAATACAGACAAGCACCCGAACGAAGTTTTCATGCTTCGCGGTAAAAAGACAAAACGTCTATCAGATTCAAATGATTGGTTAAATGACAAACGCTTTGCTAAACAAGAAAATATTTCATTCAAAGCGCGTGACGGTGTTGAGATTGGTGGCGTATTAATTTACCCACTTGATTATCAAGAAGGTAAGCGCTACCCACTGATCATGGCGGTTCACGGTGGTCCTGAAAGCCACGACAAAGACGGCTGGTTAACAAGCTACTCTGACCCTGGTCAAATGGGTGCTGCCCGTGGTTATGCTGTTTTCTACCCGAACTACCGTGGCTCAACAGGTAAAGGTGTTGATTACTCTAAGCTTGGTCAAGGTGACTATGCAGGTAAAGAGTTTGACGACCTAGTTGATATGAAAAACCATTTAGTTGAAATGGGCTTAGTTGATAGCAAGCGCGTTGGTATTACAGGTGGTTCATACGGTGGCTATGCATCAGCTTGGGGCGCGACTAAACTGACTGAACACTTCGCAGCAAGTGTAATGTTTGTAGGTGTTACAAACCAGCTATCTAAGTTTGGTACAACTGACATTTCTAATGAAATGTACCTTGTACACGCTCGTTCATACCCTTGGGAAAAATGGCAGTGGTACTTAGAGCGCAGCCCAATTTACTGGGCAGGTCAATCTGAAACACCATTACTTATCATGCACGGTAAAGACGATCCTCGAGTTCACCCTGCTCAGTCAATGGAGCTATACCGTTACATGAAAGTACAAGGTAAAGATGTACGTCTAGTGTATTATCCAGGCGAAGGTCATGGTAACCGTAAAGTAGCTGCACAATATGACTACAGCATTCGTTTAATGCGTTGGATGGACAACTACCTAATTGACGGTAAGAAAACCATGCCAACTTACGAAATCGATCATGCTGCAAATTTAAAAGCTGCAAAAGAAGCTAAAAAGTAAATTTACTTTATTAAAATCAACCAAAAGCCACCTGTTTTAGGTGGCTTTTTTGTATTTAACTTAAATCAGTCAATATTTTCATAGTGAGAAATTTCTAATAACTAATACTTTAGTAATAAAAATTTCACGCGTATACTCTATGCTCATTTCTCATACAGTGACATGGAGTCAAATCAATGAAAATTTCTCGTCTAGTTTTACCATTTGTAACTGCAACTGTTTTAGCAGGTTGTTCAGCAACAGGTCCACATCTTAAAAGCTCGGTATCTGAAGGTGTAGCGGGCATTGAAGCGCGTTTGCCATATGCTAACTACTCAAACTACTTTGGTTATGTAGACTCATCAGTTCAGCCTGAAGGCAAGTATAAAGGTAAAGATACTTATTATCTTTATGCTTGGGTACCTGCTGCAGTAGATGAAATTGGTGTATCAATGATCTCACCAGCGGTTTCAACACCTGAAGTAGCTGACTTTAAGCATGCTAACTATACTCCTGGCATGCAAAAAGATGCTGAAAAGTTCTTTGATACTTATATTGTATTTGATCGTTTAAATATCATCGACAATACAAAAATCAAAAATGGTGGCAAGGTGCTACAAAACTTAGGGCGTAATGACGATACATCAGAGTTACCTGCAAACCCAAGTGGCGCAAACTATAACTCTCTTCTACGTAAAACAACGTCAATGAATAACCCTAGTGAAGCACTTGTTCGCGGTGTTTACCGTATTTCATTTACGTCATTCCGTTCAAACGTTGAAGGCTCATTCGAAGCAACTATAGGTACTAATGTGCCTGGCGTTAAAATCGCAGCATCGCTTGAAGAGTTACATGAATTGGTAAATGGTAATAAGCTTTAATCGGACTTCTTACTAATGACAAAAGGCCCGATCCGGGCCTTTTTAATTTAAGACATTATATCAATTATGCTTTTTTAACGAACTTAGCCGTTACCATCATTTCACCAACTCCATCAACTTTACAGTCAAGTTCATGGTCTTTTTTATCTAGTACACGACGAATAAGCGCTTTAGTACCAATTTTAATTACTTGCGAGCTGCCTTTGATTTTAAGATCTTTTGCAACAGTCACCTTATCACCGTCATAAAGTACAGTACCGTTTGCATCTTTCACTTCAAATGCATCTTCATCCACTTCATTTGGGTTCCATTCGTGTGCGCATTCTGGACACACAAGGTTTATTTGATCTTCGTAGACGTATTCAGAGCTACATTTAGGGCAAGGAGGTAATGACATATTTCACAACTTCTAAAATTACAATACCGCTATTCTAATGACTAATTAAGTAGCATGCGAGGAGTACTTAAAAAAACCTGATCAACTATCAGACTTTAACGATGATTAATTCAGGTTGAATACGCGTTTTTGAAGTCAGTGCTGAGGATGTTGCTCAGATTGGTCAAGAGATAATAGCAGTGGAAATATTGAGTTTTGGTTGTTCTTAATTAGAAATTTAGAATTGAGCCAACGTCAATCTTAATACAAACAAATAATTAAATATTACTGAGTTTTGATATTGAGCGAGCAGAACTTTAATGCTCCAACAGAACACTAAAAACTAGGTAAACACAGGCCTATTGGATTAAAGGCTGACAATAAAATTCACTCATATAAAAAGGGCACGTTTAGTATAAAAACAATGCCCTAAATATTGTGTTTTTGTCTATCAAAACAGCAAATTACATTCAATTACGCATCTGGTGCACTATTGTCCATTTGCAATTGAATATAGTTTGGCAGACCCATTAGTTTGATTAAGTTTAAGTGCTGTTCAAGCCAATAAATGTGATCCATTTCTGTGTCATCTAGGAGTTTCTCTAGAATTTCACGAGTCACATAGTCTTGTACTTTTTCGCACTCACCTATGATGTTTCTTAAACTCGTAGCGACTGTCATCTCAGCCGCCAGATCGTTTTCTAGCATTTGTTGAACATTATCGCCCACGTTAATTGGCTGACGTGAGGCTGTATCAGGTTTGCCTTCTAAAAACAAAATTCGCTCAATAATCGCTTTTGCATGATCTAACTCTTCATCATATTCATGCGCTAGTTTATGACCTAATTTACCTAGTCCCCAGTCTTCATACATTTTAGAATGTGCGAGATACTGATCCATCGAAGTTAACTCAAGTGTCAACTGTTGATTAAGTAGGTCAATTATTTTTGAATTACCTTGCATGATTTACTCCTCGACCTGCGACTGCAGATAATTTTGGATGCCCGTGTGTTGAATTAAGAATTGCTGTGCTTCAATCCAATCGACATACTCTTCTTCGTACTCAAGGATCTCTTCTAACAGTTCGCGAGAAATGTAATCTTGCTCTTTCTCACACAATTCGATTGCCGCTTTTAAGGCAGGGATTTGCTCTAACTCGAATGCCATATCGCACGCAAGCATTTCTTCAGCATGCTCACCGATACGCAATTTTTCGAGGTGCTGTAAATTTGGCAAGCCTTCTAAAAACAAAATACGTTCGATAAGATCGTCCGCTTGTTTCATGTCTTTTATAGATTTTTTATAGGCTTTTTCGTTTAGCTCTTCTAGCCCCCAGTTTTTGAACATACGGGCGTGAAGGAAATATTGATTTATCGACGTCAGTTCTAGTGTCAAAATCGCATTTAATTGCGCAATGACTTGTTTGTTACCCTGCATAGGGCCCCCTAATAAAAGTTACGAGACGCCCTATAACACTAGACTAAAATTTAGTCACTGCAAGACCAATTAAAGATAAGCAAAGATTTAATATATCCTTTTAAAATAAACAACTTATAACATTATTGAGAGTGATTTAGATTAGCAAAAACACTCTTAACACCATACTTTTTTACCACTCCTATTTAGTAAATTAAAAACATGGTAATTATTACAGCAAACCATTGATTTATATGCTTAGATTGACTTTTTAACTAAAATACCTAAGCGTTTAGCCAAACGTACTAGGTTTGCTCTATCAAGCTTTAATGTTCTGGCCGCTGCAGCCCAATTTAGATCATGCTCTAATAAAGTCTGCTCTATTAAATTTTTTTGAAATTGCTCCGTAGCTGACTTTAATGAGTCAAGTTGGTTAAAATTTGAATTATTTTGAGCGAGACTCGAAGTGTGTACTTGTTCAAAACCAGACTGAGCAACCTTGTCATGAGTTTGATTATCTGTAAACAATTCACAATCCCCCTCATCTACACTAATAATGCTACTTGGCCACTGTTTTTGTTTTGCTTTTAATGCTGCACGGCTTATCACATGTTCAAGCTCACGAATATTGCCTGGCCAATTGTAAGATTGTAGTAATTGATACAAACTCGGTGACAACTTTAATTGCGCAATGCCAAGTTGCTTACTGACTTTTTCAGCAAAGAAGCCTGTCAATAACGGAATATCATCTAAGCGCTCGTTTAAAGAAGGTACTTTAATCGGGAATACACTGAGTCGATGATACAAGTCTGCGCGAAAGCGCCCTGCTTCAACCTCTTCTAATAAATTTCGATTTGTCGCTGCAATGACCCGCACATCAACAGATTGGGTTTTATCAGCACCAACTGGTTGAATTTCACCGCTTTGTAATACTCTAAGTAATTTACTTTGAGTATTTAAAGGTAACTCACCGATTTCATCTAAAAAAATCGTGCCGCCGTCTGCAAGCAGAAACTTACCATCACGATGTGAGTTTGCCCCAGTAAAAGCGCCTTTGCGATAACCAAATAACTCACTTTCGGCCAACGTCTCTGGTAAAGAGGCACAATTGACTTGAACGAACACTTTGCTCGCACGCAGAGATTGATTATGCAGAGAGTGAGCAACTAGCTCTTTACCTGTGCCTGTTTCACCCGTGATTAGCGTCGTAAAGTCAGAACCTGCTACAAGTTGAATATCTCTTTGTAATTGCTTCATGGCCAGACTTTGCCCGACCATTTCGTATTGGCCCTTACTCAGTTCGGTGATTAAGTGACTGCCCTGCTGCGCTTTAGTGAGCAGATCTTGAGTTAGTAGTATGGCACTGACATGTCGGCTCAAAGCCTCATTGACCATTTGCAAAAAAGACGGCGCATAGTCTTCAAAAGTGCCCGCATTTAAACTGTCTACCGTGATCACTCCAAGCAATTGCTCTTGATGCTTAATCGGAAACCCCATACACGCGTGAACAGGAATATCACCTTCTTGTGCAATAAGAAGTCCATCATAAGGGTCTGGGAGTTCGCTGTCGGCACTGAATCTGACAGCCTTATCCGACTGACTAATTGCCTGTAAACGCGGGTGTTTGTCTATCACAAAGTGTCTACCCAACACATCTGGCATTAATCCTGATATGGCAACAGGTACCAGTTTGTTATTTTGATAGAGTAACAAGGCAATGGCATCACTAATAAAACATTCTTTGACAGCCTGAATAACGGCTTCAAAACAATGCTCTACGTCAAATTGCGCAGAGTTAGGTAATGCCCGAGCTAACGCTCTGTTAAGCATAAGCAGTGAAGATAACGAACGTTGCTCCATGTGTTTTTGACTCTTTACTTACCAAAAGACACGCAAAGTTTAAGTCAAAATGACTCTCCCATTCAAATTATTATTTATTAAACCTTACTAATAATCTGATTTTAATAAGAATAATATTTGGCACAGTAAATGCCACTACTCTCACAAGCCCAAAAAGATAATTTAAATGCTGTGGAGTAGTCATGAGACCAATCAATTTAACTGAGCCGGTGCCTAGTGAGTTTAAACTTTTCAAGCCACATCAATGGCCATTATTCATGCTTGGCTTTCGGCCATTCTTTTTATTAGCTGGGCTTTGGTCAGTGCTCGCTATTTTGCTATGGCAATTTATTTTAAATGGCATACTCTCTTGGCAAGCACAAATTCCTGCGACACTTTGGCACGCACACGAAATGATCTTTGGCTTTGCTTCAGCGGTGGCTATTGGTTTTTTACTCACAGCAGCACAAACTTGGACTGGTGTGCCTGGACTTTCTGGTAAAGGCTTAATTACCCTCAGCGCGATTTGGGTTTCTTGCCGAGCTATTTTCTTTTTTTATGCAGACAACCAGTTACTTTTACTACTTGGGCAAATATTCTTCTGGCTTTTTGCTATTGCTTATTTGAGCCATATGCTGGTGTCATCGGCTTCAAAACACAATTACATCATGATTGTTGTGCTGGCCTTACTCACTCTCTTTAATAGCGCATTCTTAATGAGTACTTCGTTGGGCGAATATCTGCTTGCCCGTTTATTCACTCAGCTGGCTGTGCTTGGCTTTATGTTATTAATTGGCATTATTGGAGGGCGTGTCATCCCATTTTTTACGGCACGCAGTTTAAATCGAGATGAACAAGTAAAAACACCTAAGCTCGATAAATTGCTGCTGTTATTTAGCCTATTGGCGATGACTGGATTTGCTAGCATCAAGCTCTTTTCTCTTGATATCAATGTTGGTTTGGTTTTACTTCCTGCTGCCACTTTGCATTTAACTCGCACCATTTTGTGGTTTGATAAAGGAGTATTTAAAGTACCGCTGCTTTGGTCACTGCATTTAGGCTACTTTTTAAGTGCAGTTGGCATTTTGTTTCTCGCTTTTAGCTACCTGACGGGCCGTATTAATCCAGCGGATGCACTGCATTTAATTACCATTGGCGGTATTGGATTAATGATTTTGGCAATGATGGCAAGAGTCTCACTTGGCCATACCGGCAGAGCATTAAAACCGGCAAACATGGTCGCTTGGGCATTCGCTTTCATAGCTTTAAGTGCACTAGTTCGCTCATTCATGCCGATTGTCTATTCTCCCCATCTAGCGTGGAATATCAGCGTTTACCTGTGGGTTGTCGGCTTTGCCATCTTCTTGTGGTTTTATACACCCATTTTAATGAAGAAAAGAGTTGATGGGCGAAGAGGTTAAGAAGACGGGTTGGTGAAAAGCGTTAAAACAATAGCGCTTTTAGCCAACTTTGTTTTCGACCTTTTTAACTAAAGCGCTACTGTCTTGTGTCTTTTGGAGAATCCATCACAACATGAGTGGTGATGGTTCTCACCTGAGAAATTGACCCCAGCACATCAGCATGAAGTGCTTTAAAGGTGTGTAAGTCTTTAGTTTCTATACGCAAAAGATATTCATACGGGCCAGTTACATTATGGCACTCTTTTATTTCATCAACATCTTGTAGGGCTTGCTCAAATGCGAGTTGAGAAGGTGTTGAGTGCTCAGTCAGCCCAACAGCCACATAAGCGATAAAACCCACGCCCAACTTTTCGGGATCTACTACTGCCTTATAGCCTTTAATCAAACCTGATTTTTCTAATTCTTGCACTCTTCTCAAGCAGGCTGATGGTGACAAACCGATTTGCTCAGCAAGCTCTGTATTGGCTATTCGTCCATCCTTTTCTAGAATGCGCAATATTTGTTGGTTATATCCATCAATTTTCGTAATTAATTGCAAAATCCAAGTTTATAAAAGTGAAATACGCGTGATAATTAAGCAAGAAACTCGCTAAGCTTGTTTTAACACAAGTAAAGGAATAATCCTATGACACAAGAAATCATTCTCGCGTTTGCGGCGTTCGCGTTTGTTTCATCTATCACGCCAGGACCAAACAATTTAATGCTTATGAGTTCTGGCGCAAACTTTGGTTTTAAAATGACAGTGCCACACCTTCTGGGTGTCGTGGTTGGCTTTGCTATTATGATTGAGTTAGTTGGGTTAGGCGTAATGCAACTATTTAATGCGTTCCCAGTGACCTATGACATTTTAAAAGTCGTTTCTATTGTCTATTTGCTTTACCTTGCCTATAAAATTGCAACCGCAACCCCCAGTGAGAGCAAAGATATTGCAGAAAAAGGCAAGCCTTTTTCATTTATGCAAGCCGCACTCTTTCAATGGGTCAACCCTAAAGCATGGACTATGGCACTCACTGCGGTGAGCGTTTATGCGCCAGAACAAAACTTACTCACAGTCACTGTAATCTCTGTTATTTTCGCAATCGTTGGCTTCCCTTGTGTAGTGAGTTGGATTGTTTTAGGACAAAAAATGCAGGCCGTATTGAAGCAGCCAAGTCATATGCAAAAGTTTAACTGGGCCATGGCAGGTTTATTGATCATCTCTATTGTTCCAGCGCTTTAAAAAACGGCTATAAACTTTTCATCAGCAAAATATCAGTTTTTTATCACTAGAAAATCAATTAATTACCAGTATTTACTTTCATCATGGTGGCAACTATTCAAGGAGTCACCATGAACATAATTAAACACTTCACGTTATTCATATTTTTACTCGCCTGCCTATTAAACTCGCTCGCACACGGACAAGAGCAACAAAGTAAGGGCGTTAAAACAATAAAGCATCAGTTTCAATCTAAGGCTGCCAAACAAACGATTTCATTCGATGTCATATTGCCTTGGGGGTATGACAAAAATCAAAAATACCCGGTACTTTATACCACATCAGGAGGCAGTCGAATTGATATGCTTACCTATCAAACCGATTGGCTAAGTCATGTTGAGATGGGCCCAATGCCCGCCATGATCATTGTACAATTACCTCACCTTGATGTTGAGTCAACACTGCATCCTAAATTCATATCGGCTTCCGGCGTTGCTAGCCCCTTAACTTTAAATGTGCTTAAAAACGAACTCATCCCATTTATCGATAAAACCTATTTAACGTACGAGTATAAGGTACTGGAAGGCTATTCAAGTAATGGTAATTTTGTACTGTACGCGTTTGAACAATCGCCGACTTTATTTAATGGCTTTATTGCCAGCTCACCAGCACTAGAGCTAGACAAGTCAGGACTTGTTGACAGGCTTTCAAAGCTAAAGTATTCAGAACAATATCAAGATAGGTTCTTATATCTTTCTCTTGGCTCCTTTGTTAATAACGCACCACTGTTTGAAAACATCAAAGCTAATTTCAGGCAGCAAGCGTTTCACGCTCGATTTGCAAATTACAGCCAATATAATTTTTTATCGGTTGCAAGTCTCAGTCTGACCGATGCTATGGAAAACCTATTTGCAGATAAAACCCCAGAAATAGCGCAATTTGCAAATGCAGGCCGACACAGTGTCATTGCTTACTTTAAAAAACTCTCCCAAAAATACCAACAACCCATCAGTCCAAACCCAAGCTTAATCGATTTAAGTTTTTACTATGTGGAACGAAACGAAGGTGAAAAAGCGGTTTCAACGATGCAATATTTAGTCAATTCGCACCCAGAAAATACCTTCTACTTAAGCCGGCTCGCAAAAATTTATGAACAATTAGGAGAAACTGAAAAGAGCCGCCTCACATTACAACAAGGTATTAAGCTCGCAACCGAGCTACACAATGAAGATGCCCTCACCTATTTCAAAGGTGAATTGAGCAAGCTTTAGACTAAGTTTACTAAGGCAATTTAAGCAGCTTAATTTTATTCAATTGAGCTGCTACGCTCTGCGCGTTAAACTCAGCAAAAAAGGAACAAACTTATGACATTAAACGACTTCTTAGCTCAGCTTAACGCGCAACCAGAAACCATTTCTTTTGAACTGTGTCAGCAAATAATTGCTGACAATTACACTTATACTGCGACAGCTTTTAACAATAACGGCTTGCAAAGCAGTGCTGAGCAAAACCAAGGCTCTTGTAAAATCTTAGCTTTTGCACAACTCAACAATCTCAGCAAAGAACAAACACTGCATTGCTTTGGTGATTATTATCGTATCGACGTTGTTCAACATCCTGAAAATGACGACCACGGTAATATCCGTACACTTTTAAAAGCTGAATCGAGTGTCGCAGCAGTTACTTTCGACGATACGCCGCTTCAGTAAGCTTTTAGTCATTCAGATAGTGGTTTAAGATAAAAAAGCTATAAACCACTATTTGAAATTATGTCTATCGAACAAATTTGGGCTGAATACAAGAACAGCCTACACGCTTTTTTACTTTCGAAAGTGTCTAACCCAGCCGACGCAGAAGAGTTATTACAAGACATCTTGTTAAAAACACATTTGCAGATCCACCAGCTAAAAGATCAGGCCAGTATCAAGCCTTGGCTTTTCCAAATTGCTAATCACGCCATTATTGATTTTTATCGCAAACACAATAACTACCAGCATACCGAGTTGTTCGAGGTAATTGAAAAACAAGACGCAAACATTCGAGCTGATTTAATTAGATGCATAGAGCCATTTCTGCAGGCCATGCCTGAAGATGAAGCTGACTTAATAAGAAAGATTGACTTAGAAGGCTGCTCGCAAAAACAACAAGCTGAACAGCTTGGAGTAAGTTACTCCACCTTTAAGTCTAGAATGCAAAAGAGTCGAGCTGACTTAAAAGTGCTTTTCGATCGCTGCTGTGATTTTGAGTTAGATAAACAAGGCAATCTAATTGACTATCATAGAAAACCACAACAAACCGAAAAAAGAATTAAATAAAAACTTTAAAATAGTTTCGTCTTTTTGAACCGCGCTTCGTCTTAATAAGTGAATACAAAACACCACTATTGGAGATGAAATGCATTTATTAAGCAACCAAGCTTTTGACGTAACCCCTAAGCAATTCTCAATCAGCAATCATAAACCGCGTGTATTGGTGCTTTACGGCTCACTCAGAGCCCAGTCAATGAGCCGTTATGCAGCAGAAGAAGCGGCAAGAATACTTGAGCATTTAGGCGCTGAAGTTAAGTTGTTCAACCCAAAAGGGCTGCCTCTTTTTGATAACGGCGTATCTGTCGAAGACGAAAAAGTCCAAGAACTACGTGCTTTAGTAAAATGGTCAGAAGCACAAGTTTGGTCTTCTCCCGAAATTCACGGCAACATGTCGGCTGTACTTAAAAACCAAATTGACTGGATCCCGCTCTCAGAAGGTGCAGTAAGACCGACACAAGGTAAAGCACTGGCTGTCATGCAAGTATCCGGCGGCTCACAAAGCTTTAATGCGGTAAATAATATGCGTGTTCTCGGGCGTTGGATGCGTATGTTAACCATACCGAATCAATCTTCAGTTGCGAAAGCTTGGCAAGAATTTAATGAAGACGGTACGATGAAAGAGTCCGCCTACCACGCTCGTATTGTCGATGTGATGGAAGAGCTAATGAAATTCACATTTCTGACTCGAGACAATCTTGATTGGTTGGTTGACCGATACAGTGAGCGTAAAGAGAGCATTAATACTGCCATTAACAAACAGGTGAGTCAGGCTGATGTTCTTGAAGTAAGTACCAAGTGTATAACAAAGAAACAAGATGCTGAAAAAAGCACAGTCAAAGTAGTTTGTTGCTAATTAAACTTTATATCATTAACTCATTATCACTCAAGAACATGTAAATATTTTATACCGTGGCATTAGCATAAAGCCACGGTACTTTTTAGCTTACATATAGAACACCTGTTTCTTTAGCTTCACCACCCACCTCGACTTTGCTTACTTGGCCGTTTTCTAATTTTACACTCGCACTCAACCTAGACGCACAGCCCATAGCGCGACCTTGTTCAAAAACAAAATCATGGGACTCCTCTTCTTTGAAAACATGCTTTGTAAGATAACAAGCTAAAGCTCCACTTGAACTGCCTGTCGCTGATTCTTCTGGGATCCCAAAAAGCGGCGCGAAATTTCGGCAACTGGCAGTAAACTCACTTTCAGAATTGTTTAGCTCAAAAGCATGCATACCAATTAAATCGTGCTTTTCACAAAATTCGCTAAGTTTCTCGTTATCTATTTGTAGTTTGTCTAAATAGCCTGAAGGCACGGGCACAATCACATCATGTAAGCCTGTAGAAATGACTTCAATGGGTAACTGAGTTGAAGATAATATATTAAGCGGTAAGCCAATTAACTGAGCTATATCTTTGTACTCGAAGGTTTGTAGATAAGTCGGGCAAGCTTGCTCCATCACTACACGGCCATTTTCTTCAACATTAACTGATAAAATGCCGGCTTTCGTGCGTTGTTTATACTTGCCTGCAGAAATTAGATCCTTGCTAAATAAAGTTGAAAAAGTAGCAAGCGTTGCATGCCCACAAAAGTTAACTTCATCTGTGACGGTAAAGAACGACACTTCAAAGTCAACTTCTTCATCTTTTGACACAAATGCTGTTTCTGAGTAACCGACCGCTTGTGCAATTTTGAGTTTCTCATCATAGGACAAATTGTCAGCATTCAATACTACCCCCGCAGGGTTCCCACCCTTACCATCCATTGTGAACGAATTAACTAAAATAGCGTTTATACTTTGCAAATCAACACCTTTAAATTATTACCTAATCGTTATGAAGTTAACCTTCAAAGTAAAAGAGCGCAATCAAAACGTTTACTGATTAAAATAAAAAAAGCCGCTATCAAAAGCGGCTTATTTGTTAATTTCTGAGCAGTTAAAGCTTAAACCTCTCAACAGACTCAGCCAGCCTGTGCGCAAATTCACTTAATGACTCACTGCCTTTGGCCATTTGTTTCATTGAAGATGCGTTATCACTAGCGGTGTCTTTCGCTTCAAGCATAACATGGCCAATACGCTGACAATCGCCCTCTTGTTGCCCTGCAGAGTGTGTCACTTGCTCACTTAAATGGGTCACTTCATTTAGCGCATCTTCAATTTGTTGCATAACCGCAACCAATGCTTGGCTTTGTTCAACACAAACAGATGCATCTGTTTGCCCTACATGAATCGCATCAGCAGCTTGTTTAGTATCTTGCTGTAAGGCCGAAATCATCTTATTGATTTCTTCTGTTGAGTCTTGAGTGCGAGATGCCAGTGTTCTTACTTCATCGGCAACAACCGCAAAACCTCGGCCTTGTTCACCCGCCCTTGCGGCTTCAATAGCTGCATTCAGGGCAAGCAAGTTAGTTTGTTCAGCAATCGACACAATGGTGTCTAAAATCGACCCTATATTGTTACTATGCGAGGTTAAACGGTTCATCATTTCCACCGCTTCAGCCATCTTTCCATCAAGTGATTCCATATGTGACTGATTATCGGTTACTAATGTAGAAGCCTTAGCTTTACGCTCATTTGCTTGCAAGAGACTATCTAAGCTTTGCTGAGCATTCTGTGACACATGTGAAGCTGAACTTGCAACACTTTGCGCTAGATTAGCGGCATCATCCATTCTCTCCATTTGTGATGCAGCATTGCCGGCAACCACGCGACTTTCAGAGAGTGACTTTTCAGACACACTATCTAGCTCATGTACTTTTGTATTAATATCGTATAAGAGGCTTTTTAGACTGTCTTTTACTTTGTTAATGTTATCAATTAGAGTACCGAATTCATCGTCATTGCGCTTTTTCATATCCCGCGAGAAATCCCCTTCTGCTAGAAAATTCAACATTTTATTTACCGCTTTCAAAGGAGATAACATTGCTTTACTGGTTGAATATGCAATAAATGCAGCTAGGGCAACAAACACGACGACCAATATCACCGCCATGGTCTGTGCTTGCAGTATCTTCTGTTGAGTGATCTTTTGTGAGGATTCAAACGATTTTTTCGTCTGGTTTTGAATATTATTAAGCGTCTTAACAACTTCAACGGAGTATTGTTCAGCAAGTCGATATGTTTTAGCTGCATCAGCCTCAGCTTGACGCTGAACTTTTAGCTCATTATATAAGTTGCCAGGGGTTCTAAGTAAGTTGTTAATCTCTTTCTTAGCATCCTCGAATGAATTGAATAAATCGCCTACATCTACTCCTTGCGACTGACGCTTTAAAAATTCGAAATTGTTATCTATATTATCTAGTATGAATAACAAGTCTTCTTTATGCTCAGAAAATGTATCTAAAGTTAAATTTGGTATCTGTTTCCCATTCGTTTCTAGTGTAAAAAGCATATCATCAATACGTACACCTGTACCCATCATTTCATCAAGTTGTCGAGCTTGTGCACCATCAATAAGTTCAATATCTAGCATAGCAACACTGGCTTGCTCTTTAAACTCAATTAACTGCTCCAGCAACCTCGAAACACTGCGTTCAGAAGTAAGAGAATTGATTTTATGTGCCAACATACTTTGACCCGATTGCTCCATTGACTCTATTGCTTCTCGAGCTTGGGCTACTGAACCATTCAATGATTGATTATGCGCTAACTTCTTTTGAAGCTGTGATGTGAGTTGCTGCTGCAACGCCGCCTCGGTATTAAAACTCTTAATTGCACTATCAACATCATTTATCGAATTTAAATTGAAAGCCTGAGAGATTTGCTTACTTAAACGCAATTGTTGAAGTTGCAACGCATCCACAGCCCTTTGGCTGGGCAAAGTTACTTCTGTCACTTTACTGTTTGCATCACTGATTTGTGACAAAGCTATATATCCTAAAGAACATGCTAATAAGAGCAAGGTCCCAATTGCCCCAAAGCCTGCAGTAATTTTATGTTTTATTTTAAGATTGCCTAGCATAAATAAGGTTCCCAAGTTGAGGACCGACCACTATGGTATAAAACAGAGTAAATTCCAAGCTTTTACTCTAATGCAATGGAGCATTATTTAATAAATTTAGGCAATTAACATTCAAAATTGCAAATTTATCTATAAATTATCTTAAATAAAACTGCACAAATCTGTCTTGTTAAATATTTGTGGTACTGACCATGGCAGAGTTTGCTATAGTAAATATGATTTCTTATGAATTTGGTCTGGGGAACATGAGTATGTCAAATGCGCCAAAAAAAAATTTTCTATTCAAAAAAGATTCACCTTCTACCCCATCACCCGCCTCCAAACCGAAGCAAGATACTTGGCAAGTATTAATCGTAGATGACGACGATGGTGTCCACAAATTATCTAAACTAGTCTTAAATACATACCAGTATAAAGGTAAAAGCCTCTCTATATTTCATGCTTATAACTTCGATCAGGCTCTTGAGCAAATCCAAACTATTGAAGACTTATCGCTTATTTTACTAGATGTGGTAATGGAAACAGATGATGCAGGACTCAGAGTAGCAAAACATGTTCGTGAAGAATTTAGCAATACGTTAGTCAGGATAATTCTAAGAACCGGCCAACCTGGCGATATGCCAGAACACGAGGTCATGCTCAATTACGATATCAATGATTATAAATCAAAGACCGAATTAACTAGTCAAAGACTTTTTTCTTCGATCACAGCCTCACTCAGGGCCTACGAACACCTTATCCAATT
The DNA here is from genome assembly GCF_005886345.1 of Pseudoalteromonas phenolica. Taxonomy (GTDB): domain Bacteria; phylum Pseudomonadota; class Gammaproteobacteria; order Enterobacterales; family Alteromonadaceae; genus Pseudoalteromonas; species Pseudoalteromonas phenolica_A. Next base: position 103,246 of record NZ_PNEC01000053.1, read on the forward strand.
AGATAAAATGGCCAAAGAGCTTTCAATTTTTAACGAGAATCTAGAAGCCAAAGTTGCAAAGCGCACAAAACAACTGGAACAAGCCAACGCTGATTTAAGAAATACCTTAAACGAATTAGAAGAAACTAAACAACAACTCATTCATTCTGAAAAGCTAGCGTCAATTGGTCAACTTGCAGCTGGCGTAGCACATGAAATAAACACGCCTCTTGGTTATGTATCAAGCAATATAGAATCCCTAGCAGAACATCTAGATGATGTTAAGTTGGCATGGTCAGATTTTGAAAAAAGCAGTTCAGAACTAGCTGCTCAGCTTTCTAATAAACATGACCTTGAATTCATTTTTGATGACACTAACACTATTATTGAAAGTGTCGAGAATGGTCTAAAACGGATACGCGTCATTTCAAAAGATCTAGGGCATTTTTCACAGATGGAAAAATTGCCGATTGCAAATGTTGATGTCAATAAAGATGTAATACAACTTGCTGTTAATATGGTCAACTCTGAACTCAGCCCTGGTATAGACCTCGAGATGAATTTATCAGATATTCCACTAACAAGTTGCTTACCCATAGAATTAAGCCAAGTAATTATTAATATGTTAATGAATGCGAATGATGCAATAGGTGAGAATGGTAAAATAGACGTGACGAGTCAAGTTAACAATAAACATATAAATATCATTATTTCTGACGATGGCTGTGGCATGGATCAGTCAACAGTTAATAAATTGTTTGACCCATTTTTCACCACTAAAGATGTAGGCGAAGGTACGGGATTAGGTCTATCAGTTTCACATAAGATTATTGAAAGTCATCAAGGTTCAATCAGTGTTGAAAGCGAACTCGGCAAAGGAAGCCGTTTTACCATAGCTATCCCTATCATAAATTAACATGGTCCTTTTTATCTTTGTGTTATGACTTTTGTTCAAATAAAATGTTAGTAGTTTTAGCACCTGCTTGAGTCAGTTGCTAAAACTGGTAAACTTGTTTCAACCAAGTCTTAATTGAGCAACTTCGATTGCTTAGCACACTAAGATCATCTTAAATCGGCCAAATTTCACCCTGCGTATCAGTAAATTTTAACGATATAATATTAATCACATTGGTAATGTTCTGTTTTAGAGCTTAATAATATGGTGGTTGCCTTGACCGAGTAAAACAATTGCTCATTAATAAAAGTTAACTCAGACACTTGCATGCTGCATGCTAGGTTTGTGTTATTAATGGACTTTCCCTAAGGACTACATTATTCAATGTCTTTTATCTAGAACTAACCACTTATTGCCAGATTATAGTAAGCCATGAAAATAAGCTTGTTACATATTTAACCTGAGCTGCGCAT
>NZ_PNEC01000054.1 GCF_005886345.1 Pseudoalteromonas phenolica
GAACCAAATGAGTCCTCTGAATCAAATTCAACTGACTGCTCTGTATTTAATTGTGTAACGTCACTTGTATCACTGTATTGAGAATAAGGTTTTTTTTCGTCAAATAATACATTCACTGGCTGAGCCAGTGATTCTGCTATGTGTGATGATGCAAGTACTGCTGGCAATACAGCTAATAAATTAAATTTCATTACTTTCCTTAATTTTAAGTTGGTTTAGGTAGTGGTTAAAATTTTGAACTAATAAAGGTTTTATTTTTTGAAAATATGTTTCAATATTTTCTTCTGGGATACGATTTATGTGGCCAGAAATAGTTGTCGAAATATACTTTAAGGAGCCAAGTAACAGTAACTTTGTGGTAGTATTATCTTTTTCTAGGTGCTTTGCCTTCTGTTCTATTACGTTCATTAATGAGGACATTGATGTACACTGCTCTATTTTGTCTCGGATCTTTTTAATTTCAACTCTTTGCCTTTCAAGGCATAAGAAATTTAACTGTATCTTTTCTTTTTTTACTAATTGGGCCTTATTTTTTAATTCAATTAAGAGCTCACTCTTTCTTTGGTTACTATTTTTATTAATTACATCGTCGAGCTTGACCGGTATTGCGCCTTCGACTTTTGCGCCATTACTCGTGTTATATATCTGAAGACCTTTTTCGTTTCGAAGTAAGTTCTCGATTGATAACCTTGCACCGTTATAAATCCTATTGCTAAAAACAAAAGGAGTGAAATTTCCTATTACTTTAATATCTTGTGAGTATTTGACGTCGTTTAATTGGCTTTTTTTATTATAATAATCAGAGTGTTTACTATGGTGGTTCACCATATTTAGATAGCCATAATCACAGCCTACTAGAATCTGTTTTTTCAATCCAATTCGGTTTAACGCAGCCGCAGCTAAGTTGGTGACTGTAGGGTTACAATGAAAAAGTGGGATAGCTTCATATAGGTCATTAATAAGTAGAGTGCCAGAGTCGTGCGCTTTTGCAAATATCAAATGATAATTAAAGCACGATAGCATTTTAGGGGCCAGTGTATTTAAACCTATGAGTAAAGTGTTTTTTAATCTTCGATCATTAAGTGTTTCAGCTTTGAGAGTGTAGGTTAATAGTGTTCTTTCTACTTCTACATGTATGTCGGGGACAATACCATTTTTTAAGAGTGTAGTGAGAGATGTACCACATGAGACAATAATATTATTTTTATGATATTTTTTTAATAGTGAAATTTCACTATCCAATGATGCTCCATTTCCGACAATGATCGGAAGTGTTTCAATTACTTCATTGCATAACATGAAATGCCCATCAAATCTATGGGATTTCGAATTCTCTAGAGTGTGTTTTATACTAAGAATTTCATCTTCAAAAAAGCCCCACATACTAGCGAGATCATTTCTCCAACTTTTGAAGTTATTATATATTTCGTCAAATAAATCAGTGTTGTAGTGTCTAAACAAACTAACATCGGAAAGTGAGTTGTAGCCAGAATTTTTTAATATGTTATTTAGCTCAATTTTGAAGCTGCTCATTTTTGATTGTATTATGAAATAAATATCTCTTAAATTCTTATTTTCTTCTTTCAACCTACAAATATCTAAATTATTAAGTAATAAACTTAATATATCTAAATTTGGTTCGACTATTACAATAGTATGATAATCGAGATGTTTTAAGAGTTCAGGTATATGACCTCCGCTTCCAGCTCCGAGTACAACCAACATTGCACTTCTTGGTTTCTTAGTTGGACGCGAGCCTAACTCCTGAGCAATTTTGTTAGCATGACCAATAAAGTTTTGATGGCCTATCTCTTGATTAATTACATTGTCATAGTGCAGTGATCGGTGCGTTGGCTTTTTGAAAAATAGATCTACTTGATTCCGACATAATTCCAAATTATTTTTTGACCCATAAAAGTCATAAAGGTGGCTATCTGAGGTAACCGAAAAGTCCGTTTCTTGAAACTCCTTATGCTTTCTTAGCTTTTTATAGCTTTTGTTAAGCTCGTTGATGTTCTTTTTAAGCAGTTCCATTTTGCTTCAAGCCCTTTTAAAATTTATATAAGTTTCGTTTAATGCTGACTCAATTTCTTTAGCTGTTTGCTTACTCGAAGATAATTTGAAAGTAGTAAATTTAAATAATTACTAGTTACCTTGATGCTCTCCTAAAATAACAACACTAAAACAGTCACGACTAAATGCCAGACCCATTATGTACTTTTTTACATAATTATTTTTTTGAATTTCAATAATTTTTTATAAATGGTTTCAATCATAAATATTAACATCTTCTATGCTAGAATATTATTTTAAATTACATATAAAGTTTAATCGGTTAGCTTCTATAAACCAATATAGCATTGAGATCATAATAAACAAGAGTAAAGTAAAAATACATCACAAATAAAAACAATAAAAACAAACACTTAATGAAAAAATATTTTTCTTTTCTGATTTTTCACTATAGCAATACTTTTTTTGTTGATTTTGATAAAAATGTTCTGTTTTGTACTTTTTTAAAAGTATGAATAGGCAAGTGCTGTCACACTTCGTTGAGATAGGTACGTCGAAGATTGCTTATAATAAGTATCTAGAATTAAGATGGGACCTAAAAAATCAGCTTCAAAGTTATAAACAGTTTTATGAATAACTGTTGCAAATGGAGCAGATTATGGAGCGCATAGCCTTGTTATTACTCATAATACTATTTACCAACCTTTAGCAAATTAATCTCAATTGGTCTTTAAACACTTTTATAACTGAATTATATTCTATGATTAAGGATTGAATTTAAGCTGAGTATTGGATAATCTTTATGTGTGTATCGGAAAATCAAAAATGACATCCATTTTAATTTAACAAAACATTTGCTGATCCAAGCCACCTTTAAATGTCCCCGCTAAAAACCTCTATAAATTTGTTTGAAAGTTTTGTGTTGACACCCATCTTTAATTTTATAAAAGACAGTCAATTTGAAATGGGTGTCATGACTATTTTTACTTTTGCCATGAGAAAGCGCCTAATTGCAAAACCCAATCACTTTCAGCAGCAAGTCCAAACAAAGCTAGCATCAGATCCAATATAAAATAGCTGCCCATTCCGACCCTATTCAGCAAGTTACTCAATACTGCCACATCTGCTGGCGAAGATACTCCATGCTGCCTAAAGTACCTTGTTTGCACCTGTGAAGTTCTACTTGAGTTATCCAAGTGTATATATCACTCCAGTTAGACCACGCTGCCGATAGGCGCGACCAAAGTGATCAAAAAACTTGCGACCACATTGTCGGTGAAACGGGACCAAAATGACCATAAAAAAGCCCCGTGTAAACAGGGCTATTTACAGTACTTGTTTGTAGCCTCTTTAGAGGCTTGCACGATGCAAGACCTGACCCCTTTAATTGTTACGAATGACAGGTGTTGGCACAAAACCGACCTTTGCTCTTGAAACGTTTTTGTCCAGAAGTGAATTTTACGAGTACGAAACTTAAATACTCAGTAATTACTAATTAGGGCTTAGTACTAGCAATTTGTTTGTCCTTAGTTCTGGTGATTTTTAATTTTAAACGGTTCAAGTTGGTTTCCTTGTCTGTTTAAATACTCTCCTACGGAAGTGCCCTGATCAGTAAGATAGCTGAGATCTGCAAGTCTATTTTTTGATAATTTGCTGCTGATATAATCCCAAGAAATCTCTAATACGAACTCAATTCTTTGAATGAATTATTTAAGAGAGGGTACTCTTTTACTTGCTGAAAATGTTCGGATCTAAGCTAGAGTAGTTTGGATCGATTGCTACTTTTAATGGACTCTACATTTGTAAAATCCAATCACTTTCAGCAGCAAGTCCAAACAAAGCTAGCATCAGATCCAATATAAAGTAGCAGTCCATTCCGACCCTATGCAGCAAGTTACTCAATACTGCCGCAACTGCTGACGAAGTCACTTTAAGCTAACTGAAATATCTTGTTTGCACCTGTGAAGATTTATTTGAGTTAGCCACGAAATACCCCCTGTATTTTGGAGCTGACATCTCTAAAATTTTATGCTTTCAGGCTGCATTAACGTTAAAAATTGACTAGAACTCTCAAAAAAAAGCCCCGAGAAAACGAGGCTATTTGCAGTGCAAGCTTTTTGATTTAAAGGGGTCTGCAAGATGCAAGACCTGACCCTGTTATTTCTCCAATGTTAGCTCATCCGTCTATAGTGCTATATTCTCCTTTCTCAAACTTAGTTCATATAAGGCTTCAAAATACGCTTCACTAGTATTATCTGAGTATTTGTTTAGGAAAGTAGTGGCACTGCCAGAACTTGCTATAGCTGCTGGACACCTCTACTGCTAATGAGCGCCCAATGCGCTGCCTAAAATGCCCTTGTTGTTACGGTGAAGAGTTGTTTGAATTAGCCATAAAAAGCCCCGTAAAAACGAGGCTATTTGCAGTGCAATATTGTAGGCGATTAGGGGCTTGCACAATGCAAGAGCTGACCCCGTTTAATTACTAGCTCAGACTTTATCATTTACAAATTATACTTGATTTGATTAATGGCGAATAGAAGCCTCTTCGTACTCTAATATATCCTCTTTTTCTTTCTGGTCTAAGTACTTTTGAATAGTGGAGTAGTCACAGCTTTCTGGTACATTCACAGCAAATAACCCCTCAATATGACTTAATTCAGACGAGCTACCTAAGCTAGAAAGGTGATTTCTCACTTCCATAACTTTTGATGTATCAAAGCAAATCACTCTTAGTGTTGAGTTGTCTGACTTCTTAACGACTGAGCGAAACCACAATTCACCATTTACATTATCTGCTTCTACTATATCTCCACAGCTAATCCCCTGTACAAAAAATGGGATATTATCAATCTCGTAACTACTACCACTTGACAGTGCCCAAAGGCTTTCATAATCATCAGGTGGGTACCCATCCTCATCTTGAACTAGCTGAAATAGCACTTTTTCGTGTTTATTTGTCATATTTAAGTTCCTATAGTTCATCTGGCTTTTTAGGCTCAGGAACCTTATCTGATTTTTCTCTGTTACAAGACCTACACAACACTTGGCCATTTGAAGGTGAACCATCACCACCTTTTGATTTAGGGTGTATATGATCTACTTGAGTTTCATTCTTAGGCGGAGTCACACCTTTTTGGCTTTTTTGTGCTGGAACCGTTTCAACACCACAGCTTTCACACTTAGTAACACCACCATTTTGTTCTTTATTCCGCTGAATAACAGTTTGCTTCCCTTTCTTTGTAAAGGATTTTCCAGCTCTGTCTCCACCAGAAGTACCTTCTTTACTTATACTCTTCTGACTACCAATATCAGTTGTTTTTTGATTTGGACTATTTGCACTTTGAGTATTCTCAGCACCATTGCTTGTTTTAGTCCCGCCATCAGTATTCGAAGCATTCTGCGACTTTTGATTATTGGCACTTGGTGGGTCACCCTTAAATGCTTTTCGTATCTTTTGGGCACCTGCTTTGGCAACCTTAAATTTCTTACCAACCGTGTTTTCTAGCGCACTAGTAGCAACAGTCGCAGCGACCTCCCTTCCACTTACATCACCGTTCTGATAACTATCGTATGCATCAGCCGCAGCATTCGCAGTTTCATAAGCTGCATATGCATTTACAGCCCATACTATAACAGGAACGATAGCAACATACCCCGTCGGATCTGTCCCCGCCAACGGATTATTCATTATATACGAATATGGATTAATCGACTGCGAATTACCTGGAGATTGAACGTACGGATCAACACTCATAAACCGACCGAGGTTATAATCGTACACCCGACCGTTCATATGAATTAATTCCATATCATCTAGGTGTTCGTGATCAGTAAAACCTCTGCGTGTTTTTGCTGTATTGAGATCGCCAAGTTTGTTATCAACCTTAAGACCGCCACTTGCTTCTCTGGGTTTACCAAATGGGTCGTAGTTGCGCTGTGCTTCAACATTGCCGTTTCTATCGGTAAATAAGCGAGCGCTGCCTAGCCTATCTCTGTGGGTATATCGAATGGTTGCTAACCCATTATCTGATTTGCTAACTACTGCAACATCACCAATATAGGCTCGCCATGTAGTTTCACCGTTTTTAACCTCTTCTTCGTACAGTTTGTCGGCGTAATATATGGTTGAGCCTGTACTCTTCGTTTGTTTGAAACGCATATGGTCAGGGCCATAAACAAAGCTGTTGGTGATGCTATTTTTAGCAATAGAGGTTGGCTTATCCATGGCGTTATAAAGTGCCTCAGTCAAACCATCGCCTTTAGTCATGTTACCGCGCGCATCGTAGCTAAACCCGACCCACGAACCATCAGTCTTTTGGACTTTTTTGACCGCATTATCACCACCACCACTGTAACCAATCAAATGAGTGTCGTAATCATAGGTTGTAGCATAATCAGATTTATAAGTAATATTACCCACATTATCGTATCTATATGATGTGGTCGTAATACCCGCAATTTGATTAGAGGTTAAACGGTGGAGGTCATCGTACTCAAAACGCTCTGAGAAGGTATGTTGATCGCCTATAGGACCAGTGGTCACTGAAAGTTCTCTTAGGTTACCAAAGCCATCGTAGGCACTGTAATTTATATTTAAAAGCTGGCCTTGGCCGGTTTTATTGACAATTTTATTCGCCATTTGACCAGACTCAGCATAGTACAAATTCGACTCTCTTAGACCATTACCAAGTGTGCTTGAAGCAATATTGCCAAACTTGTCCATTCCAGTAATGTTTTGATAAACATATCCACTGGCAGCATTTTTTATGTGTGTTAAATAACCTCGGGTGTTGTATTCATATTTTACCGTAAGATTATTTGGATAGCGCAAGCCTTTAACACGACCAAAGTTAGCGTCGTACAAAGTAGAAATTGTATATGACTTACTACTGCCTGCTATGGTGGTAGTGGTTGGGCGACCGAAACTGTCAAAGGCATACGTACGTGTTACACCGTTGCCACTTTCAGAACCTAACTGGCCATAACCATTACTCGCTGTGTCATAATTATAAGTTAGGTCTGTCTCACCAGTAGCTCGCCTTTTTGTGACGCGACCCAGTGCATCAACCGCATACCTTACAATTGTATGAGCTGAAGTACTTGCAGAGGTCTGCTTACGTTCCTCTGCTTGCAACTCACCAAACCCATTGTATGTGAATTGCGTGTAACCTTGGTTTGGATCGTTTACCGAGGTCTTTCGACCAAAGCTATCATAGCTTGCAACAATACTATCGCCATTGGCGTCTTGAATAACTGTGGGTAAACCTAGCCTGTTGTAGCTATAAGTTGTTGTGCCCCCTATGGCGTCTACCGTAGACATCAACTGTTTTTGACTGTTATAAGTACGCAACATCTTTGGCAAAGTCAGGCTGTTGCAAGTCTCTTCCACGTCTATCTCCGTAGTAAAACCTGTGTAGGTATATTCTACCGTCATTGTGCCATCAACAAGATTAGCGCAACTTTGCGAGGTTACTTTGTACTTTGGTCGACCTAGTACATCAAATTCAGAGTAACTTACCCCTAACGTTGTCGGTGAAGTTGCATTTATGAAAGGGACTGACTCAAATGTGACTTGCCCTTCATTGTCGTAATGCACATCGTTGTAAATCCAACTGATATTCGCAAAACCCTGTACCGCAGTCCGTAATGTTCTCCCTAACTTGTCTTTGTACTCTTTCGTTGTCGGTGTACCTGCTGATTTAGTGACAATTTGCATCACCGCATTTGCCGGGGCGCTATCATCGGGCGTTTGAACCGCAGTATAGCGAATGGGTTGGCCACCTGTTTGCACACTGTAAAGGCGATTGTAATCGTCGTAATCATACACTGTATCTAGATAGGCTGACGCACCGATTTGTTTGCGCACTGTAGTGGGCTGCCCTGTGGCAGGGTTTATGTTTGTTGTTACCGTGTGGCCTTTTGCATTGGTAACTGTAAACGGGAAATAACCGTCGGCTGATACTAAGGTGCCATTTTTTGTATAATCTATCGATGAAGTTCGGTTACTTTCTTGCTCTGAGCCATCGATGGCGTATGTTGTGGCCGTTTCGGTTATAGACGTCGGTAAACCATAGTCATTGAAGACTGTCGTAGTTGTTTTTAACTCATTGTCAATTTCTTCTGCAGAGCCTTCTTTTAATACTACAGTTTCAGGCTTGCGGTTGGCATGGTAATTACTCAAAACCGTTGAAGTAGTTTTAGTATCACCTGCAGACGTTTTTGTTACTTTGCTTGATCTAAGCTGGTTAAGAAACCATGTCTCTTCATCATTCTCATAGTCACTTACTGTTTCGGTTTCATAACTTATGAGGTCAGTGTCGTCAATGGTTACCGTTGAATTAGTAATATTGCCGAATTCATCAATCTCAGTATTTTGCGTTGTGTGCGTTGTGAGTAAATTACCATCTAGATCGTTTACTATTTTTACAATGCTTGAGGGATAAATATGATAAATACCGCTTAAGTCATGGCTTGGGTTATCAGCCCAGCTGTAAGTGCTTAAGTTTATCGCACTTGAATCATTGTCGCTCAATGGTGCGCCATTTTTGGTATAGCTGTCCGATTTAAAAGTGGCTTGCCTTTGTATTTTTCCTTGGTAAGGAAACTCTTGACGAAAGTCAGTTTGGGTCACTAGGCCTGAAACTTGGTCTTGTTCAACTATGGTTTTGAAGCCCATAAAGCCTCGACCGCGAGAGTTATATACCGCTCCTCGATATGCATAATTACGTTCACGCAACCCACCAAGTCCGTCACTTTGTTCAAAGCTGTTTACAACATACATGCTAGAGGTAAAGTTTTGATATCCAGCTTGGTAGTTATCTCCCTTGATGTAGAGTTTTGAAACGTTATTTATATTGGCGTTGACCTCCGAAGACAGAGGTCGATACGACCAATTGCTCTGGTAGCCAACCCCATTCGTCACCGATTGCAACATATCAATCGCTGCGTAGTCCGCGCTGGAGGTGCCACCTCCCGAGCCATAGTTGCGGCTGATATTTACAACCCCCTCTGCAAGGCCACTTGGTGGAGAGGTAGAAAAATTACACAGAGTACTCGCTTCAGAGTCACATCTAAAGCCGTAGTGAAAAACCATATCTAATAGGCCATCCCCCTGGCCATCGACTAATGCGGTATGATTACGCGCACCATAAAAACTGCTATCATCGCGTGTAAACACACCATCCGTCAGTTGAATCACCTTATAGCGATATATGCTTCGGTCTTTGTCGTCACTTAAAGACCTAAACCTACTTGACCCTTGCCCTATTTCTTCATAAGCCTTTGAATCAAAGTCACTACCGCATACCTCTCCCTCTTGAAATAGATCATTCGTAATTGTTGTAATGCAATGCTCTACAGAAATACTACCAGGGTAAAGAATTTCATCTTTACCATCATTATCTATATCCCCTACTTGCAGTGCATTCGCATACTTGGGAGAGAACATGACATTGTTAACTTCCATCCCCTCAGAGTCCCAATACGACTCATAACTAAATCTACGTTCTGGCATTGTGTAGCCGGTATCAATAGCGCCACTAAAGCTGCCACCTTTGTTATAGCGCACAAACAAGCCCAGTTTATTTGTATTTCTCGAAGAATTTGGATTATACCAACCCAACCAGTCTTGTAGGCCATCACCATTTACATCAGCAAATAAGTAAAAGCGCGTGCGAGTTCCGTAACTATTACTATAATGGCCACTATTTAGAGATATGCCCGTGCGATTCAATTCTACTCGTGTGCCATTTAGAACCGTAAAATATAGGCTTTCAATCGGGGCCTGCCCCATTATTGGCTCACTACGGTTATACCCGTTGGTGACATAAAAATCTCTTAAACCATCGCCATTGAGATCGCTAGCCGCCACAACACTGTATTGAGATTGATAAGGCGCAGTCACAATGTCTTTGCTCAGTGTATGTAAAACATCTCTGCGGCTCGCAGAATAAGGCGCGTCAACATCACCGCTGTGGTAATAAATCAACAGCTTATCTTCGGTCGTGGAGGCAAACTTGTTTACAACTACGACATCAGGAAAGCTGTCTCCGTTGTAATCGTCTACCGACAAAATACTCGCCAACTCTTCAAGCTGTACATTTGTGTTGATAGCCGTAGTGCTACCATTTTTATTATTTAATATCACCTCAAGGGTTTTACCGGAATCAGAAGTCGACAAGTTAATATTATCTGAGTAACCGTCCAAGTTGACGTCTGCTGTTTGTAGGTGGCAGTTTATTTGCGAACCATAATTACAAGAGTTAGTTGGATGAGAATTTGTTGTTTCATTCCCCTCAGGAGTGATGTAAAGGCCAGGCCAGTCTTTTGCACCATCCCCATTTCTATCCGCTACGGGTAAATTTAGTTGGATTAAGTCTGCACTTGCAACGCTTATATGTTCTTTTTTTATTACCTGGGCACTATGTTGCCATGAAAACTCTGTTGCAGGGAAGCAATGGTCCCCCATACATTGTTCAATCGATTTAAGCAGGTCTCGCGATGTTGCAGCGCTCTGCTGATAACTGAGCGTGTAAGTGTTAACATCATTTGTAGTCTCACCATCGGTGTATTGAGTCACTACTCGATGTAGTCGCTGAGTCAACTCATAGTAACCCCCTGCAACATAGCCTGAGCGTACCTCATCTTTGTTTTGATAGTCGAATACAACGGATTGTTGACCTGAAGTTGAACTGCTGTCAGCAGTGTAATTAATACTGGTTAAAAGTCGTTCACCTTCACCATAGTCAGTATAGTTATAGTTAATATAGTTTTGTTCAGTAGCATCATACTCATATTCAATTAACCATGAATACGCTTCGGTTTTCCCATCATGTACTACCCGACTAGCGGCGGTTTCACCGAATACTGCTGTTCGGCCATTTTTGTATTCGACGGTAAACGATGTTTCTTCGTCATTTATACCTCCAGATTGGGTAACCCGTACAAAGCTATCTATTTCAGTACGATATATCGCTCCACTTGCTCCATAAGTACCGCCATCAGCAATCACTAACCTTTGGCCATTTAAACACAGCTTATCATTACCATTGTATTGCGGGTTTTGGGTAAAGCGATCTTGTGCAAAAGTAGCTGGGCAACGGGTAATACTCTGCCCTGCTGATAAGGACCAACCTACACCAGCAATACCATTGCCCGAGCGTGATGAATAGTTAAGAGACACATTGGGCTGTATGCCCGCACGACCTGGTGGTAAATCTATTGGAATATGATAACTAGCAGCACCTCCCGACACACCCGCTTGGCCTTTGATAGTACCTATGTTGTTTACCGACGGTGCCGTTATATTTGGCAACGAAGCATTTGGTATTGTTTCAGTTGATGTTGTTTCGTAGTCAAAGACAGGATTGAATGTAACATCGTAGCCAAGGTCAACACGTTGTGAACAGTTTACGGGGTTAAATACATCACATGTACGAACATTAAAAGTATAGTCACCTGTGTTTTCTAACTCGACACTGAGAGAATTTTCTCTTGTTGTAGCTCTATGGACTGATTGCCCATCTCTTAATAATTCAAATTCGTAATGAACGCCCAATTGAAAGTCAGCAGGATCAATGGGAGCATGAGACCAAGTCGCATTGATTGCCGTACCCTGTGCTTGTAGGTTTAAATTTCTTGGAGTGGGTGGTGCTAATAATGTGTAGTAGTTATTTTCTTCTGCCCATGCACTACATCCCGTTTCGTTACAGGCTCTGACATGAAAACTGTAAAACCTATTATGATCTACATTAAAAGTAGAATTTATTAATGAGCTCTCACCGGTTGATGTAGGGAGATTTGAAATAATCTTAGATTCAATAATTTGTTGGTTACGAGTAATTTTAAATTCATAGTTATTAACTACATCCTCTAGATGCTGAATACTAATAAAGGCCTCATGATCTGTTGAAGATGTTAAACTTTCAATAACGGGTAGGTCAGGTACTTTAAAAATTTCTACTTCATTAGAATTAAATGAATAACCAGAACAATTATTTTCTATTGCTTTATCACACACATTAACTCTAAATCGATAAATACCAGGATTTGTAGTCATGTACTCATAGCTTAAAGAGTTACTTGCTAATTCAATGGCATCATTGATTCCATCCTTTTGAACAGAAATTTTATAAGTTAACCCTTCAGGAAACCATGGTGTGCCTCCGTTTAATGTTAGCCAAAGTAATTTTAATTTCTGTGCAGAGTAAGAGATTGATAACCCTTTCGCAGGGCTTGGTTGTATCCTGTAAAAAGATCTTTCAAGCGGTGAATAATTTGAACATCCTAGAGAACTGCATGCTTTATAACGATAAAAGTAGTCCCTATTTGGAACTATTTGAAACTCAATATTATTCGTAGAGCTAGATGATTTATAAGTACTTTTTTTTATTTTTCTACTAAATTCATCCTTATGATAAAAATACTGTTCAACTTCATAGTGTGTCGCATTGTGTTGCTTTGTTAAATTAACAATTGCTTTAAATTGGAAACCAGAGGCAGAGGGCTCCGATTGCACACTAGAAACTGAAGGTGGCAAAGTGGGTGCTTGAGGTAAACCAATAAAAGAAACTTGGTTACTTGCAGCAGAATAAGGTGAGCATTTATTTAATTGAGAATCGCAAGCTTTCACTCTAAATTTATATGTATTACCCAAAATTCCATGAACTGAAAAAGCGCGACGCGAAGATTGATAGGTTTGACTTTTCCAAACCCCATTTACGTTCTGTTGTATTGTGTAGCTAACGGATGGTTTATATGGGTCAAGTAAACCTGTGCTTGCTGTTGACTGGCAAGCGCCTTGTCCACCATCTTCCCACATTAACGTGAGATTTGTACCACTTTTGGACAACTGCAAATGAGTTGGCTTTTTGACATCACCTGAATCACTACAGCCAAAGCAATCACCCGGTAAAGCCATAAAACTTGGTAAAGAAGTTGATGGTGATTGAGTTGAAGCTGTATTACTAATAGAAAAACTAGACTGCTCTTCAAAACACAATTGCCCAAATAAATTGGCAAACGCGAAAGAAGGGAGCAATGCCCCTATAATTATTATTATTCTTAAGACACCCATTGTTTATATTTTGTTTATTTTCAGTGAAAAATGTAAACGCATTGTACCCACCTTCAAACCTAACCACAATAAATTGAAAATAATGAAGTAAAATAACCAGTTGGAATCAATTGAAAGAGAGGCTTTCTTAAAAGTTGTAAATAGTAGGTAAAGATTTAAATCATCATTACGTTAAAGAAGGGAAAACGTATAGTTCTAAAGAAATGATGCTTAGTTGTTGATTAGATTTATAAGAGTTTGAATAGATTTTTGAGGGCTATTAAAAAAGTATGCTTTAAGGAGAAGTTACTACAATAAATTGGGTGGTAGTCTTACCAGCCACATCCCGGCACACAAGTCATCCGCTGTGGCTGCTTCCTTCCGGACCTGACCAGGTTCACGAACTATTGTTGCGAGAGGACCAATAAGACCACCATAGTGGGCCTTGTTAGGCGCGGAAGGATTATCTCTATTATGTGCTTTAGATTCAAGGAAAAACTTAATTAATTAAGCCGATTGCCTAATGCTTAAGCAATCGGTTTAAAATGTAACACTAGATTATTTGATTAATGATTTTTGAACAGCCGTAAGCTTGCTCTTCACGCGCTTCATATTTGCAGGACCCATGCGTAAAAACTGTTTTTGCGCATCTGACAGCTTTTCCCACTCTGGGTATGCATAGCTATATGTCACTGAATCTTTAATCAACGGCAGGCTAGTCTCTGGAATTTGCGTCTCTAACAGTTCGCTGATTGCTTCATTTAAAGTGTAATTAAAATCTTCACCCTCATAGCCAATCTCTTCATAAGCTTCAAAAATCAGTGGCTGGAACTTTTTATAAAGACGAACAATTTGTGCATTGCTCATTTGAGAAAGCATATCAACGTATGGTGTGTAACGCTCAAAGCTATTTGGATCTGTGATGATGATATCTGACTCAAGGGCCATGAAACTATCTACAGGTGCACTTAATGGAATGTGCTTCTTAGCGACTTTACCCTGCGCTAGATTGTCAACAAAAACAACGGTACGACGTACCATGTCTTCTGTAACTAATAACCCTAATGATTGCTCGGTAAGGTATTCACCCAAGCTTTGTTTAACTTCTGTATCACTGTCATCCAACGATGGAAGCTGAGGCTCAGCAGGTTTTGCTTCAACAATTCGTTCTTCAACAGGCTCAGGGGTCGGTTCTGGCTGCGGTTCAGGTTCATACGTTTCTACAACCTCAGGTTCTGGCTCAGGCTCTGGTTGAGTTTGCGCCGTATTGACCGGCTTAACAGGGTCTGTTTGTGGTACCACAACGTCTTGTTTGAACTTTTCATTTTCTACAGGCTTTTCAGATTTACTTGAAAGCACAAAAACAGCAACGACGATTAACGCCATAACAACAACGGCTGCAAATAGCAGCTGGGTTTGGGAAGGCTTTGAAGATGGTTGTTCTGACATGTTTTCTCCGTTTAATGGCTGAACACAATATTCCATTGAATATTCTATAATTAGTTATAAAGTAAAGATATATCACTGAGTGATTGATGCAAGTGATATACGATAACTGATGGCATTCGCAGCAAAAAGTTCATAATAATTAAGGGCGAATATGGAAAAAAAACCGCAAAATACTCAGCATTCAAAAATGGCTCTGCTACTGACAGGTGGTGGCGCAAGAGCGGCGTATCAAGTCGGCGTGTTAAAAGCATTGGCTTTGAGCATGCCTCGCAATGCCAAAATTCCCTTTCAAATTATTAATGGTACGTCTGCAGGCGCAATAAACTCTGCGGCCATGGCGTGTTATGCCTCATGTATGCATTTAGCTGTGAGAAAAATTGAGTGGGTATGGCGACAATTTCATACTCATATGGTCTATAAAAGCTCATTTTCAGGTGCATCAAGTTATATTCTGGGCAATATGATGCGCAGCTTTCAATCTGACTATTTAAATCATCCCCCCGCTAGCCTACTAGATAACTCGCCGCTTCGAGCATTGCTTGATGATGTTTTAGATTTATCTCGCATTGATAGAAACTTACATAGAAAATATCTAGAGGCTGTGTCTGTTACGGTCTCGAGCTATTCAACTGGAAAGTCAGTGGCTGTATTTCAGTCGAATAATGCAGCCCCTTGGCAACGAGCAAAACGCGAAGGGGTCGCAGATCAGATCACGTTAGATTTGCTCATGGCCTCTAGTGCCATTCCTATGGTGTTTCCAAGTGTTAGAGTAAAGCATCATTATTATGGAGATGGGTCTATTCACCAATTATCTCCGCTTAGCCCATCAATTCATTTAGGTGCTGATAAAATATTTATCATTGGTGTTGAGCAGCCAAAACGCCAACGCGCCATAGGTTACGAACCTCATTTCCCTGGTGTATCAACGGTTGCTGGCCACTTGCTAGATAGCGTCTTTGCAGATACGCTGCAATCAGATTTGGAACGTTTAGAACGAGTTAACCGAACCATAGGTTTACTGCCTTCTAACTCAAAGAATAAACACAAAGAGCTAAAGCAAGTTTCAACACTCGTCATTAACCCGACGCAAAACTTTAATGAAATAGCGACACAATGCTATGAACATATGCCACTGGCAGTCAGAATGCTATTACGTTCGATAGGTATCAAAAAGCACTCGGAGTCGAGCTTAGCGAGTTACTTAATGTTTGAGAAAGCCTATACCCGAAGGCTCATTGAATTTGGTTATCAAGATGGGCTAGATAGACTTGAAGAAATTCGAGAGTTTCTTGAACTGAATTAGGATTAGCGTAAAAGCCTGACAAAAGAAAGTTGCACTTAGCAGAACCTCAGAGTAATTCTCTATTGAATCTAAAAACTGTTACGCTTTGCTTAGAAAAAAAATGCTTAAGATAACCCTTCTAACAAAAACTGCTCAGCACGCTCGACTCTTCTAGGCTTACCTTTGAGCAATAAGATGTCATTAACTTGTAATTGCATATCATCTGCCGGAGAGTCTATTTCTTGACCATCTCGTCTCAATGCAGTGATCACAACCCTCTGCTGCTTCAAATTTAGCTGTGCAATTTGTTTATTTACAGCATATGCAGACTCTGGCAATGCAATTGCGTGAAGATATTCTAGACGCTCTAATGGCTCACTATTTTGTTCTATCGAGCCGTCAGTAAAAAAGCCATGTAAGAATTCGTAGCGATTCTCTCTTTCTTGACTGACTCTTCGTAAAATACGCCGCATCGGTACACCTGACATATGCAGCACGTGAGAAATGAGCATTAAACTGGCCTCTAAGGCTTCTGGCACGACTTCTGCCACCCCCATTTTTTTAAAATCTTCGAGGTGTATATCATCAGTGGCGCGAACAATAATTGATACGCCGGGCGCAACTCTTTTAATTGCATCTATCACAGGTTGGTTTTGTTCAAAGTCAGACATTGTGACTATCACCAACTTAGCTTGTTCAACTTTAGCTGATTTTAAAATGGTATTTTGCGCAGCATGGCCAAACAAAACAGGCTCTCCTGCATTTTGTGCTTCTTGCACTAATAAAGGATTTCGCTCAATTGCGACATAAGGGATTGCTTCAGGTTTTAGAAAGCGGGTAATGGTTTGCCCTACCCGACCATAACCAAGGATTAGTACGTGACCATATAAATTATGACTGCCAAAAGTTTTTTGGAACTGCTCGTTATTCTGTTCATTCTCAATTTTAAAGAAACTTAATATGCGGTCAGTTTGGCTTATTAAATAGGGGGTAAGTGCCATGGATAGAACCCCTAAGGCAATTAGGAATGATGCGGTGGTTGAGGCCATAAGCTCATTTTTAGAAGCGAGTGCAATCAGTACAAAGCCAAACTCACCCATTTGCCAAAGCAAAATACCGGAAGCAATGGCGTCTTTTTTCCGCTCGCCAATGAGTTGTGCGCAACCCCAAATAATGAGCAACTTTATAATAAATAAAACTGCTAAAGCCACACAAATATACCAAAACATTTCTATGACAAAACCAACGTTGAGCTGCATGCCCACGGTGACAAAAAACAGCCCCATCAATATATCTCTAAAGGGCCGGATTTCAGCTTCTAATTGATGTCGATACTGACTTTCACCTAACATCATCCCCGCTAAAAAGGCACCAAGAGCCATAGATAATCCAAATAGGTAAGTCAGGCCTGCGGCGCATAACGCAACCATTAAGGTAGATAAAACAAATAGCTCATCGGTTCTTACCTGCGCTATTTCATTGAACACAATAGGAAGTAACCACTTACCTACAGCCCAAAGTAAAATACAAACAAATGCACCTTTCGCTAAGGCAATTGCAAGTGTGGAGGCAAGCATTTGATTATCTGCTTGGGCAAATAAAGGAATACTGATCAGCAGTGGGACAACAGCGATATCTTGAAACAATAAAATGCCGATTGATAATTGACCACGTCTTTGATTAAGCGCACCGTTTTCTTTGAGTAGCTTTACCACAACAGCTGTTGAAGACAGTGTCATAATACTGGCAATGGTAAAGGCGCTAAGCCACCCATAGTCAAAAAATCGGACAATAGGCATGGCAATAACAATGGTTAATAGCACCTGAAGGCTTCCTAAGCCAAAAACCAGGTTTCGCATTGCCATGAGCTTTGGTACTGAAAACTCAAGACCTAAACTAAATAGCAAAAATACAATGCCTAGCTCTGCTATGAAGTTCATTTCATAGCTCATACTCATCCAGCCAATGCTTGGGCTGCTAACAAGCACTCCGGTTACGAGATACGCCAATATGGCCGGCAAACCGATGCGCTTAAACAGCCAAACCAATAACATTGCGGCAAGTAATAAGGCAAAAACTTGACTATAAATGCTCTGCAAACGCCCTCCAGAGAGTCAATTTTGTATGAGTTTATTTTTAGACTTAAATTAACTATAGCAAGCGTCTGTTTTTCAGCCAGTTTAAAAGTTTGGCATAGAAATAGCTTAGATACCTTTGGTTATGATAATTAGGGGTTCTAACTGATGGAAAACGTCCATATTCTGACGCAAAGATTAACAACGCGCGGCGACTATTTGCCGTTTAATGCTGAGCAATATATAAATCATGAGCCTCAATTTGCTCATAGATTAGTAGAAAAGCTACAAACGACACTCGATATTGAAGAACTACTGAACATTTATTCTGAGCATGCTGAACGTATAACCAAACTTTCAGGCTTGCAATTTCATACTGCTCTTGGCGCATTTGAATTACAAGGCAGCGATAAACAATACACTCCATTTAGTTTCGAGCTAGATTTAAATGGTGAGTATCTCGGTAAGCTGGTTTATTTTTGCCAATATCAGCTTAGTGCTGCAATTAAGCAAAAGTTGCAATCTATACACCAAGTTTTAATTTATCCACTTAGAAACGCCTTGATGTATCAACGTGTACTTCAACTTGCCACTAAAGATTCTCTGACAGGTTTGTACAACCGTAGTCAATTCAATGACAGCTTAGCGCAAAGAATTGAAAATGGCAGACGACATCAGCGTAAATTTAGTTTGATGTTGCTTGATTTAGATAACTTTAAGCAAGTAAATGACAATTTTGGTCACAAAGCGGGTGACGAAGTGTTAATTGAGTTTTCAAACATTCTGAAGGCGTCAATTAGAACAACTGAAAGTGTCTACCGCTTTGGAGGCGATGAGTTCGCGATTTTAATTGATGATCCTGAGTTTGTTACTAATAAATTGATTGCTGAACGCATCATGCATTCTGTAGGTCACTGTAAATTAATGTCTAAATATGGTGTCACAACCAGCATTGGGTTCACTCTCGCCGAAGGCGCTGACTGTGAAGAAAATATCTTTGCTAGAGCCGACAAAGGCTTATATAAGGCTAAAGCAGCAGGCAGGAACTGCGCTCGCGCCATCTAAACAATTCGCCAAAGCAAGCCCCTAACTTGCTTTGGCTCTTATGCCCTTTCTATTACTTTGATTTGCTCCACAATAAATAAGCGAACAAACAACTCGAAGCACCAAAGAAAAAAGCATTGATCAACCACGCCAGTGCAACAAAACTCGGTAACTCAGCAGTCACAACTAAAACCAATGGCATTAAAAGCGCGAAAATAAAAAAGCTACCACCTTTACCATGCCAATAACTCAACAATAAAATCACGGTGACTATACCAAGTGCTATCGCTGAGATTAAATTACCAAGTAGTAGCTCGCTATTTACAGCCAAAGGAATAAAAAGCAGCAAGGTAAATACCATGCCGATAGGTGACTTTTGAGCCAATGACTGACCAACTTCTCTCTGTTGCATATTAGGTTAACTCCCAAGAAATACCGCTATCCTCACTGATATAATCAGCAGATACAAAATGACCCACGACCTGTACGAGGTTATCGTTGTAGAAAACTAAGGGAATACGTTCACGCTGCCATGTGGGGACTTTCAATTCTTTAAGCCAATATTTTAACGTATTACTTCGTGCTTTCTTATATGGTTTTATTTGTGACTTTAACAGACCAAAACGGATAGAAACGCGCTCATTCTCGAAAGGCAGTCTTAGTAATCCACAAGGCTCGCGCTTTAACGTCGCTTTATCATTTAAGACTAGTATTGCACTTTCGATGTTTTCAATGTTATTTGGAGTGGCGTCCTGCGTATCAAAATACAACTTATCTCTGTAACGTCTAATCGCCCCTTTCGATAACTGCACTTGCATTTGTGCATCTTCACGACTTTCTAGGCTTTGCGTTAAAATCTGTGACATCTGAGCTTTTGAAGGCATAACAACACCTAAACCGCTTAACCATGCTCTCACAACATTACTCTGCCTAAGTTCGCTAAACTGTTTTAACTCGTTAAGTTTTAGTGTGGCAGGCATATCACTTTTATCTTCACAGTGTGATAAGTCGGCTTGGCTTATTTCGTCAATTAATGCTTGCTGCTGCTGTAACAGCTCAATACTGCGAAGTGTACTTTTTAAAAAACCATTAAAGCGTTTTTTAAGCGGCGGAATGATTTGGTTGCGTAAAAAGTTACGATCGAACTTATGATCTTGATTCGACTCATCTTCGATATGCGCTAAAGAAAAAGTGCGAGCAAATGCTTCAATGTCTTCTCGTGAAATATTTAAAAGCGGCCTAATACATTGCCGCCTAGATGATAAACGAACTTCGTCATGCATTGCACTGAGCCCTGTAGGGCCAGAACCACGCTTGAGTCGCAATAAGAAGGTTTCTAACTGATCGTCCGCATGCTGACCTAATAAAATTAGGTTGCCCTGCTCTGCTAGCTCATCAAGTGCCTGATAACGCGCATCTCGGGCAAGCGCTTCAAGAGATTGTCTCGATTTTGGCTGAACATTAACGCGCTTGGTTTTAAAAGGAATATTCAGAGATAGACAAAGCTGCTCGCAGAACTTCTGCCAGTCTTGAGCGTTTTCAGATAAACCATGATTTACGTAAATAGCTTCGACTGAAATGGATTGGTTTGAATTTAGACTTTCAAGATAAGTCTTACATAAATGTAATAACACAACAGAGTCGACACCACCCGAAAGTGCCACCGTTAGGCCTGAGCCTGAATGTAATTTGGGCTCTAATGCTGTTTTAAACTGTTTAAATAAAGTGGTTTGTATCATAACTCTAAAACGCAAAAAAGCCGCATAATGCGGCTTTTTTCAAAAACTTAAGTTTAGCAGTAACCAAAAGACATTAGTCGCTTGTAACGCTGCTCAAGCATGTCTTCTGTGCTTAATGCTGTCAGTTCAGCAAGGTCACGGTTAAGTTGAGCTTTTAAGTTCTTCGCCATCTCATCGTAGTTACGATGCGCGCCACCAAGTGGCTCGTCGATGATGTTGTTGATCAGGTCTAGCTCTTTTACTCGCGTTGCTGATACACCCATCGCTTCTGCAGCAAGTGGCGCTTTTTCAGCACTCTTCCAAAGAATTGATGCACAACCTTCAGGAGAGATAACAGAGTACGTACTGTACTGAAGCATGTTTACACGGTCGCCAACACCAATGGCTAGTGCACCACCTGAACCACCTTCACCAATAACCGTACAAATTGTTGGTACTTTTAACGCAGCCATCACTTTTAGGTTACGTGCGATTGCTTCACTTTGACCACGCTCTTCAGCGCCAACACCTGGGTATGCTCCCGGTGTGTCAATGAATGTAATGATTGGCATTTTAAAACGCTCAGCCATTTCCATTAAACGAAGGGCTTTACGGTAACCTTCTGGCTTTGGCATGCCGAAGTTACGCTTAATCTTTTCTGCTGTATCACGGCCTTTTTGCTGACCGATAACCATAACAGGCTTACCATCTAAACGTGCTACACCACCTAAAATTGCAGGGTCATTTGCGAAAGTACGGTCACCCGCAAATTCGTCAAACTCAGTAAAAATGCGCTCGATGTAATCACGTGCATATGGACGTAACGGGTGACGTGCAAGTTGAGAAACCTGCCATGCACCTAATTCAGAGAATACTTTTTCGGTTAGCTCAACGTTCTTTTCTTTTAAACGAGAAATTTCTTCTTCTAAGCTCAGGTCTAAACTGCCTGAACGGCTAACATTTTGTAATTCTTTAATTTTCGCTTCTAATTCAGCAATTGGAAGCTCAAAATCAAGATAATTGAGGCTCATGCTCTACAACCTAATTAATTAAATTCTAATTCTATATCTTGTGCCGCCAACTGAGATAATCGCGTTATTAGATCATCTGTTGGCGTCACACACCATTCTGTACCTAACGTTAGTTCTGCTAACGCATCAGGACGCTGATATTGAACCTTAACTTCGCAAGTACCGAACTTATAAGGTTCTAAGACTTTTCGTAAATTATCGAAGAAGTTCGCGTCAATTTGCACCATATTTAGAGTCATTTTTATTGCTCTGATGCGTTTTTCACGCGCCTGAGCTATGGTACACACGTCTCTGGCAGTCATTGTAATGCCACCAGAGAAGTTATCAAAGCTGACCTGTCCAGATATTACCAAGATTTGGTTAATTTGCAGCAATTCTTGATAAGTTTCGTACTGTTCAGGAAATAAGCGTACATCAATTCGGGCACTTTTGTCATCTAAAGTTATTAAACCCCAACGTTGATTTCGTTTATTAATCAGCGTTCTCGCATTAATCACCAAACCGGCCGCCGTTGCGCTCACATCGCGGTTAGTCGGCTGTAAGTCAACTAGTTTACCCGACGTATAGTGCTTTAACTCTTTACGATACTGATTTATTGGGTGACCTGTTAAATACAAGCCTAAGGTTTCTTTCTCACCATTTAGCCAATCTTTATCTGGCATAGGTAGAGCAGACTCAAACGCTTGCTCAACTTCATCTGGCTCTGTCGCAAGCAAACCAAACAAGTCACTTTGACCAATCGCTTCTGCTTTGTGATGCTGCTCAGCAGCTTTCATTGCAGCAGGTAGACTCGCGATTAGGATTGAACGACCAGCTTGATTTTGCTCAGGTCCCAGCTTATCTAAGGCACCTGCATAAATCAGCTTTTCAACCACACGCTTATTTAAACGCTTTAAATCAATACGGGCGCAGAAATCGAATAAGTCTTTAAACTTCCCACCTTGTTCACGCGCCTCGAGGATGGCTTCAACCGGGCCTTCACCGACCCCTTTAATTGCACCGATACCGTAAACAATTTCGCCTTTTAAGTTTACAGTAAACTTATATAAACCTTCATTGACGTTAGGCGGTAATAAGGCCAACTTCATGTTTTCACATTCATCAACCAAGGTGACAATTTTGTCAGTATTATCCATATCCGCCGACATTACCGCAGCCATAAACTCGGCTGGGTAATGGGTTTTCATCCACAGCGTTTGATACGAAACCAATGCATAAGCTGCTGAGTGAGATTTGTTGAAGCCGTAACCCGCGAACTTTTCTACCAAATCGAAGATCTTCATGGCGAGTTCGCCATCGACACCGTTGTTTACAGCACCATCTTCGAAGGTTGAACGCTGTTTTGCCATTTCTTCAGGTTTTTTCTTACCCATCGCACGACGAAGCATGTCGGCGCCACCTAGCGTATAACCAGCTAGCACCTGCGCGATCTGCATGACTTGCTCCTGATAGAGGATGATCCCGTAGGTTGGTTCTAGAATAGGTTGTAAACTATCATGCTGATATTGTGCATCAGGGTATGAAATATCTTCTCTGCCATGCTTACGGTCGATAAAGTTATCTACCATGCCCGATTGCAGTGGACCCGGTCGGAACAGGGCAACCAGTGCGATCATATCTTCGAAGCAGTCGGGCTTAAGACGACGAATTAGGTCTTTCATACCGCGAGATTCTAGCTGGAACACCGCTGTGGTTTCAGCGCGAAGCAATAGCTCAATACTGGCTTTGTCATCAAGTGGGATGGCATTAATATCGACAGGCTCTTTGCCTTCTCGAGCTAAACGCTCGTTGGTCATATCTAGCGCCCACTGTAAGATTGTCAGTGTTCTTAGACCTAAGAAGTCAAACTTAACCAAGCCCGCAGTTTCAACGTCATTCTTATCGAATTGCGTAACCGGGAACTTACCTTCTTCATCGCAATACAGCGCGGCGAAATCAGTAATGGTCGTTGGCGAGATAACAACACCACCGGCGTGCTTACCGGCGTTACGTGTACAACCTTCAAGGATGCGACACATGTCGATAAGCTCTTTTACTTCTTCATCGCCGTCGTAAGCTTCAGGTAAACGCGGCTCGACATCAAAGGCTTTAGCTAGGGTCATACCCGGATCTGGCGGTACTAACTTTGATATACGGTCAACGAAACCATAAGGGTGACCAAGTACACGACCTACGTCACGTATTACTGCTTTTGCGGCCATAGTACCGAAAGTGATGATCTGAGATACCGCGTCCCGCCCATATAACTTGGCTACGTGGTCGATTACCTCGTCTCGTCTATCCATACAGAAGTCGACGTCGAAGTCGGGCATTGAGATACGTTCAGGGTTTAGGAATCGCTCGAATAGTAAATCGAATTCAAGAGGATCAAGGTCTGTGATCTTCAGGGCATAAGCGACTAATGAACCAGCACCCGAACCACGCCCTGGTCCTACAGGGATATTGTTATCTTTACTCCACTGGATGAACTCCATTACGATCAAGAAGTAACCAGGGAATCCCATTTGGTTGATAACGTCGAGTTCGATTTTAAGACGTTCATCATACTCAACGCGTTTTTCTTTGCGTTCATCTTCGTCAGGAAATAAGAACTGCAAACGCTCTTCAAGACCGTCTTCGGATACCTTAACTAAAAAGTCTTCAATTTTTAAATCACCAGTCGGATAATCTGGTAAGAAGTAGGTTCCAAGTTGAACAGTCACATTACAGCGTTTCGCAATTTCAACCGTGTTCTCAAGTGCTTCAGGAATATCACTGAACAACTCAATCATTTGCTCAGGCGTTTTTAAATACTGCTCTTTTGAGAATCGTTTTGGACGGCGTTTGTCTTCAAGCGTGTAACCATCGTGAATAGCAACACGAATTTCGTGCGCATCAAAGTCATGCTCATGTAAAAACACCACTTCATTGGTGGCAACAACCGGTAAGTCACGTTGCTCAGCCAGTTTCACCGCCTCATGCAAGTAATCTTCTTCGTCAGCACGACCTGTTCGTATTAATTCGAGGTAAAAATGATCTTTAAAATGTTCTTCATAGAAAGCAACCGTATCTAATGCCAACTGGTGATTATGCTTTAGAAGCGCCTTACCCACATCGCCGTCTTTACCGCCCGAAAGTAAAATTAAGCCTTCTTTGTGCTCTGCAAGCCATTGCTTATCAACCACAGGACGATGGAATACATGACCACGCTGATAGGCTCTCGAAATAAGTAAAGTCAGGTTTTTATAACCATCGTTATTTTTGGCAAGTACCACCAAACGGCATGGCTCATCAGGAAACTCATCACTTTTAAGCCAAATATCCGCCCCGACAATGGGCTTAATACCTGCACCATGTGCCCCGCCATAAAAACGTACAAGGCCACATAAGTTCATTTGATCAGTAATAGCAAAAGCTGGAAGCGCTAACTCTTGTGCTTGCGCAACAATCGGCTTGGTCTTTGCCAAGCCATCAACCATAGAGAAGTCACTGTGAACGCGTAAATGAACAAACTGCGGTGCTGGCATTACTGCTCCTTACTTTGCAAAATTCGCTGTACGGGCTTAAAAGACGTGCGATGATGTGGTGTTGCACCGTATTGCTCTAGCGCTGCAAAATGCGCTTTAGTTGGATAACCTTTATGACCTGCAAACCCATACTCTGGGTATTGTGCATCAAGTTCTAACATTTCTTGGTCACGTGCAACTTTTGCTAAAATTGACGCTGCACTGATCTCTTCCACTAAACTATCGCCTTTAACCACACTCTGCGCTGCCATGATTAGTTTTGGTAAACGGTTGCCATCTACAAATACAAATTCAGGCTGGAGAGTCAGGCCCTCAACGGCACGGCTCATAGCAAGCATAGTGGCGTGTAAAATATTCAACTCATCAATTTCAGCAACACTGGCTCGGGCAATGTGGTAGCAAAGTGCTTTTTCTTTGATTTCTTCAGCGAGCACATTACGTTTTTTTTCTGAGAGCTTTTTAGAATCAGCAAGTCCTTCAATGGGCTTACTCGGATCTAGAATAACCGCAGCGGTGACAACATCGCCCACTAACGGGCCACGGCCAACTTCGTCTACACCGGCAATATATTTAACATTTGGTCGTTCAATTTGCATTAATAAGCTCCTTAACTGCTAGAGCCGCTTGTTTGCTGGCATCAAGTCGAATGTTGTTGTGAATATCGTAAAATTTATCAATCAATGCTTGGCTATCGCCTTTTAGCATAGGAAAAAGCGCATCGGCTAGCGCATCGCTATTACATTCATCTTGTAAAAATTCAGGCACTAAGGGCGCATCAGCCAATAAATTAGGAAGAGAGAAATACTTAATATTGAAAGTAAAGAAGTTTTTAAAGATCCAATAACTCACAGGCTTAAATTTATACCCTACCACCATAGGCTTTTTATACAGCATGGCTTCAAGTGTCGCAGTACCAGAGGCTAGTAATACGGCGTTTGCTGCGGTCATCGCTTCACTAGATTGACCGTCTAACAATTGAACTTTTAGATTCGGGGCGGCTTTTGCTTTTATCTCAGTAAATTGTGCTTTGCGTTTATCGTTTACTAAAGGCACGATCACTTTTAATTCAGGAATACGTTCTTGTAGTTTTTGAGCGGTTTGCAGGTAAGTCTCACTTAATAATCCAACCTCAGAGCCGCGACTGCCCGGAAGAAGCGCTAAAACAGTATCTTCAGCAGAAAGGTTTAACTTAGTTCTTGCCGCATTGGTATCGGTTTCAAGTGAAATGTCATCTGCTAAAGTGTGGCCGACAAACGTACACGGTACTTCATGTTTGTCATAGAAAGCTTTTTCAAATGGTAATAACGACAAAACCAAGCTGGTTGCTTCAGCAATGTTAAATATACGCTTTTGACGCCAAGCCCACACTGAAGGGCTCACATATTGCACCGTTTTAATGCCGGCTGCTTTTAAAGGCTTTTCAACACGAAGGTTAAAGTCTGGCGCATCAATACCTACATAGACATCTGGAGGGTTATCTATAAAGTGCTGAACGAGCTGTTTTCTGATCTTCAATAAACGCGGTAAGCGGCCTAAAACTTCAACTAACCCCATCACTGCGAGCTCTTCCATATCGAATAAACTCTCGCAGCCTTCAGCCTGCATTTTAGGGCCAGCAATACCAATAAAACGTGCATTAGGATAATGTACTTTCAACGCTTTAATTAAGCCTGCGCCCAAAATATCGCCGGACAACTCGCCCGCAACAACACCAATCGTGATTGGCTGTGTATTTGTCGTCATGTTCTAATTCTTTTTAAATAAAAACGCCATACACATTAAATTGTATGGCGTTTGTACATGCTTTAATTAAACCGTCGAGGCTAGCGAATAATGCCGCGCTCAGACGTGTCTAAGAAATCAATCATGCTTTGCACTGCTGCAAACTGCTTCGCATCGTCAGCCAGTGAAGCCACTGCTTCTTCTAGTGTTAAACCCTTTCTAAAAAGCGCTTTGTATGCTCTGCGAACCGCCATAATTTCGTCGCTTGCAAACCCACGACGCTTCATACCTTCAGTATTCACTGCTGCAGGTTTTGCTGGCATACCTGTGGTTGTAACAAATGGTGGAACATCTTTACTCACACCTGAATACATACCAATAAATGCGTGGGCACCAACTTTACAAAACTGATGTACACCCGTATTACCAGCTAGAATAGCCCAATCACCTACGTGAACATGACCTGCTACACTGGCGCCATTTGAAAAAATGACATTATTACCAATCACTGCATCATGTGCTATGTGCGTATAAGCCATAAATAAGTTATTACTACCTATTTTAGTCACGCCTTGATCTTGAATTGTGCCACGATGTATCGTCGCACACTCTCGAACAATATTGTTATCGCCCATGATTAATTGAGTTGGTTCATCCTTGTACTTTTTGTCTTGGCAGGCTTCTCCAATAGACGCAAACTGATAAAAGTGATTACCTTTACCAATCTTCGAAGGCCCTTTAACAACTACGTGAGATTCGATAATCGTGTTATCTCCGATAACAACATCATTACCAATATAGCTGTAAGGCCCTACTTTAACGTTTTCGCCAAGTTGGGCGCCTGATTCAATAACTGCAGTAGGATGAATTAACATTAAAACTCTCTTCTTGCACACATAAGGTCTGCGCTACACACAACCTTACCATCTACTTTTGCTTCTGCTGAAAAACGCCAAATGTTGCGACGTTCTTTTTCAAACTTAACGTGAATATGCATTTGGTCGCCTGGTACAACTGGCTGCTTAAAACGCGCGTTATCAACGCCTGCAAACAAGTATAGCTCGTTGTCACCAGTATTTTGCACTGTTTTAAAACCTAATAAGCCAGTTGCTTGCGCCATAGCTTCTAAAATAAGTACACCTGGGAAGATTTTTTGGTCAGGAAAGTGACCCGTAAAAATTGGCTCATTCACGGTAACATTTTTTACCGCATGCAAGTAATCACCCGGCTCAAAATCGACCACTTTGTCTACCAAAAGCATAGGGTAACGGTGTGGTAATAAACGCATGATTTCTTGAACATCAAAACTGTTTAATTCGTTAGCCAAAATAGTATCCTTATTCATCAACTGTTTTTTGAGATGAGCGTGTTTCTAACTCTTTAATACGCTCTTTAAAATCAGATAAATTTCTAAAATGCGCCATGTTACGACGCCATTCTTTGTTGGTCGTATGCGGCATACCTGAAGAATATGCGCCCGGCTCAGTGATTGACTTAGTCACCATGGTCATACCTGTCAGCATAACACCGTCACAAATATCAATATGGCCGTTAATACCGACAAGGCCTGCAATTTGGCAATATTTACCAACGGTTGTGCTACCAGCGATGACTGAACAAGCTGCCATTGCACTACCTTGACCAATTTCAACATTGTGTGCGATTTGAATTTGGTTATCTAAAATCACATCGTCATGGATGATGGTATCGTCTAAAGCGCCACGGTCGATGGTTGTGCTCGCACCAATTTCAACGCGATCACCAATTACAACTCGCCCAAGCTGTGGAATCTTAACCCACTTACCAGCTTCATTAGCATAACCAAAGCCATCGCTACCAATTACGGCACCTGATTGGAATAAACAGTGTTCGCCAATTTCAACATCATGGTAAACACTCACATTAGCCCAAAGCTTTGAGCCCTGTCCTATTTTAGTTTTTTCACCAACAAAGCATCCAGCACCAATTTGAACATTATCACCAAGTATAACGCCCGCAGAGATAACCGCATTTGCTGCAACGCTAACGTTTTCACCTAATTGAGCCGTATTGTCTATCACTGCTGTAGGGTGAATACTGTTTGCACAAGCTGGTGTTGTATCCATCATTTGCGCAAGTTTTGCGTAAGCAATATAGGCGTCCTTCACAACGACTTTATTACCTGCGTATAGCTCAGCTTCTTTTTCTGAAATAATCACTGCGCCCGCTTGAGTTTCATCAAGTTGAGCACGGTATTTCTTATTTGCGAGAAATGCGATGTCAGAGCCTTTAGCATTCGCTAAAGTTGCTATCTTCTCAATACAATGAGACGCATCCCCCTCGAGGGATGCGTCTAAATATTCGCTAATTTGTGCGAGGGTATACTGTTTTGTCATTACTTTTTGCTAACTGCTTCAACAACCTTGCTTGAAAGGTCGGTTACTTTATCAGGGTTAAAGTAAATTGTCGTTTCTTTTACTTTAACTTCATCAAATTTACCTTTCTTTGCAACAGATTCAATCGTTTCGATGATCAGCTTTTGTACCTTTGCTAATTCTTGATTTTGACGTGCTTTGATTTCTTGCTCTAAAGGGCGACCTTTTTCAGCTAGTTGCTTTTGCATATCACGAATTTTGCCTTCAAGTGAAGTTTTCTGTTCTTCACTCATAGTTGCACTTTCACGCTTATACTTTTCAGCTTCAAAACGAATATCGCCTTGTAGCTTTTCTAACTCTTGGCGACGCTCAGCAAATTCTGTTTGTAATTGTTGTTCAATTTTAGCCATTTGTGGGATCTGCTGATAAATAGATTGCATGTCAACAATAGCCACTTTATGTGCTAATGCACTTGCCGATGTACCCATCATTAATGCGGCTAAAATGCTTAATGCTGTTGTTTTTAAAATCGTTTTCACAAAAAACTCCTTAGAAAGTATTCGTTATGTTAAAGCTGATAGTTTTAGTTTCGTCTGTGTCTTCTTTCTTAAGCGGATAAGCAAAACTGATCAGCATTGGTCCCATTGGGGAAATCCATTGAATTGATAGACCCGTAGATACACGGAATCGACCCGGATCTGAGTAATCTCTCAACTGCGCAACTTGCTCTTCTGGTAAGTCAGCATAGCGGTCTATATCAAACTCAGTATCCCATACATTAGCTGCATCTACGAATAAACTTGTGCGCACTGAGCTCGTACTGTCTTCGTCTAAGAACGGTGTAGGGACAATTAATTCCATACCTGCAATTGCTTTAGCATTACCACCAATTCGACCCAACTGTTGTAATCGGTCAAATTCAGATGGCGAACCGATTGTACCTGTTTTACTTCCATCAGGTAACACTGAACCATCAATTGCAGTTGTAACCCTTCTAATTGCCTGAGGAAGAATTGTGTTTCGATCGAAACCTCTTAACTCCTCTTCAGTGATTCTAAAGTATTCTTGGAATGGTAGAATTTGCTCGAAGCCATTCGTCTCACCGTAACCATTACCATATGCAAATGCTGCTCTGGTTGAGAACACCCATCTGTGGTCATTACTGATTGGCCAGTAAAAACGGGACTTATAGTTAATCTTAAAGAAGTTTAAATCTGAGTTTGGCGTCGTCGCATTAAGTGATAAATTTTGACGTGAGCCAGCCGTTGGGAACATACCACGGTTTACGGTAATTCGAGACCACCCCATACTGAACTCATACTTTGTAAACTCATAAGCTGCATCAGGATCATCTGGGTTAAAGAATGCCAAACGCATAATTCGTGTTTGCTCATAATCGGCAATGTCAGATAAGCTTTCTTCAATCCAACGACCACCAAAGTTAATACGATTTACAGCATTAATTGGAAAGCCAAAGTTTGTGCCAATACCATAACTCTTAGATTTGTAAGGGACTAAGCTATATGCCGACGAATCATAGTTGCTATAGAAAATACTGCTACCTTGTGAAATACCATCAGGCGTAAAGTACGGGTTTGTATATGAAATACTATAGCGATCTGAACCTTTTGAAGTGTTTACGTTAAATGCTAATTGGTTACCAGTACCTAAAAAGTTTGACTCACTGACCCCAACATTAAACTGTAAACCGCCATATGAGCCATAAGCCACACCTGCTTGGAAGCTACCAGCTGGTTGCTCTTTAACTGTGAAGTCTACATCTACTTGGTCATCAATACCGGCGATTGGCTTAACCTCAAACTCAACATTCTCCATATAAGGTAAACGTTGAATTTGTAGTTTAGAGCGCTCAAGACTCTGATTAGATAACCAAGCGCCTTCAAGTTGCGTCATCTCACGTCGAACGACTTCATCAGCGGTAACTTGGTTTCCATTTACCATGATACGGCGAACATAAATACGCTTGCCAGGATTAACTGATAAGGTTAATTTTACTTCTTTATTTTCATCATCAATATCTGGGATGGTGCGAACTTCTGCATTGGCATAACCAAAGCGTGCTAAATAACTTTTAATATACTCTTCAGACGCTGTGACAATTGAGCCATTGTATAACTCACCTGTTTTTAATGGGACAATACTCTTGATAAGCTCTTCACGACCTAGCAAATCACCAATAAAGTCAAAATCTTTAACTGTGTATTGCTCACCCTCAGTCAGGTTTGCAGTGACATAAACTGACTCGCGTTCAGGGCTAACTGAAACTTGAGTTGAATCAATATTGAAACGTAGGTAACCCTTATCGAGATAAAAGCTTCTTAACTTCTCAAGATCGCCTTCAATTGTCTGCTTTTGATAGCGGTCATTAGACAAGAATTTCCACCACGGCAAGTCTTGCTGAGACTCAACTAAATTTAGTAGCTCTTCGTCAGAGAAAAGCTCATTACCTACCAAGTTAATTTGTCTGATTGATGCTGCATCACCCTCATCAAACTCAAGGTTTAGACGAACTCGGTTACGAGGTAACTCGGTAATGCTTACTTCAATTTTAGCGTTGTACTTACCGATACTATGGAAGAAGTCGATTAAGCCTTTTTCAATATTAGATACAACTGTTTTATCTAAAGGCTCACCAGCACGAATATTTTGCTGTTCTAAACTTTCATTTAGCTGCTCGTCTTTAATATCTTTGTTGCCATCAAATTCAATTGAAGAAATTGTTGGTCTTTCTTTTACTTTAAAAACGAGTAAGTCATTGTCACGATACACAGCAATGTCTTCAAAATGACCTGACTTATATAAAGCTTTGATTGTTTGAGAAATCGTATATTCATCAATGTTATCGCCCACATTGATTGGAATATGAGTTAATGCAGCACCCAATGCTACACGCTGTAAGCCTTCAACTTTTAAATCTTCTACGATAAAGGAGCTTTGCCCAGCTGCCGCAAAGCTTGCGCCAAGTAAACTGGTTACTGCGAGATGTTTTTTTATCGGCATTTTATTATCTTTATCCTTTACAACTATTAGCGTACATATCGCTTTATGGCTTTAAATGACTTTTCGGCTTAAAGCCTTGAAACATCATTAAGCAATGCAAAACAGGTTAGGCCTAGAAGCAGCATGGCTCCAATCTTATAACCTAACTCTTGTGTCTTTTCAGAGACTGGCTTTTTGCGAATAAGTTCAATTATGTAATACATTAAATGTCCGCCATCTAAAACTGGCAGGGGCAGTAAATTGAAAACCCCAAGATTGACACTTATTAACGCCAAGAAACTTAGAAAAGCCACCAACCCATAACTGACACTGGTGCCCGCGCCTACAGCAATACCTACCGGGCCACTTAAATTATTGACTGACACTTTGCCGGTAATTAGGTTACCGATCATGTCAAAACTTAACGTGATTAACGCGTAGGTCTTTTGTACGCCCAGCACAATACTATCCAATGGACCATAATGTCTAGTTTCAATATAACCTTCAGGCCAACTTTCTAACTGAGGAACAACGCCTAAGAAACCTTGCTGCTCACCATTTGCTCCTGTTCTCGCTTCAGGTGTGACAGATAAAATTTGACGATACCCATCTCTCATCACCTCTAGCTGAATTGATCTGTTAGGCGATGCCTGTACAAGACTAACCAGTGATTGCCATTGTTCAATTTCTTGACCATCTGCAGCAAGGAGTTTATCTCCAACTAATAAACCTGCTTGGTTTGCAGCCGAACCTTTTGCAACATGGCCAATAGTGAGGGTTAGAGCTGGTCTATAAGGTACGATACCAATCGCATCTAGAGGTGGTTGATCTTTTTTATCTAACTTCCAACCTGTTAAGTCGATGGTACGAATTTTAATTTGCTGCTGAGCGTCTTGCACTTTGACATCGACTGATTGCTCACCCAGATGAGACATTAAGCTGAAGGTCACTTCTTGCCAAGAAAGTACATCTTGACCACCCATAGCTAAAATATGATCGCCCGACTGTAATTGTGACGTTGCTGCTCGGCTTTGTGCATGCACATCACCTACCACAGGTTTAGCATTTTGCACACCAATCATATACATGAGTGCCAGCGCGAAAATAGCAAAAATAAAGTTAGCCATTGGACCTGCTATGACAATGGCAATACGAGACCAGACAGATTTATTATTGAAAGAAAGATGCGCTTCGCTGGGGTCAACTGCTTCTACTCGCTCATCGAGCATCTTCACATAACCACCGAGTGGGATCATAGCTATCACATACTCAGTGCCGTGCTTATCGTGCCAACGACACAAAGGTTTACCGAAACCAACAGAAAATCTTAAAACTTTTACGCCAGCTTTTCTTGCAACCCAAAAATGTCCATATTCATGTACTGTAACCAAAATACCTAATGCAACAATGAATGACCCTAAGTGCCAGAAAAACTCAAACATAATCACTCCATGGTTTTAAGTACGTTGTTAGCAAGGACTCTTGCTTCATTATCTTGAGCAAGTACATCATCAATACTTGAAAGGTTTGTAATCGCGATGCGATTAAGTACTTCAGCATTCACTTTATAAATATCAGTAAAACTAATTTGTTTATTTAAGAACGCAGCCACTGCAATTTCATTTGCCGCATTCACAGCCGTCGTTGCAGCCTGGCCAGTCTTACAAGCATCAATCGCTAAAGCTAAGTTAGGATAGCGATTATAATCAGGCTTTGTGAAAGTAAAATCACAGATTTGTGAGAAATCTAGGGGGGCGACACCTGCGTCGATACGCTCAGGATAAGACAAACCATATGCAATAGGTGTTCTCATATCAGGTTGACCCA
Source organism: Pseudoalteromonas phenolica (assembly GCF_005886345.1). Classification (GTDB taxonomy): domain Bacteria; phylum Pseudomonadota; class Gammaproteobacteria; order Enterobacterales; family Alteromonadaceae; genus Pseudoalteromonas; species Pseudoalteromonas phenolica_A. The sequence goes on from NZ_PNEC01000054.1 coordinate 34,075, forward strand.
TTTGTGCAATCACAGAGCCATCTTGATACTGTACCATTGAGTGGATCATGCTTTGTGGGTGGATTACTACTTCTATATCGTCTGCATCACAGTTAAACAACCACTTCGCTTCGATAAACTCTAGCCCTTTATTCATCATGGTCGCCGAGTCGACAGAAATTTTCTGACCCATAGACCAGTTTGGATGGGCGACGGCTTCTTCAACGGTTACATCAGCTAAAGTATCAATACCGCGATTTAAGAAAGGTCCACCTGAACCAGTTAAAAGTATTTTACGAATGCCGAACTGTTCAAGCTTAGGATCTGAATGTTGTTGAAATGCAGTTGGTAAGCTTTGATAGATAGCATTATGTTCGCTATCTATCGGCAACAAAATGGCATCATGTTGCTTCACTTTATCCATAAAGATTTGGCCTGACATCACCAAAGATTCTTTATTCGCTAAAAGTACTTTTTTACTGTGCTCAACCGCACTGATTGTCGGCAACAAACCTGCTGCTCCGACAATCGCTGACATAACGATATCAACGTCACTGTGAGAAACCACATCTCGCATCGCTTGAACGCCTGTCAGAACCTGAATCTCTGTTCCTGCTAAGTCATCCTTGAGTTGCTTTGCAGCTTGCTCACACTGCATCACCGCAAATTTTGGTTTAAATGTCTGGCACTGCTGACGCATCACCTCAACATTACGACCTGCAACTAAGGCGAGTACCGAAAATTTATCAGCATTGCGGGCAATCACATCTAAAGTAGAAACACCTATTGACCCTGTTGAGCCAAGGATTGCTACCTGTTGAATGCTCATAACGCCACCGTCCACGCATAACACAGGGCGAATATCGGCGCAGCAGCAGTAAGGCTATCAATACGGTCTAAGATACCGCCATGACCTGGTAAACAACTGCCTGAGTCTTTCAAACCAGCTTCACGCTTAAACATACTTTCTAGTAAATCGCCTACGGCTGAAAACAGTGCGATAAACACAGTTAATAAGGCATAAACTGGCCACATCGCTTGTTCGACGTCTGCACAAGCACAGAAGATAACTACAAAAATAACAGCTGTCAGTAATCCACCGACTAGGCCTTCAATGGTTTTATTTGGACTTACTTTTGGCATTAACTTATGTTTGCCTAGGTTTTTACCCGCAAAATAAGCACCTATATCCGCACTCCAGACAATACCCAATACCACCATAATCAGAGTTGAACCGAATAGCTCAGATTGTTGATATTCAGCACTACGTAAAACATTGAGTGCAAGCCAAAGCGGCACGAGTGTCAATAAGCCAGCCACAGCCTTCATTACCAGACCTTCTGACCATGCGCGAGACATACTTGGGTATTTAACAACAAGAAAAGTAGCAACTAACCACCAGGCAAATGCAAGGGTGAAAACATAGTTTGCATCAGACAATAATTGCCCATTTTGCCAAAGTGATTCTATGGGCCAATGCAGGTGAAGTGCGCCAAGAATAGAAGCGACTAAAGCCACAAATGTGCCTCTTTGCGCCATTTTTTTGAGGCCCATCAATGAAGACCATTCCCAAGCACCTAAAAGGGTAATCGCACCAGCAATAAAACTAAATAATGAAAGCGGTGTATAAAACACCAAAAGCAAAGCCAGTGGCGCTAGAACCACTGACGTTAAAATACGTAATTTAAGCAAATTGATAACCTTTAACTTGTTGTTTTGGACTCGGCAAGTAATTGTTTTATTTGTTCGCCGGTACAGCCAAAGCGTCGCTCTCGAGATACAAAACAGGCAATTGCCTCAGAAAAAGCCTCTTCATTAAAATCTGGCCAAAGAGTATCTGTAAAATAGAGTTCAGCATACGCTGCCTGCCAAAGTAAAAAGTTGCTGATGCGACAATCTCCGCCAGTCCTTATCAACAAGTCTAATTCACTTTGATCTGCCATACTTAATTGTGCTGACAAAGCGTCTTCTGTGATGTCTCTCACAGTAAGTTGACCATCTTGCACTTGCTGTGCCATTGATTGAGCGGCTTGTACAATATCCCAACGGCCACCGTAATTTGCCGCAACATTTAATTTCAGACCTGTATTATTAGCGGTTAATTCATGTGCCGATTTAACCCTATCTTGTAGAGATTCAGGAAAGCGTGAAATATCACCAATAATAGTCAGTTTTACATTATTCTTATGTAGTTTTTTAACTTCTTTAGATAAGACAAATAAAAACAGTTCCATTAAGGTACTGACTTCATCTTCAGGTCGTCGCCAATTTTCACTACTAAAAGCAAAAAGCGTCAACGATTCAATACCCAGTTTTGTACAAAACTGAACAGCCGAACGAACGGAATCTACACCTTTTTTGTGTCCGTATGTACGAGGACGATTGCGGCTTTGCGCCCAGCGCCCATTCCCGTCCATGATAATAGCAACATGCTTCGGCAAAGACTGCTTTGAAACTGTTTCAGTACTTAAAACCATAATTCCGATTTAGGTAAAAAAAAACGCCGCCTAGTATACCCTAGACGGCGTTTCAAAACTAATAAATTTGAGTTGGTTAGATTTCCATCAATTCAGCTTCTTTCGCGCTCAGCTGAGTATCCATTTCTTTAACATACTTATCTGTTAACTTTTGGACCTCATCTTCGCCCTGACGCGCTTCATCTTCTGAGATGTCTTTGTCTTTTAGCAGTGACTTGATATCACCATTCGCATCACGACGAATATTACGGATAGCAACACGACCACCTTCAACTTCACCACGTACAATCTTAATTAGGTCTTTACGACGCTCTTCTGTAAGAGGAGGAAGTGGTACACGGATAACTGTTCCTGCAGACATAGGGTTTAGACCTAAATCTGAAGACATGATAGCTTTTTCAACAGCTTGCGCTAAAGACTTATCAAATACATTGATTGCTAATGTACGTGAATCTTCAGTCGTTACGTTTGCTACTTGGTTTAGAGGCGTGTCTGCACCATAGTAAGAAACTGTAATACCGTCTAATAATGCAGGGTGTGCACGACCAGTACGGATTTTTGATAGCTGGCTCGCTAGTGCTGCCACGCTTTTTTTCATGCGCTCTTCAGCGTCTTTTTTAATATCGTTAATCACAATTCAATCCTAGTCTTTGTAGATTATTCAGCTGCTTGTGAAGAAATAAGGGTACCCTCTTCTTCCCCCATGATAACGCGTTTAAGCGCACCAGGTTTATTCATGTTGAATACACTTAAAGGCATATTGTGGTCACGAGCTAGCGTAAATGCCGCTAAGTCCATAACCTTTAATTCTTTGTCGATCACTTCATTATAAGATAAATGGCGGTGAAGTGTCGCGTCTGGGTTCTTCACTGGGTCGTCGCTGAATACGCCATCAACTTTCGTTGCTTTGATTACTGTATCGGCTTCGATTTCAATACCGCGTAAACACGCTGCAGAATCTGTAGTGAAAAATGGGTTGCCTGTACCCGCAGAGAAAATTACCACGCGGCCAGACTTTAATAAGCTAATTGCTTCAGCCCAGTTGTATGCATCACATACACCATTAAGAGGAATAGCAGACATAAGACGTGCGTTTACAAATGCACGGTGAAGTGCATCACGCATTGCTAAACCGTTCATTACTGTTGCTAGCATACCCATATGGTCGCCAACTACGCGGTTCATGCCCGCTTCTGCTAATGAGCCACCACGTAAGAAGTTACCGCCACCGATAACTAAACCTACTTCTACGTCGAGTTCTACAAGCTCTTTGATTTCTTGCGCCATACGATCCAATACTTTCGGATCGATACCAAAGCCTTCGTCTCCCATTAAAGCTTCACCGCTTAATTTAAGAAGAACGCGTCTAAAAACAGGTTTTCTATTCGTAGTCATAATCTCAGGGCCATATGTAAAAGTGGGGGATAAAAAATAACCGCGCTTATGAAACTCATAAATGCGCGGTTATTCTAAAGAATTTTCAGCATTGAAGCAAAAGCAAATGCTGCCTAAAGGTGGCTTTTTGCCTCTGCTTCATGAGTAAAATTACTCGCCTTTAGCTGCTGCGATTTGCGCTGCAACTTCTGCTGCGAAATCTTCTTCTTTCTTCTCGATACCTTCACCAACTTCTAAGCGGATGAAGTTAGAAACTGAAGCGCCTTTCTCTTTAAGGAATTCGCCAACAGATTTCTTAGGTTCCATGATGAATGCTTGACCAGTAAGAGAGATCTCACCAGTGAACTTCTTCATACGACCTACAACCATCTTCTCAGCGATTTCTGCAGGCTTACCTTCGTTCATTGCGATTTCAACTTGAACTGCTTTTTCTTTTTCAACCACTTCAGCTGGAACGTCTTCAGGGTTAACGAAGTCAGGCTTAGAAGCAGCAACGTGCATAGCAACGTGCTTAAGTGTTTCTTCGTCAGCGTCACCAGTTACAACAACACCGATACGGTCGCCGTGACGGTAAGCAGATAGCTTGTCACCATCGATGTACTCAACGCGACGAACGTTGATGTTTTCACCGATTTTAGCAACTAGAGCAACACGCGTTTCTTCGAATTGAGCTTTAAGTGCGTCAACGTCAGCTTTTGATTCAACAGCAGCATCAAGAACAGTGTTAGCAAAACCTAGGAAGTTTTCGTCTTTAGCAACGAAGTCAGTCTGACAGTTAACTTCTAGAAGTGCAGCAAAACCTTCGCCTTGCTTGATAAGGATTGTACCTTCTGCAGCGATGTTACCCGCTTTCTTAGCAGCTTTAGCAGCACCACTCTTACGCATGTTTTCGATAGCTAGCTCGATATCACCGTTAGTTTCAGTTAGTGCTTTTTTACAATCCATCATGCCAGCGCCAGTACGCTCGCGTAATTCTTTAACTAGGGCAGCAGTTACAGCCATTAGTATATCCTCAAATATGAAGTTTTTTTTCGGGGTGCGGAATGACCGCTCTTCAAGAATATCAAGCCTTCACCTTATTTTGATGAAGACTTGATGACAGCTAATTACTCAGCTTCTACGAAATCGTCGTTTTCAGCTTGTGCAACGATGTTGCTTTCACGACCTTCAGTGATAGCAGTTGCAACAGCACCAGTGTAAAGCTGGATAGCGCGGATCGCGTCATCGTTACCTGGTACGATGAAGTCAACACCGTCTGGGTTTGAGTTAGTATCAACTACAGATACTACTGGAATACCTAGGTTGTTAGCTTCACGGATCGCAATGTGCTCGTGGTCAGCGTCAATTACAAAGATAGCGTCTGGAAGACCGCCCATGTCTTTGATACCGCCAAGGCTCTTCTCAAGCTTTTCCATTTCACGCGTTTTCATTAGCGCTTCTTTCTTAGTAAGCTTTTCGAAAGTACCGTCTTGGCTTTGAGCTTCAAGGTCTTTAAGACGCTTGATTGATTGACGAACTGTTTTCCAGTTAGTCAACATACCACCTAACCAACGGTGATTTACATAGAACTGATCGCTTTGAAGAGCTGCTTCTTTAACTGCTTCGCTTGCAGCGCGCTTAGTACCTACGAAAAGGATTTTGCCTTTGTTAGATGCAACGTTCGATAAGAACTTAAGTGCATCGTTGAACATAGGAACAGTTTTTTCTAGGTTGATGATATGAACGCGGTTACGAGCACCGAAGATGAACGGCTTCATCTTAGGGTTCCAGTAACGTGCTTGGTGACCAAAGTGAACACCAGCTTGAAGCATATCGCGCATTGAAACGTTTGCCATTTTAATTTCCTCTAATATTTAGGGTTAGGCCTCCACATATCCCATAGCACCAACACGTAATAAGTAATTACATGCACCCAAGTGTATGTGTCGATATGTGTGTGTGTTAATATAAAAAGTATGTTTATCTTAACTACAAACTATCTCGTAAGATAAATTTGTAAAAAGACGGCGCGCTTTATACCATATTAAAGCGCCAGATTCAACGATACGTCTAAAATTTGTGCGTTATTGCAAAGTGAAAAATTAACGATTGGAGCCTCAATGAGTGCAGTGATTAAAACCCCTGAAGAAATAGAAAAAATGCGTGTTGCCGGTCGCTTAGCGGCTGAAGTTTTAGAAATGATTGAACCTCATGTGAAGCCTGGGGTAACAACAGAAGAGCTAAACACCATTTGTCACAATTATATTGTTGACGTTCAAGGTGCGGTGCCTGCACCTCTAAACTATCATGGTTTTCCAAAATCAATTTGTACTTCTGTAAACCATGTAATTTGTCACGGCATCCCAAATGACAAACCATTAAAAGACGGCGATATCATCAATATCGATATCACTGTAATCAAAGATGGCTACCATGGTGACACTTCAAAAATGTTCCATGTTGGTACACCAAATATTCAGGGCAAACGTTTAGCCCAGATCACGCAAGAAAGCTTATACCTTGCTATTAAAATGGTTAAGCCAGGTGTGCGTTTAGGTGATATCGGCGCTGCAATTCAAAAATATGCAGAAGGCTTTAGCTATTCAATCGTTCGTGAATATTGTGGCCACGGTATTGGTGCTGAATTCCATGAGGAACCACAAGTCATGCACTATGGTAAACCTGGCACAGGCGAAACATTAAAAGCGGGCATGTGTTTAACGATTGAACCTATGGTGAATGCAGGTAAGCGCCAGTGCAAACTGCTAAAAGACGGTTGGACGGTTGTTACTAAAGACCGTAGCTTATCAGCGCAATGGGAGCACACTCTACTCGTTACTGATAACGGTGTTGAAATTTTAACACTGCGTAACGATGAAACAATTGACCGTGTAATTGAGCATAACTAATTTAACTGTTTCTGCTTGATTTCCTAAATGCCAGCAAACTGCTGGCATTTTAATTTTAGAGACTGTTGAATCAAATCTCATCCATCACTAATTTCTCTTTACTAAATTTTGCCTATTAACTAGGCGTTTATCATATACAACAAGCCGCCCTGCTCGCATTTTATTGTGACTTAGTGTAAAACTTACTAAGCGCTCATCAATTCATTTGATCTAAAAATCAGGGATACTCCGTGGCACTATCCAACAAATTAAAAACACTTCTTGAAGCAGCGAATACGCTTGACGACTTCAAAGATTGTTCAAGTTATTTTTATAAATGGCTTAGCAATGAATTTTCTAAGCAACCTGTAAAACACCTTATCCGCTCTAGAGCAGCCTTTGTCGACTTACTGCTACAAAAACTCTACAAGATAACCGGCCTAAGCGAGCATCAAGATATCGCGCTCATCGCTGTCGGTGGCTATGGTCGAGGTGAGCTACATCCATATTCCGATATCGACTTTTTACTACTGGTGAAATCTGAACCCAGCGAAACTTTAAAAGAATCTCTCGGGCAATTTGTAACTCACCTATGGGATTTAGGCTTAGAAATTGGTCACAGTGTTCGAACTCATGAGCAAGTATTAGAACAGAAAAAACAAGATGTACACTTTACCACCAGCTTGCTTGAGTGCCGCTTAATCAGTGGTAATGAGTTAGAATTTGAGCGCCTAAAAAGTCATATCATTGAAACACCAATCTGGCGCTCTGACGAATTTTTCATCGCCAAAGTAGATGAGCAAAAAGTGCGCCGTAGAAAATGCCACGGTACAGCCTATAACCTTGAGCCCAATATAAAAGAAAATCCAGGCGGCTTGCGCGACTTGCAAACTATTTTCTGGGTGGCTAAAAAGCACTTTCATGCTGAAACACTGCGTGAACTCATTAGTCATGGCTACTTAACGCATGAAGAGTATCAGGAGCTGCTAGAGTGTATTGAAAACCTCTGGAATATTCGTTTTGCCCTGCATCTTGCAGCGGGCAGAAATGAAAACCGTTTATTATTTGATTACCAACCTCATGCTGCTGAATTACTCGGTTTTGGTTCTGAAGGTAAAGCCTCTGTTGAACGTATGATGAAACGCTTATTTAGGATCATGAGCCGAGTGCGCGAAATGAACCAAATGCTGCTCTCTTATTTTGAACAAAGTATTTTGTCAGATAAAGTACAAAACGAGCCTCAGCCGCTCGATAAAAACTTTGAACGCGTTGGAAATCGTATCAAGGTTACTGATCCTTCGGTGTTTTTCCGTAGAGAACAAATTTTTATGTTATTCGAGCATATCGCCGATAACCCTAGTATCACTGATATTGAGCCCAGCACACTCAAAACTATTCGCCAAGTTCGTCGCCGTTTACTGGGCGACTTACAAGATTATGCAGGTTGTCGAGAAGCGTTTTTGCGTTTAATTAAGCACCCTAATGGTATGGGTCGCGCTTTCACCTTAATGCATAAGCATGGGATCATTGCAGCTTATTTACCGCAATGGCGTAATATTTTTGGGCAAATGCAATTCGATTTATTCCATGCTTACACCGTTGATGAACACACCCACAAGTTAATCAATAATATTTACCAGTACTTTGATAAAGAAAAGCAAAAAGACTTTCCTATTTGCTCTGCGATTGTCAAAAACATGGATAAGCCCGAATTATTGTATCTAGCGGGTATTTTCCACGACATTGCAAAAGGCCGAGGCGGAGATCACTCAGAGCTTGGGGCGGTCGATGCCAATACTTTTTGTAAAATGCACGGCTTTAGTAACTCAGACTCTCGACTAGTCGCATGGCTAGTAGAAAACCATCTACTCATGTCGGTGACAGCGCAGCGTAAAGATATTAATGACCCAGATGTGATTGCTGAATTTGCTTCACACGTAAAAAATGAACGCCAACTTGATTTCTTATATTGCTTAACCGTTGCAGATATTCGAGCCACTAATGACAACCTTTGGAATGACTGGAAAAACACCCTGCTGCGTGAACTTTATTTACACACGCAACGTGCTTTAAGAGCCGGTCTTGAAAACCCAATGGACATGCGTGACCAAATTCGCGATAAAAAACAACAAGCCAAACAGCGCCTGATAGAGCTGGGTTTTGAAGAGAGCCAAATTGACTTTATTTGGTCTCGCTTCAAAGCAAACTACTTTACCGGATTCAGTGAACAACAAATTTCATGGCAATCTGAGCACCTATTAAAAGTAAAAGACTTGAATGACTTTAGTGTCATTGTTGGTGAGAAACCGCTGCATGGTGGTACCCAGGTTTTTGTTTACAGTCCTTATGAAGCCAGCTTATTTGCCAAACTTGTGAGTGTTATTGGCTCCAAAAAAGCGCAAATTCAGCACGCACAAGTGATGACGACTAAAGATGACTTTGTGGTATTTAACTTTGTGATACTTGAGCAAGATGGCGATCCTGTCTCCGTGAACCGTGCTCGCTCAATTCGAAAGGGGATTGAGTTGATCCTTCAAGATCCAAAGAAGAAGATCAGAATTAAGAAAAATCGCTCTCACAGATTTAAAGATTTTAATATCAAACCTAAGGTTATTGTGCGCCCGCATGCACGTGAAAACCGTAGCCTAATTGAAATTCAAGCCATCGATATTCCGGGGCTGTTAACCAAAATAGCCGAAGTATTTCAGGCTAATTCACTGCATATTCATGCCGCACGTATTACAACGGTTGGCGAGCGTGCAGAAGACTTTTTTGTTATTTCAAATAAAGAGTATCAAGCCCTCGATGAAGAGCATAAAGTAGAGCTTCAACGAGACTTAATGAAAAAATTAAACGCAGAAACAAATTAGAGGAAACTATGTCAGATTTAAAAACCATCATTGAACAAGCATGGGAGCAACGTGATGGCATTACTCCTACACAAGTGAGCAACGAAGTAAAAAGTGCAATCATTCAATCTCTTTCATTACTAGATTCTGGCGCTGCGCGAGTTGCAGAAAAAATCAGTGGTGAATGGGTTGTGCATCAGTGGCTTAAAAAAGCGGTACTGCTGTCTTTCCGTATTCGTGATAACCAGCCAATGAACGATGGCGTAAACCAGTTTTATGACAAGGTGCCACTTAAATTTTCTGACTACACGCCAGAGCAATTCCAACGAGGGGGTATGCGCGTAGTGCCAAACGCTGTAGCACGTCAGGGCAGCTTCGTAGGTAAGAACGTGGTACTGATGCCTTCATACGTAAATATTGGTGCTTACGTTGATGAAGGCACTATGGTTGATACATGGGCTACTGTTGGTTCATGTGCACAAATTGGTAAAAACGTGCATCTTTCTGGTGGTGTGGGCATTGGTGGTGTTTTAGAGCCATTGCAAGCAAACCCAACTATCATCGAAGATAACTGTTTTATCGGCGCACGCTCTGAAATCGTGGAAGGCGTAATTGTTGAAGAAGGCGCGGTTATCTCAATGGGCGTTTACATTTCTCAAAGTACGCGTATTTACGACCGTGAAACAGGCGAAATCCACTACGGTCGCGTTCCAGCAGGCGCTGTTGTAGTTCCGGGTTCATTACCAAGTAAAGATGGCTCACACAGCCTTTACGCAGCGATTATTGTGAAGAAAGTTGACCAACAAACACGTGAAAAAGTTGGCATCAATGCCCTACTTCGCTCTGTCGATGAGTAATCAATAAAATATAAAAAAAGGCCGCAATCAATGACGATTTGCGGCCTTTTTTATGCTTAATTCTCGCAACTTAAACCTTGAATATCATAGTGTTTAAACTGCCTTTTATTATTTTCTGTAAAGCTGATGGTAAGTTGTTCAAACGGCTCATAACTTTCTATGTTCAGTGCTTTACCAAGCCAAGGTTCTTTTGCCACCGATAACAATTTATAAAACCCAAATCCCTTGTCGCACATAATGTTAATATCGTGAAATGCCGTGAGTAGCTTACCCGGTGCTTGGCTTTGAATACTAATATTGGCTTGCTCAATGAAATTATCGGCCTTAGTGCCATTAAACACATAATACACCGATGTGATACTCAGCATGATCACTTGCACAGAGGCAACAAACATTAATGGTAGTACTGCTAGTTTAACCTTACTGCTCACCTCATTATGCTTCACAAAGTAAATAAGCAGCCAACAGCCGGCAATGACCATGGCTAACTTCAGCGGCACTAAAAACACGCTGAAATAGTACATGAGCTTTTCACTGCCCCACTTTAAGCCAAATGCGTTATCAAACCAGCTGCTTTCAATTGCTGGCAGCACAATTAAAATGCTACTGAGTAAAAACACCCATTTAAATTGTTGTAATCTCGACATATTAAAGGGTTTTCTGCCAATCCGTTAGCCAGGCTTCAACCACCTCCCATGGTTCAAAATGCTCACACGCATCAACATCTAGACGCGGTGCAGTTTGTTGTGCATTCAATTCTTGTAATAAGACATCGACTTGCTTTCCCGCGCCACAATAGGTGTCACCGTAGCTTGAGTCGCCTAACGAAATCACCCCAGCTTTTTTACCTGTTAACATCGGCGACTGACTTCGCAATTGTATAATTAATGGCTCAATGTTATCAGGCAGGTCGCCAGAGCCTGTGGTCGAGGTAATAAACAATGCCACTTCAGCTGCCTTTACATCATCAATGCTTGCGCTTTCAAATAAGCTCACTTGATGTGAAGATGACAAAACAGTTTGCACCTGTTCAGCTAAATTCTGTGCATTGCCATACACACTGCCTACAAAAATTGAAATTGATGCCATTATTGATAATCCTGTTCGCTGCTGGGCCACCCCAACTGCGCACAGATATTTAGCATCTCTTCGCCTAGGTTTGCCCGAATGGTAATTTCTTGTTTTGTATAAGGATGAACAAACTTTAACCGAGTTGCAAATAACATTAAGCGCTGCAAACCAAAATGTTCATAAAAAAAGTGATTATGCTTGCTATCTCCATGGTTCACATCACCCAAAATAGGATGGGCTAAATGCTTTAAATGACGTCGAATTTGATGCTTGCGGCCGGTTTTAGGAAAGCACTCCACCAGCGAATAGCGAATACTCGGAAACTTACCAAAAGGAATTGGCAAGCTTGCCTGATGTAAACAGTTAAACTCTGTCTGCGCTTCTTGCGGTGCTTTATCTTGATCGGCAAATTTGTCGGCGATTTTATCTAAATGCTCTTTTAAAGGTCTATCTAGATAAATATGCTCTGGCGCAAAACCTCGCACCAGTGCCAAATAACGCTTTTCGATTTTGCCCTCAATGAATACTTGGTTCATATCTCTGGCTGCTTCTGAGCTGAGCGCAAACAACAAAATACCACTGGTAGGACGGTCTAATCGATGCACTGGAAATACGTGCTGACCTAACTGATCACGCAACATTTGCATGGCAAATTGGGTTTCGCGTTTATCTAAAAATGAACGATGCACCAATAAGCCCGAAGGCTTATTAATCGCCACATAGTTTTCGTCTTGATAGACAATCTCAAGCATGATCTTTCTCTTTTAATTCTGTTGTAAGCTTTCGTCTAACTTAGTCAGTAGACTTAAAATCTGTGGATATTGCGGGTGTGTGGCAAAGCTCATTTCAGCCATGGGGGCAATCGACATATTGACTGGTAGCGGCATACCTTGCTCTATCATCAAGGTCAATTTAGGAATAAACACAAACTGCAACCACTGCTCAAATGTCATCACATCACAACAAAATGGCGCTGTAGAATTTAGCTTTTCAGCTTCAATGCTTTCACTTTGCCAAAGCTTGGCGATGCGTAATACCGCTTCGAGCTCTTTCAATAAGGTATAAACTGCTTGGTATTGGGCGTGACTCATCAAACCGACTCTTAATAGACTATTTAAAACCCGCGAATTATAGCCCAGCTAACTTCTTTACAGTAGCTTTACGGCTTCGCTTATCAAGCGCCGAGAAAATCCGTATAATTCGGCTAATTTAAAATTTGCATGAGCGAACTATGACTGCGCATATTTCTACTTTAGGTGATCTTCTTAACACAGCTGGCACACAGTGGCGTGTTTACGACATGGGTCGAAAAATCACTAAAATTGATAAAGCCCTCTTCAATCAACTTGAAAACGGTCAGGTACCTTACCCTTACCCGCTTGCTGGTCATGCCCTGATAGCCATTCAATTTTGGGATAACCAAGCCACCGCTGATCCGTATGTGTGGTTTTTAAAAATGCCCCTTGATGAGCAAAGTAAGTTAGTGCTTGCAAGCCGTGACCACTTCGCAAATATGGTGCTTGAAGCATTAGGTACTGAGTTAACGGGCGAGCAAGCAGATGGCAAGCTAGACAATAACCCGTATGTATTTACACCTAATGCCAATAAACTTGCCGCGTTCAATGCACTTTTAAAAACTGAATTAAAGCGCCCTGCATCTCAGTATTATGAATTTACCGAGCAATTTTTTGCTGGCAACTTAACTGACGATGCGTGGCAAAGTATTGCGGTACAAGGACTGGCTGATTTCGCCTTTAGACTCGACCACGGCCAAAACAGTGCAAACCTAACTAAAGTGTGGACGAGCTTACCACAAGAGGTGCAGCAGCCTTTAAGTGCGATGCTAGAACATGTTGAAATTAACACGCAACTTGCTGAGTTATTCTTTGCACAGTGCGAAAAAGCCATCGCTGAAAATAATTTAAACCTATTAATTAACAATATGCGTGCACTTTCAGGTAGCAAAGCACAAGGGTTAAAGTCTCAGTTAGTCGAGCAAGTACTAGCAAGCGAGCTCGGCAGTCAACCAGACGTGTTGCTTACTCTAGCAGGTCGTTATTGGTTATGCTTTGAAAAACCAGAAGCCCTATTCAAACTACTTGATGCGGCTGCTAATAATGAGCAAATGCCTGAATTATTCCCAAGTATTTTTGCGGACCTAGTTGCAATTCCGTCACTTCGCCCACACGTACTAGGTATTCTTCGAGCAGAAAATCGCAGCGACACCTTATCTCGCGCAATAGGTAGGTTATTCTCTTAATGACAACTCTCTGGCTTTTTATTGTTATTGGCAGCGTTATCGGCTTTTTTTGGTATAGCCGTAAAATTGCGGAAGCCGCAAACGAACATGCACAAAGACAAGCAAAGCAATTGCAAGTGCAGTTGCTCAGTGTCGCCTGTAAAAAAGTGCTACCCGGTATTTTAAAAAGTGGTCGTTTGGGAATAAAAAGTCAGTTTTTGTTTGAATTTAGCTCAGACGGCGAGAGTTTATATCAAGGTTATTTGTATCTTGAAAATGAAAAGCTAGTGCAAGCAGATATTCCACCGCATCGCTTGGGCTAACGCTGAAGCTAATTCATCTACTGAGCTAATTCATCTACCGAGCAAGCTATAGAATCATGTAGCTTGTTCGCACTTTGCTTATATCCACTCACTAGAATAACCCTTAATCAGATAATTACAGGAAAATGGTTAACACACTGATATTGTTAACCATTATTTTTATTTTGGTGAGTGGAAATTATTCTGAAAAATAATTTTTTGGAATAGTAAGCTGCTTTTTCTTATTCACAACAATTCCTCCGCAACGGTTAAAGCTTTCGAAAAACTTCTCTCCATTGGTAAGTAATAAGCTACGAATCTTTACTTTGGTATCATTTATTTCACCATAAAAAATGCCATATCTAATATCTCTATGAGTTATCTGATTGCCGTTAACTTTTTCTAGATCAAGCGCTGATTGACTATTTGGCAGTGCTACCCCTAGATCTATTGTTGGTGAAGTTTGCATTTTTAATTCTAATAGCTGGTGCTTTAAATCTGGATACTTACCTAAATCACTAAACTGTTCATACCCTAAAACCTTGCAAACCAGAGAATGTAATTTGTCCCCTCGTTTTCGCTCTTGATCTATTTTAGGAGCTTCAAATTCAGTACCGATCAGTGTTTTGAGTCGCTCAAATAATGACACAGCGCTATACAACTCTTTGTTCTTTGGGTCTTCTGTCGGGGACTTACTCGATAAATCAATAATTTCGTTAGTAGCGAGCAAAGAAAGGCTACTCGTATCCTTTTTTATCAACAAGGAAGTCTGTAAATGATCTCCACCAAATGTTGCTTGATACTTTTTTGTTAATTTTCCTGTTCTGTCCCAAAAAATTACTTCACTACCTAGCGGTATTTTGACCTCACTTATAATCGAGTTTTTGTCGACTCGAATAAGAACGTACTTTCGGTGAGCTGCTAATGCTTCGTTATATACTTGTAAGTTGTTTCTTTTCTGGACATAGATATCGAATTGTAAGCATGGAAAGCTTGGTTTGACTCTCTTGAAGCTATTAGGGGTAGGAAAACCAAGAGCTTCACAAACTAATTTTTTTGCTTCCTTTGATCTAGTCTTTAATGCAAAGTTTGCCAAAGACATGCCTTTCAATTTCTGATTTAGGATCGCTACTAGTTCTTCTCTTGTTAACCAAAGATTAGGATCGCCAATATCGATGCTATCGTAGATCGAATAATCTGATTTTTTTATGTTTTCGACTTTTCTTTGAGCGTTTTTTAAAACCTTTGAATCCATATTATTTTTCTTTTCCTAAGGAATAAGCTAGATATCTTTGGGAAGAGAAATGATTGAGTTTTGATGACTTTAAGTCTACACACTATAAGTAGCTAATTAGGTTTGTTCACTTCTAAGGCGTATTAATTAATTGATCAATATGAAGTATTTTCGATTAGGAGAAACTAAGTGAATTAACAGTGTGTATTAGCCGAATCATCATGTTAATCTTCATATATATGACGACGATAAGTAGAGGTATAATTTGTTAGAAGTTGCAGAAAGATATGAACACGTAGAGTGCAGAAAAAGTGAAGGAGCGCACTATACCTCTTCTCAATTATCTAATTTTGTTTCGCAAGAATTAGTGAGCTTCAACAGCAATTTCGCAGACCAAAAAATAGTTAGAATTGCCGATCCTGCAATAGGTGACGGAGAGCTAATAATATCTCTACTAAGTCGCATCAATGACAACAAAGAAATCGAAGTATTCGGGTTTGATACAAATGAAATTTCGTTAGAGAAAGCTCAACGAAGAATAAATGAGCTTTTCCCAAATGTTACTTTTAAAGCTTATTTTGGAGACTTTTTAGATCAGTCATTAAGTCATGAATTCAATGAAATTAAATTTGATTTTATTATTGCTAACCCGCCTTACATTAGAACTCAGGTACTTGGAGCCGAAAAAGCACAAGTCTTAGCCAAGCAGTTTGGTTTAAAGGGACGAGTTGATATTTACCAAGCTTTTCTAGTCGCAACATCAAAAGTTCTAAGTCCCAATGGTGTTGCTGGTTATATTGTTTCAAATAGATTTCTTACAACAAAAGGAAGCGGTACCCTAAGAAATATACTTTCTGACTTGTATTCGATTGAAAAAATCGTAGATTTTGGTGATACAAAGCTATTTGAAGCTGCTGTTCTTCCCGCAGTAATGTTCTTTAAACTCAAAGTTCAAAATCATGATCATACTGAGTTTGTTTCAATTTATGAGAGTACAGAAAGTTGTAACTCAGAAATTGTCAGCGATTCACCTATTTCGGCACTAGAACATGAGGGAGTGATATCCTGTTCAAATGGTAAAACTTATGAGGTTAGAAAAGGTTTTCTTACGTATGACGCTTCTCCCAAAGACGTATGGAGAATACAAGATACCTCGTCTGAAATTTGGCTAAATAATATAGAAGAAAGAACCTATTTACGTTTTAAAGACATAGGTAAAATTCGTGTTGGTATAAAAACAACAGCTGATAACGTTTTTATCAAAGACAACTGGGAAGAAGAGGTTGGTGTCGTACCAGAGCTTGTACGCCCTTTAATCACTCACCATGTAGGAAACAAGTATACTCAATCTGTGACTCAGAGATTGAAAGGTGTGTTATACACTCATACCACTGTTAGTGGTAAAAAACGCCCTGTTTCCATTGAAGATTATCCTATTTCAGAAGAGTATTTAAATTCTCACAAAGAACAATTATCTAGTAGGAACTATGTAATCAAAGCCAAAAGAAATTGGTGGGAAATTTGGGTTCCTCAAAACCCAGAGTTATGGAGTTCTCCAAAAGTTGTTTTCAGGGATATTTGTGAAAGCCCTACTTTTTGGTTTGACGACACTAACTCAATTGTAAATGGTGATTGTTATTGGCTTGTAAAAGATAATGAGGAACTAGAAGACAGTATCTTGTTCTTGCTTCTGGCAGTAGCTAATTCAAAGTTCATTGAAGACTACTACGATATCAAGTTTAACAATAAGTTATATTCCAACAAACGAAGATTCATGTCTCAGTATGTTGAAAACTTTCCGTTACCTGACCCTAATTCGGATATAGCATTAGAACTAATAGAGCTTGTTGAAGCTCGAATGAATTGTGAGACAGATATTGAGAGAACGAAACTGGAATCAGCTATTAATTCTCTCGTATATCAGGCATTTGGATTAAATTAGTCGTTAAAAAAATTTGTTGGCAAAGGGATTTGAATTTTCTTATTAAGAACTTTGCCTTCAAATCTTGAAAAGTGTTCAAAAAACTTTGTCCCTGTAACAATATAAAAGTTACTTATAACAACTTTCTTATTTTCAATAGATCCATAAAAAATAGCGTACCTTACGTCACAGTGTCTGATCTGGGTTTGTTCTATTTTGTTAATGTCTAACTTTGACTCACTATCTGGGCAAATCAAGCCTAAATCTATTGTTGGTGAAGTTTGCAGTTTAACTTCCAATAGCTGATGCTTTACGTCTGGGAAAGTCCCATGGTCATTAAATTCTTTATATCCGAGAGCTTTACAAACCAGAGAGTGTAATAAGTCTCCTCGTTTTCTTTCTTGATCTGCTTCTGGTGCATCAAACTCTTTACCAACAATATTTTTTAAAGACGCATATAGCTGCTCTATGCTCAACAATTGACTCTTTTGGGGTGAATTAGTTGGGGAGTAGTTCGATAAGTCTAAGTTACCTTCTGATACTATTGCTTGAAGGTTGTCAGTATCTGATTTAGATAGTAATAAAGCCTCTTCTACGGTGCCCGAATACTTTGCCTGATACTTTTGGGTCAACTTACCTGTGGTATCTAACACTACAAGATCACTACCAGTAACTACTTTAACTTTTGTGATAATTGAATTTTGATTTATTCGAATTAATACGTATCGACGCTCAACGTCTAGTTCTTCATTCCAAACTTGTAAGTTATTAGATTTCTGCACATAAGTGTCGAATTGCTGACCAGTAAACCTTGGTTGTACTTTTTTGAATGAAGAAGGTAATGGGTATCCAAGTGCTTCACAAACTATTTCCTTAGCGACCTTAGACCTTGTTCTTAATGCTAACCCTTCAAAAGAGTACCCAACTAGTTTTTTATTAAGAATTGCCGACAACTCTTCACTTGTAAGCCAAAGTTTTGAATCACCAATATCGATGTGATCGTAAATTGAAAGATTTGAGCTACTAATATTTTGAACTTTGGTTGTGGCGATCTCTAAGGTGTTTAATGTCATTGAGTATCCTTACTTAATAAATGTGGAACCGAGGTATTCAGAGTTTTAGAAAGGGTTTCTAGTGTGCTCAATGTTACGTTTCGTTCGCACCTTTCAATCGAGCCAATATAGGTTCTGTGAAATCCACACAGTTCTGCCAACTCCTCTTGTGACAGGCTGTTTTCTCTTCTGAACTTTTGCACATTTTCAGAAAGAGTTACCAACAGAAGCTTGCTTGGTTTTCTCATTACCTATCCCCTTTTAAATCAACCAAATAGTCCGACATTGATGACTTTGAGTCTACACACTATAAGTAGCATTTCTGGTTGGTTTGGGTTTCTATCTCTTTCCAAAATCTGTGATTTTGCCCGCTGCATTGGAACAATGCTTTAGTGGGCTAAGGCATTAAAAAAAATTAATTCACATGTATTGATTAATAAAAAATATGTGGTTTATTGAAAGGAGAACAAAAAAGGAATTAATGAAAAACTGAACTGGTCAACTCCAACAGGACACTTTTTCTAAAGAATTCTCATACTCTACTGGCGACAGATCACCATTAGCCGTATGAAGCCTTTCTAAATTGTAATATCGCATATATTCAACAACGTCATTTATCATATGCTCACGAGTTGGTTGTGGTACTTTTAGTAGCCAATCATGCTTTAAACTGCCGAAGAATCTTTCAACCACTGCATTATCCCAGCAAGCTCCAACATCACCCATACTCGCCCTGATATTGAACTGATTAAGTAGGTTGCGATAACGTCTACTCGTATACTGTGAGCCTCTATCAGAGTGGAATACCAAACCTTTAGGCGGTCTTCTTAGGTTATAAGCTTTAATCATTGCTTTCATAACCAAATCAGTCGTCATGCGCTTATCTATATGCCAACCTACTATACGACGTGAATATAAATCCATTACGATGGCTAAGTACATCCAGCCTTCGCCAGTCTTCAAATACGTCACATCACCAGCCCAAACTTGGTTAGCGGCAACAGGATTAAAGCTTAAGTTAAACAAATTATCTGCAACTGCGTCAGAGTGCTTACGTTTGGTTGTTACCCTATATGCTACTCGTTGCCTAACAGTTAAATTTAACCGCGCCATTAGCTTTCTGGTTTTATAGAATGTTATTTTAAAACCTTCTTTACGTAAGTTCTTACACAACTCACGGTAGCCTAAGCTCTCTCGACTTCGTTTAAACAGCTTTTTGGTTCTACGATACAGGTGTAATTCATCTGCCGTTATAAGCTTTGCAGGCCGCTCTAGCCATGCGTAATAACTTGAGCGACTCACCTGCATGACTGAGCACAATTTAACAACAGGATAAGCTTGGCTATTGTCTTTGACGAACTGATGCTTTACTTCATTTCTTTCGCAAAGAAGGCACTGGCCTTTTTTAAGATCTCTTTCTCCATTTTGAGATCTTTAACTTCTTTTCGTAGTCTTTTAAGCTCAGCTCGCTCATCTTCATTCAAAAGCGGAACCAGATTGCTCAGCTTCAAATTTGGCTTTCCAGTTATAAAGCAACTTATCTGTGATACCTAAAGACGCTGCTGCCTTTGATACGCTATAGCCTTGTTCTGTAACTAAAGCTACTGCCTCTTTCTTAAACTCAGCCGTATAACTTCTTACTTTTCTTTTTGTCATTTAACACCTCAATAATTGGATCATTTTCCATTATTAAAGTGTCCTGTCTAATTAAATCAGTTCACCTTGCTCCGCAACGTGTATTTTGCACGAAAAGTCATTTGAGGTGAGAAATCAGACATAAAGTCGATACGGCTGAAAAACCAGACGCCAGAAAGAACTAAGGCGCAACATAAGTCGCGCCTAAAGTTGACAACATCCATGATAGCTTCCAAAGCCTAAATCCTGTTTTATCTTCCGCTGAATGGTTATCTTCCATCGACAACCAAAAGTCCATTTAAAGTCCTATACACGTCCTGTGTTCCTCATATCCTAAATCCGCTTCGCAAAATCCTATGCGCTCCTAGTACACCCTGTACTCCATCCTCATCCTAGGTATCATCCTAATACCTGTAACCATCCTGGTTTCCGCTTCACCCATCTTTGGGCTGTCCTCACACTCCTGTGTGTATCCTATCTCCATTGTGCAACTCCGTTACACGCCTCATCCAGAGGAACCTGTTGAGCTTCTTGCCCTAGCACTTAATCCATAACCTTGTGCTTATTCCGTTCTTCCTATCCCTTTGCCTTCCTGACATGATTAAGTTTACGGTAATTTGCCGTGTGCAAAAGCGACTTACGGCAATTTATTTAGTGTCATTTTATTTTAACAATGAAATACTTGTTATTTTTCATGTTGTTATAGTCAAACCACAGCCAGGGCAAAGTGTTTAAAACACCAAAGCCCACAAGCATGTGGGAAATATCTCACAGCTAAGTTTCCGATCCGTCCTTATCTAATTTTTTGATTTATCATCCAATATGAGAATCTTGGTCAAAGAAGAAGGATAGCTTGATTTCCAACTGCTTAAATTTGAGCTTTGTTAGATTTGCAGTATGCGTTGAATTAAATAAGCATTCGCAACAAGGTTAATTAAGCGAGGAAAGACTCAATAGATAAAAGACTTTCTTGTCGAGGTTGTTACCTAAGAAAAGATAAACATTGATAAAATTAGAGGTGATAAAAGAAATAACCTAACGCCAGAAAGAACTAAGGCGCAACATAAGTCGCGCCTAAAGTTGACAACATCCATGATAGCTTCCAAAGCCTATAATCCTGTTTTATCTTCCGCTGAATGGCCGTCTTCCATCGACAACCAAAAATCCGTTTAAAATCCTATACACGTCCTGTGTTCCTAATATCCTAAATCCGCTTCGCAAAATCCTATGCGCTCCTAGTACACCCTGTACTACATCCTCATCCTAGGTGTTGTCCTAACACCTGTAACCATCCTGGTTTCCGCTTCACCCGTCTTTGGGCTGTCCTCACACTCCTGTGTGTATCCTATTCCTGAGTGCAACTCCGTTACACCTCATCCTGAGTATCCTGTTGAGCTTCTTGCCCTGGCACCTGTCCATAACCTTGTGCTTATTCCGTTTTTCCTATCCCTTTGCCTTCCTGACATGATTAATTATACGGTAATTTGCCGTGTGCAAAAGCGACTTACAGCAAATCATTTGTTGTCACATTATTTTAAAAATAAAATACCTTTTTATTTTCATATACTTAAATATAAACCACAGCCAAAACAAAGTGCTTAAAACACTAAAACCCACAACCATGTGGGAAATATCTCACAGCTAACTTTCCGATCCGTCCGCATCTAACTTTTTATACATCAGCTCACCCGACACTTCACCGAAGGTCATTTGCTCAATCACCTCATATTGGTGCTTTAAGAAGAAGGCTTTTTGCGCTGTTTGTGTAATGAATACCGCCACGCCAGTGATGTCTTCTTCGGCTAGGTGAAGTTGCTCCACCCCGTTTAATAAGTAATGACCAAGACCTTGCCCCTGCGCATTCGGATGAATGGCAATTAATGACAAATAAAAACACTCGCCATATTGCTCTAGGGCCGCTCTTATCGCTTGCTCTTTAGCAACCAGTTGCTTGGTTTGAACATACCCGGCGCTGAGCATGAGTTTTAAACGCCAATGCCAAAAACGCTGCGCTGACAAAGGCCCGTTGGTTGCGATTGCACACGCAACACCAACAAGTTGTTTGTCTATAAACGCGCCTAGCATGGCTTGACCACTTTGTGAGAATGTTTGTAACTCTTCGCGAATAAGTGCGCGCAACTTTTTCGCAAAGTCTACGTCAGAATCTGCAGTTAACACTTGCTTTAGTAATTCATCACTATGATAAGCTTGAAATAGCAGGCTTGCTGCAATGTTTATTTCTTCCGGCTCCAAATACTTTAGGCTCAGTTGATCTGCTTCTACTATTTTCATTATTGTTCCTGTTACCTAATTTTTACTAGAAAACTTAGTCAACTATAGTTACTGAGTGTTTTTTAAGCAAAAAGACATGCTAATACTAGTCAGTAATATCTAGTCTCTCGTTGTTAACATAAGTATAGAAAGAACGAATCGATCACTGTGCATTATGCAAAACAAACCGTTTAGCATGGTTACGAGCTCAGCTATGCGCTTTAAAGATTTATGCTAGAATGCGTTTTATTTTGTTGAGTAAAACGCATGCATCCCGCTGTTCATTCTGCTATTGCAGCCTTAGTCGCTGAAAACAAAACACCCACTGTTGCTTTAACTAAATCTAAGTTGTCAGAGCCTGTACCTATGCCTTTGGTTATTGCTGGGTTGACCGCCTACAAAAATGATCCAAATTGTATCAACACTCAACCTGCAGCAGCCCCAAAAGCCAAGGCTACAGAACAAAGTCAGCTTGACCGCATTGAACAAAAACTTGACCGCTTACTCGCTCTATTAGAAAAAGATAACTAATTATGTTCGTTGTAGATTTAACTTTTGATTGTTACCAAGACACCACCCTAGATGATGCCGAGCGTGCCATTAATCGCGTGGTGAATGCCCTACGTTTTAACGGACAGATCTTCGGGGATGAGTTTCCGACCGTATTAAAAGACGGCTACTTTATTACCCGTGTTATGTGCCCGCTTGAAGATGCGCTACACCCACTTAATCACAGCCCGTTTGTAAAAAAGGCCATTGAGCTTTTACAAGATGCAGGCTTATTGGCACCGAAAGTAAAGGTGATCGGTCAGGATATTCATGCCAATGGCGCCGACCTGTGTGACGCTCCGTCTTCTTATATTTTATATACCACTTATGTGCATACATGTAGCCCGCTGTATTGCGGCGATGACTTTCAGCCTGTGCCACTTTATAAAATTCCTGCCATTGCCAATGGCGATTACAAGGCCTTAATTAAGTGGCAAGAGGATTGGCAAGCATGCGATCAGATCCAGATCAACGGTGCCACGCGCTGTGAGTTTGCGGCGTTAGAAGAGATTTCTAGTACTGAAAGCGATTTGTTCCGTCGTGGTATGGACTTGTCTAAACGTATTCGCTATCTCACCAAAAAGCCGGTTTATTACTATTTGTATCGCGTTGGTGGTGAGAGCTTGGCAGCAGAGCAAGCGCGAATATGTCCAAGCTGTGGCGGTGATTGGAAGTTAGAGGAACCTTGGTTTGGCTTATTTGATTTTCGCTGTGACAGCTGTGAGCTGGTGTCGAATATCTCTTGGGATTTTCAGTGATCGCGCTACCCAACAATATACTAACTATAAATGGAAGTTACTGTGACAGATAAAATTCATGACGCAGAATTGTTGCAAGCAACACTTGCAAAACAAGTCATTACATATAACGAGTTTAATAGCATAAATACCGTTGCAGGTGTGGATGTTGCTTATCATGAACAATCTAATCAGGTTGTTGGCGCTATTTCAGTGCTTGACGCTGACACGCTAGAGTTACTAGAAACTCAAGTGAGCATTGAGGAAATTAGCTTTCCTTATGTGCCGGGGCTGTTTTCTTTTCGTGAACTTCCGCCACTACTGAATGCGTTTGCAAAGCTCACAATCAAACCCGACCTTATTGTTTGTGATGGTCATGGTATCGCCCACCCGAGGCGCTTTGGTCTAGCGTGCCACTTGGGTGTCAAGTTAAACTTACCCACTATTGGTTGTGCTAAAACTAAACTTATCGGTGATTTTTTGCCAGTAGAGCAAGCTCGTGGCCAGATGAGTGACTTATTAATTAATGAAGACGTAGTTGGAAAGGTGCTGCGCACTCAACACAATGTGAAGCCGGTATTTGTCTCTATTGGCCACAAAATCAGTCTAGATACAGCCGCTGAATGGGTATTAAAACTCTCGCCAAAATATCGACTCCCCGAGACCACACGTCAAGCCGATCAACTGGTCAATAAAACACTTAAGTCAAAACTTGAGCTAACATAGAAAGCTATATCATTAGAATAGAGATACAAAAATAGAAAAGCCCAGCAAGTGCTTACTAGCTGGGCTTTACTGATCCAAATCAACACTTTGATTAATAGTTAAAAACTAATCATCTATATTGTCGATTAATATTTCAATATGTGGAAAGTGTGTATCTCTATAAGCCAAACACTGCTCTAAAGTAACTGCATTCAGTCGAAATGCACGAACGCTCGTCACAGCCGTTATTGGTACTTCTTTTAACGTCTCCAAATTACTCATCGCTAACTCTTTAAAAAACACTTGATATATAGGCCAATGTTGAGCAGCTTGCAAGATTTCAATAGTCGTACTCTTATCACAACTACTTAACTCTAATTCTATTGGTGTTTTGCCAATAAAATGAGCAATTGCTGAAAAGCAATCTATTTTTAAAGCCGATTGAGGTAATAGACTGTTTTGTTCAAAAATACTCTTATACTCTCCACTAAATTCAATTATTCTGATTTCACCTTTATCATTGAAGTATAGCTGCAGCATCTCTTTAGATGGCCCGTCGTAGATAGCCGTGTATTTTGATATTATCTCTGGAGATTCCCAATCATAAGAATATTCCATGTTTTCAATTTTATAATAGAGTGATGAGTAACACTCAGGGTCTGAAAAGTACTGTTCTGTGCCATATTCATAAAAACCTTTAACACAAAAAGTTATCTTTCGAATGTAGTCGCCTTCAAGTACAAATACAGTACCGTCAAAAACATCACCTTGATATGTATATCGACCAGACTCATCATCAAGAAGCGAGTCTAAAATACAAGGTTGCCGTACTTTAATATACGGGAACTGGTATTCTCCGACTGCTTTACCCTGTTCAAATGCTTGGCTATTTTTGACGATATCATCTTCAGTATATACAGCTACGCCCGTAAAGGGCGTGCCATGATGATAGTAGAGGCCTTCTTCTAATGATAAAGCCTCAAAAATAACTAACGCGGGTGCTTGGTATCTCATGTCATTACTTCCTTGCAAAGCACTTCTAAACAATAAGCGCTTTATTTACTTTGCTGAGTGTTGTGTGAAACTTTAGTAATCATGATAGTAATAAGCAGTATTTAGCTTTAAACACTAAAATCTAACAACGTTAAGTCACCAGAACTTGGCTCTGTGTAATTAGGTAACGCCTCACCCGGGAAAAAGATATCCCAGACACAGCGTTTTATTAAAAACTTAAGCATTTCCGGGTGGTAGTGGTCTACCTCTTCACAGTCAAGGTCATAATCGCCAAAGGCTTCTTCCCACAGAACATGACAGCTGCATTGTATACCTCCACTAAACGGATCCTGCTGTTCTTTGTCTGCAACAGTTTGTGAAACAGAGTTAAACCCCCACCAGTGAGCCCAATCAGCATCGTATAATGCAAGCATTTCAACTCGCAACTTTTCTTTGCCGTTTTGGGGATAATCTCTTTCTACTTTTTCGTTATAACGTTCAACTAGATCGAGTATTCTCAATGTTAGTTGACCAAAATAAGGTTCAGGCAGTTGTCTTTTTTTAAACTCATCTAAATGACATATACCTGGGCCAAACTCTTCACGTAAAGGTAAAATTATATAATTCAGAATAGGATATATAAGACCAATATGATTACTCATCAGTAACTGCCTTGCTTAGTTGAGAGTATAGACATGATATAGAAAGTGCCTTTAACACCGTCGTAGTTATCTTTATTATTTGTTGATTTATTGAATGCCATCTTTTGGGGCAGATGCTTTTATTTAATGGGTTAACTCGCTACTAGGTCGCAAAAATCAATATCAAACGGATAATCTAATGACCTAACATCACCTGATTTAGGCTCTGTATAGTTAGGTAGCACTTCATTTGGAAACATCACATCCCAAACAAACTTTTTAACAAATAACTTTAAAAATTCTGGGTGATAATATTTTAAGATGTATAACTCTTCTAACTCCCAGTTAGGCTCGTCATTAATACCAATAATATCAAAGTGTTCTAACCAAGCACAGGCAGCAACTACCTGCATACCTTCATTAGGTTGTTTTTGATCTTCCCAAGCTTGTACATCTGAATGCTTGTAACTATTCAACCACCACCAAGTATAGTCATCTTGTTTAAAAGCATTAACAAGGGCATCTTTAACATCACTTTTAGTAAACTTTCCTTGTTTATATTGAGAGTCGAGGCGATCCAAATAATCATAAATCCCTGTTCTCAACCAACCATATTGAAGCTCTTCGTCCTCAAAGTCCCATGAATAATCTATGAAGCAAAAAAATATATGCCCAAATACGACTGATTCTAATTCTCTTAACACCTTTACCCCTCACCAATTCTTATACGCCAAATTGTATAAAGTACCGGTTAATGAACTCAACATACATAGACGCTCTGTAAGCGACATACCATGACATACTAGAGACAATCACATGAATATTAAAACTCAACCGCTTGCAAAAATTTTTCTAGACTATCAGCCAAAACATGATGTGGCCTTTTGCCGACATACTCTAGCCAGACTTTGCCAGTCTCTAGTTCAACGGTGATCAACAAATCATCTTGCTCGGTTAAACCGATAAACACTGTATCTGCATGTTTGAGTTTGCGTTTCATCAATACATGACCTGTGATGTTTTGCTGTAAACGCACAAAGTCACCTTCATTCCACGCTTGTAATAACTCGATTTGATGACCTTCTACGTTGCCAATGATATTGCCCGCATAAAAGCTGCTGTAGAACTCATTCAACGCATCAGGAAAACTACACTCTAACGCGCTTGCTAAATCATCTAAGCTATTTTTTGCTGGCTGCGGCACAGCTTGCCACTGAATTTGTTGCTCGCTGAGCACTTCGCCAACTTCACAAGGGCTTGGCCAGTCAGCGTCATGATACATGCAAGGTAAAGTGCCATGTTGTTGCTGATAGTGAGATTTAAACTTGTCGTGAAGCTCTGATAAAAGCGGCTTAATTGTCATACTGTTAACCTGTGTGCGATACGCTATAATACGCGCCATTGTAACCACTATTGGTGAAACATGACAGATTACAACAATGCACCTGAGCTGAAAGCATCAGTGTTAGGTAAAACGACCGAGTACGCGTCGCAATACGATGCAAGTTTATTATTCCCAATTGCAAGAAAGCTAAACCGTGACCAAATCGCGGTAGATGAGCAGAACTTGCCATTTAAAGGGGAAGATACTTGGACTGGCTATGAGCTATCTTGGCTGAATAGCAAAGGTAAACCACAAGTGGCTGTGGCGACGTTTGTGTTCCCATGCCAAAGCTCTCATATTATCGAGTCTAAGTCGTTCAAGCTGTATTTAAATAGTTTTAACCAAACTAAGTTTGCCAGCTTTGACGAAGTACAAACTATTTTAACCAATGATTTAAGCAAAGCAGCACAGACTGACGTCGAAGTGACGTTATTCAAAGCTGAAGACTATGCCTGTATTCCATTCACGGCCATGCCGGGCGAATGTATTGATGAGCTTGATATCGAAGTTGATACCTACAGCCCGCAAGAAGGCTTGATCGTGATAAAAGATGGTAATGAAGTGACCGAAACACTGCATAGTCACTTACTTAAATCGAACTGTTTAATTACTTCTCAGCCTGATTGGGCAAGTATAGTGATAAGTTACACGGGTAAGCCTGTGTGCAAAGAGTCACTGCTTAAGTATCTTATCTCTTTTAGAGATCACAATGAGTTTCATGAGCAGTGTGTGGAGCGAATTTACTGTGACTTGATGCGTGAATTAAAGCCGAGCAAGTTAGAAGTATATGCACGCTACACAAGACGTGGCGGTTTAGACATTAACCCTTACCGCAGCAGCGAAAACGATAAGACGGCTTATCACATTCGTACAAACCGTCAGTAAACTATTGTTTTTAATTAAGGCGTTTGGTCGGGATAGATACCGAGCAAACGTCTGTATGATTTGGCTTATCGATAAACCAGTCGCTTGGGCGGTTTTTACGAGATTCAATCAAGTCTTTAAAATCTTCTGAGCTGGTATCAAACACCGTAAAAGCACTGTTATCTTCACCCGCAATATCACTTAACACTCGCACTTGGCTGATTGGGTTAAACGGCTGCCCTTCTACAGGTGTGCGTAATAAACGCTGTGCATGCTCCATGCCTTCTAGCACTCGACCAAATACCGTGGTGTTTTTATCAAGATAACGCTGTGGCGCTAAAGTGATATAAAACTCTGTGCCGCCACTGTCGATTTCGTTGCCGCGCGCCATCGCGAATGTGCCCGTACAGTGGGTCATCCAAGTCTTTTTGCCATCGCTATTTTGCGCCACTGCAAAACCATTTAAAAAGCCGGTGTTGTCAGCATACCCATCTACGGCATTAATTGAGGTGATCTCCAGCGCATGCTCGGTGGTTAAAAACATTTCACCCGCAATGCCTTTGCTGCCTTGCGTTGGCTGCTTTTCTCCTGACTGATCGCCACCTTGCGCCACAAAGCTCTCCACAAAACGGTACACATTTAAGCCGTCATAAAAGCCTTCACGCGCAAGCTTTTTAATATTATCGACATGCCCAGGTGCAAGTTGTGGGTTAAGTTGTACGTAAACACGGCCTGTTGGTAAATCAATTCTTAACACATCGTTGTTGTTTACTTGCTGCCATAGATCGGCAGATGCAGAGCTAATAATGGTACTTGGTGAGCGAACTTCAGATTTATTCGGTGCCGATTCAGTATTTTGCGTGCTGCTGCAACCTGCGAGCAATACACAAGCAGTTAGGCCAAAAGCGCGTAAAAGCATTTGTTTATTTTCCTTGATTATTGTTATACCAGTATTTTTTTGTATGAATAGGTGCACTGGCGGGGAGTAAAGTATTTACGAGGGTAATTTTTTGTCGTTTTTCTAACGCTAATTCTGCCAACTCGCCCTTGAAGTAGCGGTTAAATAAAGTATCAAACGAGCCATCTTCAATGGCTTTATCTAAACCTGTTTTAAGTTTTTGGTACAAAGCTTGATTATCTTTTTTTACGAAAAAATAAACTGCTGAAGGGTAATAGAATACATGCGCTGGATCGATTGCTAAGTCTGTCATATTAGTAATATCGTTGGCATATAGGGCATCGATAGGCAATACATCTATGCGTGAGGCTTCAAGTAATTCATAGCCTGAGTTTTCTTGAGAATACTCTAAAACATTAAAATCATTGTCTTCGAAAATAACCGTATCTGGCCAGTCAGCTCTTAGGCCATACCTTAAACTTCTGAGTTCACCATCGGTTTTTAACTTTGAAAAATAGTCTAAGCGAGACTTTTTGATTATCCCAAGACGGTAACCAAGTACGCCTTTAACAATAGGAACTCTAACAGCTAACGCTTGCTTCTCTCTCTCATCTGATGTGACAGACCAGAAGACATCAATACCATTTTTATCACCTAATAAACGGATTGCGCGGCTTTGAGTAGGAATGTTTTCAACAAAATCTAACGTATGAGCTTCTCTTTGATAGCTTAGCGTATGCTTTAAAAGCTCAATCACATAAGGATCAGCCCCTGAAGTAATACGCACGGTTTGCTCGGCACAGGCTGAGAAACAAAAACAGGCATTAAAACATAGGACTACAATCCACTTCATTCAGGATCCCAATCAAATTGATAGAGTAGATCTATACTATCGTATAAACCACTAGTCGCTTCAATATATAATTTTGTAAAAACTCTATAGCGAATTGCAATCTCATTCATGGCTTCGAACACCCCTACGCGATAACTCACCTGCACACTAGGCGTAATATAACCAGATAACTCGACCTGAGTATCATCACCACTGCCTTTAGCACTCACGCTGACATCTTCTATGCCGAATTTTTTACCGGCTTTATTTATAAAGCTTTCACTAAAGTTAATGCTTTGCGCCAACAGCATTTGTGATAACAATGCGTTATTGTTGTTCTCACTCTGTTCGAGAGGCTGACCATTCAGTAAATAAGACAGTGCATGGGCTTGGTCCATTGCTGGCTGCGAGAAAATATTCAAACTTGGGTTGCTTGCACTGCCTGTTAATTCAATACCGGCAATCACATCATCTGCGGTGACTTCTGGATTACGGATCGCTCTAACATTTAAATAAGGTCTAGACAGTGGCCCATTAAAACCAACTTGCCCTTGCTGTATGAGTAAATCTTGCCCCAGCGCTTTGTAAACACCTTCTCGCAAAGCAAACTCTCCACTCGCAAGTAAAGGTGTATCAGGCGTTTTATCTAAACTGATCTGGCCAAATACATAGCTATCGAGGCCGAATGCATAAACTCTAAAATCATCTTGCAGAGCCACTTCTAAATCTAGAATGTAATTAAACGGCAAGTTAGTTTGTGTGTCTGTCGGTAAATCAACAATGACTTGGTCGTCAGATACTGCAACTACTTGCTCAGGAAGCTGAGAAATCTTGATACGACCTTGTGGTATATCTACTCGCCCAGTCAAAGATAAGTGCGCATCTCGGTAAGCTAACGATAATTTTGGTGATACCGAAAAGATCATTCCTTGTTGAGGGGTAATACTCACTTGCTTACCTGATACACTGATATCTGCGCTTAGCTCTTGCTGCCAATCGAGTATGCCTTTTAAGTCTAATTGACCTTGCTTATCTGTATTCAATGCACCATTTAATCTGGCACTTTGACCTTTAAACTCCACACTTACTGCAGAATCGACAAAACTAAGGGGAAGTGCCGATTGCGCAATGGCAAATTCTTTTAAATCAATTTGCCCTTCGATATCGGGCTGTTTTATATCACCTGAAAGTAATAGTTCAGTGGAAACTTGACCTGCAATATTAATTGGTTGGGGCAAAAAGCGGTTTGCCAAATCTCCTAAAGGCTGCAATGCTAAATCATCTAATTTAATCGATGCGGTAGGTGTGTGAATGCGATTGTCTTCGACATTTGCAGCTAATTGCCCTGAAACTAGGCCTATTAGTGTCGATGATAACTGCCAATTCCCTGCTATCTTTTGTTCATCACCTGATAAATTGACCTCAATGTACTCGACCGGGACTGAAGTATCACTATGCTTGATTTCAATATCTGCTATGCCCGCTTTTGCTTGCAGGCTAGTTAACTTATTCTTTATCCATGATAAGTTAGACTCTAAGCTTGCTTCACCGATGAGGTTAAGTTGCTTCGGTAAAAAAGCCTTTATCGAGGCCAAGTCAAAGTCATTTATATGGCCATCAAAGTGACCTATTTCTCCAACCTGTTTTGCTTCTATACACCAAGGAGCTTGATCTAGCGACCCGCATAATTTACCTGTTTGCCACTGAGTAGCATCTGCAAACTTAATTTCTGATTGACTGTTTAAAGTCGCAGAGTGTGTCTGATAATTAATGTGTCCAGAAGAGACTTTCCCCTGCCATACTTGATTTACAAATTGGCCCAATAGCGATAACTCAGCCTGAACATCTCCCTCTGTTGCAATGTTTAACTTATGCGCTTGTTGATCACCTGTGACGTCGAGTTGAACCTGATTAAAGTGCTGTTTAGCCACAGACAGAGCGTTTACCTTCAATTGCATGTCCGTCTGCCATTGCTTGGATAAATCAACATGAGTCGCTAAAGTTGCGCCTTTTAAATCGACTCCGTCACTTTGAAAATAGGGAATGTCTGCGGTTAAATTAATATTAGGTTGGTGATGAGGCCCTGCAATATTCAGTTTACCGTGTGCATTCACATCAAAAGGCAGTAATTCATTTTGCTGGTGCGTTACTTTGAGTGTACCTGTGAGATCAAGCTGTTTTTGTAAAGAGCCAGCAAGCTCTATATAGCTTTTGCCTAACTGAAGTTTAAATTTATCAACTTCTCCAAACAGCTGTTCATTCAATTTAAAGCTAGCATCTAATGCCAGAGGAAGCTGTGAAATAGAACCATCAACATCCACATCAGGAATATCAATTTGCCAGCCTGAAGACACTTGTGTTGCTTCAACAGCCATACTGCCACTCAAAAAAGAACTGTCATCAATAAAAAACAGAGGTAGTTCATCCATGGCTAGTTGCAGTTTAGCTTCTAAACCATGCAACCAATCAACCTTTGCAGTTATTTGCGCATTGCCCTCTGAGGCAGTTAACCGACCGGTTATCTCATTGATTGCGGTTAAACTGCCTTTACCAGCTACCCTGGCACTCAATTCTGTGAGTTCTTTTTGGTCTGCAGTTACATCAAGATTGAGATGGTAGTCATTTGCTTGACCGCGTAATCTGATCTGCGCTTCATCCATCTCTGCATAGTAATTCTTTCCTCTAATGTTGTAAGAAAACGGCAAGTCATAAACGCTGGCTGATAACTCAAACGGCCAATTTGTTTTCGTGAAATTAACTTTACCTGATAACGACGCTGACTTTTTGCCTTGTAAAATAACCGCTATATCAAGCGCAGAAAGCTTTCCTTTTAAATGTAATCGCATTAAGTCTTCAGTGGTTGTTAAGGTGGTCACACTACGAATAGAGTTAAAAGGGCCGAGTAGCTTATCACTGTTTAATACCCCAAAACTTCGAACAATATAGGGTCCATGTTCGAAATACAGGTCTTGCCATTCGACCTGCTCTGAGGTGAATTTTGAGCCAACGACAAAATGAGTAAAAACTTGAGAGCCTGTCGCTGTTTCAAAAGTAAATGTGTTAACGCCTAATCGTGTGACTTCAATGTCTAGCCCCGGCGGTAAAATAATCTCTGGTAATGCTGCTAGTTCAGTAAGTACTTGGTTTGTAATTTCTTTCTTTTGTTTATCGATAATATGAATATGAGAAATGGATGTATTTTCGAGCTTAACAATATTATCAATAATAGACGCTGATGATTTTATGTCCGATATTTGAACACTCAAAGCGCCTTGTTGAAATTGAAACTCTTTAACTTCAACTTGTGCCAAACCTAGGTCTAAAGGTAAGCCTAAACTGTGTTTATTGTCTTCATTTATATCTTTGTTAACTTCAGGCTCAACCTTAGAAGCTGGATCTTGTTGGGTGACTTTGACATCAAGTTTATCCGCAACAATGTCAAGGCATAGCGTGGCGCAAGTGAACCAATTTAATTGAGGTCTAAAGTTAGTTAATGTGACAGCGAGTGTTTCACTTTGCCAAGTTATATCAATTCTTTCACCAGAAAGTAACCGCCCTTGCTCTAATGTAATTTCTAATCCGTCTGTCGACTTATTGGCTAACCATAATAGACTTTGGTGCCCAACGCTGGTGAAAAACAAACAAGTTAGCAGAATGAATACAGCTGCAAAGCCATTAATGATCTTTTTTATTTTTAAAGATGTCACCATTAAATCTCCGGCCCAATGATAATGCTCAGCCTAGTACTTTTACTCTCCTTACTTAGTCCCCATGCGTGATCTAATCGCACAGGGCCAACAGGTGTTTCATATCTAAAACCAAATCCTGCACCAATAGCCCATGATTCTGAAAAGTCATTAGTCGCGGTACCTGAATCAATAAATAAGGCAAGACGCCAATTTGGCATAAACTGATAGTTATACTCCACTGATGCGGTCGCTAAATATTTACCGCCTAACAAAACATCATTTTCATATGGCGCAACAGACTGATAAGAAAATCCCCTAATGCTTTGGTCACCCCCAGCAAAGAACCTCAAATTAAAAGGCACATCATTGATGTCATCTGCAATGATTGCCCCTGCATTAAGACGTGCTATAAACCAGTGTCTGAGCTCATACTTTCTGAGCCAAGCCTGCTCCCACCTCGCTTTAACTAGCGAAGTTGACGAAATTAAGTCTTCACTTGCAAACTCTAATGAAACCAAAGTTTGTTGTCCCCACGAAGGCGTAACCCCACCAATCGCTTGTTTTTTTGCGTAGCTGATCCCGGGGATCAGCATTTCAGATTTACTTGTCTCTTGGGCTTGAGTGGTTGTTTCGTGCTCTCTTTTTATAAAAGCGGTACGGATCCAGTTTCCTTGAGTGAGCCATTGTCTTTGTAATTGAACATTCCATATCTTGCTATTTATACCGTCGGTTAATTCATCTTCTATTGCATAACCACCGGTTACTCGCCATAAATCATCGTTTGGGTTTGAAACAGGGATACTATAACTGGCAGTGATCCGCTGCTGTTTTTCTGCTACAAATAAATTGCTATCAAAAAAGTGCCCTGTATCACTGATCCAAGGTTTCGACCATTTTAATCGTGCTTTGGCGCCTATCTCGGTGCTAAAACCGCCACCAACCTCAAATGTATTCGCGGGTTTATCAACGGCTTCAATTCTAATCGGTACTAAGTTGTTTTGCCGGTTTTGTAATTGGGGGTAAACTTTAATGGCGCTAAAATACGGTGTTTTATTTAGTGCAAGGTTATAGTCAGAAAGTAACTGCTCATCATAAAAAGTGTGTTTATCAAATGGGGCGAGAGATTGAATATAATGCTTCGCTAAGCTTTTTTTTGTCACTTCTATTTCACCAAAGCGATACCTATCTCCTGAGTCTAGTTTTAGCTTGGCGACAGCAAAGTTGTTTTTTTTATGTACCTCTAATTTATGGCTTAACCATTTAAAATCAAAATATCCCTTCGAAATAAGGCTGGCTTCTAACATACTTTTTGTTCGTTCGTAGTCACCATGATCCACGTTGATATTAGGTTTAATTGGAATCTGAGATAACACTTTTTGAAGAAATGCATCTTTGTTTGCTTGCCCGCTAATTTCAATCTGAATAGTTTTCCAAGTCGCAGGAGAGCCCACCTCTATGTGCAGTTTTAAGCGATTTGTTTCTGCTTCCCTTGAAAACTTTATTGTAGTGTCATAATAACCTAAAGCTTGCATTGCGCGCTCAGTCTGAAAGTACAGTTTTTTTTCTAAGGACTTTGAAAATGGTTGATTTAAGAATGGCTTTAAAGAGCCATGAATATTGTCGCTCAACTCATCGGGTATATCGTTAAGCTCGATGGTTTCAACAGACCAAGTAGGCTCTGCATTGACATTTGAAAAGAAAAAAAGACACCAACAAGTGATAATAATCGCAAACCGTTTCAAATACTTCCCTCCCAGCAGAAACGCCAGTGTAGCATATTTAAAATCAACAATAGATAAATGTACCAACTCTCAATAATACTCAATCATTTTGAGGGACTAAAACTGACGCTAGCTACGTTAAAAATTTCTCATTTAGAAAAACTAAATAGCAAAATTTTCGCCTTGCTATCGAACAGTTTTCCTTGCCTCAAAAATGAACGCTTAATTAAGAGATTTGGTACAAGAATTCGTTAAATCTTGCTTTAAAGCTTTTTATTTTTATTGATTTCACCGACAATACACCCAGTTAAAAATACTAGGTAACACTATGCAATTTCCTGATGATGATAACGGCCAATTATTAGCTGAAATGGCTGCTGAAGGCATTAATTTAAACCAAATGCACATGGTCGATTTTTTTATTCTGTTTGAACAAAAAGAGCAGGCAGAATCTTTTGAAAAAGCCATTGTTGAAGATGAGCTTGCCCCAAAGACCGAACTACAAAAGTGCAAAGATACAGGTGTATGGGAAGTTGTGACAACGGTTCAAATGGTGCCAGATCATCAGCTGTTAAGCCAAACTGAACAGTACTTAGAAAGCATTGCCAATTCACATGAAGGTTATGGCGATGGCTGGGGCATTATGGCTGATGCCGAATAATACCAATACTCAACCATTTTGAGTGACAAAAAGGCGCGATACGCGCCTTTTTTAATGCGAAAAATAAAGTTAGAAAGTTAGAAAGTTAGAAAGTTAGAAAGTTAGAAAGTTAGAAAATAATAGATTTGATTAGGATGAGAAAAAAAGTCTTGAGAATAAAAATGGTGCCCGGGGCCGGACTTGAACCGGCACGTCATTACTGACGAGGGATTTTAAATCCCTTGTGTCTACCAATTCCACCACCCGGGCATCGGGCTGCTTTCGCATGTGGAGAGTTATCTTGCGATAATGGAGGCGGAACCCGGAGTCGAACCGAGGTAGACGGATTTGCAATCCGCTGCATGGCCACTCTGCCATTCCGCCTAAATGTTCCAAATAAATTGGAGCGAGTAACGAGGTTCGAACTCGTGACCTCGACCTTGGCAAGGTCGCGCTCTACCAGCTGAGCTATACTCGCGTACCATAATGCTTTTTAATTCAACTAAGATAAC
This sequence comes from Pseudoalteromonas phenolica, assembly GCF_005886345.1. Taxonomy (GTDB): domain Bacteria; phylum Pseudomonadota; class Gammaproteobacteria; order Enterobacterales; family Alteromonadaceae; genus Pseudoalteromonas; species Pseudoalteromonas phenolica_A. The sequence continues at coordinate 70,389 of NZ_PNEC01000054.1, forward strand.
AACGAGGTCGCGTTTTTACCTTTATCAGCTGAGCTATACTCGCATATTGTAAAGAACCATTAATTCGAATTGGAGCGAGTAACGAGGTTCGAACTCGTGACCTCGACCTTGGCAAGGTCGCGCTCTACCAGCTGAGCTATACTCGCGTTCCATATTGCTTTTTAATTCAACCGAGATAAAAACAAGGTCGCGTCTTTACCTTTATCAGCTGAGTTATACTCGCATTCGAATTTTGCTTTTACCTATCTAAGAAGAATTGGAGCGAGTAACGAGGTTCGAACTCGTGACCTCGACCTTGGCAAGGTCGCGCTCTACCAGCTGAGCTATACTCGCATTCTTCTGAACTAAGCATTAAGCAAGTTCTTTTTAAAACCAATTTGGAGCGAGTAACGAGGTTCGAACTCGTGACCTCGACCTTGGCAAGGTCGCGCTCTACCAGCTGAGCTATACTCGCATCAAATTGATTCTAAAATCAATGGTGCCCGGGGCCGGACTTGAACCGGCACGTCATTACTGACGAGGGATTTTAAATCCCTTGTGTCTACCAATTCCACCACCCGGGCATCGGGTTCTGCGTTGCATGTAAAATCAATTTGGAGCGAGTAACGAGGTTCGAACTCGTGACCTCGACCTTGGCAAGGTCGCGCTCTACCAGCTGAGCTATACTCGCGTTCCATGTTGCTTTTTAATCTAACTGAAAGAAACAAAGGTCGCGCCTTTACGTTTTATCAGCTGAATTATACTCGCATCAATTGATTCTAAAACCAATGGTGCCCGGGGCCGGACTTGAACCGGCACGTCATTACTGACGAGGGATTTTAAATCCCTTGTGTCTACCAATTCCACCACCCGGGCATCGGGCTGCTTACGCATGTGGAGTGTTGAGAAATGGAGGCGGAACCCGGAGTCGAACCGAGGTAGACGGATTTGCAATCCGCTGCATGGCCACTCTGCCATTCCGCCGACGTATAAAAGATTGGAGCGAGTAACGAGGTTCGAACTCGTGACCTCGACCTTGGCAAGGTCGCGCTCTACCAGCTGAGCTATACTCGCATTCCAAAGTAAGTTAAGCACTCACTCTTTTATCATTTCGAGGCATACTGCCCTCTCAACACGGACGCATTCTACAGATCTTTAATAATGCGTCAATATAAAAAATGAATGTTTTTAATCGTTTGCTCAATTTTTATCTAAACTGCTGGCTATATAGCCGTAAAATATCAAGATTTAATCAATTCCGACTTTGCCGCATTCAAATAGGCCAACATCGAAGTCACAGTTAACAAGGTTGCGATTGCCAAAAGCGCATAACTTAGCATGGTCATCCAAGATGAGTGTTGCCAAATCAATCCAATAATGGCTAACATTTGTGCAGCAGTTTTAAACTTGCCCATATTACTAACAGCCACATTGCCGCGCTTGCCCTGTTCGGCCATCCACTCTCTCAATGCTGAAATCACAATTTCACGACTGATAATGATAAGCGCAGCCAAAGTAATAAAGATGTTTTGATAATGGGTTGCTATGACAACTAAAGCCACACTGACCATGACTTTATCTGCAACAGGATCTAAGAACGCGCCAAAAGGCGTTGATTGATCGAGTTTTCGTGCCAAGTAGCCATCAAGAATATCGGTTACCGATGCTAGCCAGAAAATAAAGGCGGCAGCAAAAAAAGCCCATGAGTAAGGCAAATAAAACACCACTGCAAAAACAGGGATAAGTAACAATCTAAATGTTGTTAAGGTATTAGGAATATTCCACATAACTACTTTGTGTATCTTTTTTTATAGTGTTGCATGATCAATTAGGCTTTGTCATGCAAATGATTAAATATCTTTTCAGCCATATCTTGGCTGATCCCTGGCACTTGATTTAACTGCGCTATAGTAGCCGATTTTACACCTTGCATACCACCTAAGTATTTTAACAAGGCTTGCCGGCGTTTCTGCCCGACTCCTTCTATTTCTTCTAACAGAGATTGAGTTCGCTGTTTTTGCCGTTTGTTTCTATGTCCGGCGATTGCAAAACGGTGTGACTCATCACGAATATGCTGAATTAAATGTAAAGCAGGAGAATCAGAATCAAGGTTCACTGTTCGCCTGCCACCATCAATTAATAAAGTTTCAAGACCGGGCTTTCGGCTTGTGCCTTTCGCTACACCGACTAGCAACGGCATTTTGTTATGAGACCAGTCTTCAAAAAATGCTTCAGCTTTATTCAACTGCCCCTTACCACCATCGATGAAGATAACGTCAGGGATTTTTTCCTCATCTTTTAACTTGCCGTAGCGTTTATTCAATGCAAATGCCATCGCCGCATAGTCATCACCAGGCGTGATCCCCGTAACGTTATAGCGACGATATTCTTTATTATTTGGTCCACTGCCATCAAATACCACACATGAAGCAATGGTGTTTTCACCCATGGTATGACTGATATCGAAACACTCCATACGGTTGATATCACTCAGTTGTAATGCTTCTTTTAATAATGCGTAACGTTTAGTAATAGAATCTTGCGCGTTTTGTTTTACAACAATGCTGTTTAATGCATTTTTATTTGCTAGTGCGAGGTATTGCGCACGTTCAGAACGCACCGATGCTTTTAGCTCTACTTTTTTATCTGCCAGTTGCGATAGCGCATTAACCAGTTCGTTTTGCTCTTGTAACTCAAAAGGCAACACAATTTCTTTTGGGATCTGGCGCTGTGTGCCCGCACCTACATAATATTGACCAATAAACGATGTCACGATTTCGTCTTGCTGCGAGTCTTTGGGCACTTTAGGAAAATAGGTTTTGCTGCCTAATACTTTATGATCTCGCACCATTAACAAGTGAATGGCACAAATACCGTTTTGCTGCTGGAAACCAATAATGTCTATTTCACCAAGGTTTCCGGCCACAAACTGCTGCTCTTGCATCTGCCTCAGAATCGCAATTTGATCTCGCACTTTCGCTGCGAGCTCAAAATTTAAGGCCATACTGGCCTGCTCCATCTTTTCAACTAAGGTCGCGATAACTTGATGTGATTTTCCTGATAAAAACTGTTTTACCAGCTCAACTTGCTCTTTGTATTCATCATCAGAGACTTTACCAACACAAGGCGCGGAACAACGTTTTAACTGATACTGTAAACACGGGCGACTTCGGGCTCGATAATAAGCATCTTCACATTGACGCACGGGGAAAATCTTTTGCATTAAGCGCAAACTTTCAGATACGGCTGCGCTGCTCGGGTAAGGACCAAAGTAATCCCCTTTTTGTTTTCTACTTCCTCGGTGAAAAGCTAACCTAGGATGTTTATGGCCACTTAAGAAAATATAAGGATAAGATTTATCGTCTCTTAATAAGATGTTGTATCTGGGCTGATACTGTTTAATGAGATTATTTTCGAGAAGTAGTGCTTCGGTTTCAGTATTAGTGAGTGTTACCTCTATATTGGCAATGTTGCTTACCAGAACTCGGGTTTTAGCATCGGGAATATTGCTACGGAAATAACTCGAAACACGTTTTTTTAAATTTTTCGCCTTACCAACATAAATAACCTGATGCTGCGCATCATACATACGGTAAACACCAGGTTCTGTAGATAATGTTTTTAAAAAGGCTTTTGAATCAAATACTGCCATTAAAAATGATTAGTTAGATGTGTCTATATCGATCATTTTATGGCGAATGGCTAAATGTGTCAGCTCTACGTCACCGCCAACATTTAACTTTTCAAACATTCGATATCGATAACTATTCACAGTTTTAGAACTTAAGTTCAGTCGTTCAGCAATATCTTGCGCTTTTTCACCTTTGGTGATCATTAACATGATCTGCAGCTCGCGTTCCGAAAGTGATTGAAATGGATTTTCATCATTACGGCCACTAAACTGCGCGAGTGCAATTTGTTGAGCTATCTCAGGAGCAATATAACGCTGTCCTGAGTTCACAGCTCGAATAGCATTGATCATTTCATCAGAGCCCGTACCTTTCGTTAAGTAGCCCTGTGCACCCACTTGCATTACTTTACTTGGGAACGGGTCTTCACAATGTACGGTTAATACAATCACTTTTATATCAGGATTGTATCGACAAATTTTCTTCGTTGCTTCTAAACCACCGATCCCAGGCATATTCATGTCCATCAACACAATATCAGGGTTATTATCACGGCAAAACTTGACCGCTTCTTCACCCGTTTTAGCTTCACCTATCACTTTAAAGCCTCGAACATCATCTAAAATTCGTTTGATGCCAGTTCGGACCAATTCATGATCATCAACTAATAACACATTAATCAATGGCACACCCTCACAGAATATTTTGGTAATCGTATTCACATAAATAGCAATTCGAGATTAACACATAATTATGTAAAAAATAACGAATAAACTTTTGTATTAGTTAAAAAATCATACAAAAGAACCAAAAAAGGCCAGAATTTAGCGCCTGGCCTTTTAATGCTCAAAAACAAGTAATTGTTAGACTATTTGCTCTGCTCTGAAAACTTATTTACCCATAAAGCAATCACACCGTCACCGGTGACATTACATGCTGTACCAAAACTATCTTGAGCAAGGTAAAGTGCAATCATAAGTGCAACTGCTCCCTCTGAAAAACCAAGCATTGAAGTGAGTAACCCCAGTGCAGACATCACAGCGCCACCTGGCGCACCTGGTGCTGCAATCATGACCACACCCAGCATAAAGATAAATGGCAAGATACTGGTAATGCTTGGCATAGACATCTCTGGTGATAACAACATTACTGCCATCGCACAAGTCACAATAGTGATAGTCGAACCCGAAAGATGAATAGTGGCACATAGAGGCACAGAGAAGTTTGCGACTTCATCTTTGACACCATTGGCTTTACTTGCGCGTAAAGAAACTGGGATAGTGGCCGCACTAGACATAGTACCAATTGCTGTAAAATAAGCTGGTAGCATGTTTTTCACTAATTCAATTGGGCTACGCTTTAGTAAAATACCTGAGCCAATAAATAATACCGATAACCACAACCAATGCATAACAACCGCTGCAACTAAGACAATTCCAAATGTGCTTAGTGTATCTGCCACTGTGCCTGCAACTGCCATTTCTGCAAATACACCTGCAATATAGAAAGGTAGTGCTGGAATAATGACTTTTGCCAGTAAGGCATCAATGACATCGCGACCCTGATCAACGACTTTTTGCAAATCTTTCAATGCCAGTTGACTAATACCAATACCAAAAACAAATGCTGCTGCTAATGCTGTCATTACACCCATCAATGGTGGTATTTCAATATTAATAAAACTTTTCAGCTCTGTAGCTTGAACAGCTTGATAAGTCGTATTACCTTCAAAAAATGGTACGAATGCGTTTACTAGCAAGAAGGCTAAAGTGCCCGCTAAAATAGTTGAACCATAAGCAAAACCGACTGTTTTACCAAGTAAGTGACCAGCCCCTTTAGGCAAACCAGCTATACCTGAGGCAATGAAGAACAAGATAATTAATGGAATAGTAAAACTAATTAACTGACCTACAATCACTTTAAATGTATAAAGCAGTTCAACAAGCGGTAACGGTAGGTATGACCCCACCACAATACCTGCGGTAATACCTGCAAGTAACTTCAAAATTAACGACATGAGTATTCCTTGATAAAAACGATGCGCTGTTTTAACACGTTTTGACCTTTGATTGTTATAAATTCGTTATTCTTCTACAGAATTTATCTATTAGGTACAGTCATGATCACTTAACTTAAAAAATGGTGCCTCTAACGATTAAGCATTGTTAACAAACCTAGAGTACTATTTAATTTATGCTAATTTATCGTGCAATAAAATAACGCCATAATGTTTAAAACTTCACTTTCTATTATTTCAGCAGCATTACTCTCTGTGTCTTCTCACTCTTATGCCAATGAATCTCTACCTTATATTAACGTTGCAGCTAAAATTGATGGCAAACTGGACGAAGCAGTTTGGCATCAAGCAAAAAAAATTAAGATCAATAATGTAACTTGGCCTCAAGAAAATGCTGTTAGCCCAGTAGAGACAACGGCTTATGTTTATGAAAATGGCTCATCGTTATTCATTGCTTTTGATGCAAAAGATCCGAACCCAGAGCTCATTCGTGCTTTTTACCGTGATAGAGATGCTGCCTGGAATGACGATTTAGTAGGCATAAAAATAGACTCTTTTAACAATAGCCTAAGCGCTTATCAGTTATTCATAAACCCACTTGGGGTGCAACAGGATTCAATCGAAAATGAGCTGACTAAACGTGAGGACAGCTCTTGGAATGGGATCTGGGACAGTGCGGGGAGTATTCACGAAAGTGGTTACTTTGTTGAAGTAGAAGTCCCGCTCCGAGTTTTAAACTTTGATGACAGCATCAAAACAAAAACCATGGCTATGGAATTTGTACGCTTCTACCCTCGAGACCAAAGGTTGCGCATTTCTAATATGCAAATTGAGCACGCTAACAATTGCTGGATTTGTCAAATGCCTGAATATTCAGGATTTGAGCAAGCAAAGCAAAGTAGCAAAGTCGCCTTGATCCCTTCACTCGTTGCGAGTAAACAACAAACAAGGGATATCGACGGCAGTGAGGCTGGAGAATGGCAGGATGAAGACAATGTCGAACCAAGTTTAGATGTTAAATGGGCCATTACCCCTGATATGACTTTAAACGCCACATTAAATCCTGATTTTTCTCAAGTAGAAGCTGATACAGGCCAGTTAAGCGTTAACAACAGCTTTAGTTTATTCTTTCCAGAGAAGCGTTCATTCTTTTTGGATAATGCAGATTATTTCTCATCTCACTTGAACCTGATCCATACGCGAAATATAGCTGCCCCAGACTATGGAATAAAGTTTACAAGTAGCAAGCAAGGTCATACTGTCGGTGCATTTGTCGCAAACGATGACAAACTGAATGTCATGATCCCTGGTAATTTAGGTTCACGCGTTGTTTCGTTTGATAAAAAAAGTGAAAACCTTGCCCTGCGATATCGCTATGACTTTAACTCTAAACTTTCCGTCGGTACCACTACAACAGCTAGACAAAGTGATGATTATAATAACCAAGTAATAAGTTTAGACAGTAAGTATAAACTCACTAATAACGATGTATTCAAAGCACAAGTACTCATTTCTGATACTGACTATACACAAGCTTTTGTCGATGAGCTGTGCGATGGCGAACAAGGTGATTGCCAAAAACCTTCTCTGCCTGAATGCGAAATCAATTCAGACTGTGACTTAAATGAAAGTACGCTGCGCGTTCTTAATGAAGATGATCAAAAAGGGCTAGGTTACTACCTAAACTATGAACACAATGAAAAGCATTGGCGTGCATTCACTAGCTATCAATATCGAGATAAAGGCCTGCGCTCTGATTTGGGTTTTATGTCGCAAATCGACTTCAATAAATTTTTAGCCGGTTACGAGTATCGTTGGTATGGCGATGAGAGTACTTGGTGGAACCGTGCCAACTGGTACACCGACTGGGATATTACGCATAACGACAATGACGAGTTGTTAGAGAAAGAAGTACAAACTAACTTCTCTATTAATGGCCCACTACAAAGCCGCATTAACACAGGTGTTGAACATAGAAAGCGCACCGGTCTTCGCCATAACGAAGCAAGTCTTGCTGTTGATGGAAACACAGATTTGTTTACCGAAAACAATCTGTGGACTTACATGGAAATGAAGCCTGTATCTGGAGTTTTTACCAGTCTTAATATCAGTACAGGTAATAAAATTGATCTTGCAAACAACCGCCTAGGTGAAGAGTTCAGAGTACGACCAGTTATCAATCTGAATTTAGGCAAGCATTTTGAGTTACGATTCAGACATACTTACCAAACATTAGAAGCAGATGGCGCTGATGTATTCACAGCTAACCTGACTGATGTGAGAGTGACTTATCAGTTTAATTTAAATAGCTATTTAAGGCTGGCTGTGATCAACACAGATATTGAACGAAACCCAAGTAATTACATCGATTCAGTTGATGCAACTTATAAAGGGTTAAGCACACAACTACTTTATTCTTATAAGTTAAACCCTCAAACTGTATTCTTTGCAGGCTTCTCTGACAGTGGTTATCAAGATGACGAGTTAGAAGAAATTACAAAGGACTCAAAGACTTTCTTTATGAAGTTTAGCTATGCATGGTTAATGTAATGTAAAGCATATAAAACAAACTTTTTATACTTTTCGGCTATAAGCATATTTGATATATCTTATAGCCAATCTTTCCTTCTGTTTTTGTTCGACCTCAGTAAAGTGAACACTAATTAAATCTAGATCATGAAAGAGAACACAATGTCTAAAATCTTTGCAGATAATAGCCTAACTATTGGCAATACTCCGATCGTTAAATTAAACCGTGTAACAGGTGGTAACGTTTTCGCTAAAGTTGAAGCTCGTAATCCAAGTTTCAGTGTTAAGTGCCGTATCGGTGCTTCAATGATCTGGGAAGCTGAAAAAGCTGGTACTTTAACTGAAGGCAAAGAAATCATCGAACCAACTTCAGGTAACACAGGTATCGCACTTGCGTTTGTTGCTGCATCTCGTGGTTATAAACTAACGCTAACTATGCCAAATACAATGAGCCTTGAGCGTCGTAAGCTACTAAAAGCGCTAGGTGCTAACCTAGTTCTGACTGAAGGCGCTAAAGGTATGAAAGGCGCTATCGAAAAAGCGAATGAGATCCTAGCGAGCGATCCAGAAAAGTACGTATTACTTCAGCAATTCGAGAACCCAGCTAACCCGAAAATTCACTTCGAAACAACGGGTCCTGAAATTTTTGAAGCAATGGAAGGTAAAGTTGACTTCTTCGTAGCGGGTGTTGGTACGGGCGGTACTATTTCTGGTACTACACGTTACCTTAAGCAAGAGAAAGGTCTTGATGTAAAAGCTATCGCGGTTGAGCCTGTTGATTCTCCAGTTATCACGCAAACACTTGCAGGTGAAGAAGTTAAACCTGGTCCTCACAAAATCCAAGGTATTGGTGCGGGCTTCATTCCAGGTAACCTTGACCTAGAACTTATTGACGGTACTGAGCTAGTTTCAAATGAAGATGCAATTGAAATGGCACATCAGCTAATGCGTGATGAAGGTATCCTAGTGGGTATTTCTTCAGGTGCTGCTGTTGTTGCAGCTAAACGCCTTGCTGAGAAGCCTGAAAACGCTGGTAAGAACATTGTTGTTATTTTACCAAGTGCAACAGAGCGTTACCTATCAAGCCCTCTATTTGCAGACAAGTTCAGCGATCAAGAATTAGTTCAGTAATCGAATTACTGACTCTTTAGCACATAGGAAAGCCGACTATTGTCGGCTTTGTTCGTTTTTGCCTTTGCGTTTTCATCTGGGCTTCCTAAACTTAGAATTAAGTTTTTATCAAACTAACACCTTCATGCGACTATTGATTTTTTTATTTCTCTTTTTTAGTGCCAGTGCTTTAGCCATTATGAATGTTGGCTATTTCAAAGATAACATCTATCAGGTGGTACAAGGCAAAACTTACAAAAATGGCCTGCTGTTTAATACTAATGACTCAGACCCTGTTCACATCGTAACACTTGATTGGCCGCCTTATATTGGTAGCCAGTTGTGCAATAAAGGTTGGGTGTACCAATTCACAGTGGCTTTGCTGGTAGAACAAGGGTATAGCGTTTATGTTGAGTTTTTACCTTGGGCAAGGGCTGTAAGAGCCGCAGAACTTGGCAAAGCAGATATTCTCATGCCAGAGTACTACATTGAAGACTCAGCCCCTTCAGACACTGTTGAGGGCAAAACTAGGCGAGAACTCCTCGCGCTTTCAAACCCCTTTCCTGGCGGGGAGATTGGCTTTTTAAAACGCAAAGGAGATGCTGATAGATTTACCGGAAACTTACTGTCACTTAAGGGGCAAAAAATTGGAGTTGTCAGAGGGTATCAAAACACCCCTGAATTTGATGCCATGATGGACAACAATGAGTTTACTATAATTGAAGCTGTGGACGACTTACAATTGGTCAAACTATTGGTTGGCAAACGTGTTGACCTAATCATTGGCGACCCAAAAGTGCTTAAATTCACCGTCAGTTACTCTGAACTGCCACGACCAGAAAAAGCGACTCTGTTGCGAAATATAGAGCGAGAAACCCATTCGCTTCAGTACAATAACCTCTATTTTGCATTGAGCAAGCAATCTTCTCGCTGGCAAACATTGCTGGGCGACATCAATAAAAGCCTATATCAATTCAACAACAGTGGTGAAACAGATCGGATCGTCGATATGGGGATCACTGAGTGTTACTAAATTCCATATTTGCTGACATTTAGTTCGATTAAAGCTGTCCTTAAGCACTTTTTTATAAAATTTTATTTAACTTTAACTATTCATTATTTAAACTAAACAAAATTTCAGTTTAATAGGAATAGTATGAAAAACTTTCTCGTTATTTTTTCACTGATCTCACTTTTATTCGCAACTAGCTTCGATGCTGAAGCCCGTAAGAAGTTCGGTAAAAAGAAATCAGGAAAAACACACAGCACTTCAACTACTCAGCAAAAACAACAAGTTGATACAAAAAGCTTACCTGCAAAAACAGCTGGTAAATCAAGTAAAAAAGGCATTATGGCCGGTGTACTTGGTGGTTTATTAGCAGGTGGTTTAATTGCTGCTATGATGGGTGATGATTTTGAAGGCTTCCAGTTCTTAGAAATGATCCTGCTAGCGATTGCAGCATTTGTTATTTTCAAGCTGATCAAAGGCATGATGGCAAAGCGCCAGCAGCCGCAAATGGCAGGTGTTCCTCAGTTTGGTCAACAACAACAATTCCAACAACAACCGCAGCAATTCCAATCGCAGCAGCCTCTCCAGTCTTCAGGTGGTTTCGGACAGCAAAATGATGTGCCATTTAACCTGCCTAAAGATTTCGATATTAACGGCTTCTTACAAGGCGCACGTGAGCACTATCACACAGTACAAAAAGCGTGGAATGACAAAGACTACAAAAAAATGGCTGAGTACCTAAGTCCAGCATTAGTTGAAGAATTTAAATCTGAGCGTGAACAACATGACAGTGTTAAAACTGAAGTAATGTTTGTTGATGCTCAACTTGTTCGTGCAGACACGCACCCACATGTTTGGGAAGTGAGCATTATGTTTAAAGGTAAATACCGTGACCTTGGTGACAATCAAGAAGAGCCTATTCATGAGATTTGGCACTTAGAGCGCCAAACTCAAGGTGATGCGCCTTGGTTAATCGTTGGTGTTGAAGACCTGATTGATTAATTTATCAATAAATATTGAAAACGCCTCTATATGGGGCGTTTTTTATGCCCGAATTTTAGGTCTTTTCTAGTCATTCAACTCTTATAGCTCGTTACTCTATGTTCTAGCTTTTAGCTTTTAGCTTTTAGCTTTTAGCTTTTAAAAAAATAAAAAACCCCAGCTTTCGCTAGGGTTTTCTTTATAAATCAGGTGAGACTAGATAGACTATTCTTTGCTTGTTCCTACTTCTACACGTGTCTTTAACTTCTGCCCAGGGCGGAAAGTTACAACACGACGCGCAGAGATTGGAATATCCTCTCCCGTTTTAGGATTACGTCCTGGTCTCTCTTTTTTGTCTCTTAGATCAAAGTTGCCAAAACCAGAAAGCTTTACCTGCTCTCCTTTTTCCAGCGCTGAGCGGATTTCTTCAAAAAACGCTTCAACTATGTCTTTGGCATCCTTTTTGTTCATCCCCAATTTTTCAAATAGGTGTTCAGCTATGTCTGCTTTAGTAAGCGCCATATCTAGTCCCTCAACGATGCATTAAATTTGTTGGCAAGTTCTGCCACCACGTTTTCTACAAGCGCATTGATATCATTCTCTTCGAGCGTTTTATCAGCAGCTTGCAATGTTAGAGCAATCGCTAGGCTCTTAAAGCCCGGCTCAATACCTTTGCCCTTGTACACATCGAATAAGTTTAGGTCAACTAATTGATTTCCGCCAACTTTCTCAATGCTATTTAAAATATCGCCTATTTTTACGTCATCCGCAACTAAAATAGCAATATCTCTGCGATTTGATGGGAATTTTGACACGCTAACCGCTTCTGGCAGCTTACGAACAACTAATGCATCTGCTTCAATTTCAAATACAAACGCCGAATTGTTTAAACCAAGAGACTTTTGAAGCTGAGGGTGCACAGCACCAATAAAACCAACTTTCTTATCGTCTAAGTAAATTGCAGCAGATTGACCTGGGTGAAGACCATCATTTGCTTCAGCTTTAAACGAGAAACGACTTACGTCATTTGTTAAAGCGATAAGCGCTTCTACATCGCCTTTAGCGTCAAAGAAATCAACTGGCTTAGACTCGATTGACCAATGCTCGTTATGGGTATTACCGTAAATGATACCACCAAGAACCGCGATTTGGCTCACACCGTTTTCTGCAGTCTCATCTTTTAAGAACTTTAAGCCATGCTCAAAGAAGCGTAAACGTGATTGCTGACGGTTTTGGTTATATACAACCGTATTGATTAAACCTGTCAGTAAGCTTACACGCATTGCCGACATTTCAATCGAAATTGGGTGTGGTAATACTAATGCATCGCTCTGTGGATGAAGCTGCTGCTGTACTTTAGGGTCTACGAAGCTATACGTAATCGCTTCTTGGTAGCCACGTGCAACCAGCTCATTTCTGAATTTAGCAACTGGAAGTTTAGCTTCTTGGTGTGTTGTCATCTTAAGCGCAGCTGTCGGTGCTACATTTGGAATATTGTTATAACCAAATACACGCGCCACTTCTTCGATTAGGTCTTCTTCGATGCTAATATCGAAACGGTAGCTTGGCACTTGTGCACTCCAAGTATCGTCTGCAAATTCAACCGTTAAACCTAAGCGAGTTAGGATATCTGTTACCTTAGCATCTTCAATGTGATAACCGATTACGCGGTCTAAACGCTCACGACGAAGAGTTACTGACTTTTCAGCTGGAAGATCTGCTTCAGATACTGCCTCAACAACTGGACCTGCTTCACCACCTACAATCTCAAGTAGAAGTGCTGTTGCGCGCTCCATAGCATCGCGTTGCAGTTTAGGGTCAACACCACGCTCATAACGGTGTGATGCATCTGTGTGTAAGCCGTAGCTACGCGCTTGGCCTGCAATCGCCAATGGTGCGAAGAAAGCGCTCTCAAGTAAGATGTCTTGCGTGCCTTCTTTAACGCCAGAGCCTTCGCCGCCAAAAATACCCGCCATTGCTAACGCTTTATTTTCATCAGCGATAAGTAACGTTGAAGGGTTAAGTTTTGCCATATTACCGTCAAGTAACACTAGCTCTTCATTTTCGTTTGCGTTGCGAACTTTAATACCACCTTCAATTGCAGCTAAATCAAACGCATGCATTGGGTGACCAAGCTCTAGTAACACATAGTTTGTTACGTCAACAACTGGGTCGATTGAACGTACGCCTGAACGACGAAGCTTTTCAACCATCCAAAGCGGTGTTGTCGCTTCAAGGTTAATACCTTTAATGATACGGCCTAAGTAACGAGGACAAGCTTGGCTGTTTACTAGCTCAATATTAATCGTGTCTTCTATTGTTGGATCAACTGCAGCAATCGCAACTTCTGTTACATCTTGGCTGTTCAATACACCAACTTCACGTGCAAGACCTTTGATACCTAAGCAGTCACTGCGGTTCGCTGTTAGATCAACGTCAATTGTTACATCATCAAGGTTAAAGTATTCACGAATACATTGGCCAATTGGTGCATCTGCTGGCAGTTCTAAAATACCGTCTGAGCTTTCAGCCATGCCTAGCTCTTCAAACGCACATAACATGCCGTGAGAAGGTTGACCACGAAGCTTTGCTTTTTTAATTTTGAAGTCGCCAGGTAATACTGCGCCAACTTTAGCAACCGCAACTTTTAGACCTTGGCGACAGTTTGCTGCACCACACACGATGTCTAGCAGCTCGTCTTCGCCTACATTGATTTTTGTTACGCGTAATTTGTCAGCATCAGGGTGTTGACCACACTCAACCACTTCACCAATTACAACGCCACTGAAGTCACCAGCAACAGCGTCTACGCCATCAACTTCAAGGCCAGCCATTGAAAGTTGTTCAGAAAGAGCCTCGGTATCGATAGCTGGATTTACCCACTCACGTAACCACTTTTCACTAAATTTCATATTTCTTCCGCTCTTATCTGAATTGGTTTAGGAATTTCATGTCATTTTCGAAGAACGCACGTAAGTCGTTCACACCGTAGCGAAGCATAGTTAAACGCTCAACGCCCATGCCGAATGCAAAGCCTGTGTATTTTTCTGGGTCAATGCCAACAGATTTTAGTACGTTTGGATGCACCATACCGCAGCCTAATACTTCTAACCATTTACCGTTTTTACCTTTTACGTCTACTTCAGCAGAAGGCTCTGTGAACGGGAAGTAAGATGGACGGAAACGGATTTCCATATCTTCTTCAAAGAAGTTGCGAAGGAAGTCGTGCAAAATACCTTTCAGTTCAGTAAAGCTCACATCAGTATCAACCATTAGGCCTTCAACTTGGTGGAACATTGGCGTATGTGTTTGGTCGTAGTCGTTACGGTAAACACGGCCAGGAGAGATAATACGTAGTGGCGGCTGTTCAGTTTCCATAGTACGGATCTGCACACCACTTGTTTGCGTACGTAAAACCAACTTAGGGTTAAAATAGAAAGTATCGTGATCAGCTCGTGCTGGATGATGCTCAGGAATATTCAGTGCATCAAAGTTGTGGAAGTCGTCTTCAACTTCAGGACCAGATTTAACAGCAAAACCTAACTCGCCAAAGAAAGTTTCAATTCTTTCAATTGTACGAGTTACTGGGTGAATGCCCCCTGTCGGCATTACACGACCTGGTAAAGTCACATCAATTGTTTCTGCAGCGAGTTTCTTTTCAAGCTCAGCAGCAACTAATGCTTCTCTCTTTTCGTTAATTGCGTCTTGTACTTGCGTTTTAGCTTTGTTGATCACAGCACCTGCGTCTTTACGCTCTTCTGGTGCTAATTTACCTAAAGTCTTTAAAAGACCTGTGATCTCACCTTTTTTACCAAGGTATTTTACGCGTACATCTTCTAGATGCGCAATTTCGCTCGCGCTCGAAACGGCTTCAAGCGCTTCGGCTAAGATATTCTCTAAGTTCATTTTCTACCTGATCTTTATTGAGGTAATTTGCTGTTTATTAATCGACAATGATAACTGAAAGCAAGGCCTGGATTCTAGCCCTTCTACAGTTTTAAAGTGGCTTTTATGAAAGGAATTGTGAGTTTTCTTTGTGCAGCCATGGATGCATGATCGAGTCTGTCTAAAATATCGAGTAAAGCGCGCATATCACGGCTTAGTCTGGTCAGTAAAAAACGCGCACATTCGTCGGTTAACTCAAGGCCACGCATATTGGCACGTTTAACTAAGGCTTCTGCTTTATCATCATCACTCATAGAGCGAATTTGGAAAGTTGTGCCCCACTTTAGACGAGACTCTAAATCAGGCAAATTGATATGTAGCATATCTGGCAGTAAATCTGCCGTGACCACTAAACACTTACCTTTTTCATTGAAACGATTGAAAAAGTTAAATAGCGCTTTTTCCCACACATCAACACCTGCAACTAAATGCACGTCATCGATACACAGTACATCTAAAGACTCTAAACCATCGAGAACTTCTGGGCCAAAACTGATTACTTCTCGAAGGCTTAATAGCATAGTCGATAAGCCTAACTCTTGTGCCGCAATACAAGTGGCATAGAGCAAGTGTGACTTTCCAGAATCAGCTAAACCACATAAATAAGTAAACTGGAAATCTTCACTGCGGTTTTCTAATGCAGCCTTTAGATGATTCACCTCTAGAGATTCTTCCCCGCCAAAATAGGCACTGAATGTTTCATCATCGGGTAAAGTCACTGGCAAAGCCATTTGTATGGGCTGAAATTGCATTACTCACCTACCCATGAGTACTTTAGGTTGTGGCTGTCTTCAAGTTGATAAAAAGCTCTAGGATCAACAAATGGCGTAAAGCTTTGCTCGAGTTTAATCGCTTTAACTAAGTCAGTGACATCCGAAGTGTGCTCAACCAAAAACTTTACCGCATCGTTTGTGCGTTCGATGACGTCTACTTCGACAACGGTACTGATGCTGATAAGCTGTCTTCTCGCCTGCTCTATGGTCACAAAATCAGTTAACTTATCAACAGTCAGAACAGAGCTAGCTGATGCATAGGTCTTGTTGGGATCAATAGCAAACTGCTTGACCAAAGCATCAGAGAAATTATTGACCATTTGAATAAGCACTTGTTGCTTGTCACCTACCAATTGATTCGATTCAAATAATTCAGCATCGGTGTAGCGCCATTCTAATTGCCAGAAATCACTGGCTTCTGGTTTGAACATTCTCGCTGTGATCACGCGCTCTGCTTGGTAACGCATCGACGCAATTTCAACTGGCTCAGAAAAGTTACCCCACACCTCAGCGATACCTACTTTACTTCTATCTTCTAAATCCATCAGTGGTACAACAATCGGCACGCCCCAATCTTGGGCAGTATCATAAATAAGACGCTCTAACTGAGGGTAGCTTTCTTGAGTCACGAAATCTCTACGAAAACCATCTTCAATCGCAAGCCATATGGCAATTTTAGGTCTTCTATTTCCCCATAAAGGTAAGTTTGAATCTCGAACTAACTCTTCGACTTTTTGTGCTTCAAACTTTACTTTAATTTGCAGATCACCTTCGCGGGTTTCTAAGTACTCATATTTCAACATGTAATCTGAAATTGAAAGCATAGCTTGACGAATTAAAGGGTGGGAGTTGGCTTGTGATTTACCTGTCAGCTTTTTAATGACATTAGTGAGCGCTGCTTTACTCGCTTCAACACGACTTGCACGCGTTTTATCGTCTATATAAAGCGTGCTTTCATAGAGATCGAGTACTTCTATGGCTTTAGCAAAAGCTGGGAACAATATACATAAAAAAACAAGCAGTCTTAAAGTCATATCAAGCAAATAAAAAAACGTTTGCATTTGATCCTAAAGGAACTAAAAGATAAAGCAAGTTAAACCTACTGCTGCTCACTCATCGCAAAATGGATCTGATTCTTTCCTTTATTTTTTGCAGCATACAAAGATTGATCAGCTTGATGTAATAAATTTTCAGCTGAAAACTGCTGTGTATAATTGCCCGCAACGCCAATGCTGCAACCACATTTAACAATTTGTCCATCTTCGAGCTGAATGGGTTCCTGAATACTTTTTAATAAACGATGGCAGAGCTGCTCTAATACACCAAAATGTAAAGGGTCCATAATGAAAACAACAAATTCATCTCCACCAATACGTGCTACTAAATCATACCCTCTAACTTCGTTAGTGAGCCGCTCAGCTACAGTTCTTAAAACCAAGTCACCACTTTTATGACCAAACTCATCATTAATCGGCTTAAAATCATCCAAATCTAAATACAAAACATATACTTCAAAAGCACTCCGTTCTGACTTCAACGCCAGTCTTGATAACTCTTTAAATAAGTACTTTCTGTTTGCCAAGTTTGTTAAATTATCATGTAATGACTCGTATTCCAGTTGCTGTTGCAACTTCTCGCTTTTTGCGACCTCATTTTGCAAATCTTCTAAACTTTGTTGTAATTCTTTAGTTCTTTCTGAAACATGATGTTCTAATTCAGCTTGGTAATCTTGCAATGTCTGGTTTGCTTCAAGGAGCACCTGTTGATTATTGAAAGCATCAAGTGCAGAAGAGATGACATGACTTATTGTGTAAAGCACATCAACAATAACACCGGAGTACTCGTCATTTCTCCGATAAGACTGAATAATAAAAGCGCCAAGAAAATGGTTGCGATTTTTCAATGGAAAGCAAAGCCATTGCTTAGGGACTGTCCCCAAAACTTGTAAGGTACCCGACTCTATTAATTTATTAATTTCTGCATCAGTAAAATTGCAAATTGTCTTTTTCTCAATTGCATAGGCAGTCAACGTTTTTTGGATCTGTTCAAATTTAATGTCCTCTAAATCTTCTGCTCTGATGTCATCTTTTACATCATGAAAATAAGGAAAAGATAGCTCACCGTTATTTTTGAAAAGCACCACATAAAAATTATCTGCATAGGTCACTTTTTGTAAAATACAGTGAATATCTAGCAAAAATCGTTGAATAGAATCACTCGTATTTAGACAAGCTACAATGTCTGTCATGCTATCAAGAACACTGCTATCTTCTGTTATAGAAACTTTGGCCATAAAATGCCTTGTACACTCATCTGCTCTACCCTAGTTAAGTATAGTCCGTTAAGCTAGGCTTATTTAAATAACTTAGAACAATTAGCTGTTTTTTCAAATTGGAGTAATCTTTTAACTCTTGAATAATTTGATATACAAATTAGCTAGAAATTCACAAGCGTTAGGAGTGAGTATGGAGTTTTTGCATACTATGGTCCGAGTTAAGGGCTTAGAAGAATCATTGAGGTTTTACTGTGATCTATTAGGGTTACATGAAGTAAAACGCTACGATAGTGAAAGGGGTCGATTTACCTTGGTTTACCTTGCCGCTTCAGGTCAATTAGAAGGGGCAAAAGAGACTTTCTCTCCTACTATAGAGCTAACTTATAACTGGGACAAAGAAGATTATTCTGGTGGCCGTAACTTTGGACACCTTGCTTTCGCGGTCGAAAATATTTACGAATTATGCAAAAAATTGATGAATGCTGGCGTAACCATCAATCGCCCGCCACGTTGTGGTCATATGGCATTTGTAAAATCTCCTGATGGGATATCGATAGAGCTACTGCAAAAAGGCGATGCTTTAGCTCCACAACAACCTTGGCTCGACATGCCAAATACTGGTTCTTGGTAAATATTTAATTGAGAAGGGAGCGGTTATAACTCCCTTTGTTTAATAAAAATTTTTAATTATTTGCAGTGATAGTAGATCTTCTGTCGACGTGGCTGATGGGTCTCTGTCTAACAATATGTAATTCGTATGAAGATTATTTGATTTTTTATCACTCACCTTCAAAACTGCTTCCAAATTATGCAACTTATAACTTTTTGCCAAATGATAAGCTTCTCTTAACGGAGATAGGGGCTCAATAGGATAACTTTGCTTTATCGGGCTGTACTTACCATCAAATTCAATAGCATCTCTGTTTTTTTGAAATAAAGATTTATGAAGGGATTCATAATAAGTAATTAAGGCCAATGAGAACGGATGGGTGTCTTCAAGCTCTATCGATGAGATCCCCAAGCTATTGCTATTTGTAATCATTTTTTCAATGGTATTTAAAAGATTAAAGGCGTGTAACTGAAACTGCTGATTGGGAAACGCATCCACAAGCCAGAGTAATTGCTCATTGCATAAACCGCCTTGTTCTTTTATCAACTGATGAAACGCCTCTTTATTACCAAATTTTTTAGTTAATTTACTTTCCAATGAATCAAAGATTTGTGTTATAGCAATATCATTAATGTATGCAAAAGGAGTATGCGCATCTAATATGCAAATTGGCCTACAAATATCGAGTCTACTTAATAAACTTGATACAGAAAGCGTGGTGTCTGAAGTAGGCATAATCAAAGTTTGTAAGCCATACCCAAGCAACCACTCATTAGGTGTTAAACTTTTATCAAGATAAAGTACCGCTCTTTCAATATAGCCCATATTGTAATTCGGCATTTCCTTCAACCACTCACCATGAAAGCCAAAAGGGCCAAAATGGAACCACTGCTGCAATAACGCTGCAGTAACCAAAGATAACTTGCGTTTCTTGAAACTAGGGATCACCGTTTGCTCTGATGCTAGTTCGATAAAATCAGCAGAAATATTATGTTCTTGTAATAAAAGCCCTATCTGTTTGAATGGGCCAAAGTATATCTCGCCATTTTGATAAACAAGCATTGCTTCAGAAGTTTTAAAACCTTCACCTTCGAAGGAATAAAAGCGCCCACCGAAATAAACACAGGCCTTCATTGCTGAATATGACTTATTCGGCATAGTAATATTAGGATTATGTAACTGAATTAAAGACTTTGCAGAAATGAGTTCAGAAAATTTATCTAGTAATGCATCAAAAAATTGATGTTGCAAAGAAAACTGAAAATGGGAATTTGCAACCATAGTTAGCACTCCTTGTTGAAGTGATAACTCTAATCTATTTATAGAATTTAGCCATTACAGCGAATTACAGACACAAAAAAACCAAGCGAATGCTTGGCTTTTTAAAGTATGCAGAGCAAGAAGTCATTGAAGTTAGATATACTCAACTTCAATAATTTCGAATTCAACGTCACCGTTTGGTGTTTTGATTGTTACTGCATCATCTAATTCTTTACCAATTAAGCCACGCGCAATAGGTGAATTAAACGAGATAAGATTGCTCTTGATGTCTGCTTCATCATCACCAACGATTTTATACTTTGTTTCTTCGTCTGTATCACAGTTCACGATTGTCACTGTTGAGCCGAAAATAACTTTGCCGTTATTTTGCATCTTAGTAACGTCAATGATTTGTACAGTCGACAGTTTTGCTTCAATTTCTTGAATACGACCTTCACAGAAACCCTGCTCTTCACGAGCAGCATGGTATTCCGCGTTTTCTTTTAAGTCACCGTGTTCACGGGCTTCCGCAATGTCAGCCACGATTTTAGGACGACGAACTGTTTTTAATTCGTTTAGCTCTTCACGTAGTAGTTGCTCACCACGTACTGTCATCGGAGTTTGTTGCATTGTCATTCTTTCCCAGAAGTACAGAAGTAAAAGCCCGGTAAAACCGGGCTTTAATATTTCAATTAATTGACTAAGTCTATATCACGATGCATAGACTAGGCAATGCTTCGACAATTAATTTACGCGCTTGTGTAGCTCTTGTACTGAAGAAACCGTTGCACGGTCATCTGCAGAGTTTGCTTTACAGTTAGCAAATGCAGCATTAAGCGTTGTTGTGTAGTTCACTTTGCCCTGTAGTGCACCACGACGAAGTACTTTAGAGTCTTCAATTGCTTGACGGCCTTCAGTAGTGTTTACAATGTAGCTGTATTCACCATTTTTGATACGGTCAAGAATATGAGGACGACCTTCAAATACTTTGTTTACACGACGAGCTTCAATACCTGCGTCTTCTAATGCTTTCGCAGTGCCGCCAGTTGCGTCTAGTTCAAAGCCTAATTCACGCATCGTTCGAGCAAGCTCAACGATACGCTTCTTATCGCTGTTGCGAACTGAAAGTAGCGCACGACCACCACGTGGCATTACGTTACCTGCACCAAGCTGTGCTTTAGCGAATGCTTCAGCGAATGTGTCACCCACACCCATTACTTCACCTGTTGAGCGCATTTCAGGACCACGCATTGGGTCAACGCCAGGGAACTTAGCGAATGGAAGTACCACTTCTTTTACGCTGTAGTAAGGTGGAATGATTTCTTTCGTTACGCCTTGGCTTGCAAGTGACTGACCCGCCATACAACGTGCGGCTACTTTGGCAAGCGCTACGCCTGTTGCTTTTGATACGAAAGGTACAGTACGCGCTGCACGAGGGTTAACCTCGATTAGGTATACTTCGCCATCTTTAACAGCAAACTGGGTATTCATTAGACCCACAACGCCAAGCTCTAACGCCATGCGTGTTACTTGGTCACGCATGCGGTCTTGGATTTCAGGGCTTAATGAATAAGCTGGTAGTGAACATGCTGAGTCACCTGAGTGAACACCTGCTTGCTCGATGTGCTCCATGATACCACCGATGATCACTTGCTCACCGTCACAGATAGCATCTACGTCGATTTCAATCGCGTCATCTAGGAAACGGTCAAGTAGTACTGGCGCTTCGTTTGATGCTTGAACAGCTTCTGTCATGTAACGACGTAAATCGTCTTCGTCATATACGATTTCCATCGCACGACCACCTAGTACATATGAAGGACGTACAACCAGTGGGAAGCCGATTTCTTGAGACTTAGCGACTGCTTCTTCTAGAGAAGTAACCGTTGCATTCTCAGGCTGAAGTAGGTCTAAACGCTCAACCATTTGCTGGAAGCGCTCACGGTCTTCAGCACGGTCGATTGCATCTGGCGAAGTACCTATAATTGGCACGCCATTCGCTTCAAGTTCACGGGCAAGTTTAAGAGGTGTTTGACCACCATACTGCACGATAACGCCTTTAGGCTTTTCAACACGTACGATTTCTAGTACGTCTTCTAGCGTGATTGGCTCAAAGAATAAACGGTCTGATGTGTCATAATCAGTAGAAACAGTCTCAGGGTTACAGTTAACCATGATAGTCTCGTAGCCATCTTCACGCATCGCAAGCGCCGCGTGTACACAACAGTAATCGAATTCAATACCTTGACCGATACGGTTAGGGCCACCGCCAATAACCATGATTTTGTCTTTGTCAGACGGGTTCGCTTCACACTCTTCATCGTATGATGAGTACATGTAAGCAGTATCTGAGCTAAATTCTGCCGCACACGTATCTACGCGCTTGTATACAGGAAGAACTTCTAGAGTATGACGCTTCTTACGTACTTCAGACTCGCTTACACCAAGTAGCTCTGCGATACGTGCATCAGCAAAACCTTTACGCTTCAAACGGCGTAAGAAATCTTTGTTCAGGCCAGCCATGCCGCCTTCAACGATTTTCGCTTCGTCTTTGATGATGTCTTCGATTTGCACTAGGTACCAACGGTCAATCTTAGTCAACTCGAATACATCTTCAACGCTCATGCCGTGACGCATTGCATCAGCAACGTACCAAATACGCTCTGCGCCTGGCTCACGTAGTTCACGGACGATTTTTTCTTTCGCGCTAGGGTCATCTAGTGCTACAACTGGGTTCAAACCCGTTGCACCAACTTCTAAGCCACGAAGCGCTTTTTGAAGTGACTCTTGCTGGTTACGGCCGATTGCCATCACTTCACCTACCGACTTCATTTGAGTCGTTAGACGGTCGTTAGAGCCTGCAAATTTTTCAAAATTGAAACGAGGGATCTTAGTTACAACGTAGTCAATTGACGGCTCGAAAGATGCAGGTGTTGCGCCACCTGTGATGTCGTTTTGAAGCTCGTCTAACGTGTAACCTACTGCTAATTTTGCAGCGATTTTAGCAATTGGGAAACCAGTTGCTTTTGATGCAAGTGCAGATGAACGAGATACACGCGGGTTCATCTCAATGATAACCATACGGCCATCATCTGGATTTACACCAAACTGTACATTTGAACCACCTGTTTCAACACCGATCTCACGAAGAACTGCCATCGATGCGTTACGCATTAGCTGGTATTCTTTATCAGTTAGTGTTTGTGCTGGTGCTACAGTGATTGAGTCACCTGTGTGAACACCCATTGGGTCGAAGTTCTCGATAGAACATACGATGATACAGTTGTCATTTTTGTCACGAACAACTTCCATCTCGTACTCTTTCCAACCTAGTAAGCTTTCATCAATAAGAAGCTCGCTAGTCGGTGAAAGGTCAAGGCCACGGGTACAGATCTCTTCGAACTCTTCCATGTTGTAAGCAACACCACCACCGGTACCACCCATGGTGAAAGAAGGACGAATAATACATGGGAAGCCGATACGTGTTAACGTGTCACGTGCTTCATCCATTGAGTGTGCGATTTCTGCGCGAGGACACTCAAGGCCAATTGCCTTCATCGCTGCATCAAAACGCTCACGGTTTTCTGCTTTGTCGATTGCATCTGCTGTTGCACCAATTAGCTCAACGCCATGCTTTGCAAGTACGCCGTGCTTGTCTAGGTCAAGTGCACAGTTAAGCGCAGTCTGACCACCCATAGTAGGTAGTACAGCATCTGGCTTTTCTTTTTCAATGATACGTTCAACAACTTCCCAGTGAATTGGCTCGATATAAGTCGCATCAGCCATTTCTGGGTCAGTCATGATAGTTGCAGGGTTTGAGTTAACTAGGATAACTCGGTAACCCTCTTCTCTAAGTGCTTTACAAGCTTGCGCGCCTGAGTAGTCAAACTCACACGCCTGACCGATAACGATCGGGCCTGCACCTAAAATTAGAATACTTTGTATGTCGGTACGTTTTGGCATGGTTACTCCGCTCTAATTACGCTTTACGTGCTTGCATTAGTTCAATGAAATGGTCGAACAGTGGCGCAGCGTCGTGAGGACCTGGGCTCGCTTCTGGGTGACCTTGGAAGCTAAATGCTGGCTTATCAGTACGGTGAATACCTTGTAATGTGCCATCGAATAACGATACGTGCGTCGCACGTAGGTTTTCTGGTAGGCTTGCTTCATCAGCTGCGAAACCGTGGTTTTGTGCAGTGATCATAACAACATTACGGTCTAGGTCTTTAACCGGGTGGTTACCACCGTGGTGACCAAACTTCATTTTCACCGTTTGCGCGCCTGAAGCTAGTGCTAAAAGCTGGTGACCTAAACAGATACCAAAAATTGGCGTGTCTGTTTCAAGGAAAGTTTTGATTGCTTCGATTGCGTAAGTACACGGCGCTGGGTCACCAGGGCCATTTGAAAGGAAGATACCATCTGGGTTTAGTGCTAACACGTCTGCAGCGGAGGTTTCTGCAGGAACAACTGTTAGTTTACAACCACGGTCTACTAGCATACGAAGGATGTTTTTCTTCACACCGAAGTCATAAGCAACAACGTGGAATTTTGCATCTTCATCAGCAAGTGTTTTAAAGCCCTCGCCAAGCGTCCAGCTTGTCTCGTTCCATGTGTACTGCTCTTTTGTACACACAACTTTGGCTAAATCCATACCTTTTAGGCCCGGGAAAGCTTGTGCAGCTTCTAGTGCCTTTTGCTCGTCAATATCACCAGCGATGATACAACCGTTTTGCGCGCCTTTATCACGTAAAATACGCGTTAACTTACGTGTATCGATATCTGCGATACCTAAAATATTGCGCTGCTTTAAGTAATCATCTAGTGATTGCTCGTTACGGAAGTTACTAGCAAGCAAAGGCAAGTCACGAATTACTAGGCCTTTAGCCCAGATTTTGTTCGCTTCTTCATCTTCGCTATTAGTACCCGTATTACCGATATGTGGGTAAGTCAGAGTTACGATCTGTTCTGCGTACGATGGATCAGTCAAAATTTCCTGATAACCAGTCATCGAAGTGTTGAATACAACTTCACCAACTGACATACCGTCAGCACCGATAGCTGTACCGCGGAACACTGTGCCGTCTTCTAGGACTAACAGAGCGGATTTAGTCAAGTTAACCTCCTAATGGTAAAAAACGGGACCCAGCCAACAAAGCCGGAATACCCGTTTAAAAAGCGCTTGGTAACACGCCACTTATAAAAATTTGGCAAATTCCAAGTATTTTAGATGAAAACTTGAGAAAGGTCTATGAGAAAACCTTCAAAAATTAAAAATATCCCCTTTAACTGTTTTTTTACTTGAAACGGTTAAAAAAGTAACTTTTCTATCTAAATCCTAGCACATCTTGCATGGTATAAAGTCCAACAGGCTTGTCCTTTAACCAGGCTGCAGCCCTTACAGCGCCTTTAGCAAAGGTCATTTTAGAGCTTGCTTTGTGGGTTAATTCAAGTCTTTCGCCTTCTGCAGCAAAATAAGCCGTATGTTCACCTACTATGTCACCGCCACGCATGACAGAATAGCCAATCTCTTTTTGAGATTTTTCATGCTCATCTTGACTACGATCAAAGATAGCGACTTCATCGTGATCCCAGCCTTTAGCCTCAGCTATCGCTTCACCAATCATTAAAGCAGTACCCGATGGGGCATCGATTTTATGTCTGTGGTGCAACTCGAACACTTCAATGTCTACATCATCGCTCAGCGTTTTTGCAGCTTGTTTTACAAGGTTTTCTAATAAGTTGATACCAACAGAGAAATTACGAGAAAACACGATAGGAATATGTTTCGCTGCTTGTTCAAGTTCAGCCATATCTTCAGCGGTTAAACCTGTCGTACCAATAACTAAAGGCGTTTTACGCTCTAGCGCTGTTGCTAAGTGCTTTTTCATACCTGCAGGTAAAGTGAAATCAATGGCTACATCGACGTCTTCGGCAATAACAGCTTCTGTTGAGAAAGCAACGTCCGTTTCACCCTGATTAATAAAATGCTGCACTTTCGTGCCAATTAAATCATGTTGGTCACGTACATAAGCTGCTGCGAGTGAAGTGTTAGCAGAAATAAGCGCTGCTTCACACAACACTTTGCCCATTCGGCCATTGGCGCCAAAAATTGCGATGTTAGTCATATTTATCCCCATTCAAATTTTCTGTGTTTATACAGAGTTTGTAGCCATAAATCATCTTTAAAAATTTCATATATTATGTTTTCGCTGAAACTAAAGTTAGCCTCCGTACTTAAATTAGGTCCATACAATGCTAATATAGAGTATTAACTACTTTAACTGACGAAATCGGCATGGAATGCAATAAAGGTTTAGAAGTTAATAGATAAGTCATAAAACGAGATAAGCAATACGTGTTAAGGTTCATTTAAATAGATTTATGCTTTTCAAAAAGCCTTCCTAGCCTTATATGATATGCAGCTATCCACTAATTTATAGATAAAAGATTAAAGTCGCATCTTAGGGCTTTTTTCATGGATTAAGTTTGACAAAACATTTAGCCATCTATACATTCACACATCCTTTTTATTGCTTGAATTATGCACGCAATTGTGTGAACAATGGCTGCATAATAAAAATAACTATTTCTTAATATGAGGTTTACATGCAGGCGTCTGTAAACAAGGTAGCAGCCAAGTTGTCGCTACTGCCTTTACTAACCTTTGTGGCACTCTTTTTAGGTGCAGGCTTATACCTACAATCGCAAGGCGTAGATTATGCGTTCTACCAGTTGCCTGCGCCTGTAGCAATTTTACCTGCCATCGTTATCGCATTTTGGGTTAACCGCAAACCAATAAATGACAGTGTTGAAACCTTTATAAAAGGTGCAGGTCATTCAAACATCATCACCATGTGTTTAATTTACCTACTAGCAGGTGCGTTTTCTGCTGTTGCTGGCGCAACGGGTGGTGTTGATGCGGTTGTAAATGCCGGTTTATCGCTTATTCCACCTTCAATGCTTCTGCCGGGCCTATTTTTAATTGCAGCCGTAGTTTCAACTGCGATGGGCACATCAATGGGTACCATAGGTGCTATCGGTCCGATTGCGTATGCCGTATCACTTAAAACAGGTATCGACCCAGCGCTTATGGCGGGTACCATAGTTTCGGGTGCGATGTTTGGTGATAACTTATCTATTATTTCTGACACCACCATTGCTGCAACGCGTACGCAGGGCTGTGAAATGAAAGATAAGTTTAAAGAAAACTTAAAGATTGCCATCCCAGCAGCTATTTTGACTATCGCCCTACTGACTTTCTTAACTCCTGAACCACAGGCCGTAGAAACCAAGGACTTTGATTGGTTGTTAGTGCTACCTTATGCGTTTATTTTAGTGCTGGCTGTTGCGGGTCTAAATGTATTCGTGGTGCTATTTAGTGGTATTATTTTCGCGGCAGCGATGGGCTTTACAGCCAATTATGAAGTTGGCAGTTTCGCAAAAGATGTTTATAAAGGCTTTAGTGATATGCAAGAGATCTTCTTGCTATCTATGTTCATTGGCGGCCTGTCTGAGTTTATCCGCGTGAATGGCGGTCTTGATTATCTGGCACATAAAATTCAGGGTTTAACGGCGTTTATCGCGAAGTTTCACCGTAAAGTGGCTGATCAATTAGGTATTGCTGCACTGGTACTGACCTCTAACCTGTGTATTGCTAACAATACTGTGAGTATCATTGTTGCAGGTCCAGTTGCTAAGAAGCTAGCTGAAGACGGAAAAATCTCAGCGAAACGCTCAGCAAGCTTACTCGATATTTTTGCTTGTGTAATGCAAGGGTCGTTACCTTATGGCGCGCAAGCATTATTACTTGGCGCGACCTTCAAGATCAGTCCGTGGGATGTCTCAACATCATCTTTCTACTGCTTTATTTTGGCATTCACCGCCATCGCTGTTATCTGCTTGCGCAGAAATAAAGCATAAAGATTAATAAAAACCACTTTTCTTGATTTATAGCCCCAATTTCTTTGGGGCTATGTGTATACCCAAAATACCTCAAAAACAATGTTCAGAGCGCTTCTTTGGGCGAGTTTGATTGACTTTCATACTGCGTCATCTATTTTCGATTTAGAACCATGTCTTAAAGCCAATCAATTTTCGCTGAACCTCGTCACTTGAAGTAATTTGGGTATATAATTCACACCATCTACCCTCTGCGAATAATTTATCATGAATCAAAACATCCGCTTATTTGCCTCTCTCGCACTATGTAGTTCTTTTTCTGCTACTGCTGCGAATTGGAGCGACACGCAATTTCACTTTAACTCTGGCGATGTAAAAAACCCATTTAGTCAGCAAAGTGCGCAAACGCAAATTTATTCCGTGCAACATGCATCTGGATATGACTATGGCGATAACTTCTTTTTTATCGACTTTACTAAAGATGATTTAGATGATGGCTATAACAATAATGACTTTTACGGTGAATGGTATTCTAGCTTTTTGATGCCAAAAGCATGGCAACCTAGTACAAACTCAGCAATGCAAAGTGCCAGCTTTGTGGCAGGTATTAACGTGTCTGGCGATGCCAAAGTCATTAAGTACTTACCGGGCGTTAAATTAAATTGGAAGGCATCGGGCTTTGATTTTCTTTCAACGACTTTTACGGCGTATATTGATGACAGCGAAGGCGTTGCAAAAGGCGGCGCACCTACTCAGACCGACAGCTGGATGTTCGATGTTGCTTGGGGCATGCCATTTAGTATCTCTGAACATAAGTTTTATTTCACCGGACATGTGGAATACATTGCCAGTCGTGAAGATGAATTTGGCAATGATGTAAAAGGTTGGATCTTAGCTCAGCCTGCTCTGCGCTGGGATATTGGCCATGTTTTAATGGGTAAAGAAAAACAGCTCATGCTAGGCATTGAGTGGCAATGGTGGCGTAATAAACTAGGCACCGATGTCACAGAATCTTCTCCTCAGTTACACCTAGTTTGGCATTTTTAAGGAAGACTTAAGTAAGTTGCCGAACGGGCACTGCCGATTTACATAAACACCAATAGGCGGTGCCATTAAACTTTTATGTGCAAACCCCAGCATATTTCCTTTGCCCTGTTGTTTTTGCAATTTAGCGAAAGTCACACTGTCTGAAAACGCCAACTCAACTCTAAACTCCTTTTCGGTTAGATATAATTTAGCATATTTTTATATTTAAACGGTACAAACCTATACCAAGGTATCAATAAACGATAAAAACGAAAAAAGGCGCCCGAAAGCACCTTTGGTTATATGTTGAACTGTTTCGATTAGAACTTAACGTTCATACCCGCATAGAAGTAACGGCCTAATGTGTCGTACGTGTATGGGTCTGTATTTGAGTCATTATTACCTGTGAAATAAGGAGGCTGCTTATCGAATAGGTTATTAATACCTGCCGATACAGTTACTGACTCATTCACAAAGTAGTTACCCGAAATATCGTGGTAAGTTACACTTGGTGTTGCCGGTGCATAACATGCCGTAGGGTCAGTTAAACACGCGTAGCTGTCCATACCTGAGATATATCTTACTTTATAGCTCGCTGTCCAGTTATCTGCTTTAACACCCAATGTTAAGTTAGACTTAACATCTGCATAACCACCTGAACCTGAAGTAATTAAGCCAGTGTAATCAATTGTCTCACCCGCATTCGTTACTGTGCGCTCATGTAAGAAAGACGTATCTAATGCTGCAGACCAGTTGTAGCCCATTGCATCAAATTTATACATTACATTCACGTCTAAACCGCGAGTCGTTTCTTCACCAATGTTTTGTAACTGATTATTGAATGTCGCTTTACCATTTGAAACTTGAACGTTTGCAGACTCACATAGCGCAGTCCCTTGGTTCTTAAGCTGACCATTATCATCGATACAGTTATCTACGATGTACTGGTTATCAACACCACCAATGGCATTTTCAATCGCAATATCATAGTAGTCTACGGTGAATGAAAGGCCATCTAACCAAGATGGCTCATAGACCATACCTAAAGTTAGTGTATCTGCTTCTTCAGGTGTTAACGCGTCATTACCACCTACGATAACTTCTGCTTGGCTATCAAGTTTAGCGTGATCGATTTGCTCAAATGACGGAGACTTACCACCGTATAGTTCATCAACCGTTGGCGCACGGAATGCTGTTGAACGTACACCTCGGAACATAAGTTGGTCGTTCATTTTCCAAGTAAAACCAAGTTTCCAAGTTAAGTCGCTACCAAAGCTTGAGTAATCAAAAGCTCTCACGGCTGTACTGATATCAACTTGCTCTGCAAATGGCTTTTCTGCAAGTACTGGGATAGCAAGCTCTACGAATGCTTCACTTACATCATAAGAACCACTGGTTGGCTCTACTTTAGGGTCGTTCGCTAAACCTTGTGATGTTAATGAGTCTGGCGTATACCAAGCTTTTTCTGTACGTCTTTCAAGGCCAGTTGCAAAACCCATGTAGCCTGCTGGTAATTCGAATAACTCACCAGCTAAAGACGTGCTGATGTTTAGCATCTGGCTGCCACCAGTATTTTGCTCTGTATATAGGTAGTCAGCCATGTTGTCAGCTTGCCACTGACTTTCATCTAACGGATTAAAGTTACCGTTTTCGATGTCTTCTGTGATGCTACCAACATTGTGTAGATTTGATAACTGATCAACTGAGTCGTTACGGCCAAAGTTTACCGCGAAGTCCCAGTTAAAGCCGTTATCTAAATCACCTTCAACACCTACAACCGTTCTAACTGTATCTACAACCTGTGAGAAGTCACGCGTGCCCGTGTCTGACATTCTGCGACGGTAATGAATTGTTTCACCGTACTCTGCACCGTGCTCTAATAGACCTTCACCCATGTTTTCTGTGTATTCAAAGTCAAACCAAATTGGCTGTGGCGCCATTTGTTGCTCTGACCAACGCTTTGTATACATAGCTTCAGTAAATAACGTAGTATTGCTATTTAACTCATAGTTCACTAAACCTGTTAGGTTTAAGCTTCTCATTGGCGTATACAGATAGCTGTCTTCTGAGTAGTTATACGCATCAGCAGTCGGGTCATATTCTTTATAATTACCATCTGGTGAACCTTGAAGTTCTTTACCATTTTCTAGGTAAAGGTGACCATTTGGTGTAATTGTTGAACCACCACAAACAAGTTCAATACCTTTGTCTGTGTTCACTTCCTGAATTGGACAGCTTGAAAAATCTCTGTCAGCCTGGCTTGCTTGACCTCTATCTAGGTATTGGATACCTAATACCATGTTACCTTTATCGAAGCTTGTGCCTACTGTTAGGTCAATGCTGCTCTTTTCTGCGTCGGCTTCGCCACTCATGCCTGTTTGCACGTTTAGCTCTGCACCTTCGTAGTCATCTTTTAAGATGATGTTCACTACACCAGCTACTGCGTCTGTACCGTATACTGCTGAAGCACCATCTTTTAGTATTTCTACATACTTAACCATAGCAACAGGAATGGTATTTAAATCTACCGTTGATGCCGCACCTGTACCTGAGTTGATCATACGACGACCGTTAACAAGTACCAAAGTACGCTGCGAACCCATACCTCTTAGGTTAATTGTTGCATTACCACCTGAACCGTTGTTCACGCCTGGGTTAGTCATTGCACCACCAGCAGCGGTTAGGTCTTGAAGTACATCATCAATTGTTACCGCGCCAGATGACTTAATCTCATCTGCACCGATAATCGTAACAGGGCTCGATGTTTCCATATCTGAACGCTTAATACGCGAGCCTGTAACCTGAATTTTTTCTATTTGTGTAACAGATTCTTCAGCAACTGCCTGTGAAGAGAACACAGGTAAAATAGCTGCGATAGAAATGGCTACTACTGATTTATTCATATTTATACCCTCTTAATGCATAAAGCACATTTTGATTTGTAATCCTGCTATGTCTTGGGAAAGGAAGGTATGATTGCAAAACTGAACGAAAAATGAATAGAGCAACAAAAAATACACACAACAAAAAAAACCCGAAAGAAACCAGTGAAAACACGTTTAAAAAAACAAATTAAAACATTTAAAAACAACAATTTAATAAAAATGAAAAGATAGGAAAACCTTTGTAAAGTTAGCAGTAATAGTTGTTATCTAATGTAAATGCACAATTTTTCAACTCAATTTGGTAAATGAAGGTAAACAGAATTAAGATATAAAGTTGAAGAGTTGGTATTGAAAAGTTGGTGAATAAAAAGCGAATAAAAAGTGCATAAAAAATCATTATTCTAATTTTTATGCATGTCTTTTCAAAAATAAAAAACGCCTCATAATGAAGCGTTTTTTATTTCTATATCAACCAAGTGTTAGCCTGGATAGGTGTAGCTTGATTGCAAGCCTAGAGGAATACCAAGACCCCAGTAAGCCAATAAGAACAAGCTCCAGCCAATTAAGAAAGCAATTGAGTAAGGTAGCATCATCGCGATCAGTGTACCGATACCTGTGTCTTTCACATACTTCTGACAGTATACAACCACTAGCGGGAAGTAAGGCATCAGCGGAGTAATGATGTTTGAGCTTGAGTCACCAACACGGTAAGCCGCTTGGCTTAAGTCTGGTGAAATACCAAGTTGCATTAGCATAGGCACAAAGATTGGACCTAGTAACGCCCACTTTGCAGAGCTTGAGCCAACAAATAAGTTAACAAAAGCAGTTAAGAAAATAATACCAATCACAGTGATGTAGCTTGGTAAAGCAAGAGCTTTAAGTACTTGCGCACCCTCAATTGCCAATAATGCCCCTAGATTTGACTGGCTGAATGCAGAGATAAACAAAGCACAGAAGAATGCCATAACAATGTAGTAAGCCATGCTCCCCATTGCCTTACTCATGGCATCAATCATGTCTTTAGACGATTTAAAAGTACCAACCATAAAACCAAAGATGGCACCTGGGATCCAAAATAATAAGAATATAAGTGGCACAATTGATTGCATTAACGGTGCGCTAAAGTCTGTCAGTGAACCGTTCGGGCTACGAAGTGCTGAGTCTTCACCACTTGATGCATAAGCCAATAATGCAAGGCCTGCAATCATCACAGAAGACGCAACCATGAATGCTTTACGCTCTTTAGAAGTGACTTCATCAAAAGAAGGAAGGTTATCTGTGTCGCCATCTACTTTAGTGGCTTGTAAACGTGGCTCAATAATTTTATCAGTAATGTACCAACCTAGTAGGATGATAAATACGCTTGATGCTGAGGTAAAGAACCAGTTATTTAACGGGTTAACCGCAATCGTTGGGTCAATGATTTGTGCAGAGCTTTGTGTGAAGCTTTGTAGTAATGGGTCAATACCAGATGGTACGAAGTTGGCACTAAACCCACCACTTACGCCTGCAAATGCCGCTGCGATACCCGCTAGAGGGTGACGGCCCATGGCATAATAAATTACACCCGCAATTGGAATAACCAATACATAACCTGCATCAGTGGCTGTGTGGCTCACAATCGCGATTAAAATAATTGACGGTGTTAATAATGCCTGCGGCGTGCGCTTAAGCATCATTTTTAAGCCAGCATTGATATAGCCTGAGTGCTCAGCAACACCCACACCTAACATAGCAACAAGCACAACACCTAATGGTGCGAAGCCTGTGAAAGTTTTAACCATTGAGGCCAAGAAACCTGCCAGTGCATCACCGCTTAACAGGTTATGTACAACGATTGCTTCGCCAGTACGCGGATCGATTGCATCGAAAGTCGTGGTTGAAAATAGCCAAGAGAGTAACCATATGAGTAACATGGCAGATAAAAATATAATGGCTGGATCAGGCAGCTTATTACCTACTCGCTCAATGCCATTAAGAAACTTAGCCACTGCACCAGTTGGCTGAGCCGTATTCGCTTGTTGAGTCATGCTTTCTTCCAATAAAACAAAATTACTTAACCTTAACTTAGATTGCTAGTCTCAAGCAAGGCAACGGCCCCAAAGGCCATACAATCCGCTTAGTTAATGAGCATAAAATTATTTTTTTGCGTTATCGCAATAATCAGTAATAAAACTTCACTTAGAATGTGCGTAAATCATAAGAGGGATCCGATTTACCATGATAAATATTGATGATTCAGTGCTTAAAGACATTAAATCCGGTTTTAATCTACCGCCTAAACCTGAGCTGCTGACTCAGCTTCAGCAAACGCTCAAAGATCCAGAGCCTGATTTAAATGACATCGCAAGTTTAATCTCAACAGACGTAGCGACTTCAGCTGCGGTATTAAAAGTCATTAACTCGCCAAGCTATGGCCTTGCTAGAACTATTACTGATATCCGCCAAGCGGTAATGTTTTTAGGATTAAACAGTATTGCTACACTTGTAACGGGCTTTTTACTAAAACAAGCATTCGATCAAAGAAGTTGTTGTATTAAACTAGAGCGCTTTTGGGACACGGCGACAGAAATTGCTGATGTTGCAACATTGATTGGCAAGAAGATAAAATCTAAAGTACCCACCGAAAACCTTCATATGTTAGGTTTATTCCATGATGCAGGTATTCCCGCGCTTGCCGTAAGATACAACGACTATGTAAAAGTACTCGGCGCCGCAAACCGAGATTATGACAAAAGCCTGGTCAAGCACGAAGAAGAAGCCTACAAAACCAATCATGCTGTTATTGGCTTCTTTTTAGCGAATAGTTGGCATCTGCCAAAGCATACTTGTCAGCTTATTTTACGTCACCATGATGTCGAGTATTTCAATGAAAAGCACACTGACGAAGAGCACATGACCCTCGCGACGCTAAAGATGGCCGAAAACCTTGTGCATACGCAGAAACGCTTTATTGCCGATCCTGACTGGCCGTTTATTAAAGACAAAGTGCTTAATGCTCTCGAATTAGAAGAAGATGATTATCTAGACATCAAAGAAGATGTTGAAGATTATTTTCAAGAGAAGTTTGGTTAGCTTTTAAAGCTAATTATATCACAACGTTAGAGCTTACAATCTAGTTAGCTCTGCCCTTTTCTCTTCCATAAATTGAACTCATTTAAGCAATGCTTTAGCTGTTTTATCCCAACAAGGTTTCTTACTACAATAAAAATATGTATATTGTATCCAATAATTACTATTGAGCAGATAACAATGAAAATAACAGCACTTGCATTAGCGACCAGTGTCGCACTAGGCCTTGTTGGCTGTAATACCCTTGATACCAAAAACACATCTGATGAATCAAAAACGCCTATTGTCGTCGTAAGTGATGAGGCCAAAGCTTTAGTGCAAAACATTGTTAACGCCGAACTTGATACTTTATGGAGCACTGAATTTGATCATCACAAAGCCGGTTTATTGCTCGCGGTTTCAGAAGCCATTCGTGAAGAAGTAAAACAACACGGACTAACAAGCCAAAAATTAGAGCGCTTAACTTATTACCTGCGTATTTTTAGTAGTTTTGGTCCTGTCAAAGACTGGCAATCTGGCACTGCTGAATCACTAAACCAAGCCTTACTTGCCATTGCTGAGCATAGCGACTTTTACACCATCGATGAGACGGTTGCTCGCATTCATGAAAACTACGCCACTGCACTATTTCGCTTATACTTCAATGAGGCGCTACAAGGTAAAACTGCCGAGCAGATTCAACCGCTCAGTCAGCTGATTACGCTTTATGGTGAAAGTGCGTTGCCTCAAGGAAATACATCTATGGGCAAAGCCGTCGATTATGCGATGTGGGAAATACTAAGAGCCGGTGCGGTACTGCCTTATGAAGCGAAACGTAAAAATAGTGAAGCATTTTCGAGCGCCGTTCAACATCAAAACTTTTTACAAACTGCATTAGTTAATTTTATTAGCAGCAAAAATGCAGTGCGAGAGGGAGATGACTGGCCTAAGCAACACGCATTATGGGCATTGGCACAGCATTACAACTTATACGCCACACAATATTGGAACGAATACTATACCTTAGACGAAGAAGCCCAAAAGAGCCTAAACGACGATAAAACCAGTCTGCCTGTTGAAGCCGAACTAGATAAGCTCGACAATCAAGTATGGCAAGCACTTGGCAAAAACAGCATGCTCACAGAGCTTGAAAAGCAAACTCTCTATAGCATTCCGTATGTGGTGACGTCGTTTAGAGGTAAGTCAGAGTGTAGTGAAGCACCGTTAGCAGGGCGTTGTATTGAGCCTAAAATTGCCGATGTGTTACAGATTAAGCATGAGTGCTCAAAAAGTGCTTACATTTTGGCGCAAGCAATGAGTAAAAAAGAGTTGGATGATTCATGTCAGCGCTTAAACGAGCAAGTTGATACCTTCCATGAGAAACTCGCAACGCAACGCCAACCGGTCGCGAATGATTTCAACGACCAGCTTCGCATCGTGATCTTTGATAACCATGCCGAGTACAACCGCTGGGGCCAACTTATCTTTGATATTCACACTGATAATGGCGGCATGTATATCGAAGGCACAACCCAAGACCCTGATAACATAGCAACCTTCTATACTTTTGAGCACTTCTGGGTACGCCCTAAGTTTGCGGTATGGAATCTAAATCACGAATTTGTGCATTATCTAGATGGCCGATTCAATAAATACGACACCTTTAACCACTTCCCAAGCAATATGGTTTGGTGGTCTGAAGGCCTAGCCGAATATATTGCTGAAGGCGACAATAACCCGCGTGCATTTATAAAAGCATTTGAGCTTAATGAGAAGGACTGGCCGAGTCTACAAGAGGTGTTCGACACTGAATATAAAGATGGACAAGACCGCGTTTATAAATGGAGCTATTTGGCCGTACGCTTTATGTTTGAAAAGCACCGTGATGATTATTTAAAGCTCGCGCACTTTTTACGTACCGACTTTTTCGATGGCTATAAAAAACTGCTAGATGAGTCTGGTGAAAAATATGGTGCTGAATTCAAAACTTGGTTGCAAGCACACAAAGCCGAGCAAACAAAAGACGAAGCGAAAACAGATCCGAAAAAGCCGCGTCAGTTTTATCGCTATACGTACAAAGATTATTTACAGCCTAAACACTTAACTGAAAATAAAGCGCACATGCATTGGCAGTACTGGCATGAAAATGCACTAAAAGCTGAGAAGAAAAATTAATTCAATAGTTTCCCTTTGAGTTAGCAAAGCCATCCACGCAAGTAGATGGCTTTTTTATTTTTTAAAGCACCAAACTCAATAATTGCTTAGCGACATAAAAACTAGCACCTATAAAG
The DNA here is from genome assembly GCF_005886345.1 of Pseudoalteromonas phenolica. Lineage (GTDB taxonomy): Bacteria > Pseudomonadota > Gammaproteobacteria > Enterobacterales > Alteromonadaceae > Pseudoalteromonas > Pseudoalteromonas phenolica_A. Next base: position 107,658 of record NZ_PNEC01000054.1, read on the forward strand.
CCTGCATTTATTAGTGCTCTGACAAACCAAGGTAATGTGCCATATCTCAGCTTTACGGCTTCACTCAGCACGACAGCTAGCCCCATCAAAGTAAACCACACCGTCAGCAAAATACTGCTTTGTTGTTTTACCAGCATAATGGCCAAATCGTGTAAAAAGCCACTGACAAAGAAAGTCGCAACAACCGCGATTGATTTACCAAAGAAGCGTTTAAGTGGCTGATAAACAAATTGAGATAAGTAGTAGCCCCACACTGGATTCCAATATTGCCAGAACTGAGCAAAAGAGCTTGCCCCGAAAGAGCGAGATAACATGTTTTTTAATGAGTCAGCATGACCTAAAGGCACGCCATTACGTAGCTTTACGAACTGCGCCAAAGTGATTTTAGTTGCCATTAAGTCCCCTACTAAGCTCTACTTCCGACTCTACCCTATCGCAAAAACAAAAAACCGCGAAATGATCGCGGTTTTTTATTTTAATCTGAAAGTTAAAACTCAGATCAAGCTAAGCCTTTAACTTGTTCCCAGATATTAACCACGTGGGTTTTGTCATCATCTGTGAGCTCGCCATTGCGATACGCTTTGACTAAGCTTTTTTCGATTTGCTCGTTTAGCTCTTCAGGTGTTAAGTCTTCACCTTCAACCTGTGCGTAACCCACAGCCAAATCAAAATGGCCACGTAGGTAGCCACCAGCGAATAGTTCATCGTCACTGGCTCTATCTACTAAATCATCAAAAAACTGCTGCGCTGACTCTACGTATTGTTGAAATAACATCTTATCTCCTAGTTTAATTCTTCGTGGCCAACAGCATACATCACATGGTCGTTGTAGCCTGTGATCACTTTGATGTAACCACTTAATTCTTCATCTAATGCTTCATCACCAGTATCGGCGATAAGCGGTCTGCCATTCAGCGCTTGCAACTTGGTCTTTGTTGCAATGACCATAATATTTTCTTTGCCAATTTTGCGAATGAGCGCTGGGCTTAATTGCTGATTACCACGGCCAAAGATGTGGCCTTGCCCACCTATCAAAGTGATCACTAATTTGGTTGGCATTTTTTCTGCGGCAGTCAATAAATCTGCGGCGTTCATGTCTTGACCTATCAACTCATGATCACAGATAAGGTCTACGCCTAATAAGGTGTTCTGAAGGCCAAGCTCTTCCATAACAGCTGCAACTGTTGAGCCTGAGCCCATGATATATTGCTCGTCATCTTCCATCTCGCTGATCACGAAAGCGGCAATATCGGCAAGCACCAATTCATCGCTCTCTTTACCGCCATTTTTAACGCTTTGCACATAGCGTAACTCGCTTGGTACTTGCATTTCGCCATAGCGTTTCGCTTTTACTGTACCTTGACGAAATGCCTCTTCGTCAATGTCCATTACGTCGGCTTCACCTAAAGTGACAAGCTCACCTTTTACCAGCATATCGACGACTCGGCCCGCAGCTTTTGGTGTAATTGCATATACGCCAGAGTGAATTTTACAGCCCGCTGGTACACCTAATACAGGAATTGAATCATCAACGGCAGCACAAATATTACGCGCAGTGCCATCGCCCCCTGCGAATAAGATCATATCAACACCTTCGGCTAACAGCGCTTTTGCCGCGGCTTCAGTGTCTTCAGGGGTTGTCGGAGTGGCACTTTGATAAGCCACATACGTCTCAAAGCCCATTTCTTTAGCCAGTCGCTCGCCCATTTCACCATTGACAGTATAAACATGAATGTTTGCTTGGTTTTCTTTAAGTTGTTCAAGGGCTAATGCCGTTCGAGCATTGGCTTTTGGCTCAGCACCTAATGCCATCGCCTTGGCTGCAGTATCACTGCCATCACTGCCTTTTAGCGCCACACTACCACCCAAGCCAGCAACTGGGTTAATGATCAATCCTAGTTTAAACTGCATCTAAAAACTCCTCTGGGCACTGCCAATCAAACTGTGCTTCAGTTAACGGCCATGGGGTTTTATAAAAGTCACTCAGTGCTTTTAATAACTCTTCGGTGCGAATGTTAAAGCCCTTTTCTAATAGCTCGAACACTTGCGCCTGTACGCGCTTTTGAAAGCTAAAACGACAGGTTTGCTCACCATTTAAATTGTCGACCGACACGTTAAAATCAAACCCAGCCGCTGCGCTTAACGCCCACTCAATAGCCTGCGGTTTGATTTCTACTTTTTCAAACTCATATTGTTGTTCTGCACTTCGACCATCAGGACAATACCAATACCCATAATCTTCAAGTTCTCGGCGACGCTCTCCTGCCACTAACCAATGAGCGATTTCGTGCAGCGCACTGGCATAAAAGCCATGGGCAAAAACCACTTGGTTATACGGAGTGTCGGCATTTTCAGGTAGATAAATCGGCTCATGCTCACCTTTTATCAAGCGTGTGTTGTAAGCCTCAAAAAACAGGCCATCAAAGGTTTGCGTCAGATCCGAAATATGGTGCGATATTGGGTTTGTCATTGGGTGTATCAAAGGAGCTAGAAATCCAAAATGCTGATGTCGATAATTGCGCCGCATTGTAAGGTTTTTTACCGTGAAAGTAAAAATGAGCCTCATCCATTTCTGCTGATACGAAAAAAGGCGTCTGACGACGCCTTTAGATTCAAAACAATGTAGGGAAATAACTGTTTGTATAACTTAGTTATCTTGTTATTAAGCTGGCTTTTCTGTCGCCTTCAAGTTGTCTTCAGCGCTAGATTCATCCGCTTTTACAGCCTCTGGCTCCTCTTCAACTTTTACTTCTTCTGCTTCAGCAACGACTTCAAGTTCAGGCTTGGCAGTCTCTGCAGGCATTAAGCACTCAGCAGGTGTGAAAAACGGGTTGTCGTTCGCGAATGTTGCTAACTGTGAACACAGGTTTTCAATACCCATCTTGTTCATGTAAGTGAAAGGACCACCTAAGAATGGTGGGAAGCCAATACCAAAGATTGCGCCAATATCACCATCGCGCTCGTTAGCAATAATGCCTTCATCTAAACAGCGTACTGCTTCATTTAGCATTAAAGACACACAGCGATCTGCGATTTCTTTCTTATTCAAGCGTGGGCTTGGCGTTACACCAAGTAGCTCGTATACAGACTCATCGACTTTCTTGCCTTTTTTGTCGTACTTATAGAAGCCACGACCAGTCTTACGACCTAAACGTTTGCTGTCGATTAAACGGTTAAACGCATCTGGTGCTTTGAAGCGATCGCCCAGCTCTTTTTCAAGAATTGGGGCAATCTTAGAGCCAATGTCGATACCTACTTCATCGAGCAATGCCAGTGGGCCAACTGGGAAACCGAATTCAACCAGTGCGGCATCAATCTTCTCGATTGGCTCACCTGCTAGCAATAGGTTTGCCGCTTCGTTCACGTAAGGCGCTAAAATACGGTTTACATAGAAGCCTGCTTTGTCTTTCACCACGATAGGCGTTTTGCCTTGCTTACGGGCAAATTGAACCGTACGCGCAATGGTTTGCTCAGATGTACCGTCATGAGGAATGATCTCAACCAATGGCATTTTTTCTACCGGTGAGAAGTAATGTAAACCAATGATGTTCTCAGGGCGCTCTGCTTTTTCAGCAATTTGTGCAATCGGCAGTGACGAGGTGTTACTAGCAAAAATAGTTTCTGATGAACAGTTTTGCTCAATTTCAGCCACCATGCTTTGCTTAAGGTTTAAGTCTTCAAACACCGCTTCAATCACCATATCAACGTGCTTAAAACCTGAGTAATCAGTCGACCCCGTAATGCGGTTCATGGTTTGCTGTACGTCGGCATGAGACATAATGCGACGCTTCTGACGCTTAGATAAAATCTTATAGCTGTAGTGAAGTGCATTGCTCACACCTTGCTGCGCCACATCTTTTACACGCACTAAGGCTTTAGCTTTAACCGCACTTACATGGGCAATACCTGCACCCATTAAACCACCACCAAGTACCGCTGTACGCTGCACTTTTGCGACATCGTCTTGGTAGTCTTTTTTCATTTCAGTGGTCGCGAAGAAAATACCACGTAGTGACTTAGACACCTCAGTCATTACTAAGTCAGCAAACCCTTCTGCTTCTGTTTTGTAAGCTTTCATTGGGTCAAGCTCAACAGAGGCACGCACGGCTTTGATGATGTTAATTGGTGCAGGATAATGGCCGCCAGTTTTCTTTAACACACCTTCTTCTGCTTTTTTGAAGATGATGTTACGACCAAATGGGTTTGACTCAAGCGCCCAGCTAAACTTATCTAGTTTTGGCTTAGATAGCTTTGCTTTGCCTTTTGTTGCAAATTTAGTTGCCACATCAAGCAGAATACTTTGTGGTACACAATCATTCACAAGCCCTGCTTTTTTAGCTTGCTTAGCGCGCACTTGCTTACCTGTAAGCATCCACTCTAGCGACTTTTGAATACCCACTAGTTTTGGTAAACGTTGTGTGCCGCCGCCACCTGGTAATAAACCTAACTGTACTTCTGGTAAACCTAGTTTTGTGATGTCGCTGTCTGTACATACACGGTAATCACAGGCAAGAGCAAACTCTAGGCCGCCGCCTAATGCTGCACCATGGATAGCTGCAACCGTCGGGTATGCTTGATTTGCCATAGTGAAGAAAGCTTGCTGACACATTTCAGATAGCTCTAACGCATCATTACGCGTTTTTGCACTATCTAGCATTTTGATATCAGCACCTGCGATAAAGTTATCTTTTTTACCACTGATGAACACCATACCTGTAATGTTATCATCACGGCCCTGCTTTAAGATTGCCGATAGGTCATCAGCAAAACTTGCACGCAAGGTATTCATTTTCTCATCGGCAACATCAATGGTTACAACTGCAACCTTGCTATCCGTTAGCTCATAACTAAATACTGACATTATGCACTCTCCAATACGAAGGCCGCACCAAGACCACCTGCAGCACATGCAGTTGTCAGTGCTAACCCGCCACCACGGCGTTTTAATTCATTTAAGCTCTGTGTGATAAGACGTGCGCCAGTCGCTGCAAATGGGTGACCATAAGCCAGTGAACCACCGTTAACGTTAAACTTATCCATATCAATTTCACCGATCGCTTTCGAGCGACCTAGTTTTTCTTGCGCAAACTTATCACTGCCAAACATCTTCATGTTTGCAAGTGCTTGCGCAGCAAATGCTTCGTGCATTTCAATTAAATCTAAATCTTGTAAGGTGATCCCCGCTCTGTCTAACGCGATAGGCGTTGAGTGCGCTGGACCCATTAGCATATCTTCGTGTACGCCAATTGCCGAGAAACCAAAACTGCGAACATAACCAAGGATCTCATAACCAAGCGCCTTGGCTTTGCTTTCACTCATCATCAGTACGGCCGCTGCGCCATCTGTTAATGGTGTTGCGTTTGCGGCAGTTACAGAGCCGTGTTGTCTATCAAACACAGGACGAGGCTTTGCATAACCTTCAATGGTTGAGTTATGGCGAATGTTGTTATCTTGTTCGATGAAAGACTTATAAGGTGGTACATGTGCCGCCATCACTTCATCTGCAAGTAGGCCATCGTTCCATGCTTTACTCGCTAATGAGTGTGAACGGTGTGCCAATGCGTCTTGATCCGCGCGGCTAATACCATGCGTTTTAGCCATCTGCTCAGCCGTTTGGCCCATTGATAAACCAGTTGAATACTCAGCCACCGCTGGCGGTACTGGTAATAAATCTTTAAGACGAAGTTTGCTGAAGATTTTCAAGCGCTGACCTAATGTACGCGCTTTGTTTAAATCAACTAAGCTGCCAGCTAGCTTTTTACTTACACCAATTGGCAATACAGAAGAAGAATCTGCACCACCTGCAATACCAACATGGGCGTTACCCGCCACAATAGACTCTGCGACGTTGGCAATGGCTTGGAAGCTGGTCGCACACGCTCTAGATACTGAGTAGGCATCTACCGATACTGGCATACCTGTACCTAGTACGATTTCACGCGCGATGTTTGGCGCTTCAGGCATTTGTACTACTTGACCAAAAACCAGTTGGTCAATTTCATTTTTATCAAAGTTAAGACGCTCAAGCATCTCATTAACGACAAGTTTGCCTAGGTCTAGCGCTGGAACATGGTGGAATGCTGTTGCCTGCTTGGCAAATGGGGTACGAAGACCGCTGACAATCGCGATTCTATCGCCTTTTCTTGTTTTTAGTATGTTTTGTTCAGACATTGAATTTGCTCTCCCGCTGACAGGTCTGACCTGTTGAATTTACATCGATTCTAAACAACCAACAAAAATATGCCAATAAAAATTTTAATTCGGCTATAAATTGAGCACCAAACTCAACCCTAGATGTTTTTTTAACCAGACGCAAAATATCTTTACAAAACAAGGGAACTATTTGATGTAGTGCAGTCTAATCAATATCGTAATCTTCCTTTAAATTTCGTGTTTATTGATAGCAAACACTTGAGAAGTAACGATAGAATCCTTATAAATTAAGCAAAAAATTTTGTCAGTAAAGGACAAACCATGGCAGTAAATGAATTCTCAGCTCTGAAAAAATATTTAGATACGCAGATTATTGGTCAACCAGAACTGACCCAAGCGCTACTTATTGCGATGCTTGCAGACGGCCACCTATTGGTTGAAGGCCCGCCGGGACTTGCAAAAACCCGTGCTGTTAACGCCCTCGCTAAAGGCATAGAGGGCACTTTCCAACGTGTGCAATTTACCCCAGACTTATTACCAGCCGATGTCACAGGTACTGACATTTATCGTCAGCAAACCAATGAATTCGTTTTCGAAAGTGGTCCACTGTTTCACAACCTGATCTTGGCCGACGAAATTAACCGTGCTCCAGCCAAAGTGCAATCAGCGCTGTTAGAAGCTATGGCTGAACGACAAGTGACGGTTGGTAAGAACACTTATCCGCTGTCAGATCTGTTCATGGTTATGGCCACGCAAAACCCGCTGGAGCAAGAAGGCACATACCCTCTGCCGGAAGCACAATTAGACCGCTTCTTATTGCATTTAAACATCGACTACCCGGGCGCTGAAAACGAACTTGCCATCCTTCGTTTAACTCGAGGCGAAGCCCTAGAAGAGCATCAAGGTGATTTCACCGCCATTAGTCAAAACACCTTATTTGAAGCACGTAAGAAAGTGTTATCGATGCATCTTGCTGAGCCGCTAGAGCAGTATCTTGTTCAACTGATCATAGCAACTCGTGAAGCTGCAAAACTTGATGAGCAACTGGGTCGTTGGATTGAGTTTGGCGCCAGCCCGCGTGCCACTATCGCCCTTGATAAATGTGCCCGCGCACACGCATGGTTACATGAACGTGATTTTGTGACGCCAGATGATATTCAAGCAGTACTGCATAATGTATTGCGTCACCGCATTATTTTAAGTTACGAAGCGCAGGCTGATGGTATCAGTAAAGACCAAGTGATCAGCCGTATTCTTGAACTTGTCCCAGTGCCATAATGATGCAACAAGCCGTATTCGATACATCGCAATGGTTAACTCAGTGTCACAGTAATGGCGCTGAGCTCGACTTAAAAGAATTGCTTTACTACAAATCTAAAGCACACCTTTTGTCTTTAAAACCGAAAAAGCGCATTCAAAGCAGCCAAGCAGGCCAATACCTTGCGCCACACAAAGGCCGCGGGATGGAGTTTGCTGAAGTTCGCCAATATCAATATGGTGACGACATTCGTGCCATCGACTGGCGAGTCACGGCCCGTACAGGCATTACTCACACTAAGCTCTATCAAGAAGAAAAAGAGCGACCGGTATTTGTGTTCACCGATTTATCAAACAGTATGTTGTTTGGCTCGCAGCTTTTACTGAAATCTGTGCAAGCCGCACATTTAAGTGCGCTTGTGGCTTGGTCCGCATGTCAACGTGGCGACCGTTTAGGCGGCATTGTATTTAGTGAATACGCCCATCATGAATTAAAACCTACAGCACGTGATAAAGGCGTGCTGTCGTTAAGTCATCAATTGGTCGACATTCACAAGCAAGCTTTTGCTAACCGAGAACAAAACGCTGTGAATCGCTTTTCCGATAACTTAAAACGCTTAACGCACTTAGCCAAGCCAGGCAGCTTAATTTACCTCATCTCTGATTTTAATCACCTGCAAGAAGCCGATTTCAAACAGCTTGAACGTCTAGCGCGCCACTGTGAACTAATTGGTTGTCAGATAAGTGATCCGTTCGAACATCAATTACCTGCCTACCAAGATGCCATCAAGGTCGATGCCGAAGGCCAATCTTGGACGTTGCCACTGATGAACAAACAATTTAGAGACAAGTTTGCAGAGCAAACTACGCAAGTGTTTAACCAGCGCTTTCAACGATTACAACGCACAGGCATGAGCATGTTGAACTTTTCAGCAGCCCACCCTATTGAACAGCAAGTAGTGAGACTTTAACCGATGCAAGCTTCACCACTCGACGCACTTCATGATGTTTTACCACCAGAGCAAGTAGCTTGGTGGCCATTGTCGCTGCCAACTTGGGCGGTGATAATCACTTTACTTATTTTGCTTATCACACTTGGCATGTGGCTTTATAAGCGTAAGCAGTTTTTAAAAGCCAAAAAAGCCGCCATAGAGCTGGCTAAACAACAAAGTGATGATGCGCAGCAACTGCATATAATCTTAAAACGCCTCGTAAAACATTATTACGGTGCGCCTTTGACTTCATTGCCTACTAAAAAGTGGCAAAGCATTTTAAATACACTCAGTGGCGAACAGTTTTCTGAACAGGCGCTACATAGCTTATATGGCCCAGAGAACAACCCTGAATTAGCCAAGCAACTATTTAATGCCATCAAAAATCTAAAACTCAAGGAGGCCATTGATGTTTGAATTTAGCTGGCCTTGGGCGTTTTTACTGTTACCTTTACCTTGGATTTTAAGGCGATTTACCGCCAGTACAGAGCAAGCCAAACAAAGGCTACGTATGCCTATATTTGCCCAGTTTTCTAAACTGGCGCCAAGCCTCAAAGAGTCAAAGCAAAAAACCAACTGGTTCGAAGCGCTAGTTTGGTTGTGTTTGGTTATTGCTGCAGCTAACCCACAATACTTAGACGACCCTGTTACTTTGCCCAATGAAGGTCGCGATATTATGCTAGCAGTGGATTTATCGGGTTCGATGGATGAGCAAGATATGGAGTATCAAGGCCGTTATGTAGACAGATTATCAGTGGTGAAAGCGGTTTTAGGTGACTTTATCGAACAGCGTCAAGGCGATCGCCTCGGGCTGATTTTATTCGCTGACACGGCCTTTTTACAAACTCCGCTTACGCGAGATTTAGACACAGTGAGTCAAATGCTTAGCGAAGCGCAAACTGGCCTTGTAGGCCGTGCCACCGCAATTGGTGATGCTTTGGGTCTAGCCGTAAAACGTTTTAGCCAAAAGCAAGACAGTAACCGTATTCTTATATTGCTGACCGATGGCCAAAATACCGCGGGTAACCTAGAGCCCGATGAAGCGCTTATTTTAGCGCGCGAAGAAGGCATTAAGGTTTACACCGTTGGTGTTGGCTCTGATGGTCGTGGCGGCTTTAGTCTATTTGGCATGGGCGGGATCGGCGGCAGTAACATTGATGAAGCCACGTTAAATAAAATTGCCACCGAAACTGGCGGCTTATACTTTAGAGCAAAAGACGTCGCTGGCCTTCAGCAAATCTATCAAGAGCTCGATAAACTAGAGCCTGTCAGCGACGAAAATGAAACCTTCAGACCGCAAATCGCCTTGTTCTTTTGGCCTCTAGCAGCAGCACTGGTATTACTGATGCTTAATCAACTGTACGTTAATCTTGCACGACTGCTTTCACGTTCTGGTAAGGAGGCTTAATGATGGAATTTGAATTTTTAAGACCCCTACTGTTACTTTTAATTATCCCTTGGGCCATCTTAACCACGGTACAAGTGCTAAATAAAAGCCGAAGCAATAAATCTGGATTAATTGCGCCGCATTTAGCCCATGCGATGCTAACCGAAGGTAAAGCAAGCAAACAAACAAACCCGTGGCTGCTGGCGCTATTTACCTTGCTATGCATTATTTTTATTGCAGGCCCAAGCTTTGAAAAGCAAGAAGTGCCGGTATTTAAGTCAAAACAAGCGCGTGTGGTTGTGATGGACATGTCTTATTCGATGTTCTCAACCGACATTAAACCTGACCGCCTCACTCAAGCGCGCTTTAAAGCACTCGACATGGTCGAGCTGTTTAAAGAAGGCGAAACCGCATTAGTTGCCTACGCTGGCGATGCGTTTACCGTGTCTCCACTGACTTCTGATGCCAGTACATTAAGTAATTTAATTCCAAGTCTTAGCCCTGAGATTATGCCCAGTAAAGGCTCAAATGTTTACGCAGGTATTGACCAAGCTATGCAACTGTTGTCTCAAGCGGGGTACATACAAGGCGAGATTATTTTAATTACTGACGGGCTTGATCAGAATGATGTCGATGAAGTTCGAGAAGCCATGCAAAGCAGTAAGTTTACATTAAGCATCTATGCCATAGGCACCGCACAAGGTGCGCCGATTGCATTACCAGAAGGCGGATTTATGAAAGGTCGCAGCGGTGAAATAGTCATTCCAAGATTGAATGTGGCGCCCCTTAGAAACCTCGCTGCCGTCAGTGGTGGTCAGTTTTCAGCATACACGCCAGGTGCTGAAGATATTCAAGTGTTTGCGCCAACAGCGAGTTCTAGCGAAGCAGATCAGACTGATAAAGAAAACAAAATACTTTGGCGCATTGATGCAGGTAAATATGGCTTAATTTTACTTATTCCATTGGCATTGTTACTACTACGCAAGTCAGCATTGGTATTATGTGCACTATTCTTTATGTTGCCACTGTCTCAACCAGCTCATGCAGCAGATTGGCAATCTTGGTTTAAAAATACCGACCAAAATGCCTTATCGGCATATCAATCTAAAGAGTTTGAAAAAGCGGCTGTCGCAGATAACAGTGATTTAAAAGGCGCAGCACTTTATAAACAAGGCCAGTATGAGCAAGCCGCCGCCGCATTGAAGAACAGCCCCTCGGCGATTGGTCAGTACAATTATGGCAATGCCCTTGCCCAACTTGGCAAACTGGATGAAGCCATTGCCGCTTATGAGCAAGCGCTAAAGCAGAATCCTGATTTTGACCAAGCTAAAGAAAACAAAGCCCTGCTAGAGCAAATGAAGCAACAACAAGAGCAGCAACAACAGAATCAATCTCAAGATGGTGAGAATAATCAAGATCAACAATCAGGTGAACAGTCAGATCAACAAGGCCAATCAGACAAATCTGAGCAAGGTCAACAAGACCCGCAGCAAGGCGAGTCTGGCGAGCAATCTGACCAGCAACAAGGCGAACAGTCTGAGCAAGATGCCGAACAACAAAACTCGGGCCAGCAAAACTCTGATCAGCAAAACAAGCCTGATATGCAAGCCGACGCACAACAGCAGCAAAATCGAGCTGAGCAAAAAAACGGCGAGCAATCTGAGCAACAAGCCCAACCTCAGCCGCAACAAGCCACAGAAAACAATGAACAACAAGGTCAGCAGCAAATGATGCAATCGGCTCAAGCTAAGCCAATGACCCCTGAAGAAAAAGAAAAAGCGCAGCAGTTAAACCAGTTACTCAGGAAAGTACCTGATGACCCTGCCATTCTATTACGAAACAAAATGCGCTTAGAGGCCCAAAAAAGAGCCCAACAACGTCGCCTTGGAGGATCTAAACAATCATGGTAACCCGTTTTTATATTGCCTGTGTGTTTTTACTGTTTAGCACAGCGAGCGTCGCTTTTGACAAGTTAACCGCATCGGTAGACAGAAACCCTGTTTCAGTGGGCGAATACTTTACCCTAACTATTTCTGCCAACGGTCTTATTAAAAGTCAACAGCCTGATACCAGTGCCTTGGCGAGACAATTTGTGATGGGCCCTATAAGTAAAAGTGAGAACAGGCTTGTCATAAATGGTCGATTGAATAGTGAAACCACTTGGCAAATGCAACTCATGTCGCGTAAAGCGGGCGACATTACGATCCCAGCTTTCACTGTTTCTGGTAAAAGTAGCGACCCAATCAAACTAAAAGTGGTTGCACGCAGTAACGATGCCGATGAACAAAAAGACATCTTTATCAAAACCGAGTTAAAGCCAAGCAAGTTGTTTGTTCAACAAGCAGGCCTTTACACGGTTAAACTTTATTTAGGTAAAGACCTATTAGACGGGCAACTGTCAGCGCCCGCTATGGAAGACGCGCAAGTCACACTTCTTGGTAAGCAAAAAGAAGACTATGAAGTAGTTGATGGTCGCCGTTATATGGTCATTAGCCGAGAGTATCTACTTCAACCTCAAAAAAGTGGTGAATATACTATCGAGCCGCCAATTTTTAATGGTCAAGTTAGAGAGAATTATCGCCGTATGTCGGTCTCTGCCATGGGCAAAGCTGAAACAATTGACGTGCAACCTGTGCCTGAAACCTACAATGGCGCATGGTTACCCAGTGAGTTAGTCAATTTAAGTGAAGAGTTTCAGCCTATCTCTGATGAAGTGGTGGTTGGCACACCAATCACGCGTACTATCACCCTGACCGCATTAGGGGTGACTAAAGAGCAGTTGCCTGAAATTCGATTACCAGAAGTCGATGGCTTTAGAAGCTACCCAGATGAGAGCGAGCGTAACCAACTTGCACGAGATGGTCGGGTGATCTCACAACTTGTCAGCTCGTATGCGCTGGTACCACAAACACCTGGCACTTACACCCTACCTGAAGTAAAACTGCCTTGGTTCAATACAGTGATTAACCGTGTGCAATATGCGACCTTGCCAGCTCGTACGCTGACCGTTATTGCCGATCCGAATCAAACGGCGCCAGCTATACCAAACATGACAGCACCATTGCAAAATCAACAGGCAATCGAGCCAACGATTGTTGAAGTCTCAGTTGAAAAGACGCTGCTTGATTGGATCATTTTAATATCGGGCTATGTGCTTTGGGTATTCACTTTGATTTTTGTTTGGCTTGGTTTTATCGTTCGAAAAAAACCAGCGATTGAAACTGAAACCAATGACACATTCAAACCAAGAATGAGTTTGAGCTTGCTAACACAAGCGGCTAAAGCGAACGATAAAACGCGCTTTTATCAGTTATTAAGTGAGTTTGTTACTACTGAGCTCACTACAACCTCTTTTAGCCAGTGGCTAAAAGAGTTAGATAACGCTGAGCTAAAAGCAGAAATTGTAAACTTACAAGCAGCCCTTTATAGTGAAGGGGCGGCTTCTGCAAATCTTGAGAAAATTGCTAAGCTCATATCTCAAATTGAGAAAAACCAAGCAGATCAGGAACGTAGCTCGCTACAGCCTCTGTACTGAAAATTTTTATGAAAAGTGTGTAAGAAAAACTTACTTACTAAGGTCTATTGGGTATGACCAAAAAACAACAGCGCTACGAAGAGTTGGTTAAGCAGTATCAGACGGAGCTTTATCGCTTTGCCTACTGGCTTAGCAAAGATCCGACCGTAGCAGAAGACTTAGTACAAGAGACGTTTTTGCGTGCGTGGCGAGCTTTAGATTCTTTACAAGATGAGAAAGCGGTAAAGCCTTGGTTATTAACCATAGTACGTCGCGAAAATGCGAGACGATTTGAACGTAAACAATTCGATTATGCCGATGTCGACAACGACACCATAGTCGATAACCAAAGCACCACATTAGATTCAGAGATGGAACAAACGGTGATCCAAAGACAAATAAGTCAGCTCTCGATTGAATATAGAGAGCCGTTACTTTTGCAAGTTGTCATGGGGTGCTCTGGTGATGAAATAGCTGAGATTTTAGAGCTGAACAAAAACACTGTAATGACGCGTCTTTATCGCGCACGCAACCAATTGAAAGAGGCATTAATGTCTCAACCACAAACCATGACGGGGGCCACAAACTGATGGATGAATTAGAATTTCGTCGTCGCGCATTTGCCGATCCCAACGATCCAGAAGTCATTGCGTTTGCACAGCAGAACCCTGAACATCAAAAGCTGCTAGATGAGCTAATGATGTTAGACGACAAAATAAACCTAGCACTTGATATACCCGTGCCACCAGATCTCACTGAAAAGCTGATGACGCAAACCAAAGAGGCGCCTGCAAGTAATGTGACGCAAGGCTGGTTTGGCCGTTTTAACAAGCCTTTTGCGACCGCAGCATCAATCACATTGGCGGTCAGCTTATACTTCTTGAGTGTGGGTGGCTCGAATGACCTTCAGGCTGGTGAACATGCATTGGCGCATGTTTATTATGAAGTAAAAGCGCTAGAGCGCGACAAAGAGGTTGGCCTACAAGCGGTCAACGAGAAGCTTGCCATGTTAGGAGGGAAATTTGAGTCTTTACCTGGCAAAGTAACCTATGCGACTTTTTGTCATTTTAAAGGGCAGCGCAGTTTACACCTAATCTTTCAATCCGATCACGGCCCTGTCACTGTGTTTGTTGTACCGCACTCAGGTGACGTTCAAGACAAGCAATTGGGTGAATTTAACGATGCCCGCTTTGCTGGTGTGATCTCAAGTGAAGATAAAGCCAATATGATCTTGGTGGCTGACAGAAATTCACCGGTCAATGACTATCAAGAAGACGTACAACAAGCGCTCCGCTGGTTATAGGCCTCATACAAAGATAAAAAAAGGCGCATGATGCGCCTTTTTACTTTTATAAATCACATAGGTTTATAAGCAATATCTAGCAAATAAACTCGCGACTGTTGCCGCAGTTGGCTTGCCGTGCTGCCAATCACCACCTTCAACACCAGAACCTGCAATGTCCATGTGTACATAAGGTAGAGGCTGCTCTGAGTCTAAGCCGTGCTTGTCTAGGCCACCCACTAGCGCTAAGAACGCCATCGGGAATTGGTGACCACGTGCTGTAACCGCTGATGGTGCATTGTTACTTGAAAGTACATCATCAGCTAACGTACGTGGCTGAACGAAGTCGTAGTCTTCGCGACGGCTACGATTTACTTCTGCTGCATCTGCCCATAAGTCACCTAAGTCAGCAATCTGGCGAGATACATTCGCTGCGCGAGCTGGGCCATTCTCAACATACGCACTGTAAGGACCCACAGCGCGAGCAGCGTGACCAGTTAATGTTGCCACAGTAAATAGCTCAGGGTTTACTTCATTCTTCGCAAGGTCTTTCACTTCACTCAGTAGGTCGCCCATTGCCAGACGGCCTTCTGCATCTGTGTTACCGATACGAACGCGTAACCCTTCACGACATGTGATGATTTCATCTGGTACGAAACAATCAGAGCCAATTGAGTTACGAACAACCGCTAAATACGCAATCACTTTAACACCTTTAGGCTGGTAATCAGCTACTGCTTTCATGAAGCCTGCCACCGATGCTGCACCGCCTTTGTCACGGCTCATACCTGCCATGAAACCACCGACTTTAAGGTCTGCACCACCTGTGTCATACACTAAGCCTTTACCTACGAATAGTAAGGTTCTTTCAACGTCTCCTTCAGGCTCATAGGTCATTTTCACAACGCGAGGATGATGGCGCTCTACCGCATAAGACGCGCGCGCGACGGTCGCAAGCATTGGGTAGTCTTTGTTGATTGTGTCAATGCTATCGATCACTTCAACATCGACCACTGAGTCTTTTAACAGCTCAACACAGTAATCAGCAAATTTAGGTGGTGCCATACGCTCTGGCTCAGTACCACATAAATCTCTTGCCGCATACTGGCCTGCTGCAATGGCATTTAACTGCTTAACTTGCTCTTCGCTAGCACCCGCTAAAAATACCTGCTTAACCGGCTCAATGCTCTCACCGTGATATTCTCTTGCTTCAAGAGGCTGCCATAACGCTTGGCACATGCCTAAAAATGCAACTTCTAAAGCTTGCGTGTAACGCGCATCATCAGCAATAGACGCAAGCTGTAACACAGGCTGAGTAACACCTGCTGCTTTGGCTTCGGTGATAGCGCTTTTAGCAGCTTCGAAGATACGACGTACGTCATCATAGTCACGTGTTAATGGCCCAGTTGGTGCCACAATAAGACGTTTGCCCGGTAAGTTCTCTGCAAATAGTAATGATGCTTTTTGTTTAATACGCGCATCAATTGCCAGTGCAGGTGCAACAATTTCATTTAGTTCTGCTTGACCTAAATCTTCAACATTGCCGGTGATCACAATGACAGCATCTGCGTCAGTTGGAAGATTACCGTTAAAAGCAATCGCGAGAGGAAAAGACATAAAAAAGGCCCTTATTGTTATTCAATTAGGGCCAATTATCGGTTATTTACTTTGCTATTTCTAGCAATTGAGATTAATTCGCAGTTTCGCCTTCGCCGCTGGTTTTCTTCTGCTTGTGTTTACCTATCACTGACCAAGCTTCAAGCATCACCAAGACACTGACTACTAATACAATTAAGTCTAAGACCACCAACAACCAGTTGCCTTTCTCGTAGTATTCTACCAGCTTAATTAAGCCCGCGAAGAAAGCCATCAAGATCACAAAGACCATAGGAATGAGGGTATATTTAGCAGGTCGACCTAGCTTGATTAAGTACACAGACAGCACGAGTAGAGTCAGACTAGCTAAGATCTGGTTGGTCGAGCCAAATAGCGGCCATAACACCATACCACCCGTACCCGATGCACCGCCGGCACCGAATGCAAGCAGTAAACAACATGCTACCGCAACAAAGGTTGCGATTAAGCCATTCTTAAGCACGCTAATGTTATAAATATCGCCCCACTCTTGGATGATATATCGCTGCAAGCGCACGCCTGAATCCATGGTTGTACCGGCAAACAACACCACCATTACTGCCAGTAAGGTCGCTGCAATTTCAGCTGAAAAGCCCCAGCCTTCACTGATAAGATTTGAACCACCTGTAATAAAGGCGCTGACGCTTCCCGCCCCTAAATGGCTGTATATCTCGTGCCATTCTTCTGGTGACACGGCCAACATCACACCACTAACCGCAACTAACGTGATCAGTGCTAAACACCCTTCACCTACCGCACCTAAGTAACCAACAAAGCGGCCATCTGTTTCTTTATCAAGCTGTTTAGAACTCGTACCCGACGACACAATACCGTGGAAGCCAGATACCGCACCACAGGCGATGGTGACGAATAACAGCGGAATAATACTCGGCGTATCAATGGCGGTTTGTGTATTGAATGCAGGTGCGGTGATATCTGGCATCACCACAAATACCGCGCCATAAAGTAACACTAAACCCACTAACAACTGCATGCCATTAATAAAGTCACGTGGCTGTAATAACATCCAAACCGGTAACAGAGAGGCAACCGCCGCATAGACGAACAAAATGACTATCCAATTCGCTTTGTCGGTTAAGCCAAACATTTCAGTTGGTAATGACACCGGCATTTCTGCACCCATAAAAATCGTTGCGTAAAGCACAGCAACACCAATCACGCACAGTGGAATAAGCGGGATCTGACGTTTTAATAATTGACCGATAATGAGTGCGACTACAATGGCCGCCCAAGCAGGTACTACTGCACTCGGGTTTGCAACTAATGAGTTAGCGATAACCACACCAAAAACCGCATTCACCATAAGCAGTAACAAGAACACCACAATCATGAACAATACGCGTGTACGTTTACCTATCACGCTTTCAGATAGCGCCCCCATAGACTTACCTTTGTGACGCGTACTGGCCCACAGTGCGCCCATGTCATGCACACCAGCAAAGAAAATCGTACCAAATACGACCCAGAGTACGGCTGGCACCCAGCCCCAGTACACAGCTATGGCTGGCCCAACAATCGGTGCAGCCCCTGCTACTGACGTGAAATGATGCCCCCAAAGTACCAATTTATTAGTTGGCACATAATCAACCCCATCATTAAGCTCATGGGCTGGGGTAATAAAGTTATCGTCCATTTTAAAAATCTTCGTGGCGATAAACTTAGAATAGACAAACCAGCCAAATAGCATGCCGGCAATACCAAATAATACAATCAGAATAGACTGCATCAGATACTCCTTTTCTTAGTTATTATGAATACCAATCTTCAATAACACTTAATCATTTTTAGGGGTTAAAACTGACGCTAGCTACGTTAAAAATTTCTTATTTAGAACAACTAAATCGCAAAATTTTCGCCTTGCCTACATGGATGTAGGTACCTCAGCGAAAGCAGGACGCGTCAGCGGTGCTATCGACCAGTTTTTCTTGCCTAGAAATAGCTTACTTAATTAAGAAGACTGGTATTTTTGCGCTCCTTCACCTTAACATGAAATTTACAAATTCAAATTAAGATTTTAGTCACCCCATAAGTCCTAGGGTTATTGTATTTCAAACATAGAATTATTTACTCAAGGGAGTAACAACTTTTACGTCAGAGTGAAGTTGTTTATTAGCGCTTAAAAAACCTTATTCATTGAAGATAGATACAAATTAAAATGTTACGATATAACAAAACTACCAAACCAAAGTATACAGAGAGCTACTCGCTCTCTTATCAACGATTATTACCAAGAAAAGTGAAATATTATGGCGATTACTATCATCACAAATGCTGTGATTATTAATGAAGGACAAACATTCAACGGCAGCGTAGCTATTGAGCAAGACCGTTTTATTTACATTGGTGAAACCATGCCTGAATACACCGATGCACTCATTATTGATGCGAAAGGTAAGTACTTAATACCCGGTGTGATTGACGGTCAAGTTCACTTTAGAGATCCAGGTGTAACACACAAAGCCGATATGGAAAGCGAGTCAAAAGCCGCTGTAGCAGGTGGTGTTACTTCCTATATTGATATGCCAAACTCTCGTCCAAACGTATTAAACCATGAAGTTTGGCAAGCTAAAAACGCGTTAGCTGCAACTAAATCTCTGGCGAATTATGACTTTTATATGGGCCTGAATAACGATAATGTTGACTCGTTGCTAGACACTGATACAACAGGATACTCTTGTTTATCTGATGACGGCTTATATTTCGCAGGACCTGGAAACTTGCTTGCAGATAGTGAAGAAACCTTAGATAAGATTTTCTCAAAAAGTAAGAACATCATTGCTATCCATGCTGAAATCGAAGGTATTATTCACGAGAACGAACAAAAGTTTAAAGCTGAATATGGTGAAGATGTACCGGTAAAGTTTCACCCAATTATTCGCTCTGAAGAAGCGTGTGTTAAAGCAACCGAACGTGCAATTCGCTTAGCCAAAAAACACAATGCGCGTTTACACGTTTTACATTTAACCACGGCAAAAGAAGCGGCAATGTTCCGCAATGATATTCCACTTGAAGAAAAGCGCATTACAACTGAAGCCAGTGTGCATCATTTGTGGTTTAACGACAGCGACTACGAAGAAAAAGGTACCTTAATAAAGTGGAACCCAGCTATCAAAACCGAGCAAGACCGTTTAGGGCTCATTGATGCGATTAACGATGATCGCATTGACATTATTACCACAGATCATGCTCCACATACTCTTGAAGAAAAGCAAAACACTTACTTCAAAGCAATGTCGGGCGGCCCATTTGTACAACATTCATTGGTTGCCATGATTGAGCTTCACCAACAAGGTTATCTCACTCTTGAGAAGATAGTTGAAAAGATGTGCCATAACCCTGCACTACTTTATGGTTTTAAAGACCGAGGCTATATTCGCCCTGGTTATAAAGCCGATTTTACACTTGTAGATATGGACTCACCTTGGACTGTGTCTAAAGACAATATCTTATATAAATGTGGTTGGAGTCCAGTTGAAGGCCAAACTTTTAAAGCGCAAGTGAAACAAACTTATGTGAACGGCCATAAGGTATTTGATAACGGCGAATTTGATACCAGTAAAAAAGGAGAACAACTAGAACTCTTGCCATGGGAAGAGCGCATTTACGTAAAAAATGCTTAAGGTATTCGTTTTTTAAAAACCTAACTATTGCCGTCAAAGCTGATATTAGCCTTGGCGGTATTTTTTGCTTCACTCCACTCACCGGTTTAAACTAACTAAAGCCAAATCACGTTCAACCTAATATGAAATTTTACCTCGATATTCACTTATTCGGCGCACTTACCCTAACAGCAAATAAAGCGGAACCCAATAAAACAGAGTACAGAAAATGCTTTAACAGCGGCTATTCTCTCACTCTTGAAGACAATAATTTTACCCGCTTATTTTTAAATTTTGCTGACGGCTTTCATGCTTTTAATACCAATCCTCTTAATTAAGCGATCTATTTTTAGGCAAGGAAAACTGGTCGATAGCACCGCTGACGCGTCCTGCTTTCGCTGAGGTACCTACATCCATGTAGGCAAGGCTAAAATTTTTCTATTTAGTTGTTCTAAATAAGAAATTTTTAACGAAGCTAACGTCAGTTTTAGTCCCTAAAATTGATTGAGTATTATTGAGGATTGGTATAACTCATACACTTGTGGCATTTTTTTCCGCGAACACACATTCTATTTTGATGAAGGCACAAGAGTAGAAGACATAGAAGCGATTTTCGGAAAAGCGGTAGACGGCTATAAAGATAGCATTGAGATCAGCCGTACATTTATTGTTAGCAATCTAGAAATAGAGTTTAGTTGGTACCACGACAACGAGGGAACGGCACTAACCTACATGATGATTCAACACGACAAGGGTTTTTATCATGGTAGCTGACCTGCTGCTAGCTAGAACCTGCAGCTAACTAGAAAATAAGTGCATTTGGTTATGACCGGTTTCTTTAGCCGATAACCCCACCTGAATGCCAATCAATCGAACGGCTTTGTGACCTTGATTCCGTTCAAGTAAGTCCGTTAATAATTGGCAAAATAAAGCACTGTCTAACTTATCAAACTGGCACTCTTTACTGACCAGTTGGAAGTCGAAATATTTTACTTTAACTCCCAGTTTTATGATGTGTTGCTCGTCTAGATATTTGCTGGCTCGAATTTTAAGCTCGGGTAATAATTGTTTGATAATACGCATTTTCAACACGTCAATATCAGCGGTGTCTTTTTCAAAAGTGGTTTCAACCCCCACAGACTTACGCACTCTGTCAGTTTCAACGCGGCGCTCATCAATACCATGACAACGACGCCATAACATATCGCCTAGTTTGCCAAACTTTTGTTTTAATAACGTTTCATCGGCATTTTTGATATCGCGACCAAACTCAAAGCCATGGGCAAGCAACTTTTGCATTGTCACTTTACCTACGCCGGGGATTTTTTTAAGTGGCAGGTCTTCAATAAATGCATCCACTTTATCTGGGGTGATCACAAATTGGCCGTTAGGTTTATTTTCATCGCTGGCAATTTTCGCCAAAAACTTAATCGGCGCCACCCCAGCTGAGGCAGTTAAGCCCGTTTCTCTATAAATCTCATCACGAATTTGTTGTGCAATTAAAGTTGCACTGCCTTTACATTGAGTGCAATCCGTCACGTCTAGGTAGGCTTCATCTAAAGACAAGGGTTCAATTAAATCGGTATAACGGGCAAAAATGGCTCTGATCTGATGCGAAATATCTTTATAAAGCGACATTCTCCCCGGTACGATACGCAAATGCGGGCATAGCTTTTTGGCCTGATAATTAGACATAGCAGCACGCACCCCATATTCACGAGCAATATAATTTGATGTCGCCAAAACACCACGATTGCTATTGCCGCCAATCGCCATTGGCACTTTCGCCAACTCAGGATTGTCCCTCATTTCGACTGCGGCATAAAAGCAGTCCATGTCTATGTGGATAAATTTACGCATATATGAAAGACTGTATATAAACACAGTTATTATGGCGCAACTTCTGCTTTTATTGCAACTGTTACTACGCTTTAAGATCAACTACACTACCTAAATAATAAAAATCAAATATCGGCTTTTTAATTCACAATTAGCAGTTAACTCAAGGAGCGCACATGCAATTTAGTCGTTTAGGCAGCAGTCAAATAGATGTTTCTCGTATTTGTCTTGGTAGTATGACATGGGGCTTACAAAACAATCAGCATGATGCCGATGAACAAATCAATTATGCCCTCAGTCAGGGAATCAATTTTATTGATACCGCTGAGATGTACGCGGTTCCGCCTTCACCAGAAACCTATGGTAAAACTGAGGCCATTATTGGTAACTGGCTTGCGCGTCATAAAGAGAAGCGTGATCAAGTGGTGATTGCAACTAAAATTGCTGGCCCGGGTTTAAGTTGGGTTAGAAATGGTGGGCCTATTACCCCGGATGCCATTTATAAAGCAATTGATGATTCACTTTCTAGATTAAATACTGATTACATCGACCTATACCAACTGCATTGGCCAAACCGTCAATCACCGCATTTTGCTCAGCATAAACCCAATGGCCACAACTTTATAGATGTCGACACGCAAGCTGAAACCGCCAGTATGGAAGCCATTCTTGAAGCGCTAACAAAAAGTATAAAAGCTGGAAAAATCCGTCATTGGGGTTTATCTGACGATACAACATGGGGCATAAACACCTATTTACGCCTTGCGGAGCAGCATAGCTTAGTAAAACCCATCTCAATTCAAAACGAATTCAGTTTATTGCATGCCAAAGACTGGCCATATTTAATTGAAAACTGTTGGCATGAAGACATTGCTTATCTACCTTGGTCGCCGCTAGCAGCAGGTATGCTAACAGGTAAATACCTTAATGGCGCTCGCCCTGAGGGCAGCCGTTGGTCACTGGTTCAGCGTCAAGGCTTATTCAGAGATACAGAACAAGCAGGCCTTGCCACTGCCGAATACGTGGCTTTAGCGAAAAAACTAAATATGACGCCCGCGCAATTAGCCCTTGCATGGTGTGACCAAGTAAAAGGCGTGACATCAACCATTATTGGCGCAACTAATATGAGCCAATTAAAAGAGAACATTACCGCCTTTGATATGCCACTTTCAAAAGAAGCATTAAATGACGTGGCAGACATATTCAGTCGCTACCCTGCGCCTTTCTAATTTTTAACCTGAATTTAGATTATTATAAGGGCTCTTAGTGAGCCCTTTTATTATTGTCTCAAAAGCTGTAATCACACATTCTAATCGTTATACCAATCCTCTTAATTAAGTTATCTCTTTTGAGCCAAGTAGAACTTGTCGGTAGCGAGGCGAAAATTTTGCTATTTAGTTGTTCTAATGAGAAATTTTCAATGAAACTAACGTCAGTTTTAATCCCTAAAAATGATTAAGTATTATTGAGGATTGGTATTATACTGACAGCCGAGATTTTAGAGGTCAGTTTTTCAATGCAGTTACTCAACATACCACCCGCTAAACCTAATGGTTCAATATTCACCCGTCATACCGCACGCGCCATTGTTTTAAACGGCAACAACATTCTATTACTCTTCACAGCGCGTTATGACGATTACACCTTGCCTGGTGGTGGTGTTGACGAAAACGAAACCATTGAAGCTGCATTGCTGCGAGAACTTCAAGAAGAAACCGGCGTTAAAAGTATTACCCAATGCAATGCATTTGGCCGCTTTGAAGAGGTTCGTGCTTGGTACAAAGACGATTTTGATTATGTGCATATCGTGTCAGATTGTTATGTGTGCGAGATCTGCGGAGAGTTTGATAAACCGCAAATGGAACACTACGAAGTGGCGAATGGCATGCGCCCTGTTTGGGTAAATATTGATGATGCCATTGCTCATAACAAACAAACTTTGGCACAAAGCGAAAAAAAAGGCTTATCAATTCAAAGAGAGATTTTTTTATTAGAAGAAATAAAGAAGCGTTTAATTAATTAGACAACTTTATTGTTAGAAAAAAATAAAGGCTGAAAAAGCACAGCTTTATCAGCCTTCAAATACTTAGCTTATAAATTAGTTACAGGTTGGCGTGCACCAAGGCCAGGGCCATACACCAACGCATTTAGCAGTAAGCGATTTGTAGCTAATGTCGACCCTCTAAATACTGGTTGACCAGCAAATAAAATGACTTGCCCATTGCCTTTACGCTCTTGTGTTAAATAAGCAGAGTTAGCGATACGTTTGCTCGCTTCTGGCCAAAGCAAACCGCTCATACGCAACTTTAACTCTTGTTTGTCAGGCAAGCTTGACCAACCTACTTTGCGATCTAACTCTTTATCTTTTGCTTGCTTTACTATTTTACCCCATTCGCTTTTGCTCATTTCTTGATAAGCTCCAAGTCTTACAGCAGATCGAACGCCCTCCTTTGCCATCAAAACAGGATTTCGAGAGATTAAAACAGGGATTACTTCTGGTGAACCAAAAGTAAGCCAATGTTTCTGGTCTGTTCGCGCAGCAACAATTGCGCCTGAAGGTCTAAATTTAGCTAACCAGTTATATTGCTTTTTAAGCTCTTTTTCACCTTTTTGTTGTGCTCCGCTCTTCCAAGGATAATTAATATCTGTCGCAGCATCATGCGACCAAATGTTCTCAATTTCAGCGTAACTGTTTTGCTGAGCAAGCCACTCTCTTTGCAAGGAAATATCGTACTGCTCAACCTCTTTTAAAGTATCTTGGATCTGTCTTACTCGACTTAAACCTGCATCTTTACTGGTAAATGGCACGGCAGAGCCGTCGATTGCCACTAACGTACCACCTGCCTCTACCCAAGTTTTAATCGTCGATAATTCTCCTTTACTCAACTGGCTATATCTAGTTGTAGGTATCACTAAAGTGTTGTAACGCCTCAAGTCAGTGTAACTAAGTCGGTTGCTGTCTAAATGAGAATGTCTGATCCCTAAGTTGCTATCAATTGAATGCCAAATCGTACCGAAGTCGAGTGAGTTAATGCCGTTACCACTTAAAATAGCAATTCTAGGTTGGGTTAATACCCTAAAATGCGCGCCGCCAATGTCTGGCAAGTCTCTATTACCTAAACCAGAACGAATGGCTTGCGCTGTGACTTTAACTTCAGTTGCGGTCTGCTCCACAACCTGATCTAGATCACCATCAAAGAATTCATTGTCATAACGCGACACAACAATTGAACCACGGCTTAATGTCACTCCATCTAACACTGTACTTTTGTCAATTACTCTCGTAGTAACACCGCGCTCCATTAGACGTGCAGCAAAGCCAACAGATGCATCATTATTACCATCTACAACATAGGCAATGGAGCCCGATTTTTTGATGATAAATGGCTCTTCATCAGATGGCTCAAATATACGAATATGCTCAGTGACATGTTGTGGTATTGTCAAAGCCTCAAGGCCGTGCATCATGGTGATATTCCAAGCTGTGGCATCGTACATAAGGCTTGAGCCATCACGTAGCACCCTTTGACGCTCTTCAACTAATACGTCATTGCTAATCTTAGCGTCAAACTCGAGCATAGTAGAAATGAGTCGCCCTTGTGGCTGTCGGTTACGAATAATTAAAGTGCCTTCAGGCAGCTCTGAAGAAATAATGTCGCCAAGCTGAGTCTTGGCTTTTTTAACTTTTATTGCTTTGGTTGTTTGATGAATTTCAAAACCTTGTAGCTGCATCAAGTCAATAAACTTCGCTAAACGCTGTTTATTTTTCGTAGGTAAAATTGCGAAGCTCTGATCTGCATACGGGCTGTTATCAGAGATTAATTGTCGCTTATCTTTAACAAAATCTCGATATATTGCTTTTGAGTGTTTCGCTAGAGTCTTTAAATTTTCGATGCTACTCACATATTGTTTATCTACCGATTCTGCATAGCTCACAATTCTGCCATTATGCTGCATGACACCATCTTCTTTAATGCGGGCTTGCTCATACAGAATATGAATCGTGCCTCTAAAAGCGGCATAACTTGAGTAACCTGGATACAAGTTTTCTAACCACTCACCGGTATAATAAGGCCATTTTTGATCATCAAATGCTTGGGCCTGATCGTCTTCAAATATTTCCCCCCATTTTAGAGAAAACTCAGATAAATTTTTATTAACTGGCTGTCGAGCCAAACCAAATAGATAAGAGTCCATCGGCCCCATTTCATGAGCGTCTATCATCAGCTGTGGGTTCCATTCATTAATAGACTGAA
The DNA here is from genome assembly GCF_005886345.1 of Pseudoalteromonas phenolica. GTDB lineage: Bacteria > Pseudomonadota > Gammaproteobacteria > Enterobacterales > Alteromonadaceae > Pseudoalteromonas > Pseudoalteromonas phenolica_A. The sequence continues at coordinate 133,593 of NZ_PNEC01000054.1, forward strand.
CAATACCTCGAGTCTCCGGGTGAACGCCTAAAGTAAAGTCACGGTTTAAATCAAAGAAGTAATGATTGCTGCGTCCAGTTGCCCATGCATCTGTGTGTAATTTTGACTGAGTATCAACATTCGGAGAAGTTCCTCTTCGTTGCTGGATCTCTTTCGTAAAACGAGCGCGACCATCAGGGTTCATAAGCGGATCTACGATAACCACAGTATCCGAAAGTAATGACTTAATATCTTGATCTTTTGAGGCAATAAGCTTGTAAATTGTTGCTAGGGCAGCGTCACTGCCAGACCCTTCATTGCCATGAATAGAATATGCCATCCATGCAACCGCTGGTAAGCGATCAATAATGCGCTGCTCTTCTTGCTTTGATAAGTTAATGGGGTTTGCTAACTTACCTAAGTCAGCTTTAATGCTGTCCACTTTCGCTAGATTATCAGGAGAAGAAATAACTAGGTAATGTAAGGGTCTTCCCTCATGTGAGCGTGCATATTCTACTAGCTGAATTTTATCACTGGCTTTTTGCCACACTTTGAGTGCTTCGGTGATTTGCTCAGGCGTTGCAGCTCTTTGACCAACAGGAAACCCTAGTATACTTTCAGGCTTAGGTATATTGGCGTCTAACACGCCAGTGACAAGTGACTTTTTGTAATTCAACCCCTGCAGCTCAGTCGGTGCAAGGTTCATATTTGCAGAAGCGTGCGAACTGATCACTAAAGTACTCGCTATAGCTACTGAAAGCAGTTTATTGCGCATTGTTGAAACCTTTTTTGTTATTTTACTTTGAATGGCAAATAAAGATTTACCATTACTAAAGTGTTACATTATCACACACAAAAACACCGCTCAATTACTGTGCGATAAACGGCCGTCTCCTAAATATACGAAGCTTTTCAAGCGATTGACAGACTCAGCACCCTGATTATTCCCATTATGAATACATGTAAATAATAACCTGTCGCTAATCATCGAATTGTAAACTTAGCCTGAATAGCCCATTTTTATCATTGTCTCTCAATAATGAACTTTTTGACCTGTTCCGACTCAAATCAGGCTGTTATGAACAATCGGAGTAAGTTCTTGCTAAAGGGATTACCAAAAGCACTCGCCATATCAATGTTATTTCATATATTGATTGTGTACTTTCTTCACAAGCAATTTGTATTGCCTATCCCTCCAAAGCCACAACCTACGATGAAAACTTACCTAGTGATTGAAGAGCCTAAAACCAAGGTAGAGCCTGAAGCTAAGGTAGAACCCGAACAAGCCGAACAAGCCG